>CALHYX010000064.1 GCA_938041035.1 uncultured Acidimicrobiales bacterium | reverse complement strand
AGCGCAGGCGCGCCATCGTGGCGCCCCAACCCAAGGTTGTCGAACACGTCGTAGATGCCAATGAAGAACGCGATGCCGCCAGCGTGGCCCTCGACGAAGTAGCGGCCGTTCAGGAACACTGCGAGACCGAGTCCGGTCAACAGAAACGGCCAGAAGTTCCGGGCCCGAAACCCCCACACCAGCGTGCCAGCCCAAATGGCCAGCGCGCCGTAGAACACGAGTACGTCGTACGCAACATCCATGAGATCCCCCAACCTCGCTGCGTCGACGTTAGCTCATAGAGCTAGTCCAGGATTGCGTCGGTGGGGAGCGCAACGATGCCCGACGCACCCAACGCTCGCAGATCGGCGAGCTTCGACCACAGCCGTTCCTTCTTGACCACGATGTGGACGGCGACGAGATCGTCGCGGCCGGCGAGCGGTAACAGTGTCGGCGCGGCGAGGCCGGGGAAGACCTGGCCGAGGTCGGCCACCATGTCGGGGGCGATGTGCAGCATCAGATACTGCGTGTCGGCCGCGGTTCGGGCCGCATCGATGCGCAGGGTCATCCCGGTGATCTCCGGGGCGGCCTCGGGTGCGACCGTCAGTTCGGCCTCACACGGTTGCACGTCGACCAGCACCCGAAGGGCGTTACGGGCCAGGCTGCCACCGGTTTCGCGCAGGTCGACGATGGCGTCGGCCATGCCCCGGGCGCAGATGCCTTCGAGTGCGCCGCCCATGGCGACCACCTCCACATCGATGCCCTGACCGGCGAACCACCGGTTGGTCCAGTGCGGCAGATGGGTGGCGACGGTTGCGCCGGCGAGGTCGGCTATGCCGGTGTAGGGAGCGTCGTTGCGGCAGGCCACGACGAGATCGGACCGGGAAAAGCCGAGCGGGGTGCTCGGCCAGTCCTCGATATGGCTCTCAAGAGCGGTGTCGGTGGAGATGAACGCGGCGTCGAGGCGGCCGGCGGCCAACCAGGCGGCGGCGTCGCGGGGCCGCATCTCGATGAACTCGATATCTTCGGTGACCACCGACGCGTTGGCCCGACCGAACCCGGCGAGGTTGTAGCCGGCATGGCTGAGCAGATCGATGACCTTCTCGCGCAGCCTTCCTTTCGAGGGGATTGCAACCCGGGCGGTCATCGCCGACGGCCCTCGAGTACTGCGAGCACGTCGGCGACGGCGACATCGGCACCGACCAGGCCGACCAGCAGGTGGTACAGCAGATCGGCGGCTTCCTCGGCGAGGAGGTCTTTGGCGACCGTTGGCCGACCGATCTCGAGGCAGACCTCAAAGGCCTCCTCCATGATCTTGCGTTGAGCCAACTCCGGGTCGGCGAGCAGGCGAGCGGTGTAGGACTCCGCGGGGTCGGCGCTTCGCCGCTCCCGCAGGGTCTGTTCCAGGTCTTGGAGCTTCACTCCACCAGCTTATGGGTGGCCCCGGCTATCGGTCGCCGGAGATTCCGGGCCGCACTCGGCCGACGGTGCCGAGCGCTAGTGGGAATCGGGTCCGGGGGCACGGATTTCGGGGGCACTGGGTTCGGGGGCACTGGGTTCGGGAGCATCGTGGCGGAAGGTGAGGCTGATTCGGGGCGCGCCCCTGGTCTGCTTGGGAACGGAGTGCTCCCACCGGTGCTGGCACGCCCCGCCCATCACCAGTAGGTCACCCGAGTGCAGTACGAACGAGCGGCTTTTGCCCCCGCCCCTGGGCCGCATCCGAAACGTGCGCGGACCGCCGAGCGACACGATGGCGACCAACGGATCGATCTGGTGGCGACCGACCCGGTCGGGATGCCACGCCACGCTGTCGGCTCCGGATCGGTAGAAATTGCAGAACATCTTGTCGAAGCGTCGGTCGTAACGGGCCGACAGCGAGTGGACGATGGAGCCGACCACATCGGGCAGGCGGGGGTCGTCGATTTCGACCTGAGCGGTCAGGCGGGGGTCGTCGACCATGCGGTCGTACATGTTGCGTCGTCCGTGGCGCCACGGGAGCGCGTGCTGGAGCTCGACGAACAGATCGTCGGCCCCTCGGAGCCAGTCGGGCCGGTGATCGACCCAGCACCGAGCGTCGAGGCGAACCCGCTGGGTCGACCGGGCCTCGGCCAACTCGGCCTCGCCGGACGCGAACAGCGATGCCTGGAACGGCGCGGTGGCGGGATCCTCCACCGCGGTCATCACGTCGCCGGCGCGATCGCTCAACGGGTGGGGCGTGAGGTCGGCGACGAACGCGTTGGCGGTGCTCCGGCTCATGAGACGACTCTAGTCGAACGGGTGTTCGACAACGGGGATTTGGGCGATTGGTGAGCCTGGGGCAATCGGTGATCGGATTGGCGCACGACGACCGGGTGACCGGTGCATGCAGATCAGGAAGTGGCGACGACCATGGCGACGAACGACGACACCGGGGCCGAAGCGGTGAGGACCGAACGGGACGGACCGGTGATGACCGTCACCATCGACCGGCCCGACCGGCGCAACGCCGTCGATCTGCCTACCGCGGAACGGCTGGTCGATGCGTTCACCGCGTTCGAGGCCGACGACGAACTCAAGGTCGCGGTGCTCACCGGGGCGGGCGGCATCTTCTGCGCCGGAGCGGATCTCAAAGCGGTCGCCTCGGGCGAGGGGGCCAACCGGGTGGCTCTCGATGGCGACGGGCCGATGGGACCGACTCGCATGCTGCTCAGCAAGCCGGTCATCGCGGCGGTGGAGGGATTCGCCGTCGCCGGCGGCCTCGAGTTGGCCGCGTGGTGCGACCTGCGGGTCGCCGCGTCGGATGCGGTCTTCGGGGTGTACTGCCGCCGGTGGGGCGTGCCGTTGGTCGACGGCGGGACGATCCGGTTGCCCCGGCTGATCGGCCACAGTCACGCCCTCGACCTCATCCTCACGGGGCGCGGCGTTTCGGGTGACGAGGCCGTTCGGATGGGTTTGGCCAACCGGCTGGTCGAACCGGGCGATGCGGTGGCCGCTGCTCAGGCGCTGGCGGCCGAGATCGCCCGGTTCCCCCAGATCTGCATGCGTTCGGACCGGATGTCGAGCTACCAGCAGTGGGACCTCGACCTCGATGCTGCGCTGCGCAATGAAACCGAAGCCGGTCGAACGGTGCTGGCATCGGGGGAGACCGTCGAGGGGGCCAGGCGCTTCGCCGAGGGCGCCGGCCGCGGCGGCAGTTTCGACTAGCTAGGTTCGCCCCATGCGGCTGAAGCTCGTCACGCTCATCGTTCGCGACTACGACCCGGCGATCGCGTTCTTCACCGACGTTCTCGGTTTCGACCTCGTCGAGGATTCGCCGTCGGTGACCAACGATGGTCGCCCCAAACGCTGGGTGGTCGTTCGCCCGCCGGGCGCCGAGACGGGGATCCTGTTGGCCAAAGCCGACGGCGACGCACAGACCCGAGCGGTCGGTGACCAGGTGGCCGGGCGGGTCGGGCTCTTTCTGGAGGTTGAGGACTTCGAGTCGACCTACCGGCGCATGGTCGCCGCCGACGTCGAGTTCCTGGGCCAGCCGCGCGACGAGCCGTACGGCCGGGTCGTCGTGTTCCGCGATGTCGAGGGCAACAGGTGGGATCTGCTCGGCCCGCCACCGAACGGCTAGGAGCCGGAACGTTCCGGAAGCTGGTTGAGTTCGTACCCGATGTCGAGTTCCACCGATGAGTCGGCCACGCTGAACCGGGTGACCCGCTGGGCGTGCGCGGAGAGTTGCCGGTGGTCGGCGTAGGAGATCCCCGGGACGATCGGCTCGCGAAACCAGGGGGCGTAGAACTCGACGTTGGGTATCGCCCGCAGGTCGTCGGACAGGTTGGGCGTGCCGCCGTGCCAGGCGCGCACATCGCGAATCTGCACGGCGCCGGCGGGGGCCGGGCAGACGGTGGACAGCCGCATCCATTCCGGCTCGTCGGCGAGGTTGGGGATCCGAGCCCGAGAATGCTGCGTACCGGGGATCTGGCGGGTGGGACCGTTGAGCGGGGTCTGGTCGAACGGGAGGAAGTTGGCGCACAGGTACGGGCAGGGGAGGTCGCGGACGGTCAACCGGCCCCGCGGATCGTGGAACGAGCTGAACGGGGTGGTCCCCGCAATTGTCCGGTCGCCCATGTCGGCGTGGAGGCGCTGGTAGTCGACGGCTCCGGGCAGACAGAAGTCGCCGCTGGCGGCACGCAGCATGTAGTCCGACGACTCGAAGATGGCGGTGATGATCGGCGTCACGGTCGGCAGGTCGACCAGCATCTGCCACTCGGGGCGGTGCAACATGCTGCGGGTGATGCTCGATCCGCCGAACGAGTAGCGACGTGAACCCCGGTTGCCGGCCCGGGCTTGGTCGAGGGCGAGGATCTCGTCGGTGACCTCGAGCACGCCGCCGCGCAGGAAGTCGATCTGCCCGGCGGTGAGCGCATTGGCCACGACCACGAAACCGTCACGGCGAAACAACCGCACCGCGCGCTCGACATGGTCGGGCTCGACGATCTCGAGCCCGACGATGCCGTTATTGGCCAGTAGGTGCTTGCGTAGGTCGCGCCCGTCGGCCGCGTTGTCGGGCATCGGGCCAACCTACTGCGGTGGCCGGCATCGTTCAGCGAGCGGGCTCACTCGGCGTAGCTGACGACCTCGTATTCGATGCCGTCGGTGTCATCGAAGTAGAACCGGCGCCCGGGCTCGTAGTCGCCGTGGGTATGGGGCGTCATGCCGGCGGCCACCACCCTGGCTTCGACGGCATCGAGGTCGTCGACCTGGATGCCGAGGTGGTTCAGGCGCTGACGACCAAAGGCCGTGGGGTGGTCGCTGGCAAAGACGGCGAGGTAGCCGTCATCGGAGCCGACATGCACCGTTTGGCCGCCGAGCAATGACGGCCCGCTCCACCGGACGCGCCAGCCGAAAACGTCGCAGAGCATCTGGGCGGTCTGGTCGGGGTCGGCGACGGTGACATTGGCATGTTCGAGTCGTGCGCTCATCAGAAATCCTCACGTGCAGAAGTTGGTCCGGAAGGTCCGGGACTCCATTCGTAGGACCTCAAGTGCTCTTGAGGTCAAGCGATGATCTAGAACGCTGTGTCGCCAATGGGGTCAGACCCCCGGCGCCAGTGTCGCTGATGGGGTCAGACCCCGCGCCAGTGGGTCGCCAGTGGGGTCAGACCCCACGAACCTCGACCTCTACTTGAGGTTGAGGTCGCGGAAATCCGCAGAAATCAGCGGTTTCGCGCCGACCAATCGCCCCGCAAGGCCCGCCGGGGTCAGACCCCACGAACCTCGACCTCTACTTGAGGTTGAGGTCGCGGGGGTCTGACCCCGGTTGGGGGAGGGG
>CALHYX010000063.1 GCA_938041035.1 uncultured Acidimicrobiales bacterium | reverse complement strand
CCCGGCGGCGGGGGTGGTGGCGGAGGTGGTGGGGGCGGTGGCGGTGGTGGCGGAGGAGGTGGGGGCGGCGGTGGAGGTGGTGGGGGCGGTGGCGGAGGAGGTGGTGGCGGCGGAGGAGGAGGAGGCGGCGGCGGCACGGTCGTCGACGGACCCGGCGGGGGCGGTGGCGGGGGCGGCGGTGTGGTCGTGGTGGGCTCGGGCGGCGGAGGCGGTGGCGGCGGAGGCGGAGGGGGTGGCGGCACGGTCGGTGGAGCCGGCGGAAAGACCGGTGCGACCAAGCATCGGTCGAACTTGCCGTCGCCGTTGGTGTCGGTGGGCACGAGCAGCGCCGGGCACGAACCTCGGTAACTCATGCCCCCCAGGTCGCGGCAGGCATCGATGGTACCGTCGCCGTTGAGGTCCACCTCGGCGCTCTTTGCACCGCAGGGGCTGCCCTGACGAGCATTGAGCCGAGCCTCTTCCTCGGGGGTCAGCAACTTCTTGCCCGCCCGCAATGGCCCGGGGCGTTCGAAACGAACCTCTTCGAGGACGCTGTGATACGCAGAGTTGTAACGGCCCCAGATGGCGGCGGGCAACGAACCGCCGGTGACCCCGCGCTGGCCGAACATGCCGCGCATCTCGATGGGTTCATCGGGGGCGCCGATCCACACCGCCGTGGCGAGGTAGGGCGTGTACCCAACGAACCAGGCGTCCTTGAAGTCCTGGCCGGTTCCGGTCTTGCCCGCCGCCGGCTGGCCCGAGAGCCGGGCGTTCTTGCCGGTGCCTGAACGCACGTTGGCTTCGAGCACGCTCGTCACGACACGAGCCGACTGGGCGGAGATGGCCCGGGTGGCCACCTCGGCGTCCTGGTTGCGGTCATACAAGATGTTGCCGTCGGAGTCTTCGACACGGTCGATCATGTAGGGGTCGACGCGAAGACCGTCGTTGGCGATCGTGGCGTAGCCGGTCGCCATCTCCAGCGGCGTGATGTCGAACGGGCCGAGCGGCATGGAGATCACGCCGGGGTCGAGTTGGGAATTCACGCCGAGCGCGCTGGCCACCTCGGCCACGTTGGCGAGGCCCACCTCCTGGCCGAGGCGGAGGTAGCCGCAGTTCGACGAGCTGAGCGTGAGCGAGCGGATCGTGCCGATGCGTCCCCGGGAGTTGCCGAAGTTGTTCGCTTCGTAGGGGTTCGGGAAGCCGCCGGCGTTGTCGAACTCACACGGGCCCTCGCCGCTGAGAATGTCCTCGGGGACGATGCCCGCCTCGATGGCGGCGGCCAACACGAAGGTCTTGAACGAGGATCCGGTGGGCCGTCCCTTCTGGGTGGCGATGTTGAACTTGAACTCGCTGAATCCGGGCCCACCCACCATCGCCCGGATCGCTCCCGTCCCGGGTTCGACCGAGGCGATCGCCGCGGTGATGCCGAACTCGTTCTGGGGTAGCACTTCGGCGATTGCATCTTCGGCCTGGGCCTGCGCGTTCGGGTCGAACGTCGTGTACACCCGGAGCCCGCCGCCGAACACGGCGTCCTTGCGCAACAGGTAGGTCTCACCGAGGTAGTTGGCGTCGAGCAGGGCCTGTTTCACCTCTTCGAGGAAGTAGGTCTCCTCGAACTCGTCGCCGGCGGTGCGGCGAGCCCGCGGCAGCGGGGTTTGGTTCAGCACCTCGTACTCGTCCTCGTCGATGTACTCGAGCTGCATCAGCCGGGAGAGTGCCCGTTCGCGCCGCTCCCGCGCGATTTCGGGGTTGCGGGTCGGGTCGCCGGTCACGGGGCTTGAGATCAGCGAAGCCAGCAGCGCGCTTTGCCCCCAGTCGAGCTCGCTCGCATCGACGTCGAAGTAGGTTTCGGCCGCGGCCTGGAGCCCGTAGGACCCGGCGCCGAAGTACACCGTGTTGAGGTAGCGCTCGAGGATCTCGGCTTTGTCCATCTGCTTTTCGAGCCGGATCGCCAGGGCCGCCTCGGGCACCTTGCGATTGAGGTCCTGGTCGCTCGACAGCACACCGTTCTTGATGAGCTGCTGGGTGATGGTCGAGCCGCCCTCTTCGATACCGCCGGCTTCGACGTTGCGGATCAAGGCGCGAGCGATGCCGCGGATGTTCACCCCGTTGTGGAGGTAGAAGTCGGTGTCCTCGATGGCGAGGATCGTGGTGATCGCCTCTTCGGAGATCTGATCGAGGGTGATGATCTCGCGGTTCTCGGGACCGGCGAGTTGGTTGATGAGCACGCCGTTCTTGTCGAACACCAGCGACCGGCGGGCGAGTACATCGAGGTCGACCTCGGTGGACTCGGACTGATGGGCCCCGAGTACTTCACCGACCCGGGGAACGACCTCGCCGGCGGTGACCGCCAGGGTTCCGGCGCCGACGGCCACGGCGACGCCGAGGCGCGCGATGTGGAACGTCCAGCGGAAGACAAAGGCAACCGCGGTGCGGAGGGAAGAAAGAACGGCGCTCACCGCTGCAGAACCTAGCCCGCGGGGGCCGCGAAGTGGGCGCGCGGGCTCCCCTCGCCGTGCGCTCGGGGCGGTGCCGCCTGGGGGGCCTGCGTCCGGCGGGCGCATCCGAGGAGGAATCGGGCCAAAAAGCGGGCCGGCACGCCCACGGTCCATCCCCTCCGATGGTGACCCTGGGCGTGCCGGCCCAGAGCACTCAAGCACACCTTGTCGACGTAGTGAACTCGCCTGGACGCATCGTCTTCACTTCGCAACAAGTTCGCGCGAGTGGTGCTTCAATGCGTCGAATCGGTGACGAAACGCGCGCAAGGCGCGCTCAGCTGAACACTTACGCCCAGCTGACTCGCGGCCTACGGCAAGGCGGAAGCTGGGGATAAGTCGTCAGTAGGAACCGCCGAGCTTGGTGTGGTCCCACGACACGATCTTGTCGGGCCGCACGACAACCGCGGTGCGTTTGGCCGCCATCTGTTGGGCGGCGGTCTCCAGTAGTTCCGGGTCGATGTCGGGTTGGTTGCGGGTCATGACCGCCAGGGCGAGCGGGTGTACCGCGGCGGGATCGGTGCACAGTTCGGCCCGACCGCGGATCATGACGCCCCGTAACTTTTCGTATTCGGTGCCATCCTCGAGCAAAACGGTGATGCGGTCGTCACGTTCAAGATTCTTGATCTTTTGTGACTTGGTGTAGGTCTCAAACACGATGTCGCCGTCGGCGATCGCGAACCAGAGCGTCGACAGGTGGGGAAAGCCGTCGTGACCGTGGACGGCGACTTGCAGGCTCTTCTGAGCCTCGATGAAGGCCCAGACCTCATCGTCGGACATGCGGATCTGTTCTCGTCGGTTGTTCGCCATGGGCTGAGCGTATGGGGCCCGAAACCACCATGCGAAAACACCGCAGGCCAAAACGTCCACGACCCGCCGTGGGGGACGGCGGGTCGTGGGATATGACTGTCGAGCCGATGGGGGAATCGGTTTTCGCAGTCTGGCGCTCGAAGCGGCGAACCGCTGAGCACCTGATGTCACCCACCGTAGCGGTCGCTCCCCCGCGATTGAAGGCAATATCGCCGAATTCGGTGTGACTTTGGCCATACGGTTCGATGCTCGACCACGATGCGCGGTCACCGGAGCACGTAGGATGCCGCCATGGCTGATTCCGCTACCGATTCCGCTACCGATTCCGCTATTGATGCCGCTGGCGACACTGCTGGTCCTGATGCTGTTGGTGACGCCGTGGCCTCCGGTACCGCTGCCTCCGGCTTTGGGCGGCCCCGTGATCGGGACCGGCCGTGGATGATGCGCACCTACTCGGGGCACAGCACGGCGAAGGCGTCGAACGAGCTGTACCGAACAAATCTGGCCAAGGGCCAGACCGGTTTGTCGATCGCGTTCGACCTGCCCACCCAGACCGGGTACGACCCCGACCACATTCTGGCGCGCGGCGAGGTCGGCAAGGTCGGCGTTCCGGTGGCCCACCTCGGCCACATGCGCACACTGTTCGACGGCATACCGGTGGGCGAAATGAACACGTCGATGACGATCAACGCCCCGGCCACGTGGCTGCTGGCCCTGCACATCGCCAACGCCGCCGAACAGGGCGTGGCGTCGGATCAACTGCGCGGCACGGTGCAGAACGACATCGTGAAGGAGTACCTGTCGCGCGGCACCTACATCTTTGGGCCCGAGGCCAGCCGGCGGCTGATCGTCGACAGCTTCGCCTACTGCAACGCCCATGTGCCGCGCTGGAACCCGATGAACATCTGCAGCTACCACCTCCAGGAAGCGGGCGCGACGCCCGTGCAGGAGATCGCCTACGCCCTGGCCAATGCCATCGACGTACTCGACGCGGTCCGCGACTCGGGGCAGGTCGAGCCCGACGCGATGTCGTCGGTGGTGGCGTCGATGTCGTTCTTCGTGAACGCCGGCATCCGCTTTGTCGAGGAGATCTGCAAGATGCGGGCCTTCACCCAGATGTGGGACCGGCTCTGCGAGCAGCGCTATGGCGTCACCGACCCCAAGGCGCGCCGGTTCCGCTACGGCGTACAGGTGAACTCGCTCGGACTCACCGAAGCCCAGCCCGAGAACAACGTGACCCGGATCGTGCTCGAAGCGCTTGGCGTCACCATGTCGAAGTCGGCCCGCGCCCGGTCGCTCCAGTTGCCGGCCTGGAACGAAGCGCTCGGACTCCCCCGGCCGTGGGATCAGCAGTGGTCGCTGCGGATCCAGCAGGTCCTCGCCCACGAGACCGATCTGTTGGAGTACGACGATCTGTTCGCCGGTTCGCACGTCGTCGAGGCCCGCACCGCCGAGCTGATCGAGGCCGCCCAGGCCGAACTCGACGATGTGCTCGAGATGGGAGGCGCCTTCGCGTCGATCGGTGAGCTGAAGCGGCGCCTCGTCGCCTCGCACGCCGAACGCCTGCGCCTGATCGAAAGCGGCGCCCAGACCGTCGTCGGCGTGAACGAGTTTGCCGAGACCGCCACCTCGCCCCTGGGCGGCGACGAGGCCATCCTGCGGGTCGACCCCGCCGTCGGGGCCGAGCTGATCGCCGACCTCGACGCGTGGAAAGCCCAACGCGACGAAGCGGCGGTCGTCGCGGCGCGGGCCGACCTCGAAGCCGCCGCCCGCGGCACCGACAACGTCATGCCGGCGACCATCGCCCTCGCCCAGGCGGGTGGCACCACCGGCGAGTGGGCCGAAACCCTGCGCGGCGTGTTCGGCGAATACCGGGCGCCGACCGGTACCGACGCCACTCCCCCGCGATCGGCCGGCCTGGCCGCCATCGCCGAACGCAGTGCCCGGCTCCCGGAGGGACCGCCTCGCATCCTCGTGGCCAAGCCCGGCCTGGACGGGCACTCCAACGGCGCCGAACAGATCGCGCTCGCCGCCCGCGACGCCGGCATGGAGGTCATCTACCAGGGCATCCGTCTGACCCCCGCCCACATCGCCGGCGTGGCCCGTGATGAAGACGTCGACCTGGTCGGCCTGTCGATCCTGTCGGGCAGTCACCTGGAACTGGTACCCGACACCCTCGCCGCCCTCGCCGCCGTGGGAGTAACGGCTCCGGTGATCGTCGGCGGCATCGTTCCCGATCAGGACCAGACCCACCTGCTCGCCAACGGCGTGGCCGCGGTGTACACCCCGGCCGACTACGAACTCGAACAGATCATGGACGACCTGTTGAACGTCGTAATCGCCCATCGGGCCGATACCTAGATGCACTGAACACCAACGAAATTCGACCGCTGCGGATGGGACCCGTACGGTGGGAAGGTTCGCCGTTTACGGAGACTTCCCGTTTGTTCCATTCGTCGCCCATTCGGTCACCCCGCCGTGCCCTGACGGCACTGCTCGCGCTGATGCTGCTCGCCGCCGTCCTGGCCCTCGCCCCGCCGACCGACCCCGTCGCCGCGGCCAACGACGGCTCGCGCATTTTGGTGCGCGCCCGCGGTGCAACCGGCGCCGAGATCCTCGAGGTCTACATCGACACCGATCTGGTCCGCAGCTGGAACATCACCGACACCGATGCCAACTACTTCTTCGTGCACTCCGAGACCGTCGATGCCGGCCAGATCCGGGTGCGCTTCGCCAACAACGATGTTGAGGTCCCCGGCGGCGGCGACCCGGGAATCTACGTCGACAAGTTGAAGGTCGACGGCGTCGTCTATGAATCCGAGGCGCCGACCACGTTTTCGACCGGCTCGTGGAACGGATCGGACTGCGGGCCCGGTTTCAACAGCACCGAACTGCTCGCCTGCACGGGCTTTTTCACGTACGCCCCTCGCCCCGACCTCGGCGGCTACGTGGTGGAGGAATACATCACCGGGCTGACCATCCCGTGGGACATCGTGTTCGCCGACGACGGCACGATGATCTACAACGAGCGACCCGGCCGGCTCTGGGCCCGCCTGCCCGACGGCACCACCAACGTCATGCGCCGCGGCATGCGCGACCTGTCGTCGACCGACTTCACCGACGGCCTGCTCGGCATGGCGCTCGACCCGAAGTTCACCCAGAACCGTCGGCTCTACACCTGCCAGACCCACATCGACGAGACCCAACCGGTCGACGAGCAGCTGTCGGTACACGTCATCACCTGGTTCGTGAACCGGGCCTACACCCGGGTGAAGCGCATCGCGGATCCGCTGATCGAAATTCCGGTTGACGGCACCCGCCACAGCGGCTGCCGACTCATCTTCGACCGGGGCAACCGGCTCATGGTCGCCGTCGGCGATGGGCTCATCGGCACCGCACCCCAGGACACCAGCGACCCGGCCGGCAAGGTGCTGCGCATCAAGCGGGCCACGGGCACCGGCAGCATCCACAACCCGTTCTTCGCCGGCGGCGACCCGGTCGAGCAGATGGTCTTCAGCTACGGGCATCGCAACCCGCAGGGGCTGGCGATGCATCCCGAGACTCGCGACATCTGGTTGGCCGAACACGGCCCGGACTACGACGACGAGGTCAACCGACTCGAGTGGGGCGGCAACTACGGCTGGGACCCCGAGGCCGAACCCGGCGCCCCGACCGAATTCCCCGGCTACGACGAGACCACGACCCCGATGACCGACACCGTCCGGTTCCCCGACGCCATCGAGGCCGCGTGGTCGTCGGGCGCCCCCACCCGGGCGCCGTCGGGTATCGCGTTCATCGAGGGCGAGGAGTGGGGCGACGCCGACGGCGCACTGGCCATCGCGTTCCTCAAGAACTCGGCGCTGCACCTGATGCACTTCGACGACGACGGCAACTTCGAACGATCCGAGATCCTGCCCGAACTCGACGCCGTCTACGGTCGCCTGCGGTCGCCGATCATGGGCCCCGACGGGGCCCTGTACGTCACGACCTCGAACGGCACCAAGCGCGCCGGCGCGGACATGATTCTGCGCATCACCCCCGCACCGGCCGTCTAACCCTCGCGACGCCGACGTCATTCGTCGGTCCGGCGAGGTCATTTGTCGGTGCGAGTCGGCGCTCGGGGTGGTTGGTCGCTTTTGGGTTTGTTGTGGAAGCGGCAGAGGGCTTGGCCGTTGGTTTCGGTTGTTTGGCCGCTCCGGCTCCAGGGTGTTCGGTGGTCGATTTGGGATTGGCGGGCGGGAACGGTGCAGCCGGGGTGTTGGCAGGTGCGGTCTCGGAGCA
>CALHYX010000062.1 GCA_938041035.1 uncultured Acidimicrobiales bacterium | reverse complement strand
GTTTGGTGTCCCGATCATCCCAGCCGACCGGCTGGACCCACCGAGAGTGTCGATGGCCCCTCCAACGCGAGGGGCCATCGTCGTTTCCGTCAGCGGTTCTCGACCCGCCAGACAATGCGAAGCCCGGACCAGGTCTCGTCGATCGCGCAGACCTTGTTGTCGACCAGGCCCATCGGCAACGCAACCTCGCGCACGACGTCCTCGGTCATGTCCGTCGGCACCTTGGCGGCCTTCTTGGGCCACGCGATCCAGAGCCCACCGGCCGGATGGATGAGCCGACCCAACGCATGGACGCGGCGCTCGAAGGCCGATCGCTTTACGAAGAAGGCCACCGCAACGTCGGCGCGGCCCCGAGCCGAGGTGCGGAACTCGACCGCATCGGGGAGGGGGGCGAGCAGGTCACGGAAGTGGTCGGGTTCGTCGATGGCGGCGACCGTCGACCCTTCCGTGATGCCCAGTTTCTTGGCGAGCGGCGTTCCCGAGTACCCGGCTGGAGCCATGCTCGACGGTAGCGCGCCGAGGCCTGCGGGTGGCCGGGTCAGTTGGCGGGTACGGGTGCGGGGGCGGCGGGGCCGACGTAGTTGGCGGCCGGGCGAATGATCTTGTTGTTGGCCGCCTGCTCGAGGATGTGGGCGGTCCAGCCAATCACCCGGCTGACCGTGAAGGTCGGCGTGAACAACTCGGGGGTAAGCCCGGCGAGGTGGAGCACCAGCGACGCGTAGTACTCAACGTTGGTGACGATGGTGGCCTCGGGTTTGTGCGCTCGCAGCAGTTCGAGGATGCGCGCTTCGATCAGAATCGCCCGCTCGACCAGCGGCCCACCGAAGGACTCTGCCGCTTCGCGCAACAGCAGCGAGCGCGGGTCATCGGCCCGGTAGACCGCATGACCGAACCCCATGATCACTTCACCGCCGTCGAGCCGACGCTGCACCCAGTCGTCGGTGTTGGCCGGGTCCCCGATCTCGTCGAGCATGGTGAACACCCGGCCCGGGGCGCCACCGTGCAACGGTCCCGACAATGCGGCCACCGCGCCCGCCATGGCCCCGCCGACATCGGCACCGGAGCTGGTGATGGTCCGGGCCGTAAAGGTCGAGTTGTTGAAACCGTGGTCGATGGTCGCGGCCAGATAGGTCTCGACCGCTCGCTCCTGAGCGGGCGTCGGCACTTCGCCGGACAACATGAGTAGCCAGTTGGCCGCATGGGACAGTTCGGGGTCGGGTTCGACCGGCTCGAGACCGATCATGCGGCGATGCAGGCCGGCGAGAACGGTGGGGGCCGCCGCGGCCACCGCCACCGCGTCGCGGCGCCGGGCGGCGGCGTCGATATCGACGGTGGGGTCGAACGGCGCCAGCAGCGGGATCGCGGCCACCAGCCCTCCCGCAAACGACGGCTTGCGGGCCGCGATTGCATCGAGCACCCCACCGAACCCGTCGGGGAGGCGGCGCGCCTCGGCGAGACCGCCGACGAAGTCGTTCAGTTCGACCGGCGTCGGCAACCGCTCCTCGAGCAGCAGGTACCAGATCTCCTCCAGGGACCGCTGCCGGGCCAGTTCGGTGGCGTCGTACTGCCGGTAGTGAAAGAACCCCTCGCCCCCTCGCACCGATCCAATGGTGGTGTCGGCCACCGCCACGCCTTTGAGTCCAGCGGGCACATCCATGTTGCTCCTCAGGTCCACGGGCGGATCCTTTCCGCGCTTCCATCGTGCCAACACCTCGAGGCGTTGACAATCGTGATCGCGTCAACATTGACGCCATCAATGCATTTGCTACCGTCGAGCCATGCGCATCTCCGCCGACGAGGCCGCCGCCCGCCTCGGTATCAAGAAGGCCAGCCTCTACGCCTACGTCAGCCGCGGCGTTCTCCAGCGTGAACGGCACGAGGACGGCCGGCGATCGACCTTCGACAGCGCCGAGGTCGACCGACTCGCCCGGGAGCGCAAGCCGGCTCGCCAGGGCGAGGTCACCGCAACCATCGCCACCGGAGTGGCTCGGGTAAGCGATGCGGGGCTGTTGTTGCGCGATGTCGACATCGCGACCATCGTCGACTGGCCCTTCGAGCGGGTGGCGGAGCACTTGTGGGGCCTCGACCCCGGCCCGTGGCCCACCGCCGACGAGATCCCACTCTCGCTCAGCCGCACGCTCGCCACCCTGCCGGCGGCAAGCAGCGCCACCGATCGACTGCCCATCGCCGTGACGCTGCTCGGCGCCCTCGACCCCCTGCGCCACGACCAGCAGCGCGCCGGGGTCATCCGGGCGGCCAAGTCGATGATCACCGGCATGGTCGAAGCCCTCGAACCCGGGGACCCAGCACCGACCACCGCCGGACTCGCTCGCCGGCTCTGGCCGCGTCTCAGTCCGCGGCGACCCACCGCGCGGCGGGTGCGCGCGCTCGAAGCCCACATGAACGCCGTCGCGGACCATGGCATCGCCGCCTCGACGTTCGCCGCCCGAATCGCCGCCTCCACCCGGGCCGACCCGTACGCGATCATCAGCGCGGCCATGGGCGTGCTGAGCGGGCCCTACCACGGCGGTGCCGGCGGCGAGGTCCACCGGTTGCTGGTCGAGGCCGAGGCGACCGATCCGGCGACCGCCCTCGGGGCGCTCTTTCGCCGCGGCGAACGAGTCCCCGGCTACGGCCATACCGTCTACTCCGGGGCCGACCCCCGGTTCGCCGTGCTCGATCGCATCATCGCCGACACCTGGTCCGATGACCCTCGCCTCGGGATCGTCACCGAGTTGCGCCGTCTGGCCGACGAGCGGCTCTCGGTGGCCGCCAACGTCGACCAGGCGTTCGGTGCGTTCACCTACCTGGCCGACATGAAAGCCGAGGCGAGCGAGGTCATCTTCACCATTGGCCGCACCGCCGGGTGGATCGCCCACGCCCTCGAGGAGTACGACGAGCGGCCGGTGCGGTTCCGGCCCAAGGCCCGCTATGTGCGTCCGGCCCGGTAGCGGCCTGGTTCAGGAGCCGAACGCCCGGAGCAGCCGCTCGGCGGCCGCGGTGGGGAACAAGGAGCCTGAGCGCACGTCGGCCTCGATGGCGGGCACGAGGGCGGCCACCGCGTCGTCACGCCGCAGTCGTTCGATCAGGCGACCGTCGACCATCGACCACATCCACGCCAACTGCTGCGCCTGACGCTTGGCCTCCCATTCACCGGACCTGCGCATGGTCTCGCCGTGGCGTTCCACCTCGGCCCACAGCTCGTCGAGACCGGTGCCGTGCAATCCACTGCAGGTCAGTACCGGAGGCGTCCAGTTCGGGCTGGAGGGTTCCAACAGTCGCAGGGCGCCCTGGTAATCGCGCGCCGCCGCTCGAGCCCGCCCATCGTTGTCGCCATCGGCTTTGTTCACCGCCAGCAGGTCGGCAAGTTCGAGCACCCCCTTTTTGATGCCCTGCAGTTCGTCGCCCGCGCCGGCCAACATCAGCACCACGAACATGTCGACCATGCCGTGCACCATCGTCTCGCTCTGACCGACCCCAACCGTCTCGACCAGCACGACGTCGTATCCGGCGGCTTCGAGCACCACGATCGACTCCCGGGTCGACCGGGTAACCCCGCCCAGCGTGCCCGAAGACGGCGAGGGTCGGATGAACGCATCGGGGTCCGCCGCCAGCTGGGGCATGCGGGTCTTGTCGCCCAGAATGCTGCCGCCGGTACGGCTGCTGGTCGGGTCGACCGCCAACACCGCCACCCGACGCCCGGCGGCGGTCAGGCTCGTGCCGAGCGCCTCGATGAACGTTGACTTTCCCACACCGGGTACCCCGGTGATGCCTACCCGGTGACCGGCCCCCGAGTGCGGGACGAGCGCCCGCAGCAGGTCATCGGCGTCGCCCCGGTGCTCCTCCCGGCTACTTTCCACCAGGGTGATCGCCCGGCCGATGAGCGCCCGGTCACCCGAGGCAACACCGGCGACGAGTTCGTCGACCGATGGCGTCACGCGTCGAGTTGGTCGAGCAGCTCGCCGGCGGCCTCGGCGATAACGGTGCCCGGTGGGAAGATCGCCGCGGCGCCCGCGGCCCGCAGTTCGTCAAAGTCCTGGGGCGGAATGACCCCGCCGGCGACGATCAGGATGTCCTCCCGGCCCAGCTCGGCGAGTTCGCGCTTGAGTTCGGGCACGAGGGTGAGGTGGCCGGCGGCCAGCGAACTGGCGCCGACGATGTGCACATCTGCTTCGACCGCCTGGCGGGCCGCCTCAGCCGGGGTTTGAAACAACGGGCCGATGTCGACATCGAATCCGAGATCAGCGAACGCGGTGGCGATGACCTTTTGCCCCCGGTCGTGACCGTCCTGACCCATCTTGGCGATCAGGATGCGGGGTCGGCGCCCGGTGCCGGCGGCGAACGCCTGCACCCGTTCCCGGACCGCCTCGACGGCGTCGTTGGTACCCACTTCTTTGCTGTACACCCCGGAGATCGTGCGGACTTCGGCGACGTGGCGACCGTAGGCCTCCTCGAGCGCGTCGCTCATCTCCCCGACGGTAGCCCCTGCCCGACCCGCATCGATGGCCAGTCCCAACAGGTTGCCTTCCCCGCTGTGGGCCGAGGCGGTGAGGGCCGCGAGCGTGCGTTGTACATCGGCGTCGTCCCGTTCGGCGCGCAGTTGTTCGAGTTTGGCGAGCTGCTGGGACCGAACCTCGGCATTGTCGACCTTCAACACGTCGATCATCGGCTCGTCGTCGAGCCGGTATTTGTTGACCCCGATGACCGCCTGGCGCCCCGAATCGATGCGCGCCTGGGTGCGCGCGGCGGCTTCCTCGATACGCATTTTGGGGATACCGGCCTCGATGGCTGACGCCATGCCACCGCTCGCTTCGATCTCCACGATGTGCGCCCAGGCCGCCTCGGCCAGGTCGTGGGTGAGTCGCTCGACGTGGAAGCTCCCGCCCCAGGGGTCGACGACCCGGCAGGTCCCGCTCTCCTGCTGGAGCAGGAGTTGGGTGTTGCGGGCGATGCGGGCGCTGAAGTCGGTCGGCAGGGCCAGCGCCTCGTCGAAGCTGTTGGTGTGGAGTGACTGGGTGTGGCCCTGCGTGGCCGCCATGGCCTCGATGCACGTGCGCATGACGTTGGTGTAGACGTCCTGGGCCGTGAGGCTCCAACCCGAGGTCTGCGAGTGGGTTCGCAGCGAGAGCGACTTGGGATTCTGGGGGTCGAACTGCTGCATGAGCCGGGCCCACAGCAACCGTCCGGCCCGCAGCTTGGCCACCTCCATGAAGAAGTTCATGCCGATGGCCCAAAAGAAGCTGAGTCGCGGGGCAAAGGCATCGACGTCGAGCCCGGCTTCGATGCCGGCTCGCACGTAGTCGACACCGTCGGCGAGGGTGTAGGCGAGCTCCAGATCGGCCGTCGCCCCGGCCTCCTGCATGTGATAACCCGAGATCGAAATCGAGTTGAACTTGGGCATGTGCTGCGACGTGAACGAGAAGATGTCGCTGATGATGCGCATCGACGGCTTCGGCGGATAGATGTAGGTGTTGCGCACCATGAACTCTTTGAGGATGTCGTTCTGGATGGTGCCCGCCAGCTGGTCGGGGGTCACCCCCTGCTCCTCGGCGGCGACGACGTAGAGCGCAAGGATCGGCAGCACCGCACCGTTCATCGTCATCGACACCGACATCTTGTCGAGGGGAATGCCGTCGAAGAGTTGGCGCATGTCGAGAATCGAATCGATGGCGACGCCGGCCATGCCGACATCACCGACGACCCGCGGATGGTCGCTGTCGTAGCCCCGGTGGGTCGCCAGGTCGAACGCGACCGACAGGCCTTTTTGTCCGGCGGCGAGGTTGCGGCGGTAGAAGGCGTTTGACTCCGCGGCCGTCGAGAAGCCTGCGTACTGACGGATGGTCCACGGCTGGTTGACGTACATCGTCGGGTACGGGCCCCGGAGGTACGGAGCGATGCCGGGGCGGGTGGTGAGGAAGTCGAGGTCGGCGATGTCGTGCGCGGTCGCCAGTGG
Source organism: uncultured Acidimicrobiales bacterium (assembly GCA_938041035.1). Taxonomy (GTDB): domain Bacteria; phylum Actinomycetota; class Acidimicrobiia; order Acidimicrobiales; family SHLQ01; genus CALHYX01. The sequence continues at coordinate 40,568 of CALHYX010000062.1, read as the reverse complement.
CGCCACCGCGATGCCCTCGGGAGTCTCCCAGTCCACCTCGGCGACGGAGTGACCGGATTCGTCGGCGAAGGCTTCGGGCCAGGGCACTTCGGAGTCGACGGTCGGTTCGCCCAGGTCGATGGTGGAGAAATCGGGGATGGTCATCGGGAGGCCTCCTCAGCCGCCGGGGTTGCCGATGCCGCGGCGCCCGCCGGTTCGGGTTCATCCGGGGTGAGTCCCAGCAGTCGGTGGAGCGACTGGAGTACGGCGACAGCGTCGGAGCCCACGTGCACAAAGCCATCGATTCCGGCGCCGGCGTAGGCGACTTTGCGTTCGCCGGGGTTCCCGGCCAGTAGCACCAGGGTCGCGTCGGCCCGTTTGAGTGCCTTTGCGGTGGCGACCGCGTGCTGGAGGTACAGCTCGTCCGACGAGCACAGTACGGCGGCCCGGCAGCCGCTGGCGCGGTAGGCCTTTTCGGCGTCCTCGGGGGAGGAGAAACTCCCGGCGTCGACGGCCCGAATCCCACCCGCGGCGAAGAAGTTCACGCTCCACGAAGTTCGGGCGGTGTGGGCGGCGAGGGGTCCGAGGTTGGCCAGGAAGATCGTGGCGCTGTCGTGACCGGCGGCCGCGTCGCGGAGCTCCTCGAACGCGCTGCTGGGTCGATACGGGGCGATGGGTTCGATCGTGAGCTTGGCGTCGGCCGGCACGCCCCGAGGGGCCGGAGCCGCCGGGCGATCGAGCGCCTCCTCATCGAGGTCGGCGAACTCGCTGACCCCGGTGATCGGTTGCCGACGAGTCGCGACCGCGGCCCGGCGCGCCGCGACCGACGCGCCGACCTCCTCGGCCACCGCTCCACCGGTGAGATGCTGGGCGAAGCCGCCGGCGGCCTCGATGCTCTGAAACAGCGACCATGCGGCCTGGGCATAGTCGTCGGTGAGCGATTCGACGTACCAGGAACCGCCGGCCGGGTCGATCACGCGGGCAAGGTTTGACTCTTCGATGAGCAGGAGTTGGGTGTTGCGGGCGAGGCGGAGGGCGATCTCGTCGGCGGCACCGATCGCAGCGTCGAAAGCCCGGGTGGTAACCGACTCGGCCCCGCCCACGCCGGCGGCGAAGCACGCGATCGTGGTGCGGAGCAGGTTCACCCAGGGATCGTGGCGGGTGAGCATCGACCGGGAGGTCACCGCATGCTGGCGTTGAGCGGCGCCGGCGGCGATGCCGCTGGCCTCGCCCACCCGCGCCCACAGGCGGCGCGCGGCGCGAAGCTTGGCGATGGTGGCGAACTGGTCCGCCGACGCAGCGTAGGTGAACTCGATTTCCCGCGCGGCCTGGTCGATGGCGAGCCCACCGTCGACGAGTGCTCGTAGGTAGGCGACGCCGGTGGCGATGGAATAGGCGAGCTCTTGCACCTCGGTGGCGCCGGCGTCGGCGTAGACGGTGGCGTCGACGGCCACCGAACGAACCTGCGGGAACAGGCTCGCCGACATCGTCACCAGGCCCACCAGGTGCTCGTAGCTGTGGGCGAGGTCGGAACGGAGCCCGCCGGTGCGAGCCAGGCGTCCGAGGGGGTCGGCCCGAAACGACCCTCGGATCGTCGCGGGGTCATGGTCGCCGTCCTGCCACAGCGACACCAGGGCTCGGGCGACGTGTTCGGTTGCGTGACCGGCGTCGAGGGCGACGGGAGCGAGGTCGAGCAGCACGCCTTCGAGAATCCGTTCGAGGTCGCCGGGTTCATCGGTGCGGACCCAGACCGAGGTGACACCGCGCTCGAGCCCGTCGAGGATCGCCGCGTTCTGCGCGGCTGGGTCCGTCTGGGCGAAGTGCTGGCGCACGTCCCAGCCGCCGAGCACTCCCCCGGTCGGTGTCGCGCCCCGCACGAAGGGGGCGGCGCCGGGGACGCCGGCGGCGACGCCGGGGCCTTCGGTGTAGAGGGGGTCGATCGAAACCCCATCGATGGTCTCGGTGATCAGCGATTCGACCGGCTTACCCCGGAGGGCCTTCTCGGCCGCGGCGCGCCACGCCTCATGGTCGGCCGGGGCAAAGGCGGCACCCAGCGTTAGCCGTTCGTTTGGCGGATTCGTCGATGGCTGCTCGTTCACCCATCCAATGGTAGGGGCCAACGGCGGGGGAAGGTCTGGTTCGGGCCCGCACGAACCCATCGTCCGACTTCGACTAGGGCCGCGGCCCGCCCGCCATGGCGGTGAAGAAGGCGTTTTCACCCGGGGTGTTGAGCGTGGTCTGAATCCCGGCCGACCCGCACGGGTTGTCGTAGGGCTTACGGCCCGCCGTGGTCGGGAGGCACCAGTTCCATCGGTTCCAGTCGCCGAACGCGGTGCCGATCACGCCGGCGGCCAGGGTGGCGGTGACGTCGTCCCAGACATCGCCCGCGTCGACGCGGTCGGTGGAGGGATGGGCGCTGCACCAGTCGTCGGATCCGGACTCGTAGTAGCGGGTTTCGGACATGAAGACCTCTTTGCCGAAGTCCGCTTTGAGTTTGTTAATGGATGCGGTGATGCGGGACCCGCCTTCGCAGTGGCCCGACTGGGGGAAGAGGAAGTCGACCCAGGACTCGGTGGCGAACATCGAGATCTGGGCGTAACGGTCGGTGTTGCCGGCGGTGGTGTGGTAGGTGAACGGCCGGCTGATCCCTCGGCTGCGCAGGCCCTGGGTGAAGTTGCGCCAGATGTTCACATCCTCGACCTGGCCGTCGTTGTGGCACAGGTTGTCGCCCCCCATGATCCAGAAGTCGATGGCCGGGTGGTTGCCGATGGCCTGCCCGATCTGGCGGCCGAGGGCGTTGGCGTTGTTGACGTCGAGCCAGCCGTTGTTGCAGCTGAACACCCCCCAGTTCTGGTTGAGGTACGCCGCTCCCCACACGGGCACGAACCCCACCCGCAGGCCGCGGGCGTGGGCCTTGTCGAGCATCGAGTTCATGTAGGCGAAGTGTTCGGTCGTGACCACCAGTTGGCCGTTGGTGTAGCGAACCTGGGTTTGGCCGAGTCCGTTCCGGCCGTAGATACGGCCGTCGGTGTGGTTGAGCAGCGACAGGAACACGCCGTCGTAACCCTTGGCCACGAGGTGGTCGAGATACCCGTCGACCTCCGCGGGGGTGGGGTGGGTCGGCAGCTCCCACGCCGAATCGAACTTCAACGTTTGCCCCGTTGGCGGCGGCGGTGGCGGTGTGCCGCTGCCCAGCACGGTGCCGGCCGGGATCGGGTACCGCATCCATCCACCGCAGTGCAGCCATTCGGAGAACTTGGTGCCCTGGGCGCACCCGTTGGTGGGTGTCCACGACCCCAGCGACACCACCGAGCCGGCCTCGGACTGGTAGACGACGCCGCGCACCGTGGCCTTGTCGATGCGCATGTCGGAGCCGGTGGCGTCGTTGAGGAAGTGCACCTCGAGGACGTTGGCCGAAATCGCGGTGGCCGGGGTGAAGGCGTAGTCGGCCATCGAGGTGGTGAGGGTCCAGGTCCGCACGGCGGTGCCGTTGACTCGCAACTGCATGCGTTCGTTGCCGGTCGTACCGAGTGCCCGGACGACGACGTCACCGCCACCCGGCGGCGGGGGTGGTGGTGGTGGAGGAGGAGGAGGCGGCGGCGGCGGGGGCGGAGGCGGCGGAGGCGTGCCGGACCCGATAACGGTGCCGTTCGGGACCGGGTAGCGCATCCACCCTGTGCAGTGCAGCCACTCGGACCGCTTGTTGCCCTCCCCGCAGCCGCTGCTGGACTGCCATGACCCGCGCGAGACGACCGCCGGGCTTTCGGATTGATACGTGACGTCGTTGACGCGGAGGTTATCGATACGAACGTCGCGGCCGATGATGTCGTTGATGTAGTGCAGCTCGATGGTGTTGATCGAGATGGCGCTGGTCGGGGTGAAGGCGTAGTTCGCCATCGAGGTACCCAGGGTCCAGGACTTGAGCGTGGTGCCGTTGACCCGCACCTGGAGAATCTCTGAGCCGGCGACGCCCTGGGCGCGCACGATCACCGACGGCGTTCCCGACGGTGGGGGTGGAGGCGGCGGCGGAGGAGGCGGCGGCGGAGGAGGTGGTGGGGGCGGCGGCGGCGGAGGAGGTGGCGGCGGTGGTGGCGGCGTCGACCCACCGATGACCGTGCCGACCGGCACGGGGTACCGCATGAAACCGCGACAGTGCAACCATTCCGACCGCTTGTTGCCGACGCCGCAGCCGGTGCTCGGCGTCCACGACCCGCGGGAGCGAACCCAGATGTCCTCGGTCTGGTACGTGATGCCGTTGATCTCGACCCAGTCGATGTTGACGTCGTAGCCCGCGAGGTCGTTGACGAAGTGCACGGCGACGCGGTCATCCGCGTTGGTCGTGATCGGCGTCGGGGGGATGAACTCGTAGTCGGCCATCGTCGTCGTCAGGATCCAGTCGCCGATGGTGACGTTGTTGACCCGCAGTTGGACGCGTTCCGCGCCGGCCACACCCCGGGCGCGCACGGTGATGCCATCAGCGGCCGCGGCGACCGGCGACGCGTTCACCGCCGAGGTCAGCGCGGCCAGCACCGCGAGCACGAGTAGTGCTCGGCCGACGCCGAAGCGCCGGGTCCGTCTCGGCGGTGCGGCCGATCGTCTGGGGGTGGTCGCCTGAGTCGGGTCCAGCATGGGGACACCTTCACGAGAGAGAAGTGGTTGCGGACGCCAGAAACCGGCAACACAGCGCCCGTAAAACCGACGATAGGCACATCGCTCGTGCGGTTGGTGGACCTTTTGCCCACGGACCGATGACAATTTGATGACGAAAATCACGATGCGTGGTGAGTTTCGCGATCGGAAGACAGGGGAAGGGCGAGAACTTGATGGCGATTATCGGCACCACACCAAAACGACCGACGGCTCGGGTCTCCCACGAGACCCGAGCCGTCGGTCAGACGTTCGGTGATGACCTGCCGGTTGGACATGTCCGCCCGCGACCGGGCGGTCGGTGACCTACTTCTTGGTCTCCCAGAAGATGGTGTCGATCTCGGCGATGGCGCCGAGCAGTTCGTCGGCGACGGCCACGTCGGTGGTCTTCTTGGCCTGACCGGCGAGCTTGGTCGCCTTCCAGAACAGGTCGTGCAGGTTGGGGTGCGCTTCGGTGTGCTCGGGCTTGAAATAGTCGGTCCACAGCACCCAGAGGTGATGCTTCACCATCTCCGCCCGCTCTTCTTTGATCGCGATGGCGCGACCCTGGAAGTCGTGGTCGTCGCTGGCGGCGTACTTCTCCATGCAACCCTTCACCGACTCGGCTTCGATGCGGGCCTGGGCCGGGTCGTACACGCCACACGGGAGATCGCAGTGCGCGGCCACAACGGTCGGCGCCGAGAACCGGTCGATGAAGCGGAGGACGGTGTTGATCATGGGATCTCCCAGAGTCGCAGATGGCGGTAACGCCGCGAACTCTACCGGCCTCGCCCGGCGCGATCCACACCTGGCCGGGATCGGATCGTTTCGACCCCTCGGTATCTCCTCAGTATGGGCTCGGTATCGGCTCAGTAGCGGCGAACCACGCGGCCAACGATGGAGGATCGGGGGATCGATCCAAAGGTGCGACTATCGGTGCTGTGTTCGGGGTTGTCGCCGCGAACGTCGACCGGGTTGTCGGGCCGGGTTGGGTTCGGCCCCATCGAATACACCCGCTTCACGATCTCGGGCCGACCGTTCATCGCGGCGACCACCACCACGTCGCCGGGTCGAATCGCCCGCCCACCCGAGCGCACGAGCAACCGGTCGCCGGCGCGAAAGGTCGGCGCCATCGAGTCCCCCTGTACGAGCACGCGTCGCCACGGCAGGTGCATTAGAACTCGTTCCAGTTTCGACCTATCGTCGGGATGGACCATCAGGGGGAAGCTTATGAGCCACGTCGATTTCCCGGCGTTCGATGCCGACAACCACTACTACGAGGCCGAGGACGCATTCACCCGCCACATCGATCCCAAGATGGCGAAGCGCTGCATGCAGTGGGCCGAGATCAACGGCCGCAAGCGACTGCTCGTCGGTGGACAGATCAACCGGTTCATTCCGAATCCGACCTGGGATCCAATCGCCCGCCCCGGCAGCCTCGACGACTACTTCCGCGGCCGGAACGAAAAGGGGCTCGACATCAAGGAGATGTTCGGCGACCTCGATCCCCTCGGCGAGCACCCCGAATACCAGGATCGCGACAAGCGGTTGGCCCTGATGGACGCGCAGGGGCTCGAGGGCGCCTATTTCTTCCCCACGCTCGGCGTCGGCATGCAGCAGTCGCTCGCCCACGACATCGAGGCGGTGCACGCCTCGTTCCGCGCGTTCAACCGGTGGCTGGCCGAAGACTGGGGCTTCGCCTACCAGGACCGCATTTTCGCCGCCCCGATGATCTCGATGGCCGACCCCGAACTCGGTGCCGCCGAGGTCGAGTGGGCGATCGACCAGGGGGCCCGCATCGTCGTCATGGTGCCCGGCCCGGTTCCGACCGAGACCGGATCCCTCTCGCCGGCCAACGAGCGGTACGACCCGGTGTGGGCCCGCATCGCCGAGGCCGGCATCACCGTCGGCATCCACGGCGGTGACGGCGGCCAGAGTGCCTACGTGAACATGTGGGAGCCGGCCAAGGAGATGGAGGCGTTTCGCATGTCGCCGTTTCGCAGCATCGCGACCAGCGACCGCCAGATCGGCGACACCTTCGCCGCCATGGTGTGCCACGGCCTGTTCCATCGCTTCCCCCGCCTGCGCATCGCGTCGATCGAAAACGGTGCCGCGTTCGTACCCAAATTGTTCGGCGAGTTGAAGAAGACATTCGCCAAAATGCCGCACGCCTTCACCGAGGATCCGATCGAGACGTTCAAACGACACGTGTGGGTGTCGCCGTACTACGAGGACGACATGCACGCCCTGGCCGAGTTCCTCGGCACCGACCACCTCTTGTTCGGCAGCGACTACCCGCACGCCGAAGGGCTGGCCGAACCAACCGCCTACATCAACGACATCTCGTCGTTCGGCGACGATGACGTGCGCAAGATCATGCGCGACAACGCCAAGGCCCTCCTCCAGCCCGTATAGAAACGCGAGACAACCATGGCCATGCCCACCGATATCGGCATCATCGACACGATGATCGGGTTCCCGCACAAGGACTTCTCGCAATACGACTTCATCCGGGCCCAAACCAAGGACGCGCAGTCGAACGAGGACTTCGAGTTTCCCGTCGAGTACATGTTCAAGAACGTGCCCAAGGAGCTCTACGGCGCCGAGACCGACCCCATCGATGTGACCCTCGGTGAGATGGACCGCCTGGGTGTCGCCCAGGGACTGGTCGGCTGCGAGGGCGACACCTACGCCGAGGCCCTGCGCCGTCATCCCGACCGGTTCATCCCGTCGGCGAGCGTCGACCCCAACAACGGTATGGACGAGGTGCGCAAGATGGTGCGCCTGCACGAGGAATTCGGCGTGAAGGCCTTCGGCGCGTTTCCCGCGGGGTGTCTACCGCAGGTGCCGATCAACGACGCGAAGTTCTACCCGATCTACGCCAAGTGCGTGGAGCTCGGTGTACCCATCTTCGTCTGCGCGGGGGTGCCGGGGCCGCGGGTGCCGATGGCGTGCCAGCACGTCGAGCTCATCGATCAGGTCATGTACGACTTCCCCGAGCTGGTGTTCATCACCCGGCACGGCTGCGAGCCGTGGCAGGACCTGATGGTCAAGCTGATGCTGAAGTGGCCCAACCTGCACTACTCGACCTCGGCGTTCGCGCCGAAGTACTACCCGCAGGCGATCATCGATTACGCCAACACCCGAGGCGCCGATCGCATCATCTACGCCGGGTACTTCCCGATGGGCCTGTCGCTCGATCGGATCATGACCGACATGCCCAACGTCGAGTTCAAAGACGACGTGTGGCCAAAGTTCCTGCGCGACAACGCCCGCCGGGTGCTCCAACTCGACTGAGGGAACGCCGACGGGCGTCGGAGGGGATATTGGTTGTCGCTCGACTAGTGGTTGCAGTGCTCGCCGTGCTCGTGGCCGTCGGCTTGTTCGGCGATCTGGCGCCGCACATCGTCCATGTCGAGCTCGCCGACCTTGGCGATGAGATCGTCGAGGGACTCCTGGCTCATCGCTCCCGGCTGGGAGAAGACCTGGATGCCGTCGCGGAAGATCATGAGGGTGGGAATCGACTGGATACCCAGGGCTCCGGAGAGCTCTTGTTCGGCTTCGGTGTCGACCTTGACGAAGGTCGCGTCCGGGTGGGCCTCCGACGACGCTTCGAAGACCGGGGCGAAGGACCGGCAGGGGCCGCACCAGCTGGCCCAGAAGTCGACGAGCACGGTGCCGTCAGCGAGCACGGTCTCTTCGAAGGTTTCCTTGGTGATGTCGGTGGTTGCCATGGGCGGTACTCGTTTCAGTCTTGGAGGTGAACCCAGGGGGAAGGCTCACCACTGGAAACCGCGGACGGCGGTCCGCTATTCCGCACCGGCCGGCGCCTGACTTTCACCGGCGCTGCGTGCCCCGTGTACCGGTGTCGAACGATCTACGCCTGGGTCGCCACGAAGGTGCCGTGAAAGCCGAACGGCACCCGATGGGGCAGGAGCACCTGGGCGACGGGTCCGGCGCTCACGTTGGTCGCATCGAGCACGACGAGGCGGCTCGTGTCCGTGCTCGCTTCGTAGGCATAGGTGAGCAGCCACCCCTCGGCCTCACCGGCATCCGCCCCGGCGGCCACGAAGTACGGCTCGCCCGGCTGGAGGGCGGGCCCCGACTCCCACCGGTCGATGCCCCCGGTGGCCACGTTGTAGGCGACGAGGCCGGGGAACCGCACGCCCGCCTCGAGCGACCCTTCCGCCTGGGCGTAGAACGCGGTCGAGTGCGGCCGTCCGGTGAAGCGTCTGTCGATACTCGGAAAGTCGAGAGGGAGATCGCTCAACACCTCGGCCGAGATCGTGAGCTCCGCACCCGATGTGTCGATGCTCCAGCGGGTGAGCGTCGGCGGACCACCGTCGGATTCGCTGAAGGCTTCGCGCACCCGGGAGAGGTCGAGGTGGATGACGTCACCCTCGCGCCGGGCGTTGGTTCCGTGGAACGCGTAGCCGTTGTCCACCTCCACCCACCGGATGTCGGCGCCATCACCCCCGAGCGGCATGACCCCCACCCGGGAGCCGTAGTCCGGCGACCAGTTATACGGGATCGCGGCGCCGGCGATCGCCGCGTCGAGATCGAACAGCACCGGCCCTTCCCAGAAGACGACGTCGCGGTCGGTGATGGCGAAGTCGTGGATCATGGTCGAGGCACCGACCGCGACCCGGCTCGAGTGCACCACGTCGCGACCGTCGGCGGAGATCACGAAGTAGGTCAAGAGATCGTCGCCGAGGAATCCGTAGCCGAACGCGTGGAGCAGCCCGGTGTCGGGGTCGCGCTTGGGGTGAGCGGTGAAGTTGGGGCCGATGCCACCGGCGAAGTTGTCGGGTCCCACGGTGGACAGATCGGTCGCCGTCAGCTCGTAGGGCCAACCGACCTCGCCGCTCGACAACAACCGGCCACCGTGTTCGAACACCGAGACGTTGCTGTGCCCGACGTCGGCGCCGGGGGCCGCACCGCCATCCTCGCCCCGCAGCTTGGGTGTCGAAACGTAGCGGTTGCGGTACCAGAGGGCCTCTCCGCCCGCGATCGAAACCCCGTGCACCATGCCCGCCCCAAAGAACCAGTGCCCGCTCGGGTCGATCGGGTTCGAACCGTTCCGCACGTACAAGCCGGTGAGCTCGGGTGGCAGCGACCCGACGACCTCGAGGTCGAACAACTCGCGTTCCTCCGCCACCGGGGCATACCCGCCCTGCAGCCACCAGTCCACGTTCGGATCCATCGCCGGGTAGGTGGCGGGCGGCGCCGTCGTGGGCGCGACGCTCGGGGGCGGACTGGTCGGCGCCGGAGTCGGCGGCGATCCAGCGGTCGTGCTGGGCGCGGCGGTTGCGGGCGGGCTGGCCGTCGTCGCATCGCTACCGCATGCGGCCAAAACGGCGGCGGCCCCTCCGGCCAACAGTCCCTGCAGGACGGTGCGCCGAGCCACGAGCGCCTCAACCCCGGCCGGCGGCACGTGCTTCGTGGTGCGCCCAGTCGCCCGTGCGCCTTGACCCGCGATGCGAGCCGGCCCGGCGTGGGGCCGGCCTTGCCCTGTGTTGTCCGGCATGTGTGCGCTCCCCGGTTTCATCCCCCGCCCCGACAACGGGCTGGGACTCGCTATCCCCTGGCTACTCGCGGACGGCGGCCGGGTGGAAATTCCCGGGCGACCGATTCCTGCCCACACCCGTCGAAGTGACGTGTGGCACAGGCCGCCGATCGCGGCAATGATGAGCATCGACCGAGCACCAGCAGGGGGAAGCGTGGAAGTACAGATCACCATCAATGGCACGACGCACACATCGGAGGTCGAACCCAGAACCCTCCTGGTGCATCACATTCGCGACGACCTCGGACTCACCGGGACCAACGTTGGTTGCGACACGTCGTCCTGCGGTGCATGCACCATTCACATCGACGGCCAGTCGGCGAAGAGCTGCACGCTGCTCGCCGTCCAGGCCAACGGCGCCGACCTCACCACCATCGAGGGCATGGCATCGGGCGACGGACTGCATCCCATGCAGCAGGCGTTCATGGAAAACCACGGTCTGCAGTGCGGGTACTGCACACCCGGCATGGTCATGGCCGCCACGTCGTTCCTCAACGAGAACGCCGACCCGAGCGAAGCCGAGGTCCGCGAGGGGCTCGAGGGCAACCTCTGCCGGTGCACCGGCTACCACAACATCGTGAAGTCCGTACTCGACTGCGCGTCGAAGGGAGCCTGAAATGAGCGTCATCGGAAGCCGACTCCTCCGTAAGGAAGACCCCAAGCTGCTCACCGGCGAGGGTAAGTACATCGACGACATTCAGGTCGCCGGCCAGCTCTGGATGGGCATGGTTCGCAGCACCCAGGCCCACGCCGCGATCGCCTCGGTCGACCTCTCTGCGGCCCTGGAGCAACCCGGCGTGGTCGCCGCGTACTCGGGCAAGGATCTCACCGAGGGCTACTGGATCGCCCCGCTGCCGTGTGCGTGGCCGGTCACGCCCGACATGTTGAACCCGCCGCACTACCCGGTCGCCGTCGACGAAGCCCGCTACGTTGGCGACATCGTGGCCGTCGTGCTGGCCGAAAGCCGCTACGAGGCCGCCGACGCGGTCGAACACGTCGTCGTAGAGTACGAGCCGCTCCCCGTCGTGGCATCGCTCACCGATGCGGTGGCCGACGAAAAGCTCGCCCACCCCGAGCTCGGCACGAATAAGGCCTACACCTGGGCGATCGACGAGAACCCCGACGGCGTGCAGGCCGCGCTCGACGGGTCGGCGCACAAGGTCGAGGCCACCTACATCCAACAGCGACTCATTCCCTCGGCCATGGAGCCGCGGGGCGTGCTCGCCGTGCCGTCGCCGCACGGCGGCGACATCACGCTGTACTCGGCGACCCAGGTGCCCCACATCCTGCGGGTGATGGTGGCGGCGACCACAGGCATTCCCGAACAGATGATCCGGGTGATCGCGCCGGCGGTCGGCGGTGGGTTCGGCGCCAAACTGAACATCAACGCCGATGAGATCCTCGCGGTGGCGCTGGCCCAGAAGCTGGGCAAACCGGTCCGGTGGACCGAGACCCGCACCGAGGCGGCCGGGTCGACCACCCACGGGCGCGGCCAGGAACAACACGTCGAGATCGGCTCCGACGCCGACGGCAAGATCACCGCCATCCGGGTGAAAATCGACGCTGACATGGGCGCCTACATGCAGCTCATCACCCCGGGCACTCCCCTGCTCGGTTCGTTCCTCTATCACGGTGTCTACGAGGCGCCCGCCTTCAGCTTTACGTGCGAGGGCTTCTTCACCAATAAGACGCCAACCGACGCCTACCGCGGCGCGGGCCGCCCCGAGGCGAGCTACGCCATCGAACGGGCGATGGACATGTTGGCCGCCGAGGTCGGTATCGACCCGGCCGAAATTCGGCGCCGCAACTACATCAACGGCGGCGAGAAGTTCGAGAACTGGGACAACCCGGCCGGACTCACCTTCGACTCGGGTCACTACACCCCGAACCTCGACCTGGCTCTCGACCTCGCCAAATACGATGAGCTACGGGCCGAGCAGGCGCGTCGGCGCGAAGCGGGTGAATCGAAGCAACTCGGTATCGGCCTGTGCACCTACGTCGAGATCTGCGGCCTGGCTCCCAGTCGGGCGCTGGGTGACCTCGGCTATGGCGCGGGCGGTTGGGAGCACGCCACCGTGCGCATGTTGCCCACGGGCAAGGTCGAGGTGGTGAGCGGGTCCACCCCGCACGGCCAGGGCCACGAGACCAGTTGGTCGATGATCGTCGCCGACAAGATGGGTATCGATCCCGCCGACGTCACCGTGCTGCACTCCGACACCGCGCTCAGTCCGCTCGGCCTCGACACCTACGGGTCGCGATCCCTGGCGGTCGGCGGTGTGGCGATTGCGATGGCGGTCGACAAGCTCATCGATAAATGCAAAGCGCTCGCCGCCCACCAGCTCGAGGCGTCGGTCGACGACATCGTGCTCGAGGACGGCAACCTCCAGGTCGCCGGCTCACCGGACACCGCCACCCCGATCCAAACCATGGGGTTCGCGGCCTTCACCGCCCACGACCTGCCCGAGGGTATGGAACCGAACCTGAACGAGGCGGTCACCTACGACCCGCCCAACTTCGCGTTCCCGTTCGGCACCCACGTCTGTGTGGTCGAGGTCGATGAGGACACCGGCGAGGTCGAGATGATCGATTACGTCGCCGTCGACGACTGTGGCCAACAGATCAATCCGTTGATCGTGGAAGGCCAGGTGCACGGCGGTGTCGTACAGGGTGTCGCCCAGGCGCTGTGGGAGGACGCGGTGTACGACGCGGACGGCAACCCGCTGAACCCGTCGTTCATGGATTATCTGGTGCCTTCGGCCGCGGAGGTTCCGAACATCCGCACCGATTCCACGACCACCACCTCGACCAGCAATCCGCTCGGCGTCAAGGGGGTCGGCGAGGCCGGCACGATCGGCTCGGCGGCCGCCGCGGTGAACGCCGTGGTCGACGCCTTGTCCCACCACGGCGTGCGCGACATGGCAATGCCCGCGACCCCGCAACGGGTGTGGCGAACTATCGACGCCGCCAAGAACGGAGGCCAGGCATGATTCCCGCCGCTTTTGACTACCAGGTCGCCGAGTCGGCCGATCACGCCATCGCCCTGCTGGGCGAACACGGCGACGAATCCAAGCTCCTCGCCGGTGGCCACTCGTTGGTGCCGATGATGAAGTTCCGACTGGCGACACCGACCATGGTCATCGATGTCGGTCGCCTCGACGATCTGCGCTACATCCGGGCCGAGAACGGTCACGTCGCCATCGGCGCGCTGACCCGGCACCACGAGTTGGAGAACTCCGACGTTCTCGCCGACGCCTGCCCGATGCTCAAGCATGTGGCGTCGCTGGTCGGTGATCCGTCGGTGCGGCACCGGGGCACGTTGGGCGGCACCCTCGCTCACAGTGACCCGGCATCGGATCTCCCGGCGGCGGTGTTGGCGCTCGGCGGAACGCTGGTCGCCCAGGGGCCATCGGGCACACGGGAGATCGCGGCGAACGAGTTCTTCACCGGGTACTTCGAGTCGGTGCTGGCACCGGACGAGATGCTCACCGAGATTCGCGTTCCGAGTGGCACCGGGGGTTGGAACTACCAGAAGTTCAACCGGCGGGCCCAGGACTGGGCGATCGTTGGCGTGGGCGTGGCCGACGGTGGCAAGGGGGTGAGCCTGGTGAACATGGGCTCGGTTCCGCTGCGGGCGACCGCGGTGGAGGAGGCCCTCGCCGGAGGCGCATCGGCCGCCGACGCCGCCGCGCTCGCCGCCGAAGGCACCGAGCCCCCGACCGACCTCAACGCCGACGCGGACTACCGGGGACACCTGGCCCGAACGCTGGTGCTTCGAGCCCTCACCGAAGCCGGCGTCAGCTAACCCATCACCCCGCGAACCATCTGGTGCCAGGCACCAGATGGTTCGCGGGCGAGCAATCTGGGGGTTCGCGGGCTATTCGCTGCCGGTAGGCGCCGCCTTCCTACACTTGGGTATCGCCGCCAACATCACCCCCCGAACCGATCGACCCCGCGTGGCCCTGGTCGCCCAGCCGGGGTCGTCGCTGGCCCTCCCCGAACCCGGAGGGGCGGTGCCGCTGTGGCTGCACGAGGTTTCGGTTCGCCTGGCCGACGCGTACGACGTCACGGTCCACTCCACGCGCGCCGACGGTCAGTCCGAACGCGAGACGCACCGCGGCGTCACCCATGTTCGCCACGATTCCGGCGCCGACGCCTTCACGAACCGCATTGCGCGCGGCCTCGACCGTATCGATCTGCACCGCGAGGCCGCGCCCTGGTTTTCGTCTCCGCAGTGGGCCAGGCGATTCTCCTCGTCGGTGGCCGCATCCGTGGCCCACGACCGCCCGGAGATCGTGCACGTCATGAACTTTGGCCAGTTGGCCATCCGGGCTCGCCGGGCTCACCCGGCGACCCGAATCGTGCTGCACATGCACTGCGAGTGGCTCGCCGAACTCGCGCCGAGCCGAACGGCTCGGTGGGTGCATGCAGCCGACGCCCTGGTCGGATGCAGCGACTACGTGTCGGCCACCACCGCCCAGGCCTGGCCCAACCACCGACGCGCGACCCTGTTCAACGGCGTTGCCCCCGTCGTCGCCGACTCCCGGCCGCCGGCCGATCCCCCGACCGTGGTCTTCATCGGACGGCTCTCACCCGAGAAAGGGCTGCACGTACTGCTCGAGGCATGGGGCGCCGTCCACACTGCGGTGCCCGACGCCCGCCTGGTGCTGATCGGTGCGGAGAATACGGCGGCCCCAGACTTCCTCGACCCCGCGGCCGCCGATCCCGCCGTCGCCGCGCTCGAACCGTGGTACGACGGCTACGAAGCCCGGCTACGCTCCCTCGCCCGCCCGTTCGACGACTCCGTCGAGTTCGTCGGGGCCCTCCCGCACGACCAGGCCATGCTCCGACTCGCCACCGCCGCATGTTGCGTGAACCCGTCGATCCGCGAGACCTTCGGCATGCCGGTTCTCGAGGCGCTGGCGCATGGCGTGCCCGCTATCGCCAGCGATGTCGGTGGGCTGAGCGAACTGCTTCAGGACCGGTCGGCCGGCACCCTCGTGGACCGCAACGATGCCGATGCCCTGGCCAGGGCCATCATCGCCGAACTCACCGCCGAGCGCTCCGAAACCGACCGGGCGCAACGCCGAGCATCGGCTCGCGCCCACGCCGCCCCCTACGGTTGGGACCGCATCGCGCACGCCACCCACGAACTGTACGAGGATCTGCTCTCATGAGCCGACTGGTCGCACCGCTCACCGGACCGATTCTGGTGGTGTCGCCCCACCCCGACGACGAGGTGCTGGGCGCGGGCGGCACCATCATGTGGTCGACCGATGCCGGCGCCCAGGCCACGGTGCTGTACGTCACCGACGGCAGCCGCTCCCACGAGCGGTTCCTCTCGCCGGAAAAGCTGGCCAAGATCCGGCGGGCCGAAGCGGCCGCGGCGTCCGCCGCGCTCGGCGCGGAACCCCGCTTTCTCGACGTACCCGACCAGGCGGTCGGCGATCACATCGAGCGGATCATCCGCGGCGTCATCAGCGAACTCGAGCGCACCGGCGCCACCTCGATGTTCACCCCCGAACGCGAGGACCCCCACAGCGACCACGCCGCCACCACCCAGGCCGTACTCGCCGCGATCGCCCGGTCGGGCTGGAGCGGGACGCTGCTCGAATACCCGCTCTGGTACTGGAACCACTGGCCCGCGATGCCGTTGCCGTGGCCACCCGGACGAGACACGCTGCGGCTCGCCAGGGGCAGCCTGCGGTCGCAGTTCGGGCTGCGCACGAAGAAGCGCTTCGAGACCACCGTGGAGGTCGACGACCTGCTCGAACGGAAGCGCCAGGCGCTCGCCTTCCACCGGAGCCAGCTCGAACCACTGGTCGACGATGCACCCCATTGGCCAACGCTGTATCAGGTCGGCGGCGGCCGCTGGCTCGAGTCGTTTTTCACCGGCGTGGAGCGCTTTGCCAAGACCGTTCGGTAGGGCCCGCCAAAATACGACTTGATTAGTCGGGTTTAACCGCTATGGTGGCGGGATGGATACCCGACAGGTTTGGTCACCTTTAGATCGAGCTTCCACCCGGCTGGCGGTACACACCGCCGAGGCCGCCGTGGCCTGGGCGGCCGAAGAGTTCGGCGACGCGGCGTGCGTCTTGGCATCGATGCAAGATGCCGTCCTGATCGACATCGCCTCCCGAGTCGCCCCCGAGCTGGACATCGTCTTTCTCGACACCGGCTTTCACTTCCCCGAGACGTGGTGGACGCTGCGGGCGATCGAACGCCGCTATCGCATCCAGGTAACGGTCATCCGCCATGCCAAACCCCGACCAACCGAGCCCTTCGAGCCCGGAGCGTGCTGCGCCGACAAGACCGAATTACTCGACGCCGCGTTGTCGCACCGCCGGGCATGGCTCACCGGAATTCGGCGCACGGACACCGCCCACCGGTCCTCGATTCCCATCGTCGGTACCGACCGTCGATCACTCGTGAAGATCAGCCCGCTGGCGCAGTGGAACGACGACGACGTGCATCGCTATCGCACCATGCACGAGGTGATCCGCAATCCGCTGCTCGATCACGGGTACGGCTCCATTGGTTGTGCCACCTGCACCTCACCCCTCCCCGCCGATGCGGCCGACACCCGAAGCGGCCGATGGCTCGGCCAGAGCAAGACGGAGTGTGGACTCCACCTCTGAAGAGCGGCCCCACGGGTTGGCCTGACAGAACCCGGAGGCACTGACAGACTCGATCCATGACCGAGCCGGCACCACCGCCCGAGGAACCCGCGGCCGCCGGAGGTCCCGCCGACGACGAGGATGATCCGCCGCAGGATCCCCACAGCCGCCTGGTGACCGGGCAGGCCTGGCTGCAGTTCTGCGCCCGACTCGCCAGCGTGGGCGAACTACTACTCGGCGAGGATTTTCCCGACGACGACCGCGCCCGCGCCGAGGGTTATCGCTACCTCACCCGGCTGCTCACCCACGCGATCCGCACCGAGATGGAGGGCAGCGATCCGGATTTCCCGGTGTTCCTGCGTCACGAGGAGCCGTGGTCCCAGTGGGGTGGGCCCAACGCCGACAACGTCTACCACCGGGCGGCGATCGATCCGGCGCTCACCTACCGGGTGACCGTGGACGCCACCGGAGTTCGCCAGATGCTGTTGTCGCTCGCCGAAGGCGACATGCAGCTCGACGAGTACGGCGTGTACAGCGAGCGGGCACTCGATCAGCTGGAGGTGGGCGACGACGGTGTCCTCGAGGTCATCGTCTCGCCCGACGAACACTCGGGCAACTGGATGCCGACCGACCCGATGGCCCGCATGGTCTCGATACGTCAGTATCAGGCCGACTGGGAGAACGATCGCGTCGGCGTACCGACGATCGAACTGGTCGGCGAGACGCCCGAGCTCCCCTACCCGGCCGACCCGGTCGATATCGCCTACGGGCTCGATCGGGCCTCGGTGTGGGTGGAGCGTACGCTGACCTACTGGAGCAACTATCTCGCTGCCGCACTCGAACGGGCGACGCCCAACGAGATGAGCGCGCCTCGCCAGGTCGCCGGCGGCGCCGACAACATCGCCTACGGGTCGGGCTTCTGGGACCTCGGCGCCGACGACGCGCTGGTGATTACCTGCGATGAACCCGACGCCGACTACTGGAACTTCCAGATCCACACCCTGGCCTGGTTCGAGTCAGGCGCGTTCACCGACCGCCAGACCAGTTTGAACATGACCCAGTGCCACATCGACTCCGACGGTCGCGTGCGCATGGTGATCGCCCACCGCGACCCGGGCGTTCCCAACTGGATAGACACCGAGTCCCGCCCGGTCGGTCTTCTCGCGTATCGCTGGGTGCGCGCCCAAACGCTACCGGTGCCCGAATCCGAGGTCGTCGCGCTCGCCGATCTCGCCGACCATCTCCCGGCCGACCATCCCCGGGTCAGCGCCGGCGAGAGATCCGAGGCGTTGCGGCGGCGCCGCCGCGCCGGGTTAGCTCGCTACGCCTAGAGACGCCGAACGACTCGGTGCCGCGTCGGGAGCTAGTGCCCCAGCGCGGCGTCATCGGCCAGCACGGTCGACCGGTCGAGGCCCACGCGGCCGGCCGGAATCGTCGCGTCCGACGCCAGGAGCTGGGCCAGCGCGGGCTGCTTTTCGGCTCCGGTGATGACCCACAGCACGGTGCGCGCCTTGGCGATGACCGGATAGGTGATGGTCATTCGCCGACGCCCCTGGTACGGCTCGGTCACGCCGACGGCATCGGTGACGTCCAGCACCGGATCATCCGGTAGCAGCGACGCGGTGTGGCCATCGGCGCCCAGGCCGAGTTGGACCAGGTCGAGTTGGCCCGAGACCCCCGTCGCCAGGGCAAGACTGCCGGCGTACTCGGCGGCGGCCGCGTGGAGGTCGTCGGCGACGACGGGCATCCGGTGCACGCCGGCCGGTGCCACGCGGCCCAGCAGTGCGTCGGCCAACATCGTCGCGTTGCGGTCGGGGTCACCGTCGGGAGCGACCCGCTCATCGACCTGAAACAGATGCACGGCCGACCAGTCGAGGTCCGGACGTTCGGCGAGCAACTCCAGCATTCGGCGCGGCGTTCGCCCGCCGCTGACGGCAAGCGTGAATACGCCGTTGCGGCCGATGGCTTCCTTGGCTTCGGTAACGATGACGTCGACCGCGCGAATCGCGACGGCCTCCGCGTCGGGGAGCATTTGCAACAACATCGAGCCTCAGTTCGATCGGCGGGAAAGCTGGGCGGCATCCCAACAGTGCTCGCCCGGCACGATGGCGTCGGCGGCGTCGGGTCCCCAGCTCCCCGGCGCATACGGGATCACCGGCTGCGGATTGGCGAGCACGGGTTCGATGACGCGCCATGCCTCCTCGACCCCGTCCTGGCGGGCGAAGAGCCGCGGATCGCCGAGCAGGGCGTCGTTCAACAGGCGCTCGTACGCCTCCGGCCCGTCGCCGCCGAGCGCTCGTTCGTAGTCGACGGCCAGGTCGACCGCTCGGGAGATCATGTCGGTGCCGGGTTGCTTGGCCTGGAGGGTCATGGTGATCGTGTCGTCGGGCTTCATCCGAAACCGCAGCTCGTTGGGCCGCGGCGTTTCGTCGTGCTCGGAGAACAGCAGTCGGGGCGGGGTCTTGAACTGCACCACCGCCTCGGTGACCGTTTCGGCCATGGCCTTGCCCGTACGGATGCAGAACGGCACCCCGGCCCACCGCCACGACTCGATCTCCAGGCTCATCGCGGCATAGGTCTCGGTGTCGGAATCGGGTTCGACCCCCTCCTCGTCGAGATAGCCGGTGAACTGGCCGCGCACGACCTTTGCCGGGTCGACCGCCTTCATCGCCTTGAACACCTTCACCTTTTCGTCGCGCAGCGCCGCCGGGTCGGCCGACGACGGCGGTTCCATGGCGAGCAGGGCCACCATCTGCAGCAGGTGGTTCTGTACGACGTCGCGCACGGCACCGACCCCCTCGTAGAAGCCACCGCGCCCGTCGACCCCGAAGGACTCGGCCAGGGTGATGCGTACGTTGTCGATGTAGTGGCGGTTCCACACCGGTTCGAGCAGCGTGTTGGCAAACCGGAACACCATGAGGTTTTGCACCGGTTCCTTGCCGAGGAAGTGGTCGATCCGGAAGATCTGTTCCTCGCGCAGGTGCCGGTGGAGAATGTTGTTGAGCTCGCGGGCGGACGCGAGGTCGCGACCGAACGGTTTCTCGACCACCACCCGCCCCCGGTCGTTCATACCGGCCGCGGCCATGCCACTCACGACATCGTCGAACAGACTCGGCGGAATGGCCAGGTACGAAACGGGGGTGTCGTAGCCCTCGAGCTCGGCCGAGAGCTTCGCGAACGTCTCAGCGCCGGTGTAGTCACCGCGCACGTAGCGAAGCTGGGAACACAATCGCTCCACCACGTCGGGCACCCCTTCGGGGAGGGACTCGCGCGCCCGGTCGCGCAGCTGGTCGACACTCCAGTCACTGCGCGCGACGCCGATGATCGGCATGTCGTCGATGCGGCCCTTCCGGGTGAGCTCGTAGAGGGCGGGAAAGAGCTTCTTCTTGGCGAGATCTCCGGTGATGCCGAACAACACCAGCGCATCGGCGTGAGTCATCGTCCCACCCTATTGGGCGATTGGACGCTGTCGTCATAGGCCGGTTCATCCTCCACCCGGGCGCAACCACGCCGTCGTGGCTAACATCGCGCGTCCGCCCCTCGAAACGAAAGCACCCTTTATGGCAAACATGTTTGAAACACTCCTCGGCCAGGTCGGAACCGGCGACGAGCTCGGCCAGATCGCCTCGTTGCTGGGCAGCGACGGCTCGATGGCCCAGAAGGGCATCGCCGCGGCGCTACCCGCGCTGCTCGGCGGGTTGGCCAAAAACGCCGGCGCGGAAGGCGGCGCCGCATCGCTGCTCGGCGCACTCGACAGCCACGACGGCTCGATTCTCAACAATTTGGGCGGGCTCGCCGGGGCGCTGGGGGACGGCGAGAAGATTCTTGGCCACGTCTTCGGCAACCGAACGCCCCAGGTGGCGCAAGCGGTCTCCCAAAAGAGCGGGCTCGACCTCAGCCTGGTCATGAAGCTCCTGCCGTTGCTGGCGCCGATCGTGATGGGCTATCTCGGCAAGCAAAAGCGCGAGGCCAACCTCGACGAAGGCGCTCTGCGCACGGCCCTGGGCGACGAGCGCCGAGGTATCGCCGAAGCCGAACCGGGCCTCGGCGATCTGCTCGGGTTCCTCGACAGCGACGACGAGGAAGAGCAGGGGGGCCTCCTGGGTCAGCTCGGCAATGTGCTCGGCGGCGACAGCAGCGGCCTCGGGTCCATTCTGGGCAAGGTTCTGGGCGGCTGAACCCCCGCATCGAAGTGACGGTGGCCGGGTCCGAACAGGACCTGGCTTCCGGTCAGCTCTGGTCCGCCGGCGTGCTCGGCATCGAGGAGCGCGACGACGTCCTGATCGCCACCTTTGCCGACGCCGAAGCAGCATCGAGCGCCAGCACGCTTCTCGGCCGCCGGTGGCCGACCCGGCCGATCGGGTCGGATGACCCGGCCGACTGGGCGGCGGCGCGATCCCGCCATCGCCAGGCGGTGCGGGCGGGCCGCTTCCTGCTCCCCGCCCCCGGTTCCATCGATCCCGCTGGCACCGGCAACGCCATCGATGCGGTCGAGGGGTTGATCGAGCTGTCGATCGACGAACGCGACGCCTTTGGCCACGGCGGCCACCCGACCACCGCGCTGCTGCTCGAAGAAATCGGCACGGAGATCGGCGCCGGCGACCGCGTGCTCGATGTCGGGTGCGGCACCGGCGTGCTCGCGATCGCGGCGGCCCGCCTCGGGGCCGAGGTCACGGCGATCGACATCGCGCCCGAAGCGGTCGCGGCTACCACCCACAACGCGGCGCGAAACGGCGTCGACATCGACATCTCCGGCACGGCGCTGGCCCAGGTTGGGGGTGCATACGACGTCGTGCTCGCCAACATGATTCGCCCCGAGCTCGAACCGCTGATCGCCGACCTGTGTCGGGTCACCGGGCGGCGACTGCTGCTCTCGGGGCTACTCGTTGACCAAGAACTGCCGGGCCTCACCACCGAGACGGTGGCGACCCGCAACGGTTGGAAACTGCTGTCGTGGCGCCCGGGCCGGATGTAGCTGAGCAGAACTAGTCGAGGTATTCCTCGGGCACCGGCGGCTCTTCGACCCCGACGGGAGCGATCCGCTGGCCGGCACCGGATCCGCCGGTGATGCCGTCGAGGGTGACGAAGGCCCAGTCGTCGACGTCCTCCAGGGTGGTCAGGCCA
This sequence comes from uncultured Acidimicrobiales bacterium, assembly GCA_938041035.1. Classification (GTDB taxonomy): domain Bacteria; phylum Actinomycetota; class Acidimicrobiia; order Acidimicrobiales; family SHLQ01; genus CALHYX01. Next base: position 18,659 of record CALHYX010000062.1, on the reverse strand, counting down.
CCCCCGTTGAGATCGAATGCGATCGAGCTCTGGAACGTGCCGTTGCCGTTCCAGTCGATGGCGGTGGTGCCGCACACCCCGGCGTTCTCGTCGAGGTTCGCTTCGTTCAGCGCGATGTTGATGCCGTGGGAGAAGTCGAGGACGCCATCGCCGAGCGCGTCACAGTCACCGTCGGCCCCGGGGAACTGGTAGCGGTAGTTCATCACCGAGTTGTAGTTGGGCTTGAAGTTCGCGTTCTGGTCACCGCCGTGGCGCAGGTTCAGGTTGTGGCCCACCTCGTGCATGATCGTGTTCTGCGTCACGCCCTGATGGGTGACGCACTGAAGCGAGACGATCAGATCATCGCCATAGATCTCGGCGTAGCCGGAGCTGCCGCTGGTCAGGTTGTACCGATGCGGCAGCAGCACGTAGTGGAAGAAGCCCTGCCGGTTCGCAGCCAGGTTGGTGGCCTTGTAGTTCTGGAAATCGGGCCCGAACACGTTGCCGGCGATCACCCCGTCGGCGTCGGGGATCATGTTGCCGCCGTCGAAGATGCCGCCCTGGCCGTAGTCGTTGATCAGGTTGATCCCGTCGACACCGTCGGGGTTGGGCACCGGCGCCGCGGCAAACGCCGATTCGAGTGCGGCCATGACGGCGGCGGAGGGTCGGTGGCTGTGGGCGCCACAGTCGTTGCTGTCGTCGAACCAGTCGTATTCGAGGAGGAGGTCCTTGTGCAGCGGGCTCACGCCGAGCCCGGGCAGGTCGAGACCATCCTCGGTGCCGAACACCTCGGCACCGTCGTCGAGCTGGTCGTCGTCGGTGTCGGCGTCGTTTGGATCGGTACCCGTATCGGTGAGGTCGACGAACGTGCCGGTGTTGGTCTCGACGACGTTCGGTAGACCATCGCCATCATCGTCGGCGCCGACGGTGCAGACGAGTGGCCCGCCCGTTCCCGCGGTCGGCGTGTAGAGGGTGACGAGTCGGCCCCAGTCCTCGATCGGCGCGGTGATCGTGCCGCTCCAGTCCCCGCTGTCGAAGTAGGCGGTGACGCTGAGCTCGTAGATGACGCCGGGGCTACCGCCGGAGAGGAGGCAGAGGCGGGTCGGGGCGTCGATGGTCGCGATGACCGATCCGTCCGCCTCGATCTCGTAGTAGTCGAGCTCCTCGGTGGGCGATTCGTCAATCGCCGCGGTCCAGCTGAGAACCGCCCCCGACGGTGAGTTCTCGGCGGTGACCGAGCCCTCCGGTCCAAAGTACGGCACACACGCCGTGGCGAAGAACCCCATGGCGCAGACGATGGCAACCGAGCGACGACCCATGGGCGCGACGGTACCAGCTGCGATCGGGCGCCCCAAGGGGCGATCGGGGCGGCCAAACCCTGCGATCGAAGCCGTGGGTCAACCCGGAAGCGCCGCCACCGAAGTAAGCCGGGGTGGGCCGCAGTACCCATATTTCGCACCCACTGAAACCTCGGGGGCTTCCGCGGCATCACATGAGTGATGTCCGATCAGGAGAAAACCATGTCGACCCAACCAACACCATCGTCCCCGCTCTTGCTGTGTCGGCGCCTCCGAGTGTCGGCGATGGTGTTGAGCCTGGCGCTCATCGCAACCGCGTGCGGGTTCACCACCACCAGCCTCAGCGACGCGCAGTCCGAAAACCCGGACGGTCAGGCCCAGCCGGCCGGATCAGACGCCGGGGCCGAACCGGTCGAGACCGACGGCGGCCAGCCCGCGGAACCCGCCGCCGGTGGTCAGTCCGGCGCATCCGGCGGTGGTTCCGGCGCCGACCCCAACGCGCTCGAGCAGCCATCAGCCCAGGGGGAGCAGAAATCCCGGACCCTGCCCACCTGCGCAGACCCGAGCACCTGTCTGCACCCGCAGATCGACGAGGCAATCTGGTCCACCCCGGTGTTGTCGATCCGTTTCCTTCTCGACGCGGACGGTGACGGCATCATCGACCAGGAGACCACGAACTACAGCGGCAGCGTCGACGAACTGCGCAACCGCATCGACGGACTCGAGAATCGCAACGCCTGGTGGTCGACCGAAGCCACCCGCTACCACGGGTACGCCGATGCCGCCGCTCCGCCTTCGATGGGGGTCGAGATCATCGGCGAAATCGAGCAGAACACGGCGCCGCCGCTGGGAGTGCTCGCCCCGAATTCGACCGATGTCTTCTTCCCGGCCTACGACCTCGTCCTCGCCGGGGCCGGCATCTGTGACTGGGTCGACAACCTCGGCGTCCGCGAAGTCTGGATGTACACCCACCACCACGGAAACCTGGTCCCCGCCACGTCCAAGCTCTCGAGTGCGAGCGGCGACATCTCCAACAGCTTCCGGGGCGACGACATGCCGCGCTGCGCCAATCCCTACACCCTGTACAACTTCAACTTCACCCGTGGTCTCGACGTGATGTTGCTCAACCGCGGGCTTCAGATCGAGTCCCTGCTGCGCCACCGCGATGCCGGGCTGTTCGTCGACGAATTCGTCGGCGGCGAGGCGCCGTTCTCCTCTCCGGCCCGCTGCGGCAACAGCGTCTGGGCGCCCAACAGCACGGACGCCTTCGTCACCTGGGAGCCCGAGGTCGTCACCTCGGATTGCCAAACGTGGACACCGGACGGTGGCACGCCGGCCGAGATCTCGTGTTCAACCTGGTTCACCCCCGCCTACGGCGACCCGGAGTGCTTTCCCGACGGCGGGGTGGCGTTCTCCGTCTGGTGGATGCAGAACCTCCCCGGCCACGAGAACGGTCTGAGCGACGGCGATCGAGCACTGACCAACTGGTGGGAACCGCTGGCCCGCCTCGAGCAGATCGAAACCGCGGACTCCTGGCTCACCCGGTAGGCGCCGGGCCGACACCGGTTACAAGTCGAACCGGTCGAGGTAGAACTGCAGCGCCGTTCGCCGTTCGGCCGGGTCGAACCCGAAGTCGGCGATGTCGTAGCGCACGCCACCGTGTTTACCCCGAGGGTGCTCCACCATGAACGCTTCGAGCGCCCTTCGGGTTTCCTCGGTGAACGGTTCGTCGGCAAAGCCGTAGATGCGTTCGACCATCGCCACATCGTCGGCCATGAAATCGGCGAAGCGAACGTCGAACACGCGGTTGCGGCGGTCGGACGCGAGGCCGTCACGTTGCTCGACGTGATGGCGACACATCGTCTCGCCCCGCTCGATCCAGTAGCGGGCGACGTCGATCATCGCCTCGGGCCGAAGCGAGGTTCGCGAGGTGTAGGTCACCATGTTCGCCATCGAGGCGTTCGCCGCGACCGGGTCGCGGTGGGTGCACACGACCGACGCATCGGGAAAGACCGTGAACAGCGGGTCGAGCTGCTCGACATGCTGCGGCGACTTCAACAGCCAGCGCTTCGCCACCCCGTCGCGATGGCTGAGCACCTGGAGCCACACCTTCATCTCGGCGTAGAACGGCGTCTGGTCCGTCCTCAGGTACCAGTCCCGCCAGGACGGCATCGGCGCGGACGTCTCGAACAGCATGGTCGAAAAGCTGTTGGCCAACAGCTGAATCTCCTCGTGCACGTGTTCGGGATACATATCGTGCATCCGCTTGAAATACGGCAGCACGTGGTTGAGCCCGGCCAGTTTCTCCGCCGTGCGCTGGTAGCGCGGGTCCTCGGCATCGCTTGCCGGCGCCAGCGACTGCTCCGCCAGCGGAGGAAGCGGTTCGACCGACTCCCAGTAGGGCAGCGACCGAAGGCCGGTGTCGGCCGCCATCAGGTTGTGGAGGTGCGTCGTACCGGTCCGGGCCTGGCCCGCGATGATGATCGGACGCTCGATCTCGACGTCGCGAGCCTCGGGGTGGCGCTTCAGGTAGTCGACGAGGAGGAGCCGGTTGGCGGCGGACTGCACCAGCGTGGCGTGGTTGCTGAGCACCCCGAGGGTGGAAAGCGGTGCCTCGGTCGCAAAGGCGTTGAGCAGCACGTCGAGCGGCTCTCGGAACAGGTCCGGGCCGAAATCCGAGAGCCCGGTCGCGGCGGCCGCTTCGTCGAGCACCGCGTCGGCGGACCAGGAGACCTCGGCCGCCAGCGGCGCCATGGCCTCCACCGCACCCGCCACTTCCGGCGGCAGCACCGGGTCCAACAGGTCATCGATCCGTACGGCTTCGGGCCTCTCCCCCATACCCCCTGCCTACCGCGCGGCGGCGTCGGAGACCAGATACGGGGCTCCGCCGGCTTCTGACGACGCCGTCGACTGGGTTAAACCTCAACGGATGACCTGCCGACGAAAGAAGAGAAGGTTTACGACGTGAGGCGGTTCACATGAGTACTTCCGGCAGCTATTCCCCGGCGGAGCCGACCAGGTTGCGGACGCTCGCGGCAACCCTCACCGCGGTGGCGGTCCTGACCGCGCTCCTCGCGCTGGCGCACCCGGCACCGGCCGGGGCTTCCGTTTCGACCGTCTCCGTCAGCACCAGCCAGGTCTCCGAAACCGAGGACTTCGCCACCACCGAGTTCGCCAACCCGTGGGACTTCGCCGACAGCGTCGACGTCAAGCCCTACGACGGGCTGGGTACCGATCGCCTGAGCAGCGTATCGATCTCGGGCGGAACGCTCAGCGCGCAGAGCCTCGAGCAGGGCAACATCATGTTGCTCCGCAGCTGGGATCGCGGCGGCATTCCGTGGGGCCGCGACGGCGACCTCCACCCCATCGACGCGTCCAAGTACACCCACATCTCGTTCCGGATGAAGAGCCACGTCACCTCGGTGATCGGCGGCGGACACGTCGACTGGTTCGACTGCGGCCAGACCCGGCCCGAGTGCTCGGGCGGCACCACCTTTCTCGTGCACCCGGGCTGGCACACCTACGTCGTCGAACTCGACGAGAACATCGGGTGGCCCGTGCAGTGGGCCGGTCTGATCCGGGGCATGCGTCTCGTCTTCGGCAACACCGTCGGTCCGGTCGAAATCGACTGGGTGCGCCTCTACAAACCGACGGCTCCGGTCACCGTGTCGGTCACCGACACGACCCCGAGCACCGATGCCATGGTGTACTGGGACCGCGACAACATCTTGTCGAACAACACGCCCGACAATCGAAACTGGGGTTCCCTGGGCATCGCATCCGGCGGCTCGGTGTCGTTTCCCGCCAGCGCCTACCCGCCGGGAACGTACCGCTTCTACGCCGTCGACGACGGCGCGACCAGTGGCTATTCCCCAACCATGCGCATCAACCGCCGACCTCGGCCGGTGGTCATCGATCCCGATATCGCCGGCGGCGCCGACTACGCCACCACCGTGCGCGGCGATGCCTGGGACATGAGCCAGCCGAGCGACGTCGCCTGGCTGACCAACGCGACCGGGTCCGTCTCCGGCGGCAACTTCGTCGGCGCCAACGCCCCACCGGTGCGGTCCGACAGCCAGGTGTTCCTGCCGGTAGCGGGCACGATCGACGCCAACCGCTGGCACCGCCTGACCGCACGCGTCTGGTTCGACGGCGACTTTGGCCTCAGCGCACTGCCCGGTGGCGGTATGAACGCCCGGGTGATCTGGGGCGTCGGCGACTCCAACTTCCGCGACTCCGACGACCTGGTCATCGAACCCGGCTGGAACACGATCAACCTCGATCTCTCCGAACTCGAGGGCGAGGACGTCACCCTCTCGGGCAGCCTCGCGTCCGGACCCGCCAACTGGAGCGGCGCGGTCAACCTCTTCCGCATCGACCCCCATGAGGACGAGGGCATCCGGGACTTCCGCATCGACTACGTGCACCTGCGCGAAGACGACCGCGGGACGGGCAAGTTCGACATTCGCTTCCGCGACTACGGCCACGAACCCGGGACCGTGGCGCGCATCTATGCCGATAACGACAACGTTGGGTTCAACGGCACGCTCATCGGCACGGTCAACGTGGTGAATGGCGTGAACACGTTCACCTGGTGGCCGACCGCCGCTCAGGCCGGCACGAAGTGGATCCACATCGAGATGACCGATCCGGCGGGCGGGGTGGCCAGCAGCTACAGCACGGGGCCGGTCACGGTAACCCACGACCCGAACGGTCCTCCGGGCATCGACCCGGTCGGCCACTTCGACAACGTCGTGAACGTCCCCGCCGGGCTCCGCATCCAGGGTTGGTCCTACGACGGCGACCGGGACACCAAGACGACGGTCAACTTCTACATGGACGGCCAACTGGTGAAGCAGTCCCCGTCGGGCAAACGCCGACTGGACGTGCAGCGCAAGTTCCCGGACCTCCCGCACAACACCGGTTTCGGTCGCATCTTCAGCGCACCACCGGGTGTGCACGAGGTGTGCGTGGTGGCCCTCAACCAGAACTCCGGCCGCAACACCCATCTCGGATGCAAGACGGTCGTGCGCGAAGACGTCCCGGTCGGCGAGCTCGAACTCGTCACCCGGGTGGGCAATGTTGTGCGGGTGGTGGGGTGGACCCTCGACCCGAACAACGACGACGACGCGGTTACCCGCGTGCTCGTCGACGGCAAGCGGGTCGGGTCGTTCCTGGCCGACGATCCGCGACCCGACATCATCTGGAGCAGGCGGAACTACGGCAACATTGGTTTCGACGACACCGTGACGGTCGGTCCCGGCACCCACCAGGTGTGCGTTTGGGCCATCAACGTGCAGTGGGGCACGCACAACACCCGGCTCGGGTGCAGCACGATCTAGTTCGCCCGGCCGATCACGAGCCGCCCGGTAGCGATTGGTGGTACCGCATCCCGACCGATCTACGGTGGGGAGGACGGCAACATCTCTTTGACCCCTGGAGGCCTCCATGCCCGGTTCGGTGATCCTCTCCGGAGCCCGCACGCCAATCGGAAAACTCGCCGGATCCCTGGCCGGTTTCACCGCTCCGGACCTCGGCGGGTTCGCGATCGCCGCCGCGCTCGACCGGGCCGGCGTAGCCGGTGAGGACGTCGACTACGTGTACATGGGTCAGGTGGTCCAGGCCGGGGCCGGCCAGGTGCCGGCCCGGCGAGCCGCCGTCAACGGCGGCATTCCCCTTTCGGTCCCATCGAACGCACTCAACAAGGCGTGCCTTTCGGGGATGAACTCGATCTATCTGGCCGATCAGATGATCCAGGCGGGCGAAGCCGAGATCGTCGTCGCCGGCGGTATGGAATCGATGACCAATGCTCCGTACGTGCTGCCCGGGGCTCGGGCGGGACTGCGCTACGGCGATGCCACCGCCCAGGATTCGCTCGTCCACGATGGCCTGTTCTGTGCGTTTGACCACTGCCTCATGGGAGCCGGCACCGAGCGTTACGCCGCGAGTGCCGGCATCGAGCGCAGCCCGCAGGACGAGTTCTCCGCCCAGTCCCACGACCGCGCCGCCCGCGCCCAAAAGGATGGCCGGCTCGACGACGAGATCGCGTCGGTGACGGTACCGCAGCGCAAAGCCGAGCCCATCGAGTTCAGCGCCGACGAGGGCATTCGATCGGGAACGACCGCCGAGAGCCTCGGCCGCCTGGGTGCCGCGTTCGCCGATTCGGGCAACATCACCGCGGGCAACGCGTCACAGATCTCCGACGGCGGCTGTGCGGTCGTGGTCACCTCGAGGGCCAAGGCCGAAGAGCTCGGGGTCGAACCCCTGGGCGAGATCGTCTCCTACGGCCAGATCTCCGGACCGGACACCTCGTTGCTCACGCAGCCGTCGCAGGCGGCGTTCCAGGCGTTGGAGCGAGCGGGAAAGTCGGTGAGCGACGTCGATCTGTTCGAGATCAACGAGGCGTTCGCCGCCGTGGCGCTGGCCGCGATGGACGATCTGGGTATCCCCGACGACATCGTCAACGTCAACGGCGGCGCGATCGCTCTCGGTCACCCCATCGGCATGTCCGGTGCCCGCCTGGTCCTCACCCTCGCCTACGAGCTGAAGCGCCGCGGCGGTGGTCTCGGCTCGGCGTCGCTGTGCGGCGGGGGCGGCCAGGGCGACGGGATCCTGATCCAGGTCTGAGCCCTGGACAGGGGCTGAGCAGCCCGCAACACGTATTGCCGCCCAGGGCGGTCGGCGTACTACCGTCGGCTGGTCGCCAGCTCGAACAACTCAGGAGAGATCATGGCCAAGATCAATGAAGGACGCGTCGCTATCGTCACCGGCGCCGGTCGCGGAATCGGCCGCGAGCACGCACTGATGCTCGCGTCACAGGGGGCCAAGGTGGTCGTCAACGACCTTGGCGGCGATGCAACCGGCGACGGCGCCGACCTCTCCCCCGCCCAGCAGGTGGTCGAGGAGATTCAGGGCATGGGCGGCGAAGCCGTCGTCAACGGCGGCAACGTCGCCGACTTCGGAGCGGCCAAGGAAATGGTCGACCAGGCCGTCGAGACCTTCGGTGGACTCGACATCCTCATCAACAACGCCGGCATCCTGCGCGACCGGATGATGTTCTCCATGAGCGAGTCCGACTGGGATGCGGTCATCAACGTGCACCTCAAGGGCACGTTCGGTCCCTCGCACCACGCCGCGGTGTACTGGCGGGAACGGTCCAAGGCCGGCGAGGAGAACGACGCTCGCATCATCAACACCTCATCGCCGTCGGGCATCTACGGCAACGTGGGCCAGACCAACTACGGGGCCGCCAAGGCCGGTATCGCCGCCTTCACCATCATCTCGGCGATGGAGTTGGTGAAGTACGGCGTGACCGTGAACTGCCTCGCCCCGGCCGCCTACACCCGCATGACCGCCGAGCTCCCCGGATTCGCCGGCATGGACGAAGAGACCCAGGAAAAGATGGGGCCGCGCTGGATCGCCAACGTCACGAGCTGGCTCGCCAGCCCGGAGGCCAAGGGCGTGACCGGTCGAGTGTTCGACGTGATGGGCCAGCGGGTCGGCATCTCCGAGAGCTGGCACCTCGGCCCGACCGCTGAGCAGCCCGAGGATCCGGCCGACTTCCTGCCGGTGATGCAGGAACTCATGAGCAAGGCCCGCCCGAACGCCGACATGGGCGGTAACGACGCCGAGGGCCCGGGCCGCCCGGCCAAGCAGATCTAGGTCCGCCTTCACCTCGGCCCCGCCGAGGACAGCTGACCAGTCTCGATGAGACCGCCGCAAGGTGCCCCCGGGCATCGGGCGGCGGTTTCGTCGTTTTCGGTGCTTCGAACACCGAAAACCACTTGACTATTGTTCATTGGTAGGTAATGCTTAATGCATGGTACCTGCCAACGAGGCCAAGCAGCCGCTCGACACCAGTACGCACCACGCTCAGATTATGAAGGGTGCCCTCGACATGTGTCTGCTGGCCGCCATCACTCGCGAACCCAACTACGGCTATGACCTCGTGCGCATCCTCAACGATGAGGGCGTATCGGTCACCAACGAGAGCTCGATCTACCCCGTGCTCAAGCGCCTCGCCAAGCAGGGTCTCATCGAAAGCTACCTCGAACCCTCCCCCGAAGGCCCGGCGCGCAAGTACTACCGCTGCACCACCGCCGGCGCCGACACCCTCAAGACCTGGGTCGCCGACTGGCGTGATGTTCGCCAGGGCGTCGATTCCGTCCTCCGACTGTCCTCCTGACCCTGTCCTCCTAACCCTGTCCTCCTAACACTCTCCCCGCCCACCCGACCCCACCGCTTACCGGAAGAAGGATCACCATGACCTGGATCTACATCTCCGCCCTCGTGTTCGGCGGAGCCTTCCTCATCCCGATGCTGCTCGGCGCCGTCGACTTCGACAGCGACTTCGAGTTTGATGTCGACGGCGACTTCGACGCTGATTTCGACACCGGTTTCGACACCGATTTCGACGGGAGCGTCAGCGCCGACGCCGACGGGATCGGCAACGCGCTCGGCGACGTCGTCGGGTCCCTCGTGTCGTTCCGCAACCTGGTGTTCTTCGCCTCGTTTTTCGGGCTCTCGGGCCTGTTGTTCGACAACCTTCTCGGCCATGCCGTGGCCGCCCTGCCCCTCGCCCTCGTGCTCGGCTTCATCGCCGCTCTCGCCAACACCACCCTGATGCGGATGTTGACCAAGAGCGAGGCCAACTCCCAGGTGTCCAACCGGGACCTGGAGGGTAAGGCCGCCGTCGTCGTCCTGCCCATGGGCGAGGATCGCAAAGGACGCATTCGCACCCTCGTAGCGGGGCAGACCACCTTTCTGGTCGCCCTTCCCTACGCCGGGTCAACCGGTCACCTTGACGTCGGAGACCCCGTCGTCGTCGTGGAAATCGAGAACGGGACTGCACTGGTAGCGCCGCTGCCGGGTCTCGAACTCGGAGAGGAAAACTAGATGGACATTATTGCGGGATTCATATTCGTACTCCTTCTACTGGCGATCGTCGCGGTCGTCGCCGTCAAGAGCCTGATCGTCATCTGTCCGCCGAACCGCGTTGCCGTCATCAGCGGTCGAAGCCGAGCGCTGAGCGACGGCCGCAAGGTCGGCTACCGCGTGATCAAGGGTGGTCGTACCATCCGCATTCCGTTGATCGAAAAGGTCGACTTCATGGACCTCAACACCATCCCCATCGAGGTGTCGGTCACCAACGCCTACTCGAAGGGTGCCATCCCGCTCGATGTGCAGGGTGTCGCCAACATCAAGGTCTCGAGCCTCGAGAACGTGCTCGAGAACTCCGTCGAGCGCTTCCTCGGCCGCGGCCCGGAGTACATCCAGCAGATCGCCAAGGAGAACCTCGAGGCGAACCTTCGCGGTGTGCTCTCGACGCTGACGCCCGAGGAGGTCAACGAGGACCGGCTGAAGTTCGCCCAGACACTCATCGATGAGGCCGACGACGACATTCGCACCCTGGGTCTTGAACTCGACGTTCTGAAGATTCAGAACGTCACCGACCAGGTCGGGTATCTCGAAGCCGTGGGTCGTCGCCAGACCGCCCTCGTCATGAAGGACGCCCGGGAGAGCGAGGCGTTGCGCAGCGCGGAGGCCGAAGAGGCCGAGGCCCTCAACCGGGAGCGTTCACAGCTCGCCAAGGTGCAGGCCGACCTGGCCATCGCCGAGGAGGAGAACAAGCTTCGGGTCCGCCGAGCTCAGCTGCACGCGACCGCCGTGGCCCAGGAGGCCGAGGCCCAGGTCGCAGGCGAAAAGGCGAAGGCCACCGCCGAGCAGGAACTCGAAACCGAGCGTATCGAGCTGCAAAAGCGGCGTCTCGAAGCCGACGTCATCGAGCCCGCCAAGGCCCGCAGGACGGCGCTGGAGCTCGAAGCCAAGGGTGAGGCCGCCAAGATCATCGAGGACGGTAACGCCCAGATCGAGGTCTTCAGCCGCATGGCCGAGCAGTACCGTTCCGCCGGCGACGAGGCTCAGGAAGTCATGGTGCTCCAGATGTTGCCCGACCTGGTCGAGCAGATCGTCGACACCGTGAAGGGTATCGACATCGACAAGATCACGGTGATCGACAACGGGGCCGGCTCGGGCGGCGGTGCCGTACCCGGCCTGGCATCGCAGATGCCGGCCGCGGTGATCGCGATCACCGAGCAGATCCAGACCGCCACCGGCGTCAACATTCTCGAGGCCCTCACCAAGAGCCGAGTGGGTGGCGACACGGTGGTCGAGGCCAGCGTTGTCGACCCGGTCGACGCAGTCGACACGGTCGAAGCATCGACCGATCCGGCACCGGTCATCGCCCAAGCAGCGGCTCCGGCCGAGGCGGCAACGGCCTACGACTACGACGAGGGTGACATCAACGGCTTGTAACCCAGGCTGATGGTGGTGGGTGATCGCGAAACGAGCCCGGACCATCGGTCCGGGCTCGGCTCGTTCCCGGGCATCCCTACGCGTCGGCTTCTTCGGGTCCAGCCACCTCGGCCGCAGCCTCGGCGGTGTCGCCTCCATTGCGGAGGTCAAACTGGACCCCAACCTCGTGGGGGAAGTGACAAGCCACAAAATGGTCGCCGTCATCGACGGCGGCCAGCTGTGGTTCGACCGAGCGGCACTTGTCCTCCGCCCGCGGGCAGCGGGTGTGGAATCGGCAACCGTCGGGCGGATTGATGGGCGATGGCAATTCGCCCTCGAGTGATTCGGCGCTGTCTTCGAAGCGGCCCCCACCGCCGGGAACCGCCGACAGCAACGCCCGGGTATAGGGGTGGGCGGGGTGGTCGAACAGGTGGTCGCCGTCGCCGACCTCGCACACCTTGCCCAGGTACATCACCATCACCCGGTCGCTCACGTTCTTCACGACCGAGAGGTCGTGGCTGATGAACACGAGGGTGAGCCCGTAGCGCTCCTTCATGTCCTCGAGCAGGTTCAGGATCTGGGCCTGCACCGAAACGTCGAGCGCCGACACCGGCTCGTCGCAGATGATGACCTTGGGGTCGAGCACCAGGGCCCGAGCCACGGCGATGCGCTGGCACTGGCCGCCGGAAAACTCGTGCGGACGTCGGTCCGACACCATCTCCGGCTTCAGGCCAACGCTGGTCATCACCTCGTCGATGCGGTCCTGGGTAAAGGCACCGTCGGCGCTTCGACCCGAACCCCACACGCTGATGCCTTCGCTGACGATCTCGCGCACCTTGCGTCGCGGGTTCAGCGACGAGATCGGGTCCTGAAAGATCATCTGGATCTCCGGACGCATCCGCCGCATCTCCTCGCCCTCGAGCGAGGCGAGATCCTTGCCGTTGAACCACACGTTGCCGGCGGTCGGCTTTGGCATCTGAATGATCGCCTTGGCGGTGGTGGACTTTCCGCAGCCGGATTCACCGACGATGCCGAGGGTTTCGCCCTCGACCACATCGAAGGACACGTCGGAGACGGCGTGGACCTTCCCCTTTCGACCGGCCGGGAACTCGACGACCATGTTCTCGATCCGCAGCAGGGTGTTGGGATCTGAACGAAGGTGGGCGTTGCCGCTACCTGCCACTAGAACACCTGTCCGTTCTTGGTTACGGGGAGGCCAACGGCGGTTTCACCGGCAGCGATGTTCTTTTCGAGGGCAAGCTGATTGGCTTCGGTGCCCACGGGAAAGAAGCAGGCGTAGGCGTGGTCACCGTCGACGACCGACGGGGGATCATCGGTCACGCATTCGGGCTGGGCGTACTTGCAGCGCGGGGCAAATCGACAGCCCTTGGGCGGGTTGACGATGTCCGGCGGTGAACCGGGAATGGGGTTCAGCCGGGTGTGCTTGGCGTGATCGAGCGTCGGGATCGATTCGAGCAACGCCTCGGTGTAGGGGTGGCGCATGTTGTTGAACAGCGTCTCGGTCGGCGCCTGTTCAAGCGAACGGCCGCCGTACATCACGAGCAGTTCATCGGTGCGACCGCGGGCGACGCCGAGGTCGTGGGTGATGAGGGTCATGGCCATGTTGCGCTCGACCTGGAGCTTTCGAAGCAGGTCGAGGATGTACTTCTGCACCGTGACGTCGAGGGCGGTGGTGGGCTCATCGGCGACCAGGAAATCCGGCTCGCCCGACAACGCAATGGCGATCATCACCCGCTGGCGCATGCCGCCCGACAGTTCGTGCGGGTACTGCTTCAACCGGCGGCCCGGTTCGGGGATACCCACCTGGGTGAGCAGCTCGGTCGCCCGCTCGGCCGCCTGCTTCTTGTCCATCCCGAGGTGCATGCGAAGCGGCTCGCCGATTTGCTTGCCGATCTTCATCACCGGGTTGAGCGAGGTCATCGGGTCCTGGAAGATCATGCTCATCTTCTTGCCCCAGTACGGCTGGCGATTGGTTCCGACGATCTCCTGACCGTGGAACTTCACGCTGCCCTCCTCGATCTGGCGGCTCGATACCACGAGCCCCATGATCGAGCGGTTGAGCACCGACTTACCGGAGCCGGACTCCCCGACGATACCGAGGGTCTTGCCGGTGCCGAGCGTGAAGTTCACGCCGTCGACGGCTCGGGCCAGGCCCCGCTCTGTCTTGAAACCGACCTTGTAGTCCTTGACCTCGAGCACCGGGGTGGCGTTGGTGCCCACGGAGACCGGGTTCGCTTCGACGGCGAGCTCGCTCATACCGACAGCTCCTTCACATCGAAGTAGTCGCGGACTTTGTCACCCGCATAGTTGAGGGCCAGAACCGTCATGAACAACACGATGATCGGCATGATGGCAATCCACGGGGCGTCGCGCAGCAGGCGGGTGCCGCGGCCTTCGTTGATGAGCTTGCCCCAGCTGATCGTGCCGCCTTCGACCGACAGGTTGAGGAATGCCAGGCCGCCTTCGGCGACGATGGCGACGGCCATGCCCAGCAGGCCGAGCGCCGCCATGGGGATCATCACGTTGGGGAGCAGTTCCTTCATCAGGATGCGACCGGGCTTGGCGCCGATCGCCTTCGCCGCGGTGACGAATTCACGCTCGGCGAACTGCAGCGTGGCCGCCCGGGACAGCCGGCCGATCGGGGCGATCGACAAGATGCCGAGGGTCAACGCGATGGTCGCCAGGCTGCGGTTGATCAGCGAGGTGATGAGGATCGCCAGCACGAGGGCCGGGAACGACAGCAGGACCAGGAAGATGAACGAGAGGACCCGATCGAACCAGCCCCGGATGTACCCCGAGATCATCCCCAACGAGCCGCCCACCAACATGCCGACGAACACGGCGACAAAGCCGACGGTGAGCGACACGCGTGCACCCCAGATGGTGCGGGCGAACACGTCGCGGGCGCTCTCATCGGTGCCAAACCAGTGATCGGCCGACGGTGCCGCCCGGGCGCCGGGGCCACCGCGTGAGGTCGGGAACGATGCCTCCGCCTCCTTGATCGGCAGGATCGGGGCGAACACGGCAAGCGTCACGATGAAGATCAGCCAGGCGACGGCGATCCAGAATCCGATGCCAAGCTTCTTCTTGGCGACCCCACCCTGGGGGACGGAGTCGTCGGTGACGACGTCGGCCACGGCGACGGAGCCGCCGGAGCTGTCGAGCTGATCGTCGATGATGTCGATGGGAGTGCTCTCCATGTCAGGCCCTCACCCTCGGGTCGAGCACCGTGTAGAGCACGTCGACGAGCAGATTCAGCAACACGAAGCCGCCGGTAATGATCAGCACCAGGGCGAGCACCACCGGGAAGTCGTCGCGGATGATCGACTCGACGATCTCGCGCCCGGCGCCAGGAATGTTGAAGATCGTCTCGACGACCAATGCACCGCCGATCAGGGCGCCGGCGTTGAGACCGAACACGGTGATGAAGCTGAACATCGAGGGCCGCAGCGCGTGCCCGAAGAGCACCTTGCGGCGCGACACGCCCTTCGAGCGGGCCATGAGGATGAAGTCCTCCTGGAGCGTGGTGATCAGGTCGGTCCGCAGCAGGCGCTGGTAGACCGCGGCGATCGGCAGAGCCAGCGTCAGCGCGGGCAGGAACATCGATTTGAGCTTCATGAACAAGCCCTCGTCCTCGATGTATTTCAGCGGGAAGATCTGCCATCGGACCGCGAAGAGGTAATAGAGGATCACCCCCAGCGCGAAGTTCGGCAGCGCGACGAACCCGAAGGTCACGAAGGTCGTCGCCTTGTCGAAGGCCTTGTTGGCCCGGGCGGCGGCGAACACCCCCATGGGGATGGCGATCACGACCGCCATCACCAGCGCCATGCCGGCGAGCAGCAGTGACCGCGGCAGTTTCTCCCCCACGATCGAGTTGACCGACACGCCGTTGGCGTAGGAGTTGCCGAAGTCGCCCTGCAAAACGTCGCCGAGCCACAGCCCGTACCGGTGCGGCAGGTTCTTGTCGAGGTTGAAGTCGGCGCGGGCCTGGGCGACCTTGTCGGCCGAACGGGGATCGTCGACCGCGGGCCCCAGGATATTGAAGAGCGGATCGCCGAGCAGGTTCATCGACCCGAACGTGATCATGCTGACCGCAAGTAACAACGACACCAGCAACACGAGTCGCGTCGCGATCATCTTCACCACTGGATATTCCCCCTGGATTTCGTTCTTGTGGGCAAACGGTCGCCCCGGGAACCGGGGCGACCGTCTACCGAATTCGCTGGGCCGGCTCGTTCGAACCGGCGTCTTCTTTATTCGCTCAACCAGATCTGATTGATCAGCTGGCGGCCGTTCTCAACACAGCGGAGCGGTTCCCCTTCGACGCTCTGCATACCGCACTGACCGTTCACGTTGGTGCCGTAACCAAAGGCCCAGATCGTGTGGTTGAAGAAGATGTAGGTGTAGGCCTCGTTCATGTTCTGGACGATGTCCTGCTGAATCTGGACGAACTCTTCGTCGGAAACACCGGTATCGGCCTGCAGGATCAGCTCATCACGACCCGGGTCACAAACCCGAGGCCAGTTCAGGGCGATCGCCTCGGCGGTGCGGCACATGAGCCACACCTTGTCCCGACTCGGGTCCGGAGCACCGAACTGGCGCCACGTGTTCACGTTGTAGAGGCCGGTGGCGACCTGCTGGATGTGATCGTCCTGGAGCAGCTCGTCGAAGGTCACGTTGAAGAACTGCGACCAGCCCTCGTCGCGGAGCAACTCGGCGATGCGGGTCTGCACCAGCGACGGACCGGAGTACTGAAGCTCGATGTTGATCTTGCCATCGGTGCACACCGGCCCTTCGAGCACCGGGTTGATCTCGGTGCCCTTCTCGGCGCAGTACTCCTCGACCAGCGGAGCGGCGCGATCGGGATCGTCAGCTTCCTGCACCACGTCGGGGTTGTAGTACGGCGAGTCCGGCGTGAACATCTGGTCGGCCGGGCGGTTCACGTTCTCCGCGATGAGCTCGTTGTAGAGATCGCGCGGGGTGGCGAATGTCAACGCCTGGCGGGCGCGAATGTCGTCGAACGGCGGGTGCAGCGTGTTGATCATGGCGAACGACTCTTCGGTCCGGTCGTCGCTCACGAGCGTGATCTCATCGAGCGCCGCCGCATCCTGAAGCTCGATCACCGAGGACGACACGGTCGTGTGCATCGCATCGAGTTCGTTGGCAAACAACTGCTCCACCCGCTGTTCGGTGTCGGTGAGCGGGTAGAACTCGACGGCGTCGAGCCAGATGTCGTCCTGGATCAGGCCGATGCCCCACCAGTCATCGTTGCGCACAAAGCGGGTGACGGAGTCGAGCACTCGGGATTCGAACACGAACGGGCCGGTGCCGACCGGTTCCTGATCGAGCGCCGGATCGGCGGCCGCGGCTTCGAGCCAGGCCGGCGACGCGACCATGCCGAGCTGACCGGCGAGCGTCGCCGGGAAGTTGGCATCCGGGTCGAGCGGGAAGAACTCGACCGTGAGGTCGTCGACCTTCGCAATCGCATCGGCGACTTCGGGCGGGAAGAACGGCCGCACGGCCAGGCCGACCAGCGGCGCACCGTGCTGGGACGTGAAGTTGGCGACGACCGCGTCAGCGTTGAGCGGCGTGCCATCGTGGAAGCTGATGCCTTCGCGCAGCGTCACGGTCCAGATGGTGAAGTCCTCGTTGGGTTCGACCGACTCGGCGAGGTGAGGAACCACGCTGCCGTCGGGCAAATAGGCGGTCAGCGTGTCGAACACGGTGATACCCATCCACAGACCCGGTGCCGAGAGCGCGCTCGTGGTCGGGTTCACGCCGTTGACCTCGGCCTCGATGCCGATGCGGTACACGCCGCCCTTCACCGGGCCGTCGCCTCCGTCTTCCTCATCATCGGGCGGCAGGGTTTCGACCAGATCGGTGTTCGGGGGCGGAGCGGCATCATCGCCGCCGTCGTCATCGGTCGCTGCTTCGTCGGTGCCGTCATCCCCGCCCGATGGCGACGCATCGCCACCGTCTCCGCCTGAGCTACCGCAGGCTGCGGCCACCAGGCCGAGCACCAGCAGCACCGCAAGCAATCGTAGATGTACGCGGGAAATTCGCACAGATACCCCCTCAGGTATGACGGCCGTCACAGCGGCCCTAGAACAACAACTGTCGGTTACCGGCGGCACCTTATGCAAGTCAGCCGCAATAGTTGTGACCATCTCGTAATCCACTGCCAGCCGGCGACTCGGCGAGGTTACCCGCCGGTCAGGTCAGGTTCAGCACCGCCACGGCGCGAATGTCGCGACTGCTGGAGCCGATACGAAGCTCATAGACCCCCGGATCAACCGTCCATCCCGGCTCGTCGGTCCGCCAATCGCCGAGCTGGTTGCTGAGCAGCGCCGCTCGATGGCCTTCGACCAGTCCCGGGTCGAAGTAGGCAAATGCCCGCTCGTCCAGGTCGATGTCGACCACCACGGTCTCGCCGGCCCCAATCGCCACCTTGGCGAAACCCTTCAGCTCCTGGTCGGGCCGAGCGAGGCGGGGGGCTTCGGCGTGGGCATAGACCTGCACCACTTCCACACCGTCCCGGTCGCCGACGTTGGTGATCGGGATCTGCATCCTGATCGGCGCGCCGGCGACAGCCGTCTCGGGGACCGTCGGATCGCCGTAGGAGAAGTCGGCATAGGAGAGGCCGTGGCCGAAACAGAAGGCGGGATCGATCGCGCGCGAGTCGTACCAGCGGTAACCGACGAAGAGCCCCTCGCCGTAGCGCACCGCGCCGTTTTCACCGGGGTAGCTCGTAAACGCCGGGGTGTCCTCCAACCGACGGGGAAAGGTGGTCGGCAGGCGACCGCCCGGGTCGGCGGCGCCAAACACCACGTCGGCCAGCCCTTCGGCCATGCCCTGGCCACCAAACCACACGTCGAGAATGGCGGGTACGTCGTCGGCCCAACCAACATCGATCACCGACCCCGCGTTGATCACGACCGCGGTGTTGTCCTGAGCGGCGGCGACCCGCCGGATGAGTTCGGCCTGGTCCCCGGGTAGATCCATCGACTCCCGATCGTTGCCTTCGGTCTCCCAGTCGTCGTTGGTCCCCACGACCACGATCGCCACGTC
>CALHYX010000061.1 GCA_938041035.1 uncultured Acidimicrobiales bacterium | reverse complement strand
TTGGGCGTCGGTGGGCAGGTTGGTGGGGGTGCCGGTGATGTTGCCGGACTGGATGCCGTTGTCGGTGACGTTGGTGAAGTCGGCGCCGTCGAGGTTCGCGCCGTCGAGGTTGGCGTTGGTGAGGTCGGCGTTGGTGAGGTTGGCGTTGGTGAGGTTGGCGTTGGTGAGGTTGGCGCCGGTGAGGTCGACGTTGCTGAGGTCGCAGTAGGTGAGGTCGGTGTTGGGTGCCGGGGTGATGGGTTGGGTGCAGTCGGGGCCGGGTGTGGTGGCGGGGTTGGTTTCGACGGCGCCGGCGTCGCAGGCGGTGTTGGGCCGGTTTTGGCCGCGGGCGTCGGGGGCCATGGTGGTGGCGCATTGGCCGGCGCCGGGGTTCGTGTGGTCGATGGCGTCGGATCCGCTGGCGGGTTGGCGAGTTGGGGTGGGGCCGCCGTAATCGCCGAGGGGGGTGAGAGCGGGGTTTGCGTTTTGGAGGTCGCCGGTTCCGGCGGGGCAGGTGGTGTCGGTGTGGATGCTGTATCGGCTCGTGACGGTGGCGCCGCCGATGGCACAGGCGGTGGGGGCGTCGATGATGGAGTGGTCGATATCGATGTCGCCGGCGAACGCGCCGATGGCGGTGACGGGCGCGGTGACGGTGGACCACAGCAGGTCGGCGCCGCCGGTGGCGTCGAACGCCAGGGCCTGGGCGGCGCCCGAGTTGTCGGTGAGGGTGGTTTGGTAGAGGCGGGCGAAGGTGTCGCCGCTGGTGTAGATGCCGGCGCCGAAGGTGCCGGCGGTGTTGGCCGACACGGTGGAGTCTTCGATCCACAAGGTGCCGTCGGTGGAGGCGATGGCGCCGCCGCGAGCGGTGGTGGTGTTGGCGGTGAGGTGGGTGTCTTCGATACCGAGCAGGCCGGCGTCGTGCAGAATGGCGCCGCCGTTGGCGCCGGTGTCGCCGCCGGTGATGCTGAGACCTTCGAGGAAGTGGAAGTCGCCGCCGAGAACATGGATGGCGCGGTCGATGCCGTTGGCGTCGATGGTGGCGGTTTCGTTAACGGCGGTGGCGACGCTGCGGATGTAGGTGCGTTCGAGAAGGTCGAGGTCGCCGGTCGCGGCGGCGTTTTCGCCGGTGCCGGCGCGGGTCAGGGTGTAGGTGGTGCCGGGGGTGAGTTGGATTTCGGTGGAGTTGGGGTCGGCGTTGGCTTCCATGACCGCGGCTCGCAGCGAGCAATTGCCGTTGGTGTCGGCGCAAATGCCGTCGCCGGGGTTGACGTCCACGGAGTCTGTCGTGGTGTCGACCACCAGTACCTGATCAGCCGGCGGTGGGGTACACGCCGCCAGCACTACCAGCGCACCGATCAGCCACAACGCCAAGCGGCCCGCACGCGCGCGCGCCAAACGAGCCACTACAAAGCCAGCCACAACCGCCACCAGAATCTCCCACCATCAACCGGCCACCCCGCGGTGACCTTGCCGAAAGGTTACGACGTCCCCGACACCCGGGCAAACACCCTCAACGACGCTTTACAGGTGTTCGACCAGGAAATCGATGCAGTTGGTGAGCGCCTCCACGTCGGTGGTCTCGACCGCGGGGAACATGCCGATGCGAATCTGGTTGCGGCCGAGCTTGCGATAGCCCTCGGTGTCGAGGATGCCGTTGGCCCGCAATACATCGCTGAGCTGGTTGGCGTCGACGCGCTCGTCGAAGTCGATGGTGCCGACCACCGGGCTTCGCATCGAAGCGTCGGTGACGAACGGGCTGGCGACATCGGATGCTTCGGCCCAGCCGTAGAGGTGGTCCGACGATGCCTTGCATCGGTCGGCCGCCCAACTCAGACCGCCGTTGCCGTTCATCCAGTTGACCTGCTCGGCGGTGATGAAGATCGTGCCGAGCGCAGGCGTGTTGTAGGTCTGGTCCTTGCGGCTGTTGTCGAGCGCAATCTTGAGATCGAGCGAGGCGGGGCACCAGCGATCGGAGGCGGCGATCGACTCGATGCGTTCGATGGCGGTGGGGGAACACAGCGCGATCCAGATACCGCCGTCGGCGGCGAAGCACTTCTGGGGGGCGAAGTAGTACACGTCGGTGGCGGTCGGATCGAAACGCATCCCGCCGGCGCCGGAGGTGGCATCGACGAGTACGAGGCCGTCGGCGGCCGGGCGGGCCGGTTCGATGAACACGCCGGTCGAGGTCTCGTTGTGCGGGTAGCAGTAGGCGTCCACGTCGTCGCCGGCGACGATGTCGGGGCGCGAACCCGGGTCGGCCTCGACGACTTCGGGGGCCTCGAGGTGAGGTGCGGCCGCGCTCGCCTTCACGAACTTGGAACCGAATTCACCGAAGCTCAGGTGGTGGCTGCGCCGTTCGATCAACCCGAATGTGGCGGCGTCCCAGAACCCGGTGGCGCCACCGTTGCCCAGGAGCACCTCGTAGCCGTCGGGCAAGGCGAACAACTCGGCCAAACCGTTGCGCAGTTCGGCGACCTTGAAGCGCACGGTCATCTGGCGATGGCTGGTTCCCATGTAGTCGTGGGCCCGGTCGGCGAGCGCCTGCACGGCCTCCGGGCGGACCTTCGACGGGCCCGAACAGAAGCGACCGTCGGCGGGAAGCAGATCGGATGGGATGGTGATGGTGTTGTTGCTCACCCAGACAGGGTGCCACGGGTGATGAGTGCGCGCGTGTGACTTCGGTCGGACCGGGCGTGCGCCGACTCGGGTGGGGCAGGAGGCGTCGGGATCGGTCGGGATGGAGACACGGTGGGGAGCGCTCCCCAGTGCGGAACCGCGCGGACATGGGGGATCGTCCTAGGGACATGTTCACCAACTCGCGCCATCCGCTCCGCTCGAACCCGCGGCATCGATCGATGGTCGTCGCCCTGGCCGTGTCGACGATGGTCGGGTTGGCGATGCTCGTTGCGGCCTGCGGGTCGTCGCCGGCCGTCGAGGCCACCCGTGCGGGGTCCACCTCTGTGCCACCCACGACGGAATCGGCGCCCGGCACCACGGCCGAACGGTTGCCCGTCGGCACCGAGCCCGCCATCTTCGCCATGGGGACGGACACCGAGCACCCGATTCTGACCATCCGCCACGACGTCGGTGCGCCCTACACCCACGTAGCGGATGAGGCCGTCGCGATAGCGGTGTACGCCGACGGTCGCGTGGTGCGGCGGGCCGGCGGTGGGGTACGCCTTGACTATGTGGTCAACCGCATCGACCAGGTCGAGCTGCAGCATCTGCTCGACCGGGCGAAGGCGGGCGGGGTTTTCAGTCCCGGCGCCGACTTCGGAGATCCCGGAATCACCGATCAGGGCTCGCTCGTCATGTCCTTCACCCACGGCTCCACCGCCGGGTCGGTGGCGGCATACGCCTTCGGGCTGGTGCAGCCGGGTGGCGAGTTCGAGCCATCGGAGTGGCTCGAGTCGGCCCAGGCCAACCGGCGGGCGGTGATGGCGGAGCTGATCGCGGGGCTGGTCGAGCCTGGCGACGAGATGCCGTATGTTCCCGACCGGGTCGCCGTCGAGATCACCTCGGCGAGCGCCGACACCGTGGTCGAGACCGATACGCCGCAGTGGCCGACCGAGTTGGCGGCCGAATTCGGGTTCGAGAACGGCTGCCACGAGCTGACCGGCGAGCAGTACGTCCTGCTCGCCGAGTTTGCGGGCAGCGATGACCTCAGCCAGGGCGAGGCGTGGGTGTCCAACGGCGTCGTGCGGCTGGTGTTCACCTCGGTCTGGTTCGGTGAACCCGGCGCGGCCTGCTCGGGCGGGTAACCGGTTTCGTTTGCGTCTCCGGGCGTGCGAACATCTCCGACGTCCAGTCTGTGGGCCGATGTCATCGTTGGCCCTTCAACCCTCCACGGAGCAACCATCTCGATGTCGGAGTCCTCCAGCCCTATCTCCAGGCGCGTCGGTGCCATCGCACCGTCGGCCACGCTCGCCGTGTCGATCAAGGCCAAGGCGCTCAAGGCGGCGGGGGAGCCGGTGATCGGGTTCGGTGCCGGCGAGCCCGACTTCGCCACTCCGGATCACATCGTCGAGGCGGCGGTCGCCGCCGCCCGAGATCCGAAGAACCACAAGTACAGCGCGGTCGGTGGCCTGCCCGAACTGAAAGAGGCCATCGTCGCCAAGACCAGGCGTGACTCCGGCTTCGAGTGCGATACCACCCAGGTCCTGGTGACCAACGGCGGCAAGCACGCGGTGTACAACACCCTGCTCACGCTGCTCGACGAAGGCGACGAGCTGCTGTTGCCCGCCCCGTACTGGACGACCTACCCCGAACCGGTGGCGCTCGCTGGGGCCAAGGCAGTGGTCATACCGACCGACGCACAGAGCGGATTCCGGGTGAGCCTCGAACAGCTCGAAGAGGCGTGGACGCCCCGCACCAAGGCGTTGTTGTTCGTGTCGCCGTCGAACCCCACCGGTGCGGTCTACTCTCGCGACGAGATCGAGGCCATCGGCCGATGGGCGGTCGACAAGGGCGTATGGGTGATCACCGATGAGATTTACGAACACCTGACCTACGGCGACAACACCCACCATTCGCTTCCCGTCGTGGTGCCCGAGATCGCCGACCGGTGCGTCATCCTCAACGGCGTGGCCAAGACCTACGCCATGACGGGGTGGCGCGTGGGGTGGATGATCGGCCCGGCCAACGTCATCAAGGCCGCCCAGAACCTCCAGTCGCACGCCACCTCGAACGTGGCCAACGTGTCGCAGATGGCGGCCCTCGCCGCCGTGTCCGGGCCGCTCGATGCGGTGTATGAGATGCGCGAGGCCTTCGATCGTCGGCGCCAGACCATGTTCCGGCTGCTGTCCGGTATCGACGGGGTCGTCACCCCCGAGCCCCAGGGCGCGTTCTACGCGTTCCCGTCGTTCGAGAGCATCCTCGGCCGCACCATCGCCGGTCGGACGCCGACCACCACGCTCGAACTCGCCGACCTGTTCCTCGAGGAGATCAAGGTGGCGATGGTGCCCGGCGAAGCGTTTGGCTCGCCCGGGTACGCCCGGTTGTCCTTCGCCCTCGGCGACGACGACCTCGGCGAGGGCATCGGCCGCATCGTCGACCTGCTCGAGGGGTAGCGAGGTGGGTGCCGAAGATCCCGAGGTGGTGCCGTTCGGCGCGTGGCCTTCACCGATCACGGCCGATTCGCTGGTTGCGGGTGCCACCGGCGTCGGCGAGGTGGTTCCCGACGGGGCCGATGTCTGGTGGGCCGAGTCGCGCCCCGACGAAGGCGGCCGCACCGCGCTCATGCGATGGCGCGACGGAGCGGTGGCGGAGATGACTCCGGGGGGCGCCAACGTCCGCACCCGCGTCCACGAGTACGGCGGCGGGTCGTGGTGGGTCGACGGTGGTGATGCGTTCTACGTCGACTACGCCGACCAGCGACTTCGCCTGCTGTCCGGCGACGGCGAACCGGTGCTACTCACCGAGGAGCCGGCCGTCCGGGCGGGTCTGCGCTATGCCGACGGCCGCCTCAGCGCGGATCGGGCCTGGTACGTGTGTGTGCGCGAGCAGCATGGCGACCCGGGCGAATCCGGAGCCCACGCCGAGCCCGAGAACCAGATCGTCGCCGTCGCGACCGACGGTTCGATGCGGGTGGAGGTGCTCGCCGCCGGTGCCGACTTCTACGCGTGTCCCCGGCCCTCTCCCGATGGCACGCAGGTCGCGTGGGTGCAGTGGTCGCATCCGAACATGCCCTGGGACGACACCGAGCTCTGGCTGGCCGACCTGGCCGACGGCGCGGTCGCCAACGCCCGGCGGGTGATCGGCGGCGGCGCCGAATCGGTCTGGCAACCGGAATGGCATCCGCGGTCGGGCACCCTCCACTATCTGAGCGACCGGTCCGACCTGTGGTGGCTGTACGAACTCGGCGTCGACGATCCCGTCGTGGCCGGCCCCGAGATCACGACGCCCGGCTGGGTGTTTGGAACGAGCCGCTACGCCTGGCGCCTCGATGGCGACACCGCCACGCCGATCACCATCGGTGTGACCGATGGGGTCGAACACTGCGAGGTCGCCCCGGCGCAGACGTTCTTCGGCAACCTGCGCGGCAACGAGCACGGGCTGGTCTGGTCGGCGGCATCGTGGGCGGAGGAATCCTCGGTCTGGCGGGGGGCAACCCGCATCAAGGCGGCCCGCGACATCGGGCTCGACGCGGCGTTCCTACCCGCGGGGGAGGGGATCACCTTCCCAACCTCCGGCGGCGACGAAGCCCACGCCATCTTCTACGCCCCGGCCAACCCGGGGTGCGTCGGCCCCCCCGGTGCCCGACCGCCGTTGTTGGTGCTCGCCCATGGCGGGCCGACGAGTGCGGCCCGATCGACCCTGGATCTCACCAAGCGGTACTGGACGAGCCGGGGCGTGGCGGTGGTCGACGTGAACTATCGCGGCAGCGTCGGCTACGGCCGGGCCTACCGGCAAAAGCTCAACGGCCAGTGGGGCGTCGCCGATGTCGACGACTGCCTGGCCGCCGCCCGGTTCCTGGTCGAACGGGGCGACGTCGACCCCGATCAGCTGCTCATCAAGGGCGGTAGCGCCGGCGGCTTCACCGTGCTCGCGGCGCTGGTGGCGTCGGATCGTTTCGCTGCGGGAGCGAGTCGCTACGGCGTCGCCGATCTCGCGGTGTTGGCCACCGACACCCACAAGTTCGAGGCCCGGTACCTCGACAGCCTGATCGGGCCCTGGCCCGAAGCCAGGGACCTGTACGAGCAGCGGTCGCCGATCAACCACGTCGAGCGGCTTACGTCGCCGATGATCGTGTTGCAGGGCGACGAGGACGAGGTTGTCCCACCGAACCAGTCGCACATGGTCGTCGAGGCCTTGCGGGCCAACGGTGTGCGGGTCGAGTATCTGGAGTTCGCCGGTGAGCAGCACGGCTTTCGCAAGGCCGAGAACATCGTGGCGGCGTTGGAGGCGGAGCTGACCTTCTTCGGCGAGGTGCTCGGTTTCGCCCCGGTGCTCTAACGCGGCTTCACCGGCCGCGAAACGCATCGTTTCGGCCGTGATGCTCAGCCGCCGAGCGCGGCGAGCAGAGCCTCGGCGGCGTGGCGACCGCTTCGAAACGCCCCTTCGACCTTGGGTCCGCCGTAGGCATCGCCTCCGAGGACCACGAGCGGCTCGGCGCTCGCGACGACCGACGATTCGGCCAGCGGGTTGAGCGGGGTCGCGTAACGCCATTTCTTGAGCTGGGCCTCGAGTACCCGAGCCGGTCCGACCCACCGGCGACCGGCCTCGAGGAGGTCGGCGAGCACGGCATCGGGGTCGTCGTCCCAGCGCATGCGGGACAGTTCGGGGCCCGCATGAAGGGTCACCGACGGCGTGGTGGTGATGCCCTTGGCGGCGTTGTCGGCGACGAAGCTGAAGGTGGCGTCGGCGTCCTGGACCGCGCCCGGTGCCGGGATGGCCGATGGGCCGTCGAGGGTGGCGAGCACCGCGATGGTCGGGTCGTACGTGACCTCGCGCAGGCGGCCGGCCAGGTCGGGGTCGAGTTGTACATCGCTCGCGGCGAGGAGGTCGAGGGCCTGGGGTACCGGGGCGGTCACCAGGTAGGCGTCGGCGGGGTGATGGCGGAGGTCGGTCACCCGCTCGCCCGTGGTGACATCGAGGCCGATCGCCATCCACTTGGCCAGATCGGTCATGCCGGCAGAGCACCGGTAGCGGGGGTGGCCGTCGTCGGAGGCGAAACCGCGGCACCACTCGTGCACGACCCCCTCGGCGATGGCGGCTTCGACGAGGTCGGCGAACTCGGGGGAGCGAACGGTGAAGAACTGGGCGCCGTGGTCGAGCCGGGCCGCACCTATGCGCCGGGTCGCGAGGCGACCACCGACGCCCCGCCCCTTGTCGAGCACCACGACGGTGTGGCCGGCGGAGTCGAGCCGGCGCGCGGCGGCCAGTCCGGCCATGCCCGCACCGATGATGGTGATGATTGCCATGGGAGGAGAGTATCGGTGTTTCCGCCCGCAACTTCTTTGCCACATCATGGGAAAAGGAGTGGTCAGCGGCCGGGTGTTCCGGGATAGGTTCCTCGGCGTGGGACGCATTCTGGTAGCCGAAAAAATCGCCGATTCCGGTCTCGACGCGCTGCGAAGGGCCGGGCACGAGATCGACCTCCAGCAGGGGATGTCGCCGAGCGAGCTTCTGGAGCAGGTGCCGGGCGCCCATGCCCTCATCATCCGTTCGTCCACCCAGGTCACCGCCGAGGTCATCGCCGCCGGCACCGACCTGGTCGTCGTGGGTCGCGCCGGGATTGGTCTCGACAACGTCGACATCGCCGCCGCCACCGAGCAGGGGGTGATGGTGGTGAACGCCCCGCGGTCGAACATCTTGACCACCGCGGAGCACACGATGGCGATGCTGCTCGCCCAGGCCCGCAATATCCCCCAGGCGCACGCCGCGCTGAAGAACGGGCGGTGGGAACGCAGCCTGTGGGTGGGTGTGGAAGTCGCCGACAAGACCCTCGGCATCATCGGTCTCGGCCAGATCGGCAAGCTGGTCGCCGAGCGGGCGGCCGCCTTCGGCATGAAGCTGGTGGCCTATGACCCGTTCATCTCCGTCGAGCGGGCCAAAGGCGCCGGCGTTGAGTTGCTCGAGCTCGACGAGGTGATCGCCCGGGCGGATTTCCTCACGCTGCACCTGCTCAAGAACCCCGACACCGTCGATCTCATCGACGCCGAGCTGTTGGCCAAGGCCAAGCCGTCGTTGCGGATTGTGAACGTGTCGCGCGGCGGCATCATCAACGAGGCCGACCTCGCCGAAGCGATCGCTCGGGGAACCATCGCGGGCGCCGCGCTCGATGTCTTCGCGTCCGAACCCACCACCGAATCGCCGCTGTTCGATCTCGACCAGGTCGTCGTCACCCCGCACCTGGGAGCCAGCACTGTGGAGGCCCAGGACAAGGCGGGCATCACGATCGCCGAGCAGGTTGGGTTGGCGCTACGCAACGATTTCGTGCCCTTTGCGGTGAACGTCGACGCCAAGGAGGCGGCCGAGATTGTGCGGCCGTTCCTGCCGCTCGCCGAACGCCTCGGGGCGATCTTTGCCCACCTTTGCGATGCCGCGCCCGAGAAACTCGAGATCGAGTTCCAGGGCGAGATCGGCGGTTTCGACAACGACCTGGCCGAGCTGGCGCTCGTCAAGGGCCTCCTCGGTCAGCTCACCGATGAGCCCGTGTCGTTCGTCAACGCCATGCGCCTCGCCGAGGCGCGCGGGGTCAAGGTTCGGTCGACGAGCACGGCCGCCACCAAGGACTACGTGAACATGGTCTCGGTGCGCGGGGCCGGGCATTCGCTCGCCGCCACCCTCGTGGGCCCGGGGCAGGAACAGCGGCTGGTGTTGGTCGACGATCATGCCGTGTACCTGCCGACCGCAGACCACCTGCTGGTGATCCGCAACGACGATGTGCCCGGAATGATCGGGCACGTGGGTTCGCTGCTCGGCCGGGCCGACGTGAACATCAACCACATCGACGTCGGCCAGTCGGCCGAGGGGGTCGGCGCGGTGATGGCCCTCGTCGCTCAGGAGGCTGTCCCGGAAGCGGTGCAGAACGAACTGCGCGCCGTCGACGGCATCGTGTCGGTCCACGCCATCGACCTGGTCTGACCCGTCGGGGCTACTGCGAAGGCAACCACTCGGGGCGAGTCGTCTCGAAGGCGTCGATGGCATCGGCGGAACGCATGGTGATGCCGATGTCGTCGAGCCCTTCGACGAGGCGTTCAACGACGGAGTCCGACAGCACGAAGTTGGCCTCGAGCCCGATGGCGGGCGCTTCGACGGAGAGCCGTTGGACATCGATCGTCAGCTCGAGCGTGGGATCGGCCTCGACCGCCCGCATGAGCGCGGTCACCGTGTCCTGGTCGAGTTCGACGGGGACGAGCCCGTTCTTGGTCGAGTTGTTCTTGAAGATGGGACCGAACCGCGGCGAGATCACCGCGGCGAAGCCGTACTGCTGGATGGCCCAGACCGCATGCTCGCGCGAGGAGCCGGTGCCGAAGTTTGGTCCGCCGATCAAGATGTTGGCGCCCGCGTAGGCCTCGTCGTTGAGCACGAAATCCTGGCTGTCGCGCCATTCGGAGAACAGGCCCTTTTCGAAGCCCGTGCGTTCAACCCGCTTGAGCCAGTCGCTCGGGATGATCTGGTCGGTGTCGACATCGGAACGGTCGAGTGGCACCGCGGTGCCCTGGACGATCGTGACCCTATTCATGGGTGAATCCTCTCATTGGTACTGGTCCTAGAGGTCGGTGGGGAGGGCGAATCGCCCAGCGATAGCGGTGGCGGCGGCGACGGCCGGGGAGACGAGATGGGTGCGGCCGCCCCGGCCCTGGCGGCCCTCGAAGTTGCGGTTGCTGGTGCTGGCGCTGCGCTCGCCGACAGTGAGCTTGTCGGGGTTCATCGCCAGGCACATGGAGCACCCGGGTTCGCGCCAGTCGAAGCCGGCGGCGCGGAAGATCTCATGGAGACCTTCGGCCTCGGCCTGGGCCTTGACCGGAAACGATCCGGGCACGACCAGGGTGCGAACGCCGTCGGCCACGGTGCGGCCGGCGGCCACCTCGGCGGCCGCCCGGAGGTCTTCGATGCGGCTGTTGGTGCACGAGCCGATGAAGACGGTGTCCACGGCGACATCGCGCATCGGGGTGCCGGCGGTGAGGCCCATGTAGTCGAGGGCTCGGGCGGCCGCGTCGCGTTGGGCGGGGTCGGCGAACGCATCGGGGTCGGGCACCGCGTTCTCAAGCGGCATCACCTGACCCGGGTTGGTTCCCCAGGTCACGTGCGGGGCGATGGTGGCGCCGTCGATGTTGATGTGGCGGTCGAAGGTGGCATCGTCGTCGGTGCGGAGTTGGCGCCAGTCGTCGAGGGCGGCTTCCCAGGCGGCCCCCTTCGGTGCGTGCTGTCGACCTTCGAGATAGGCGAAGGTGACGTCGTCGGGTGCGATCATGCCGGCCTTGGCCCCGAACTCGATCGACATGTTGCACACGGTCATGCGCCCCTCCATCGAGAGGTTCTCGATGACCGAGCCGCGATACTCGGCGATGGCGCCGATGCCACCGCCGGTGTCGGCTTCACCCAGGATGGCGAGCACGACGTCCTTGGCGGATGACCCCTCCGGCAGTTCGCCGTCGACCGTGATGGCCATGGTGTCCTGCCGGCTCTGCTGGAGGGTCTGGGTGGCCAGAACGTGTTCGACCTCGCTGGTGCCGATGCCGAAGGCCAGCGCTCCGAAGGCGCCGTGGGTGGAGGTGTGGCTGTCGCCGCACACCACGGTCATGCCCGGCTGGGTGAGGCCCATCTCGGGACCGATGACGTGCACGATGCCCTGTTGGGGTGAACCCATCGGGTGGTTGGTGATGCCGAACTCGGCGGTGTTCGCTCGCAGCGTTTCGATCTGGGTGGCGCTGACCGGGTCGGCGATCGGCTGGTCGATGTCGGCGGTCGGCACGTTGTGGTCCTCGGTGGCGACGGTGAGGTCCGGGCGGCGGACCTGGCGGCCGGTGAGGCGCAATCCGTCGAAGGCCTGCGGTGACGTGACCTCGTGGACGAGGTGCAGGTCGATGTACAGCAGGTCCGGGGCGTTGTCGCCCGCGGCGACGACGTGCTGGTCCCAGACCTTTTGACTCAGGGTCTTGCCCATGGTGTGGCTCCTGCCGGATGGCGAGTGATCGGATGTGCGGCCGCAAGTTGACCGTCTCATTATTCGAGACAATAATCTCAGTTAGTGAAACCGAGTATAGACACCGTTGGTGTGCTCGACAAAGGCGTGCTTCTGCTCGCCACCGTCGAGGAACGACCATGCACGCTGGCCGAGTTGGTCGCCGCGACCGGTATCTCCCGGGCGACCGCTCACCGGCTGGCGGCTTCGCTACTCGCTCACGGACTGCTGCGCCGAGATGGCGAAGGACGCTACGCCCTCGGGCTCCGGTTGGTCGCGCTCGGGCGAGCCGCCGAAGCCGCGCTGCCGCTGGGTCGCCTCGCCGAGGCCGCCCTGCGAGAACTTCGCGACCGAACCGAGGAGAGCGCGCAGCTCTGGCTCGCCGACGGCGACACTCGTATCTGTGTCGCCAGCCTGCAGTCGCCTCACGGGCTACGCACCATCGTCGAGACCGGAGCGGTGTTGAGCCTCGACCGCGGGTCGGCGGGTTCGGTACTTCGCTCGCGTCCGACGGAGTTGGGCGAAGGTTGGATCGCAAGCGTGGCCGAGCGAGAGCCCGGCGTTGCTTCGGTGAGTGCGCCGGTGATCGACGGCGGACGGATCGTCGCCGCGGTCGGTGTCTCCGGTCCGATCGAACGCTTCACCACCCAACCCGGCGACCGCTACGGCGCGGCGGTGACCGCCGCAGCCCGGGCCATCGAAGCGGCGGCCGGGTTCTCCGCCTAGCCCGGTATTTCAAGCGCTACAGGGTCAACATGGGCCAAATGGCCTGTTCAGAACCGGGTCGATCGCGTCGATGATTTTGCTATGCGCAAGGAGAGCAGCGGTGCGATCGAGGTCTCGTCGACCGAGGGTGCCCCGGACTTCGCCGAACTGATCGCCGCTTCGGTGCCGTATGTGTTGATCGCGGGCGATCGAATCGTCGAGGCGGCGCCACTCGTGGCCGACCTCCTGGGAATCGACCCCACCCGGTTGTCGCAACGCTCGCTGCGCGAGGTGTTTGTGCCGACGACCGGTTCGTTCGGACGTCTGCTCGAAGGCTCGACGGTGATGGAGGCGCGGACCGCGGACGACTTCGGCGGCCGTCGGGTGTCGCTCCGGCGACTCGGAGGCCGGGCCGGAATCGTGGCGATCGAGGTGCGCCGACCCCATGCCCTCGCCGCCGAGTACACGAGAGTGGCCCAGCGAGCCGTTGCGGTTGGTTTGGGCCTCGGCGTGATGATCGCTCGCCCCGACGGATCGTTGGTGTATGCCAACGACGTTGCCCAGACGTCGTTTCTCGCCGAGTTCGACGACCATCTCGCGCTGACGGGCACGGACATGTTGAATCTGTTCCTGCCCGCCGACCGGAGCGAAGCCGCCGCCGCGTTCGTCCGGTGCTTTGCCGGCGAAGCGGGCACGATAACCAAGCGCCCCGCGGCGACCCCGGACCGGTGGCATCGCCTCCAGCTCCAGCCAACCGACCTGGGCCTCATGGTGGTGTCGGTGCAGGACGTCACCGATCTCGTCACCGCCGAGAACAACCTGCGCAGCGCCAACCGCCTGCATGAAGCGCTCGATGAGAACAGCCGTGAGATCGTTGTGGTGTTCGACCGCGAGGGCAACACCCGATACACGAGCGCTTCGATTCAGCGGCTCTTCGCCGACGAGATGGCGAGCAGCCTTCGTGCCGGCCGGCTCGATGACCTGGTCCACCCGGCCGACCTGAGCGGCTTGAAGGACATGTTTGCCGAGACCGCTCAGGGTCCGCCAGCGACCTCGAACGCCATGAACGGACGGATCCTCACCGAGGAGGGTTCGTTTCGATGGCACGAGTGTCGGGTCACCAACCTGATGGACGATCCGGACGTCGCCGGCATCGCGTGGATGCTGACCGACATTCACGATCGCCGGCTGCTCGAGCTGGAACTCGAGTACCGGGCGACCCACGATCAGCTGACCAACCTTCCGGACCGGACCGCCCTCATCAACTACCTCGACGAGATGCTCGAGTTCGATGGGGCCAAGGGCCGCAAGACGGCGCTGCTCTTTTGCGACGTCGACAACTTCAAGGTGGTGAACGACAGCCTCGGCCACTCCGCCGGCGACGTCTTGTTGACCGTCATCGCCGATCGGCTGGTGGGCGCCGTGCGCGACATCGACCTCGTGGCTCGATACGGCGGGGATGAGTTCGTGATCGTGGCGCCCGCCCTCGGCGGCACCGACGACGCCATCGAGGTCGCCAACCGGGTCTTCAGCGCGTTCAAGGGCCGGGTGCACTTCGCCGGGATCGACCTCCACGTCGGAGTCAGTGTCGGCGTGGCGATCAGCGAGGCCGACGACGGCGCCTCGGCCGAGTTGCTGCTGCAACGAGCCGATGCGGCCATGTACGAAGCCAAACGCAAGGGCCGCGGCCGGGTGGAACTGTTCACCGACGCGCTCGGTGCCGATGTTGCGCTTCGACTGCGCACCGAGACCGAGCTGGCCGACGCGGTCGAGCACGGTGAACTGTGCCTGCACTACCAGCCGGTACTTCCGACCGGCGACGGTCGCACCGGCGTCGAGGCCCTCGCCCGCTGGCACCACCCGGTCGACGGTCTGGTCGGCCCGGACCGCTTTATCGAAGTCGCCGAGGACACCGGCTTCATCCGCATTCTCGGCATGGAGCTGCTGCGGATCGCGTTCCGCGATTTCGCTCACTGGCCGCCCGATGTCCGCCCGGACTACATGACCGTCAACATGTCGCCGAACCAGCTCGGTGACGATCTCGTCGCTCGCCGCATTCTGAGCATCGTGCGCGACAACGAGGTGGACCCGGCCGACATCATCATCGAGATCACCGAGTCGGCGTTCAACCGTGGCCCCAAGGTGCTGGAGAACCTCAGCGCGTTTCGGGAAGCGGGAGCCCGGGTCTACCTCGACGATTTCGGTACCGGCTATTCGTCGCTGAGCCAGCTGCGTCAGTTCCCGGTGGACGGGATCAAAATCGACCGGGCCTTCATTCACCCCGAGGTCGATCGCGAACTGGTCGAGTTGATCGTCAACATCGCCCGCACCCTGGGGATCACGACCGTCGCTGAGGGTATCGAGACGCAGGAGCAGTTCGATCGCGTCGCCGCCCTCGGCGTCGACTATGCCCAGGGGTACCTCACCGGTCGGCCCGTGCCGCTCGAAGAGAGTATCCGTCAGATTCGTGCCGCCTCAGAGGCTGTCGAGGAATCGGAGTAGCTGGTCGCGTTCGTCGGCCGGTAGCCCGAGATAACGGTCGCGTACGGCCTCCGCCTCGCCGCCGTGCCACAGGATCGCCTCTTCGGGATTCCGGGCTCGGCCGTCGTGCAACAGCGACGAGTTGCCGTTGATCGTGTCGTGCAGGCCGAGGCCCCACAGCGGGGGCGTGCGCCATTCGCTCGGGTCGACCGAGTCGACCGTGGCCGACTCGGCCAGGTCGGGCCCGAGGTCGTGCAACAGCAGGTCGGTGTACGGGAAGATGGTCTGCTCCGAGAGCCCCTGGACGTCGACGACCTCGGTCGTGTGGGTGGCCGTGTGACACGACGCGCACCCGATGGTGGTAAAGATCGACGAGCCGGCCAGCACGTCGGGGTCGTCGGTGTTTCGCATGGCGGGCACCGCCAGCACGAGTGAGTAGAACGCGGCCAGCTCGGCCTCGTCGGGGGAGATTTCGCCGACACCGCTGATGAGGCCGGTCTCGATGCCCATGTCGTTCTCGAACGCGTCGGCGGTCTGGGTCAACACGGTGCCGGTGCTCGCCTTCCAGCCGAACCGGCCGAAGATGGTTTCGCCCAAAATCGGGTCCTCCACCATGCGGATCGTGCCGGAGATGCCGTCGCCGTCGGCGTCGTCGGGGTCGGCGAGTTCGAGCAGCCGTTCATCGGGAATCGCTTCGAGTAGTCCCGTGCCGATCACGGTGGGCGCCATGCGCGGGGCCACCACCGTGCCATCGGGGGTTGTGGCCACGGGACGGCGCAGTCGGTACGTGGTGCCGTCGTCGTAGGTGCCGGTCTGCTCGACCCAGACGACCGACACCGTGGGCTCGGTGGGTTCGCCGTCGATTGACAACGGGTCGACGCGGGTTCCGTACCGGGCGTCGGTCTCGGGGTCGGTGAGGAAGGCGAAGCCTTCGCCGACCGCCTCGCCATCGGGGAGGTCACGACTGCGACCGTTGTTGACGTGACAGGAGGTGCAGCTCGAACCGGAGAAGGTGGGGCCGAGCCCCTCGCCTTCGCCGAAGAACGCTTCGAACACCCGGTCGCCTTCGCCGAACCGGCGCCGGTCGCCGAGTCCGAGGTTGCGCGCCGATCGGTTGAACGCCCGTTCGGTGTCGTCGAACGTCGTGGTGAACCCGCCGAGGCGGGGGTTCAGGGGTTCCGCGCCGCCGGGTTCGGCGGTCGCGTCGCGTTGTGCGGTGTCGATGCGGTCGTCGGGTGGCCGGCTGAACCACAGCACCGCCGCGATCAACACGACCGCAGTCGCGACCGCTGCGGCGGCGAGACGGCCCGAGGGCTTGGTGGTCAGCTCGGGTCCGGCACGGTGATGGCGCCCATGTCGGGAGCGACGAACGGGTCGATCGCCGGGTCGGCCGGAGCGGTCAGTGCGTCGGGCATCTGCGGCTGCGGGCCGGGCACGGGAACTTCGGTGTGTTCGATCGTCGAGAAGGCTTCGCTCGGGATCGGGTACAGGTCGGTGAAGGTGGGCCCTTCGCCGTCGCAGGGCGCCATCGTCTCGATATCGGCCGGGGCCGAGGTCTCAAAGGTGTTTCCCGCGAAACAGTTGCCGAGTTGCCCGCCGCCGGGCAGGAACGCAAGGTCGTAGGGCTGGCCGGTGGCCACGTTGTCGATGACCTGGTTGTTGGAGGGCACCCAGATGGTGTCGCCGTCGGGGAAGATCGCCACCGCGATGCCGACGTTGAGGTTGTCGACCGCGCGGTTCTTGGTGATGAGGTCGTTCTCGCCGCCGGCGACGACGATGCCGACGCCAAAGGCGAGGTCCCAGTCGGCGCCCTTGCGGGGCGTTTCGAGGTTGCCGTTGTTGTGGACGTAGTTGCCGGCGAATACGGCGCTGCGCTGGGGGGCGAGCTCTTCGCTGTTGAGGCTGTTCGGCACGATGCCGACCCGGTTGTTTCGCCATTCGCTGTTGATGATGTACAACTCGCCGCCGGCGTTGGTGCCGGAGTAGCCGAGTGCATTGTTCTCGGCCAGTGAGTCGGTGATGACCGCATTACACGGCTGGCACTGACCGATGTAGAACGCCGAGTCGGGCTGGCCGCTGCCGTAGCTGTGTTCGATCAGGCCGTTGGCGGCGTTGAAGGCGTAGATGCCGTAGTCGCCGTTGTTGTGCACGGTGACGTAGCTGGCCCGGTAGCCCTCGAGCACGAAGTCGCTGTCGTAGTCGCCGGTGAAGAAGACGCCGTTGGAGTTGTAGTTGCGGGCCGTGAGGTTCTCGACGGCGACACCGTTGGAGAACACGATGATGCCGTTCTCCATCTCGTTCTGGCCGTCGAGGATGGTCTCGTTGCGATCGGCACCGCGGATGACGATGTTCTCGGTCTCGACCTGGACGGCCTCGTTGTACACGCCTGCGCCGATGAGGATCAGATCGCCGGGCACCGCCGCGTCGACCGCGTCCTGGATCGAGGCGAAGTCCTCGGGCACCCGAAGGGCGGCGAGCTCGTCCTCGCCCGACCCGTCGTCGGAGCCGTCCTCGGCGGCATCATCCGTCGGGGCGTCGTCGCCATCGGTCCCTTCGTCGCCCCCATGGTCTTCGGCGGCGTCCTCTGCCATGGCATCGTCTTCGGCGGCGTCCTCCGCCATGGCATCGTCGCCATCATCTTCGGCGGCATCGTCTTCGGCGGCATCGTCCGCTGCGTCGTCGGTGCCCGTCTCGCCATCGGAGCTGACCGCATCGCCGTCGTCACCACCGCTACCGCAGGCGCTGGCGAGCAGAGCGAAGGCAAAAAGAATGGCGAGAACGCGTTTCATATTCATGTCCCGAACTCTACGCGTCGTGCCGGAGTTCTGCGATCTCACCGCGCCCCTGTGTTCCGGTCCCGCCCGCGCTCCGTAACCACCTGACGCCTTTCTGCGCGGGGTCTGACCCCCGCCTACGTTCGTTTGTTCTGCGCGGGTCTGACCCCCGCCTACGTTCATTTGAGCGCTAGCGCGCTCGGCGGGGTCTGACCCCCGTTTACGTTCATTTGAGCGCTCACGCGCCTGGCGGAGTCTGACCGCCCTTACGTTCGCCCCTTTGAGCCCTCACGCGCTTGGCGGGGTCTGACCCCCGTTTACGTTCATTTGAGCGTTGGCGGGGTTATTCGGCGGGGAGGACGAAAATCTGGCCGCGTTGGCCGCGGTTGGGGGTGCCGTGGATCGAGCAGTAGTAGGGGAACGCCCCGACCCCATCGAAGGTGACCGCGGCGCGGCCGCCGTCGTCGAGCTGATCGGTTTCCACGTCGGTGAAGGCGCCCCCTTCGACCGCCAGGACGTTGTGGCGATTGCGGCCCTCGTTGATCCAGACGACCTCGGTGCCCTCGCTCACCACGATCAACCGTTCGCTGTAGGCGTTGTCGGTGACGATGACCTCCACGGTGGCCTGCCCGGTCAGATCGACGGCGTCGGGTGGCACCACGGGTAGCTTGGCGGCGTCGCCACCGCCGCCGCAGGCGCCGGCCAGCACGGCCAGGGCAGCTGCCGAAACCGCAGCTCGCAAGGGGTGGAACGTGACGATGGCTCGGCGCATAACAGCGGCCACGTTATCCACCGCTGCCCCCCAACCCGGTATCGCCAACCGGCCATAGCCGGGGAGCGCAGGGATCAGGTGTGGGTCTTGACCAGGGTGCCGAGATACAGCTCGATCACCTTGGGGTCTTTGAGCAGATCGGCACCGGTTCCGGTGTAGGCGTTGGAGCCCTGATCGAGCACGTAGCCCCGATCACAGATCTGGAGGCAACGGCTCGCGTTCTGCTCCACCATCACGATCGACACGCCGGCGCGGTTGATCTTCTTCGTGCGCACGAACACCTCGTCCTGGAGCAGCGGCGACAGGCCCGCCGACGGCTCATCGAGCAGCAGGACCGACGGGTCCATCATCAGGGCGCGGCCCATGGCGAGCATCTGGCGTTCGCCGCCCGACAACGAGCCGGCGCGTTGGCTGCGCCGCTCGGCCAGCTTGGGGAACATCTCCCCGACGACATCGAACCGCTCCTTGAAGAGGTCGGGCTTCAAGAACACGCCCATCTCCAGATTCTCCTGGATGGTGAGCGAGGGGAACACGTTGTCGTTCTGGGGCACGTAACCAATGCCCTTGGACACCAGCTTGTTGGCCTTGAGCCCGGTGATGTCCTCGCCGCGCAGGCGAACGGAACCATCGCTGATGTTCAGCAGACCGAAGAGCGATTTCAACAGGGTCGACTTACCCGCACCGTTGGGCCCGATGATTCCCACCAGCTCGCCCTGGGCGAGGGTGAGGGTGCACCCGCGCAGGATGTCGACGCCCGGCACGTACCCGGCGGTGACGTTGTCGGCGATGAGTAGCGGCTCGCTCTCGGTCGGCTCAGTCATCAAGGTCTCCCAGATCGAGTGGTGCATCGTGGTGCGAGCCGAGGTAGGCGTCCACCACCGCCTTGTTCTCGCTGATCGAGGCCGGCGGGCCCTCGGCGATGATACGGCCTTCGGCCATCACGATGACCCAATCGCTGATCTCCTGCACCATGTCCATGTCGTGTTCGACGAACAGCACGGTCATGCCCTCGGCCTTCAGTCCCTTGATGTGGTCGAGCAGCGACTGCTTCAGTGCGGGGTTCACGCCGGCCATGGGCTCATCGAGCATGACCAGCTCGGGTTGCACCATGAGTGCCCGGGCCATTTCGAGCAGCTTGCGCTGACCGCCCGACAAGGTGCCGGCGAACTCGCCGGTCATGTGGTCCATCTTGAACCGCTGGAGCAGTCCGGCGGCGCGCTCCTCGATGGCGCGGTCCTGCCTGCTCCACAGGAACGGTAGGGCGGCGGCCAGCATGGACTCGCCCCGCTGTCCGGTGGCGCCGAGCTTCATGTTCTCCATCACCGTCATCTTCGACAGCGCCTTGGTGAGTTGGAAGGTGCGCACCATGCCGAAGTTGGCGACCCTGTGGGCCGGCGTGTTGTTGAGCGAACGGCCGTTGAACGTGCGGTCGCCCGTGTCGGGGTTGTCGAAGTTGGTGAGCAGGTTGAAGAACGTGGTCTTGCCCGCGCCGTTCGGCCCGATGAGGGCGGTAATGAGCCCGCGCTGGATCTCGACATGGTCGACGTCGACCGCTTTCAGGCCGCCGAAGGACCGGGTGACGTCGTGGGCGACGAGGATCGGGTCGGGCTTGGAGACGCCGGCCTCCCACGCCACGTTCTCGAGGGGGTTGTGGTCGGTCTGGGTGGCGATGGGAGGGGTGTCGTTATCGGTCATCGAGCGCCATCTCCTCCTTGTTGCCGAATATGCCCTGGGGTCTGCGCCAGGCCAGGAACACGAGACCGAGACCGACGAGCATGAAGCGGACCTGGCCGACCTGGGTTCCGGTGATCAACCAGTCGGGCACCCAACCGGCATCGACGCCTTCCCGCAGGAACGTGTCGGCGAAGGCGAGTGTGGCCCACAGCAGCATCGAACCGATGATCGGGCCGAACACCTTGCCGGCGCCGCCGAGGATGACCGCGACCCAGGCAAAGAAGGTCACGTCGGTGATGAAGTTGTCGGGCTGGGCCGACTGCGTGCCGATGGCGCGCAGCGTGCCGCCGATGGCGCCGACGACGCCGCCGAGAATCAGTGCCTGCATCTTGTAGGCGTAGGCGTTCTTGCCGAGGCTGCGCGCCGCGTCCTCATCTTCCCGGATGGCCTTGAGTACTCGGCCCCAGGGGCTGCGGATGAGCAGCCAGAGGATGAACGCGACGATCGCGACGGTGATCCAGCCGATAATGAACACCCACATCTGGTTGCCCTGGAACAGGTTGAAGAAGTACCGCTGCCGGGGTTCGAACGGACTCCAGTCATAGAACGTGCTGGCGAAGCCGGTGAGCCCGTCGGACGATCCGGTCCAGTCGTCGAGCGCCGGCGTGCGGGCCACGAGGCGGAAGATCTCTGCGGTGGCGATTGTGACCATGGCCAGATAGTCCGCTCGTAAGCGCAGGGTCGGTATACCCAGGATCAACGCCAGGATGACCGGGAAGACGATCACCCCCATGAAGATGCCGAGCCAGAACCCGTTGCCGTCACCGATGGTGAACAGGATCAGGTCGTGGGGCTCTTCCGACGCGACGGTCATGGCGAGGCCGTAGGCACCGGCGGCCATGAACACGGCCTGGCCGAAGTTCAACAGGCCGGTGAAGCCGAAGTGGATGTTGAGCCCGAGGGCGGCGAGAGCGAAGTAGATGGCCTGCTCGCCGATGAGACCGCGGACGGTGTTTTCGATGATCGATCCCCAGTCCATCAGCCGATCCTCTCTTTCCGTCCCAGGATCCCCTGTGGCCTCACCAACAAGATGAGCACGAGGGTGAGCAGCGCACCGATGTTCTTCATGTCGGTCGGGAGAACCAACGTGACGTACTGGATGAAGATGCCGACGACGAGGCTGCCGAGCAGCGCGCCGTAGGCGGTGCCGAGCCCGCCGAGGGTCGTGGCGGCGAACATGAGCAGCAGCAGCCGGAAGCCCATCTCCCAGCCGATCGATTCGGTGGAGCCGAACAGCACCCCGCCGAGCGCGGCGAGCGCGCCACCGGCGATCCACACGATGCGGATCACCCGCTGCACGTCGATGCCCGAGGATTCGGCCAGGTCGCGATTGTCGGCCACCGCCCGCATGGCCTTACCGGTGCGGGTTCGCTGGAGTAGCAGCCCCACGGCGATGAGCACGGCGAGGCTGAAGAAGATGATGAAGATGTCCTTCGGTGCCAGCGAGAACAGGCCGAAATCACGGCGACGCTGCAGGGCGTAGTCCTTGTAGAAGTTGGCCCGACCGCCGAGACGCCACAGGATCACGTAGCGGAAGAAGATCGAGAAGCCGATCGATACCACGAGCATCGAGATCAGGCTGGCGCCCTTGCGGCGCAGCGGTGCCCACACGGCGGCGTCGAACGCGCCACCGGCGAGACCACCGACCGCGGTGGCTATGAGCGCGGCGAGGAAGATGCTTATCGTCCAGTCGAGCCACCCGTTGAACAGGAACGCGGTGACGGCACCGAGGGTCACCGTCTCGCCGTGAGCGAAGTTCACGAGGCCGGTGGTGCCGAACACGAGCGAGAGCCCGATCGAGCACATGCCGATGATCAGGCCGAGCTTGATGCCGTCGACCAGCAGCTGGACGTACTTGTTGCCGCCGCCGGTCGACGCGGTGCTGACCGCGGTGCCGTCCTCGCCGGCGCTGGCGACGGGAAACAGCAGGGCTCGGCTGGCGCCGTCGTTGATGTCGAACTCGAGCATGGCCCGGTCGGGGTTTCTGAGGGCGATGCCCTCGGGGAGCGTGGCGGGGTCGAGCGTCGCGGTGTAGTCGCCGCCGCTGGGCAGCTCGAGCTCCCACGAGCCCTCGTCGTCGGTGACCACGGTCTCGGAGAAGCTGCCGTCGGCCGACGCGATGGCGATCTCGACACCGACGGCGGGGACGTCCTCTTCACCCGTTTTGTCGACGATCGAGCCGCGCACGGTGGCGGCGGTTTCTTCCTGGGCGGCCACTGGTGTCGCGAAGGCAAAGAAGGCGGCGACGAGCGGCACTAGGAGTAGGAAGCGAGTTCTGATGATGAATCCTCCGGGTCCGGTGCAACGCTGCACTACGGATGCGCGACCAACCCCTTCGTGGTCGACGTTGGACGGTAGCCGATGGCGTTGCAGCAGGTCGAACCGGCTGGAAAACGTGAACGTGCCCCGGGCCGAAGCCCGGGGCACGCACAGATTCTCTCATTCGCTCCGGTCAGCGACGGCCGGAGCCGTCATCGTTGCGGGGCGTAGCCCGAAGGCTGGATCAGATCTGACCCTGGATGGAACCGTCCACCTGAAGGGTGCCGGTCTCATCGAATTCGAGGATCAGGATGGAAGCCTGCGTCGGCTCGCCGGCGTCACCGAATTCGAGCGGGCCAGAGACGCCGTCGTAGTCGATGTCGGTGCCGGCCTCGATGAGGGCCTTG
The DNA here is from genome assembly GCA_938041035.1 of uncultured Acidimicrobiales bacterium. Classification (GTDB taxonomy): domain Bacteria; phylum Actinomycetota; class Acidimicrobiia; order Acidimicrobiales; family SHLQ01; genus CALHYX01. Next base: position 47,428 of record CALHYX010000061.1, on the reverse strand, counting down.
CAGTCAGCAAAGTTGTTGCACTTCTCGCCGTCCTTGGTGAGGTCGTTGAGCAGCGGGGCGATCGCGGTCGCATCGTCGGTGCCGGCGGCCACGGCGCCGAGGGCCACGAGGACCATCGCGTCGTAGGTTTCGGCGGAGTACGAGTAGTCCTCGAGCTCCGGGTCGACGGCGTCGAGCGCACCCTTGAAGTCGGCGAGTTCACCGGCGACGTCAACACCCGGGAGGGTGCCGCGCATGCCGGCGACGACGCTCGGGTCATCGAAGCTGCTGGCGAGGGCGTTGCCCATGTTGCCGTCGGTGCCGTAGATCATCTTCTCGGAAGGACCAGCGCCGCCCTCGATGAGGCCGGTGAGGATCTTCGAGGTCTCGTCGAAGCCGATGATGACGATGGCGTCGGTGTCCGCCGCGATGGCGTCAGCGATTTCGGCGTCGAAGTTCTCGGCCTTCGGGTCGTAGATGTTCTCGAAGGCAACCGTGCCGCCGTTGGCCTCGTACGGACCCTTGGTGGCATCGAGCAGGCCGGTGCCGTAGGAGTCGTTGAGTACGAGGAACGCAGCGGTTTCGGCGCCGTCACCGAGCATGAGGTCGGCCAGAGCCGCACCCTGCACGACGTCGGACGGAGCGGTACGGAAGTACAGACCGTTGTCGTCGTAGTCGGTGAAGGCCGGCGAGGTGTTCGCCGGGGAGAAGTGGATGACGCCGGCCTGGGTGATCTTGTCGATCACGGTCAGCGACACGCCGGAGGAGGCGGCACCGATGAAGGCGTCAACGTCCTCGCCGAGGAGGCGGTCGACGGTCTGGTTGGCAACGTCGCCGTTGTCGCCGGAGTCGCCCGGGAGCCACTCGACGTCGGCGCCGTTCACGCCGCCGGCGGCGTTGATGTCCTGGACGGCGAGTTCAGCACCCGCGAATTCCGGTGGGCCGAGGAACGCAAGGTTCCCGGTCTCGGGGAGGATGCCGCCGAATCGAAGCACGCCGTCGCCGGCGCCGCCACTGGTCGGGGCTTCTTCACCGTCGTCTTCGGCCATCGCCTCATCGTCTTCGGCCATGGCTTCGTCTTCGCCGCCGTCGTCTTCGGCCATCGCCTCGGTGGTCTCTGGAGTTTCCTCCATGGCCTCCGTGGTCTCCGGCGTCTCTTCCATCGCCTCCGTCGTGGCGGTGGAGTCACCGTCGTCGTCGGTGGCGGTGTCGCCGCCGTCGCTGCCGCAGGCGGCCGCGATCAGGCCAAAGGCCATGAGGACCGCAAGCAACCTCATCAGGGTGTTTCGCATAGGTTCTTCCCTCCAAAGAAAGAAATCGTGACCCGGTGGGGACACGAAGTGTTTCGGTCGTCGTCGACCGGACGTAAAGAGGTTAGGGGTACGTTTTGGCCATTCCAAGGCGCCCCGGGGGTTTTGCGTCGAATTCGCGGCGCGATCGGCGGCAAAAATGCCTGAAAATTCAAGGGTTCTGCGGGAGAATTACAAGTTCAAACCGATGCCGTTACCGATGTCACGGCATCCAAAAACGGCGGTAGCCACACCTGCGGGCGGGTCACGCAGACATCGTGGTCGGCATCGATGAGGACCTCGTGGATGGCGGGAATCGATGCGGCCAGCGACCGCTGGCGTTCGGGGGGAACCACCGTGTCCGATCGCAGCGTGACCGCGGCGGTCGGAACGTCGACATCGTCGATCCAGCGGGTGGCGTCGAACCGGCCCAGCTCGGTGCCGGCTTCGAGGATGTGGCGCGGATCGCACGAGGTCACCTGTTCGATGGCCCAGTCGCCGTAGTTGCGGCCCGCGGTTTGCCACTCGACGAGCCGGGAGAACACCCGTTGGCGGACCCGGCGATTCGAGACGGCGACCCCGCGGGCGAGCGGGCGCATGGCCGCGAACTGGGCCCGGTCGGCCGACGTCAGCGCGAACCGGGCGCTGGTGGCGCACAGCACCAGACCGGCGACGCGATGGGGATGGCGCCGCCAGACGTGCATGGCGATGGGTCCGCCCATCGAGTACCCGATGGGCACGAAGCGGTCGATGCCCAGCGCGTCGGCCACCGCGACCGCGTCGTCGGCACAGTCGACCAGCCGGAACCGGCGGCGGCTGCGGATGCCCTGCCCGTGGCCCCGATGGTCGACGGCGACCACGTTGTAGTGCTCGGCGAGCGGCGCGTAGCTGGAGAACCAGTTGAGGTCGGCGCTCACCAGCCAGCCGTGCAGCAACATGACGGTGGGAGCGCCCGGTGGACCCGACACCTGGCGGACGAACGTGGTGCCGCGCCCGGGTAGGTGCAGGCGTCGACCATCGGGCAGGGCCGGGGCTTCGTGGAGCGGCACGGGCTCAGTCGATGCTGACGATCTTGACCTTGAGCGTGCCCCCGGGGGCTTCGTAGGCGACCTCATCGCCGACCTTGGCGCCGAGCAGGCTCGAACCCATGGGTGAGCCGGGCGAGACGACGGTGAGGTCGTCGACGCGTTCTTCGATCGAGCCGACGAGGTACTTCTCGACCTCGTCGTCGCCTTCGTAGGTGATGCCGACGATGGCGCCGGCGAGCACGGTGTCGCCGCCGCCGGTGTCGGCCACGATTTCGCAGTTTTCGAGGATGGCGGCCAGGTGCATGATGCGGCCTTCCATCTTTCCCTGCTCCTCCTTGGCGGCGTGGTAGTCGCCGTTCTCGGACAGGTCGCCCAGCTCGCGGGCGGTTTCGATCTTGCGGGCGATGTCGATGCGGCCGCGGGTGGTGAGATCGTCGTGTTCGGTCTTGAGGCGGTCGAACGCCGTCTGCGAGAGCTTCTGCGTTTCCATGGCGATTGACCCTAGTGGCTGGCGGGGCCGGCCCCACTGGGACACCGGAGGGCGACCTCGGTAGACTCTCGCGCTTATCGACACCAGCATCAGGGGAGCAATGTGGGACACAAGATCGGCGTCATCGGCGGCGACGGAATCGGGCCGGAGGTTCTCGCCGAGGGCCTGAAGGTCATCGCTGCCGCCGGCGTCGAACTCGACACCGTCGACTACCGACTCGGTGGTGCCCGCTACCTCGATGACGGCGTGGTGTTGCCCGATGAGGTGCTCGAGGAATGGCGTGGTCTCGATGCGTTGTACCTCGGTGCGGTGGGCACGCCCGAGGTTCCCCCCGGTCTGATCGAGCGCGGCCTGCTGTTGAAGATGCGCTTCGAACTCGACCTCTACATCAACCAGCGTCCGTTCGTGTTCGAGGGCGATGGCGATCGCGGCGCCCACGACTTTGTCGTGATTCGCGAGAACACCGAGGGCACCTACGCCGGCGAGGGCGGGTTCCTCCGTAAGAACACGCCCCACGAGATCGCGACCCAGGGTTCGGTCAACACCCGCCACGGCGTCGAGCGGTGCGTTCGCTACGCCTTCGAGCTGGCCAATGGCCGCCCCCGAAAGCACCTCACCCTGGCCCACAAGACCAACGTCCTCACCTTCGCCGGCGACCTGTGGGAGCGCACCTTTCACGAGGTCGCCGCCGAGTACGCCGACGTCGAGACCGCCTACAACCATGTCGATGCCGCGTGCATCTACTTCGTGCAGTCGCCCGAGCAGTACGACGTAATCGTCACCGACAACCTCTTCGGCGACATCCTCACCGACCTGGGCGGCGCGGTCAGCGGCGGTATCGGGTTCGCCTCGTCGGCCAACCTGAACCCCGAGGGCGTCTCGATGTTCGAGCCGGTGCACGGCTCGGCCCCCGACATCGCCGGCCAGAACCTCGCCAACCCGACCGCCGCGGTGTTGTCGGGCGCCATGATGCTCGATCACCTGGGCGAGACCGCCGCCGCCGACCGCATTCGCAAGGCCTGTGAGGACACCAGCGTCCTCGTCGGCTCGACCACCGAGGTCGGCGACATCATCGCCGGCCGCCTCTAGGGGGCACCCATGCCGATCGAACCGACGTCGAAGATCTGGATGAACGGTGAGATGGTGCCGTGGGCCGATGCCCAGGTGCACGTGCTGACCCACACGCTGCACTACGGCACCGGTGTGTTCGAGGGCATTCGGGCCTACGAGACCGACGACGGGCCGGCGATCTTTCGCCTGACCGAGCACATCGAGCGGCTGCACAGCTCGGCCAAGATTTTGATGATGGACATGCCGTACTCGGTCGACGAGCTGGTCGAGGCGTGCAAGCTGGTCGTGCGCGAATCGGGCCTGCCGTCGTGTTACGTGCGGCCGATCGCGTACTACGGCTACGGCGAGATGGGTTTGGCCACCGGCGCCTGCACGACCGATGTGGCGATCGCTTGTTGGCCGTGGGGCGCGTATCTGGGCGACGACGCCGTCACCAAGGGCGTGCGCATGAAGATCTCGTCGTGGGCCCGCCACGATCACAACATCATGCCGCCCGCGTCGAAGACGACCGGCAACTACGTGAACTCGACGTTGGCGAAAATGGAGGCACTGAACGCCGGCTACGACGAGGCGATCATGTTGAACCTGCAGGGCATGGTGTCGGAGTGCACGGGCGAGAACATCTTCGTGGCCCGCCACGGCCGGTTGATCACCCCGCCGCTCGTCGCCGGTGCGCTCGAGGGCATCACCCAGAACGCGGTGATGACCATCGCTCGCGACCTCGGTTTCGAGGTCGCCGTCGACGGCATGGCGCGCAGCGACCTGTACATCGCCGAGGAGATGTTCGTGTGCGGGACCGCGGCCGAGGTCAGCGCGGTGAACTCGGTGGACGATCGCGAGATTCCGTGCCCCGGTCCGATGACGGCGGCCATCGCCGAGGCCTACGCCGACGCGGTGCGGGCCAAGACCGATCGCTACAAGGACTGGTGTGAGCACGTTGGCTGACCCGTCCGACGACGCGCCGGTACCACCCGTCGACCGGTCGCCGCGCTTTCGCGAGGAGTGGCCGGGAGCGGTCGAGATCTTCGACACCACCCTTCGCGATGGCGCCCAGTTCGAGGGCATCTCGCTCACGGTGAACGACAAGTTGCGCGTCGCCGAGCAGCTCGACCAGCTCGGCGTGCACTGGATCGAAGGCGGGTGGCCCGGCGCCAACCCCAAAGATGAGGAGTTCTTCGCCCGGGCGCAGACCGAGCTGAAGTTCGAGAACTCCAACCTCGTCGCCTTTGGCATGACCCGCCGTCCGAAGGGCAAGGTCGACGTCGACGAGACGCTCCAGAATCTGCTGGCCGCCAACACCGGCACGGTGTGCATCGTCGGCAAGTCGTGGGATTACCACGTGACCCAGGCGCTGCGCACCACGCTGGAGGAAGCGGTCGAGATGGTGCGCGACTCCGTGGCGTACCTGAAGGCGGCCGGCCGGCGGGTGTTCTTCGATGCCGAGCATTTCTTCGACGGCTATCGTCGCAACCCCGAGTTCACCCTGCGGGTGCTCGAAGGGGCGGCGATCGGCGGGGCCGACTGCCTGGTGTTGTGCGACACCAACGGCGGCTCGCTGCCTCACGACGTCGAGTCGACGGTCGCCGAGGTCGTGCGCCATTTCGATGGGGTGCAGATCGGCATGCACACCCAGAACGACACCGGGTGCGCGCTCGCCAACGCCATCGCCGGCGTGCGGGCGGGGTCGACGCACGTGCAGGGCACGATGAACGGCTACGGCGAGCGCACCGGCAATTGCGATCTGACCGCGCTGGTGCCCAACCTCACGCTGAAGATGGGTATCGAAACGCTGCCCGCCGAGCGCATCGAGCGGATCACCGCGGTGTCCCACGCGGTGGCCGAGATCGTCAACCTCGCTCCGCAGCCGCAACAGCCGTACGTGGGGGCATCGGCGTTCGCGCACAAGGCGGGGCTGCACACCTCGGCCATCGCCCGCCGGCCCGACAGCTACGAGCACGTGGCGCCCGAGGCGGTCGGCAACAGCACCCGCTTTCTGGTGTCGGACCTCGGCGGGAAGTCGACCCTGGCGCTGAAGGCGGCGGAGTTTGACCTCGAACTCGACGGAGCGGAGCTTTCCACGCTGTCGGAGAAGCTCAAGCAACTCGAACACGAGGGCTACTTCTTCGAGGCGGCCGACGCATCGCTCGAACTGTTGATGCGCGAGGCCCAGGCATGGCATCAGCCCTATTTCGAACTCGAGGCCTACAAGGCATCGGTCGATCACCGCTCCGGCTCGGGCGCCCGGGTGTGGAACGAGCTCAACGCCGACCTCGTGACCGAAGCCGTGGTGAAGCTGCGCATCGACGGCGAGCGCCGCATCGCCATGGGCGAGGGCAACGGCCCGGTCAACGCGCTCGATGCGGCGTTGCGCGGCGCCCTCAACGGCAACTTTCCGGCCATCGATTCCATCCAGCTGGTCGACTACAAGGTGCGGGTGCTCGACAGCGGTTCGGGCACCGGTGCCATCACCCGGGTTCTGCTCGACTCGACCAACGGCTCGCGGTCGTGGACCACGATCGGCGTGTCGTCGAACATCATCGAGGCGTCGTGGCAGGCCCTCGCCGATTCGATCGTGTTCGGTCTGTTGCACGCCCCCGCCTAGGTAGGATCCTTCTCGATGGCAGCTCCCGAATTCGTTCCGACCGCCGCGGTCCCCGCCGCCAAGGCCTACTCGTCGCCGCCCCAGCGCGACGGCGGCTGGAAGGCCGACCGGCCCGGCGAGGTCGTCGGCGCCGAGGGTCAACCCGTGGGCCCGGCGCTCGGTAGTCACGGCCCGGACCAGGGGTACGTGTGGAAGATCGCCCGCCGCTTCGAGGGGAAGCTGCACCTCGAGGACGGCGAACACGAGGCCGATGCCCTGGCCGGCTGTTGTTCGGTTGCGCTGCGCCGGGCGTCGCTGTTCAGCAGGGCGCCGGTCGTACACGACCTGCAGTTGGCGCTCGCGCTGTTCGGGTTCACCGACACCAAGCCGGCGGCCGACCTGATCGAGTGGCGCCGCGAACGCTTCGCCGAGCTCTCCCACACCACCCAGCACTACTTCGAGGGTCGGGCCCTCGTCGGTCTGGTGCCCGAAGCCACCCTGCGGATGACACCGCAGCAGGTCGCCGCGCTGCCCTGGCGCGAACGCCTCGGGCTCTAACTACTTCGCCTCGGACCAGCGCTTCACGATCTGGGCGTCGGCCACGAAGCGGACGTCGGGTTGCGGTGACCAGTAGTGGGCGGCCTCGGTCACCGCGCCGGTGACCATGGCGAGCGCGTCGTCGGCGTTGCGTTCGGGCACGTGTACGAGCAGTTCGTCGTGCAGGCACAGCACGATCTCGGCGTCGAGGGATCGGCCCCGGCGGCGCACCGTGATGGCCCACACCTTGAAGTACTCGGCCGCCGCGCCCTGGATGAGGGCGTTGCGGGCATAGCGGCCCCGGGCGGCGGCCACCGAGACGGCCCGGTCGAGGTTGCCGTCGTGGTTCTGGTCACTCCACATGCGCACGCGGCGCCCGCCACTGGTGAAGACGTCCTCGGTGCGCTTGCCCGATTCGGCCGCCCGGTCGAGCAGCGCCATGGCGACCGGGTAGTTCCGGGTGAGCCCTGCGAGGGCCCCGGCTGCTTCGCCGGTGGTCGATCCGTACATGGCGCCGAGCACCGCGAGCTTGGCGATCTCGCGTTCGACGCCGAGCCGGTCGGCGACCGGCGAGTAGAGATCGTCGCCTCGGGTTGCCTCGATGAGGTCGCGGTCGCCGGACACGGCGGCGAGCACCCGCGGTTCGATCTGGCCGAGGTCGGCGCGCACGAACAGGTGGCCGTCCTCGGCGGCGATGATGGGCCGCATGACGGCGGGGAGGTTGTGCAGCCCGGCCGACGCGGTCATGCGGCCAGCGGCGCCATCGGAGCTCGACCACGAGCCGCGGAGGCGACCGCCGCTCACGTGTTCGTCGAGCCAGTGGTAGCCGTAGGTCGTCGCGATGCGTTCGGCCTTGCGCCAAGTGAGCAGGGCGTCGACGAGCGGGTCGGTGTCGCGGAGCTGTTCGAGCCGCCAGGCGCGGGTGTCGGGCAGGTCGAGGCCGCGCAGTTCGAGCATGCGTTTCACCTCGGCGGGGTTGCGCAGGTTGACGTCGCGCCGGGGCTCGAGGTGGGCGAGCACCACGGCGTCGCGTTCGGCCCGGATCTCGTCCTCGTGGGCGTAGGAGCGGGGGCGGGGCCCGGCGTTGTCGGCGATGAGCTCAAGGGCCGCCGGTTCGTCGACGGGTAGCCCGGAGCGCGACATCTCCGCACACAGCAGTTCGGCGGCGGATTCGGAGCGGACGGTCGAACGGCACCGGGCCGGGTCGTGGTGCGCGTCGATCCGCCGCTCCTGGAGGGCGAGGGCCTCGAGGGCCAGCCCGGCCCAGGTGGCCAGCCGGTCGGGCGTCTGCTCGAACCCGCCGTCGACCCATTCGGGGCGCAGATGCCCGTCGGGCATGACCGGTTCGTCCCGGTCGCCCTGGTCGGCGGGCGCATCGAGCAACCCGAGCTGACCCATCTGCGGCAGGGTGTCGAGCGCCAGGTCGTGGAGCGTTGCCCACACCTCCCCGAGCGGGGCCTTCCAGCCGCCCACGAGCAGGCGGTGGGCGACGGCGAGGTCCCAGCAGCGATCGATGGGGATCTGCGCTTCGGCGATGAGGCTGGTTGTCTCGCGCCCCCACCAGACCCAGCGGGGCGCGCCGGCCGCCGTGAGCTGGGCGAGGACCGCAAGGGGGTCCGGAGTGGCGATGGCCCACCGCTGCTCGCCGCGGGCCAGACCGAGTCCGACCCCGGGCGAGATCGCCACGGCCACGAGATCGTCTCGCGTCAGATCGTCGGACCGGTCCACCGTTGGTGTCTACCAGCCGCGGTCGGGTCGCGGGTTCGAGCGAGGACAGGCCTGTCGTCAGTACCCGATAGCCTCAGCGACCGTGACCACACGAGTTCGTTTCGCACCGGCCCCGACCGGTTTCCTGCACGTCGGCAGCGCCCGTTCCGCGCTGTACAACTGGCTCTGGGCCCGCCACACCGGTGGCGTTCTGGTGCTGCGCATCGAGGACACCAACGCCGAGCTGGCCAAGCCCGAGTTCTACGACGCCATCACCGAACCGCTGAAGTGGCTCGGCATCGAGTGGGACGAGGGCCCGTTCCACCAGTCCGAGCGCGAGCGGCTCTACCTCGACGCCATCGCCCAGCTCCTCGCCGCCGGAGCGGCCTATTTCTGCGACTGCACCCGCGACGCCATCGACGCCCGGGCCAAGGCGGCGGGCGGGTCGGGCTACGACGGCCACTGCCGCACGCGCGGTGTGAGCGACGGCGCCGACGTCGTCGTGCGCTTCGCCACGCCCGACGACGGCGAGACGGTGGTGAACGACATCATCCGCGGCGAGGTGCGCTTCGCCAACGCCGAGCTGGAGGATTTCGTCATTCGCCGCAGCAACGGCACGCCGGTGTTTCTGGTGGCCAACGCGGTCGACGACGCCGACATGGCCATCACCCATGTGGTGCGGGGCGAGGATCTGCTGAACACCACGCCCAAGGTGCTGCTGTTGTGGCGGGCGCTGGGGCTCGGTGATGAACCGACCTATGCCCACCTGCCGCTGCTGGTCGGCGAGGACCGCAAGAAGCTCTCGAAGCGCAAGCATTCGGTGGCGCTGGGCGACTTTCGGGCCAAGGGGTACCTGCCCGAGGCGATGGTGAACCACCTGGCCCTGCTCGGCTGGGGACCACCCGACGATGTCGAGATCCGTTCGCCTGAGGAACTCGCCGAGGTGTTCGATCTGGCCGCGGTGAACAAGGGGGCGGCGTTCTATGACCTCAAGAAGCTCGACCATCTGAACGGGCACTACATCCGCCAGATGTCCACCGAGGACTTCATGACCGCGGCCGAGCCGTGGCTTACCGGCGAAGAAGCGCCCTGGCCGGCCGACCGGTTCGACGCCGACCGGTTCGCCCGGTATCTGCCGCTGATCCAGGAGAAGCTGGTGACCCTGGCCGACACACCGAGGTATTGCGACTTCTTGTTCCTCGACGACCCCGACATCGATGAGGCCTCCTGGGAGAAGGCCATAGTGAAGGGCCCCCACGTGCCCGAGATTCTCGACGGGGTCATCGCCGCGCTGGCGGACTGCGCCTGGGATGCCGAGACGGTGAAGGACACCGTGTTCGGGGTGGGCGAGTCGTTCGAGGTGAACAAGTCGAAGACGCAGGCTCCGGTTCGGGTGGCGGTCACCGGCCGCACGGTCGGGCCGCCCTTGTTCGAAACGCTGGCCGACCACATGACCCGCGACGAAGTACTTCGGCGCCTGCGAGCGGCGCGAGCGCGGCTCTGAGCGGGCTGCCGCTCGCCGTAGCCCGGAGCGATGTGGAAGCATTTGTTCGTGGCTGAGGAGCGATCGCGGGGCCGTCGATGGCGGCGATGGGTAGCAGCAGCGCTGCTGCTCGCGGTCGGCTACGGCGTGCTGAACATCGGGTTGGTGTGGCGGGCTTCCACCGCCGACGACGCCCGGCCATCCGATGCGATCGTGGTGCTCGGGGCCGCCCAGTACGACGGTCGGCCGTCGCCCGTTCTGCAGGCCCGGCTCGACCACGCCCTCAGTCTGTACGAGAGCGGTCTGGCCGATGTCGTGGTCACGACCGGCTCGAACCAGGAGGGCGACCGATTCACCGAGGGGTACGCCGGCTTCGAGTATCTGTTGCTGCGCGGCGTGCCCGAAGAGGATCTTCTCGTGGTCGTCGATGGCACCGATACCTATGAGGAGTTGGCGGCCACCGCGAACCAGCTGCTCCCGAGAGGGCTCGACTCGGTGATCCTGGTGTCGGACCCGTATCACGCTCGCCGGGTGGACGAGATCGCCGACGAGGTCGGCCTCGACGCGGCGGTGTCGCCCACGGATGGGTCGGTGAGCCTGCGTAACCTGGTGCGCGAATCGGGCGCCGTCAGCATCGCCCGGGTGATCAGCTACCGCCGACTGTCGGCCTGGCGGTAGCGCCGAATCCGGTTGCGGTGAGTCGGTGGCCGGGGCTACCACTGTCGCCGTGACCATAGAGGGAACCGACTCTGGCGACTTCGTCCTCCGTCCCATGACGCTCGACGACGTCGATATCCGCATCGACTACTTCCACAATGCGAGCGACGAGTTTCTGCATCGGATGGGAGTGGGTCGCGACCTCCTGCCGAACCCGGCCGTGTGGAAGGAGCAGCACCGGGCCGAGTTCGCTCGTCCGGTCGAAGATCGATCCAGCTACGGCGTGATGTGGGAATACCGCGGAGTCGTCGTCGGCTGGAGCACGGCCGACCACTTTGACCCCGGCGTCTCGGCGTTCATGCACCTTCACGTGATCGAGTCGGAAAACCGCTCCCGCGGTCTCGGCGTGCGGTTCGTGAAGCTGACGGCTGATCATCTCTTCGACCGTTTGGACATCGTGAAACTCTTCTCCGAGCCCAACGCGTTGAACGTGGCGCCCAACCGTTCCCAGTGGGGCATCACCTGATCGATCACCCGGGTGAAGCGGTGGGAGTGTTCGGTGATGGCGATCTGTTCTATGCCCCGGGCTGCGGCGACCTCGCAGTAGCGCTCGAGCTCCGAGAGCGTCGGGGTCGGGGTTCCCGGCTGGTGCGGCCACACGTGGAGATGTAGATCGAGCATGCTGAGCCTTGATAGCTCATCCCGTGCACCGATTGCCGGGTGCACCGCCCGATGCCGTCGCTGATGACAACATGGCACGGTGACAGGCGAACGAGACCTTGAAGCGGCCCTGGAAATCGCCCGGGTGCGGTGTCCGGAGGGTTTTGAGATCGTCCGCGCCGGATCCGTTCAGCTGGCCAACGGCTGGTTCCTTCCGGCCCGGCGAGTCCCGACGTCGGCGATGCCCGAGGGCGGCGGCATTCAAGGGCTGATCGTCAACAAGGTGGACGGGTCGACCATGGAGGTCGGCTCCGGCCATCTCATCGACCATGCGCTTCGTTCCTATGAACAGGGCTACACCTCAGCGGTTGTGGACCTGGTGGTGACCGAGGTGCGGGACGAGGAACGCACCGTGGAGGCGATACACGCGATTGGTCCGACGGAGGTCGAGGTGAGCTTCGAGGCGGACACCGTCTGGCGAATTCGAAAACGCCTCACCCGCGAAGAGATCGGGGCTCGCCTCGCGGCGCTGCCGTGCGTTTTCGCCGACCTTCGGGTGGACGGTCACATGGAGCGGCTCGACGGTGCGGCGAACGATCGCCTCTTCGCCTTCCGGACGTTCCCTCGATAGCGGGCCAACGCGGCCGGCAACCCGGTCACATCAACTAGGCGTCGGCGCCTCGGCGGGGAAGTTGGATGGGGAAGGCGGCCCGAATGCGGTCGTCGACGGCGGCCGGCAGGTGCGTGGGGTGGTATTCGGCGAGGGTGCGGGTGACGTAGTCGTGGGCCACCTCGTGGGCGGCGCGGGCGCCGGCGTCGGTCCAGTCGTCGGGGCTCAGGCGGTCGCCGACCACCGGGTAGGTGTATTCGGTCTGCATCATGGCCAGGGTCTGGGGGTGGCCGAGGAAATGCCCGGCACCGCGCACGACCGATTCGATGACGTCGACCGACAGGGTTTCCTCGTCGATCTCGATGCCGCGCACGGTGCGGTTGATGGAGCCGAGCATGTCGTTGTCGATCACGAGCGCCTCGTGGGACCCGGCCATGATGCTGGCGAGCATGCCGGCTGCCTCGTAGATGATGTTCGAACCGGCGTGGGCGGCGAGCCCGACCGTGATGGCCTTCTCGTGGCCCGCCTGATTGTCGGGCAGCTTCGAATCGGCCATACCCGCGGCCACGCCCGAGGGCAGGCCCATCCAGTTGATGAGCTGCGCCGACGCCGCGTTGAGGACGGCCTCCTCGCCGCTGCCGCCGCTCATCGCGCCGGTGCGCAGGTCCGAGACGAACGGCCACATACCCATGATGCAGGGGTGTCCGGGCGAGATCAGGTTGACGCAGGTGAGCGCGGCAAGGCACTCGGCGAGCGCCTGGGTCAACGACCCGGCGAGGGCGGCCGGTGAGGTGGCTCCGGCCTGACCCGCCGACAGCAGGGTGATCGGGAATCCGGCTCGCACCTGTTCGGCCATGCTGAGCGCCGACTCCTCGGCGAAGCGCAGCGGCGGTACGACGAAGGTGTTGTTGGCGATGGCGAACGGTCGCTTGGCGAACTCGCCGTCGCCGCCGAGCACCAGGTCGTACATGGCGGCGATCTCATGGACGTGTTCGGGTTCGAACATCGAGGTGCCGACCGGCTTCGACGTGCTGGCCATCACCGCGTAGGCCCAGTTGAGGTCGAGGTCGCGGGCCGACACCATGTCGCGGGCCACCACGGTGCGGATGTAGATGTCGATGTTGTCGAGCGTGTCGACGAGGCGGCCCGTGTCGTACACGTCCTGCAGCGTGCTCTCGCGAAACCGCTGGGTCTCGTGGTCGAGCATCAGCACCCCGGCGCCGGCCGTGGCGAAATACACACGGTCGCCGCCGATCTCCATGCCCTTGTCCGGGTGCAGGGCATGGAGCGTGAACTCTTTGGCCGCGATGTCGATCGTGTGCTGCACGAGCGAGCGGGGGAACAGGAGCCGGTCGTGTTCGTCGACGCGGCCCCCCGCTTCGATGACCCGATCGCGAAACTCCGTAGGCGCCTGGGCCATGCCGAGGGTTTCGAGCAGCCGGAAGGCGGCATCGAGTACGAGTTCCATCTGGGGCTCGCTCAACGGCTGGTACGCGCCGCCGTGCATGCCGGGCCAAACCGCCCGGGCACTGGCGGGGGCCGGCGCGAGGCGTTTCGCCACCCGGGCCGCCCGTCCTCCTGATCGACGTGCCATTCGTCACAGGGTACAGGTCGCTCGATGGGTCAGGGCGACGGGCCGGTGAGGTCGTTCAGGCGGCGGCTCGAAGCTCGGTGGGCGTGGTGCTGCGGCCGAGGAAGAGCAGCGATACCGCCGTCATCGCACAACACACGAAGATGGTGCCCGCGCTGAGAACGACGAGTCGATCCCAGGGGATGGGGACGCTCACGGTTTCGCCCAGGTTGCCGCTAAAGGTCTCCTCGTATGGTTCGACCCTGGTTCCGGTGAGACCGCGGGCGGCGAGGACGCCGGCGACGCTGGCGACGAGTACGGCCGGAATGAGGGGAAGGACGGTTTCGAGCATGGCGGACAGGGCCAGCTCTCGGGTGGGTGTTCCGCCGGCCTTGAGCGCAGCGAGCGTTCGGCGCCGTTCGACGATCGATTCCGCCGACGTGATGAGCAGGCTGGCGGCGGCGAGAACCACGGCGACCACCAGGACGCCGTTGATCAGCGTGAAGGTGTTGGCGTAGAAGTCGTCGGCGGGGTCGGTGCCGAGCAGGAAGTTGGCCCGCACGCCCTGGACCGCAGACCCAATCAGCACCGCGAGCAGTACCGAGGTGGCGGCTCGGCTCGACCGAAACGGGGCCGCGATCATCCGTCGGGTTGCGATAAGGACCGCCGGCCGACCGGTGCGTGGCGCCAGGAACCGGCCGATGGCGGCGGCGATCGACGCACTACCGATGAGAAGCCCGATCGCGGATGCCAGAAACAGCAACAACGCAACCGCGGCGAGCGGACCCGCTTCTTCCCCGAGGCCGAGCACCCGGGTGACCAGGTCCCAGGCGATCAGGCCGCCGGTGCCACCGAGGAAGAGCAGAACGGGGAGGGTTGCCGGGGGCCGATCGATGGTGCTGCGGACGACGCCGAACGGGCTGATCGTGACCTTTCGGAGGGCCAGCACGGCGCCGCCGGCTGCCGCGACGGGGATGAGGAGGACGACGAGGACCAGCGCCCAGACCGGGATGGCGACATCGCTGGGTAGCCATCGGGCGTCGAGGAGCTCCTCGGTGACGGTCCGGTAGGGAAGCCCGTTCGCGCCGGTCGTAACCGACTCGACCGACAGCATCACCGCTTCGGTCGTGTCAAAGATGAGCCGAACCAGGAAGAACGCGCCGGTGCCGATGAGCGCCCCGATGAAGGCGGCTAGTCCGGTCTCGATCGCGGCGACCTTCACCGCCTCGCTCGGCGTGGCGCCGGCCATGCGCACCATCGCCAGGCGTCGATCTCGAGCCGGCGCCCCGATGCGTGAGCACTGGCCGACGAACGCCAGCAGGGGGATGCACAACAAGACGATGGCGATGATCACCCCGGGCCGCAGCCCGGGTTGGCGAAGCACCTCGAGGCGATACGGGCCATCCCCGGCGTCGATGAACAGCACCGAGACCGCGCCGAGCAGCGCGAGGGTGCCGGCCGCCGAACCAACGGCGGTCAAGGCGATTCGGAGTCGATCGGAACGGCCCCCAGAGACCGCCAACCGGGCGAGGGTGGTGAGGGCGGGGGAGCCCGACCCGTTCGGGCGGGCTGATGGATCGGTGAAAGGGGTCGGTGCGTCAGCCATGGTCGGCACCGTCGATCATCCCGTCGCGAACGACGATTTCGCGGTCGCCGTAGGCCGCCACCGTTGCATCGTGGGTGATGAGCACGACGCTCGTTCCCGCCTCTCGCACCACGCGCACCATCTGCGTCAGCACCTGCTCGCCCGACAACGCGTCGAGCGCCCCGGTGGGTTCATCGGCGAACAGCACCGACGGTTCGGTGACCATGGCCCGGGCCACGGCCACCCGCTGGCCCTGGCCGCCCGACATCTCCGGGGGTCGCGATCCGGCAACCTCCGCGACCCCGAACCGGTCAAGCCAGGTCGTGGCGGCGGTTATGGCGGACGACCGCTTCACGC
The DNA here is from genome assembly GCA_938041035.1 of uncultured Acidimicrobiales bacterium. GTDB lineage: Bacteria > Actinomycetota > Acidimicrobiia > Acidimicrobiales > SHLQ01 > CALHYX01. The sequence continues at coordinate 31,824 of CALHYX010000061.1, read as the reverse complement.
CGGCGAGCAGGAGGGGCAGGGCCACGTTCTCCACGGCGGTCAGCTCCGGGACCAGCTGGCCAAACTGGAACAGCACGCCGAAGTCGGTCCGGCGCAGCTTCGACCGGAACGCCTCTTTTTCGGCGCTGATCACCTGATCGCCGAACCGGACCTCGCCGGCATCCGGGGTCACGAGTCCGGCCAGACACAGCATCAGCGTGGATTTACCCGACCCGGAGGGGCCGGTCACCGCCAAAATCTCCCCGCGCGTCAGATGCATGCTCACCCCGCGCAACGCCGCCGTGTTGCCGTAGGAGAACACCAGCGAGCGGGCGGCGAGGACCGGTCGGTTCTGATGGTGGACGACCGTGGTCGCATCCGGGGGTCGTTCGGTTGCCGAGTCGGGCGGGGTTGTTTCCGCGGCATCAGGAATGGAGTGGGTCATGAGAAGTCCTTCAGGGGTTTGTCGTCGGGGGTCGGTGGTGGAGAACTGGCCAACGAGCGGTCGAGGGCGGCAATCCGGTCGAGGGCGGTGTCGAGCCAGCGCAGATCGGCATCGAGGTGGGCGATCGCGTAATCGGCACCCAGGACCTCGGCGATCGAGGCCTGGGGATCGGTCTTGAGCCTTGTGTATTCGCGCATCCGGGCCAGATGGGCGTCGCGCTGGCGCCGCAGGTAGTCGGCCGCCGTGGCTTCGTCGGCCACCAGGAGGGCGATCGTGGCTTTGGTGGCGAGGGGGTTGGAAACGAACGGCGACGGTTTCTCGACTTCCGAAAGCCATTCGGCCAGCGCCGCTCGCCCATCGCCGGTGAGGCGGTAGACGGTGCGGTCGGGGCCCTCGACCCGCTCGATCTCGACCGCTTCGACATGGCCCTTCTTCCGCAGCCGTTCGAGGGTGGCGTACACCTGGCCGAAGGCGAGGGGCCGGGCGGCCGGGAACCGCTCGTCGTGGTCCTTCTTGAGGTCATAGCCGTGCCGCTCGCGGGTGGAAAGCAATCCCATGAGTACGTGGCCGGTGGACATACAGGACACTATACACACAGTGAATAGAGCCTGGCAAGGGCGAAAACTCGGGGGAAGCGCGCCAGGGCGCGCGAAATCGGTAGTTCAGCCATATTGCCGAACCAGCCCTCTGGGCCAGGCGGTGAACGGTCTGCGGCGCCCCCTCGCGAAGGCGCTAGTGCACGCGAAAGAGCGCGACGAGCGCCATGTCGTCGGCGTGTTCGTCGTCGGCCGCGGCGTACACCCGGATCTCCTCGAGCCGGGGGGCGGTGATGAGGCTCGCTGCCGACCGTTCAGCGAAGAACGCCTCAAACCCCTTCTCGACGTAGTGCTCGGCGTTGATGCCGATGGCGAACAGGGCGTTCGGGGCGGCGATACGGATCAGTTCGTCGAGCGGGGCCGCGCTGAGGTGGCCGTGGGTGAAGATGCCGGCGCTGATCACGCCGCCGTAGGTGTCGTCCGCGATCGTGAGCGGTTGGGTGAGGTCGGCCTCGGCCAGGTCGCGGTAGACGCCCTTGGTGGCGGCGACGGCGAGCATCTCGGGCGACAGATCGATGCCGTCGATCGCTTCGACCGCCGCGGTCGGATAGTCACCACCGGCGATGGCCCGCTGCAGCGCCTCGCCGACCGCGCCCGTGCCACACCCGACGTCGAGCACCGGTCCGCTCGTGTTGCCTTCCGTCGCGAACAGCCCGGCGACCCCGTCGTGGTACACGTACCCGCGCGGCGCCATGAAATCGCTCTCGTAGGTGTCGGCCCAGTCCCGGTACAACCGACGGTTGTCCTCGGGGGTCCGGACCCCGTACGCGTCGTCAAGGCCGAGCTTGCGACCCTCATCGTTGGACATTCGTTGGCCTCCCGTGGCGCCACCGGTCGGGCCAACGTAGCTGGCCAACCGCGGCCGCAACAGCGCTACAGCTCGTCGAGGCGTCTTCGCAGGAAGCGGAGTTCGGCCGCGTTGGCGGTCAGTTCGATCGCCCGTCGGTACGCGGCGCCGGCGGCTTCGTCATCGCCGAGCCGACGGTGGAGGTCGGCGCGGGCGGCGTGGTAGTAGCCGTAGTCGTCGAGCGGTTCGGTCAACCGGTCGAGATGGGTCAGACCCTTCTCGGGCCCGTACGCCATGGCGATGGCCACCCCGTGGTTGAGGCCGACGACCGGCGTACGGCCATGCATCACGAGCGTGCCGTAGAGATGTTCGATCTGTACCCAGTCGGTGTCCGCCGCCGTCTCGGCCTCGGCGTGCAGGGCGTTGATCGCCGCCTGGATCTGATACGGCCCCGGCTGAGCCAGGCGTACCGCCTGCTCCAGCAACGCCTCGCCTTCGGCGATGAGGGCCTGGTCCCATCGGCTGCGGTCCTGTTCGTTGAGCAGGACGATGTCGCCGTGTTCGTCGGTCCGCGTGTCGCGCCGCGCGTGGAGCAGCAGCATCAGCGCCAACAGGCCCAGCGTCTCGGCATCGTCGGCCATCAGTTCGGCGGTGATCCGGCCGAGCCGAATCGCTTCGTCGCACAGATCGTGGGACATCAGCTGGTCGCCTTCGGCTCGGGCGTACCCCTCGTTGAAGATCAGATACAGCACGTGGTGCACCACCCGCAGCCGGTTGAGCAGCTCCAGGTCGGGGGGAATCACGAAGGGAATGCCGGCCGTGCTGATCTTCTTCTTCGCCCGCACCAGCCGCTGCGCCATGGTGGCTTCGGGGACCAGGAAGGCTGAGGCGATCTCGCGGGTGGTGAGCCCGGCGATGCAGCGCAGGGTCAGCGCCATCTGGGCTTCGACGCGCAACGTTGGGTGACAACAGGCGAAAACCAGGCGGAGCTGTTCGTCGCGCAGGACGGTTTCGTCGGGTTCCGCGACCTCGCCCGCCCGCTCTTCGAGCCGGGCGGCCAACTCGGCCTTCTTTCGCCGGTTCTCGTCGCGGCGCAGGCGGTCGATGGCACGCCGGCGGGCGACGGTGGTGATCCAGGCGCCGGGACGGTCGGGGATGCCGTCGTCGTTCCAGCGCTGCAGCGCCACCTCGAGGGCTTCCTGGGCGACGTCCTCAGCGAGGTCGAGGTCGCCGAGGTCCGATACGAGGGTCGCCATCAGCCGCGACCACTCGCGATGCACAACGTCGGCCACCGCCTGGGCGACGTGGGAGGTCGCCGGGGCGTCGGCCGGGTACGGGCCGGTGGGCTCGGCGCTGGCGTCGTCGGGGTACATGATCGACGCCAGCGCCGTCCGCTACCGGTGCTCGTGCTCGAAACTCAGTCGAAGTTGATGACCGGGCGAATCTCGATGGTGCCGGTCTGGGAGTGGGGGATCTGGGCGGCGATGGCCACCGCGGCATCGAGGTCGGCCGCTTCGATGATGTAGAAGCCGCCCAGGTGCTCCTTGGTTTCGGCGAACGGGCCGTCGGTGGTGATGGTTTCTCCGTCGCGGACCTGCACCGATGTGGCGGTGGCCGTGGGCTCCAGGGCTTCGCCGCCCTCGATCGAGTTGGCGTTGTCCTCACCGAACTTGATGTAGCCGGCCATGATGGCGCCGAAGGCCTCGCTGGTGGGGTCCGGGTTGACCGCCTCGTCGTGCTCGTCGGAGTAGATGAGGGCTGCATACTTCATGGAAATGCTCCTTGGTTCGACCGGCTTCCGTGCCGATGTATCCAGTCGTCGAACGGGGATGACGGTTCTCGACACCTATCGCCGAAGTTTTTCGATTTCTTGGCTACGAGGAGAGTCTGGCAACAAATTCGCTCGCGGGCCCGCCGGTTCGCGTCCCGCAACGGCGCCTACCTGTCGGTCGAGCGCCGGTCGTGCACGGGAAAGGTCTCGTCGTAGTCGGCGATCGAGGCCTTCACGACCTCCATCGCGTGTTCGGCGCCGTAGGTGCCCAGCACCTCGATCGAATTGGGTGTGTCGCCGCTGATGTCCATTTTGTAGGTGCCGAAGTAGTGCACGATGCGGTCGACCACCGCGTTCGGCAGGTTCTTGAGGTCCTTGGCGTAGGAGAACACGGTGTCGGATTCCAGCAACGCGACGATCTTGTCGTCGGCCTCACCGTCGTCGAGCAGTTGGATCCCGCCGACCACCCGGGCGGGGACGACGATCTCGGCCCGGTCGATGCGCTGCTGGCTGAGCACGCAGACGTCGAGGGGGTCGTGGTCGCCGATCTTGGCGCCGGGGGTGAGGGCGGCGACCCGATCGCCGCAGTAGGTGCGGGGGATGAACCCATAGAGGGTTGGGGGTAGCGCCGAGGACCCCTGGGGTCGGTCGACTCGGAGGTAGCCGGTGCGTTTGTCGATCTCGTATTTCACCGCGTCGAACGGCGTGATCTCGATGTAGGCGTCGACGAGTCCGGGCACAGCGGACCCGCTGCTCAGCCCGTGCCACGGGTGGGCGCGGAAGCGGTCGAAGCTGTTGACCATCGGGTTCTCCAGAGCGTATGGCCGACGCGGCTACGTCGACCCACCATCATCGGCCATCTCGAGGGTTCGCGTGAGCCATTCGTTGGATGGTGAGTATTCCCAGCCGATTTCGCCGCGATGTGACACCGTCCGGACATGGATGCCGACATGGACGCCGACATGGATGCCGACCTCGCCCTCGAACTCGACGGACTGCGATTGGTGCCGCCGACCGATGATGACGCCGACGCGGTAGCGGCCGCGGTGCAGGCGTCGATCGACGAGCTGGCGCCGTGGATGCCGTGGGCGACCGCCGAGTACGACCGGGTCTCGGCGCTGCAGTGGGTGCGCGGGGAGATCGACCCGACCTCGCACCGCTTCGCCATCGTGGTCGATGACGAGATCGTCGGTTCGTGCGGGTTGAACAAACTCGATGCCGAGAACCAGCGCATGAACCTCGGCTACTGGGTGCGCTCGGACCGCGTCGGGCGGGGCCATGCGACCGCGGCCACCAAGCTGTTGGCCGACTACGGCCTGAACCACGTCGGTATGCGGCGGCTCGAAGTGCTGATGTCGGTCCGCAACGAAGCGAGCCGACGCGTCGCCGAACGGGCGGGTGCGCACTACGAAGGGGTGGCGGTCGCCCGGCTCCTCCTGAACGGCGAGAGTCACGACGCCCACATGTTCAGCTTCAGCTGACCAGCGCGCCGTCTCCTGTCTGAGGTCCCGCTTGCGATCCTTCCAGGGGGTGAGACCCGAGCGGCCGCCGTTCGTGACCGAACGCATCGAACGCGAAGTCCCACCGCTTCTCGATCAGCTCGGCCGTTTCGTCGTCGACGGTGAAACCGTTCTTTTGGTAGCCGCTGATGCTGTCGAGGTAGCTCGCGAGGCGCGGGGCCGCCTCGGCGAACGGCCCGAGTTCGAACCGCTCATAGATGTCGCCGACGACCTGCATGGGCTGGTGGTCGAGGGTCGCGTAATCGACCTCGATCAGATTTTCGGCCGGGATGGCCTCGCGATCCTGGAGGTACTTGTGCATGACCCGCTCGTAGATGCTGAGCACGTTCTCGCGCACGAGGTCATCGTCGAAATGCTGGAGTGCGGTGAGCCCGAGAATCTTGTTGTGCAGGTTGATGGTCGACGGGAACACCTCGTAGGGCGACCGGTGCATGACGATGAACCGGGCGTCGGGGAACAGGTCGAGCAGCATCGGGATTCGGGCGGTGTTCACGGGGTTCTTGAGCAGTAGACGCCGGCCCTGTTCGTGGAGCGTGGCGATGCGCAGAATGTCGAGGTACTTGCGGCGAACATCGGCCTGGGCTTTGTCGCTGACCCCTTCGAACAACACGCCGCGCCCGAACATCGCCTCGGCCTGCTGGGGGAACAGGAACTGCAGGTACCAGGAGTACGGCGACATCTTGGTGAGCGGGATCTCCTCCTCCTGCGGGGCGTCCATCGGCCAGGTCATGTTGTCCATCGGGCGCTTGGCCGGGAAGCACTTCTCGAACACCGAGGGCAACCAGCGTCGGGTCGACAGCGAGTTGTCGGGGGCGAGTGCCTGGAACATGCGGACGCAGCCGAACTGTGGGTCCTGGCTCAGCAGGTTGTGCATGTGCGTCGTGCCGCTGCGCCAGTGGCCGATGATGAACACGGGCGGCTCGGCGATGGTGACCGAGGCGATGGCTTTGCGGTGTCGGGCCTTTTGCCAGAGGTTGGCCGGGCTGCCGAGGAACGCGCCGAGCCCGACGCCGGCGGCACGGGGCATGCGGGCCGGCGGCACCGAACCCATGCGGGGCAGCATGGACGCGACGGTCGTGGGTCGGATGAAGGACAACAGGCCGAGCTGGTAGCCGAGATCGCTGCTGGTCATGACGGTTGGTTCTCCTCTGGGTAGCCGCCGATCATGACGGCGCTGGTCCCGATGAACAGCAGGCCGCAAAGCAGCCAGCTGAGTTTGAACGGATCGAGTTCGGGGCCGCCGGCATCGCCGACGACGGCGAAGGCGAGGGCGATGCCGAGGGCCATGGCGACCTGGCGGAGGGTGGTGTTGCCGGCTGCGCCCATGGCGTAGCGGTCGGGGGCGACGTCGCGCATCGATGCGGCGGTGAGCATGGGGAAGCCGACACCGATGCCGGCGCCGAACAGCACCGCGCCGGGGAGAAAGCCCACCAGGTAGCCGGGTTCGTCGCCGATCATCGTTACCCACCAGCCGACGGCGATGACGGGAGCGAGCGACCCGATGCCGACGACGAGGCGATGGCCATGGCGGGCGCAGAGTTTGCCCGCGGGGCCGGCCACGATGGCCATGACGAGTGGGGCCGGCGAGATGGCCAGGCCCGACCGCAGCACCGAGTAGCCCCAGACCTCGCTGAGAAACGTGGGGGCGAGCACGAGCCAGCCCGAGAACGCCGCGCCGAACAGGAGCGTGCCCGCGGCGCCGACAGCGAAGCTTCGTTGGCGGGCGAGCTCCGGGCTGAACACGGGACGGGGGTGGTGGTTGCTGCGCCAGGCGAACAGGATGAGCAACGCGGCGGCGACGGCGAGGCTGGCGGCGATGACCGGGCTGAGCCAGCCGGCCCGTTCACCCGCAACGATCGCGAAGACGAGCAGGCCGACGCCGACCGCTCCGGCGGGAACGGCGACGGGGTCGACCCCGCCGTCGAGGTCCGAATCGGCGCTCTCGTCGAGTCGCCGGGAACCCGCGACCCACGCGAGAAGCACGATCGGAAGGTTGATGAGGAAGACCCACCGCCAGCCGGCCCATTCGACCAGCAGCGCACCGAGGGTGGGGCCGACCGCGGCGGCCAGCCCGGCCATGGCCCCCCACAGGCCGACGGCCATGTCGCGGTCCTCGTCGTCGGCCGCGTTGAGGATGAGTGCCAGTGATGAGGGCACGAGCAGCGCACCACCCGCGGCCTGGAGCCCGCGGGCGGCGATCAGCCAGCCGATACCGGGGGCGAGGCCGGAGCCCGCGGACCCGGCGCCGAAGATGGCGAGGCCGAGCAGGAAGATGCGTTTGCGGCCCAACCGTTCGGCGGCCCAGCCACCGAGCAGCAGCAGGCCGGCGACGCCGATGTTGTACGCCGTGAACACCCACGACACCGTCACCCGGGAGCTGGCCGGGAAGGCGGCCTCGATCTCGGGCAGCGCCACCGAAATGATGGTGATCTCGAGGGCGATCATGAATACGGCCGCCGAACAGATGATGGTGGTCGCCCGGCTCGACTTGGGTCGCGGCGTCGCCGTCGGTGGCGTCGACGGCGGGGTCGAGTGCGGGGGTCCGGCATCGCCGGCCGGCCGGGTGAGCGCCGAGGTCATGCCGCTGCCGGTTCCGTGTCGATCGCCGGAGCGACCGGGCCGCGGGTGGCTGGATCGGTGTCGATACCGGTGGCCGCCGGTTCGGCGGTCCGTAGGTTGACGTGCTCGGACGGGTCGGCCACGTCGGTCGGGCCGGAGAGGTTGCGCCCGAAGTCGGTGTCGAGGGCGTAGTCGACCACCGTGTTCAGGAACGTCTGGCCGTCGGGCATGGTGATGCCCGCCCAGCGGAGCAGATCGTGTTCCCGGCCGGCGTCAAAGATGGTGGCCACCTTGGTGTAGGGGAGATACACCGCGCAGGCCGACGTGCCCCGGACGCCGAGTTTGCCCATGCGGCGGATGCTTCGCAGCTGCTTGGGTGCCTTGCTGGCGCCGCGAAAGCCCTTGGTCATCGCATTCCAGGTGGCGTGGTTCACCAGCCGGGTCACCGAGGGCTTGTACTGGGAGTGCTGCGAGGCCCGTCGGGTGGTCGTCCCCATGAGGGTGCCGATGTCGAAGGCCGTCGAGCCGGCGGTGATGTGGTACGCCAGCACGGCTTTGTCGTCGTAGCGGCGAAGTTCGAGCATGGCGTCGGTGAGGAAGTCGACGCCGATCGTGTCGACGAGCGCCCGGCCACCCTTTGGGAACACCGGCAGCTGACCGCGCACGACCATCTTCATGGGCACGTACAACACGTTCCAGTTGTTGGTGACGCCGTCGGTGGTGTTGCCGGCGATGATCGACGGTCGGTAGATGCTGACCGGAACCGCATCGGGTCGGGCGATGGCCCGGCGGCGCAGGCAGCGTTCGGCCCGGGCCTTGGTGCGTTCGTAGGTGTTGCGGTAGTTCTTCGCCCGGTCGTCGGGGATGTGGTTGGCGTCGACGCGGCCGGCGGTCAGGCCGGAGACGTAGGCGGTGCTCACGTGGTGGAAACGGCGGAACCCGTGGTGGTGCTTCCGGGCGGCCTCGGCGACCTCGTACGCGTTGATGGATCCCTCGACGTTGATGCGGTGGGCATCGTCGATGTCGAGGTCGAACGACACCGATGCGGCACAGTGGAACACCTCGACGAGGCGCTCGATGACGGATGCATAGGTCTCGTCGTCCCAGCCGAGTTGGCGCTGTTCGAGGTCGGCGCGCACCCAGCGGGTACGGGCGACCTCATCGGCGGTCGGGGTGCGGCCGAGGAGGGTCCGGAGCTGGTCGATGCCGCGCTCGAGCGCACCGGCTGCATGGTCGGCCCGAACGGGGCAGATCACCGTGACGTCGGGCTCTCGTTCGAGCAGCCGCACCAGCAGCTGGCCGCCGACGAAGCCGGTAGCGCCGGTGACGAGCACCGTCTCGCCCGGCCCGTAGGGCTCGTGCTGGTTCCGAGGCTTGCTCGTAGGTGCGTGCCCGGGTTGGTTCCGAGCTGTACTCGTGGGTGCCTGATGCCCGGGTTGGTTCCGAGCCGTACTCGGGGTCTGTCCGTCGTGGTTGGTGGGGTCTACCGCCATGGTTCCCGCTCCTGATTTCCGCCGTGGTTGGTGGTTCCACGGTAAAGACCGGCCGGCGATCGCTCCGTGTGCTGCAGCACACTCCAGACGCGCCCCCCAACACGCGACCCACCACCCAAACCGCGCCAACCCGGACCATCTGGTGCCTGGCACCAGACTGTGTCGAAACCCCGAAAATTCAACGAAAACGCCCACCCGCGAACCATCTGGTGCCTGGCACCAGATGGTTCGCGGGGTCGGGGTTAGTCGCGGGGGCCGAAGATGTCGCCGGCTCGGCTGGCCACCTTCAGCAGCGCCCCGTTCACGTACTGCTCGGTGTCTTCGAAGACCTTCGAGGCGGTGTCGGAGAAGTTCCGGCGCGCCGCTCCGACGTCATCGGTGTAGGCGTGGGGTTCATCGCGGTTGGCGTAGTCGCCGCCGATGATCGCGTCGTAAGCGCCGCTGTCGACCCAGCGCCGCAGCTCGGCAACCCGAACCACGGGGAACGGATGGGAACGTCCCAGGGTGGACATGAACTTGTAGAACGCGTCGAGTCCCTCGGCGTCGAGGTATTCGTCGGACTGGGCGACGAACGCCGCGAGGTTGATGGCGTCCGCCCGCCCCCGGATGGCGCCGGCCATCACGCCGAGCACACCGAGCGACACGTCGAGTTCCTGCACGGCGAGCAGGCCGGCGCGATCGCAGGACACCTCGGCCTTACGGCTCCATTCCTGCAGCGCCAGGGTGATCGGCACGATCGCCTGCCCGACCAGCGGCGTGTTCATCGAGGTGATCTGTAGGAGCAGAAACAGCAGCGTGCGATACAGGGCATGGTCACTCATGATGTGCCCGACCTCGTGGCCCAGCACCGCGGCCACCTGCTCGGGGGTGCACAGCTCGATAAGACTCGAGTTGAGGACGATGAACGGGTGGTCCATGCCAACCGCGCCGGCGTTCACAAGCGGCGTCTGCGAGATGTACAGCGGCGGCGGGTCGGTATCGAGAACCGCGCACACCTGCACGAGCAACTCGTGGATGTCGGGGTACTGCTCGGGACCGACCTTGATCGCTTCGGCCTGATAACTCATCCGAATGTTGCGCTCACCGAACATGCCGATGACCTTGCGCAGCAAGCCGTCGAAGCCCGGGATCTGCTGCAGAGCGCCGAGCGCCGCCCGGTCGGTGGGGTGTTCCCAGGCGACGGGGCTGATTCCGGTGAGTTCGGTGGTCATGGCGCTCCTGCTGGGATTCTCGCTGCTCCGGTTCTACAATCGTACTTCCACCCGTCCTTTGGAGGCCTTCGGTGAAGACCATCGTGCAACGCCCTGGAGTCACGCTCTTGCTGACCGGGATCGTCGCGTTCTTCGCCCGGCGCGTCGTTGGGTGGGTGCCGTTCATCGGCGGAACGATGAAGTTCGTCCTGCTCGTGTTCGCCTTCTTCGCCATCGTCGGCGGGTTCTGGATTCTGCTCAACGGTCGACGCCACAGCGACGCCTGACCTACCGGCCCCTACCGGAGAGGCGCTAATTCGGCGACCGCCAACCGGGCTGACTGTTACGTTCGCCGGCATGAGCGAAGCGCAGCAGATCGAACCGGAGCAGATCGACGGCGCAACGGCGCCCAGCGAACGTACGAAGGTGCGGCGCGGCGCCGGCCGAGCCGTGTACGACGATCGCAATCTGGCGATTCTCGATGCCGGAATGGTGGCCCACGTCGGGGTGGTGACGCCCCGTGGCCCGATCGTCTTGCCGATGGCGTACGGGCGGACCGACACCGATCTGTTCCTCCACGGCGCCACCGGCAACGACCTTCTGCGCAACGCCGCCGGTACCGACATCTGTGTCACGGTCACGCTGGTCGATGGTTTGGTGCTCGCCCGTTCGGCGTTCCACAACTCCATGAACTACCGGTCCGTGGTGGTGCGCGGCGAAGCCAGGGTCCTCGAGGGTGATGCCGCGGTCGAGGCGCTCGCAATCATCACCGACCATGTCGTCGCCAACTGGGATACGGCACGCCCGATGACCGATAGCGAGTTCCGGCGCACGTCGGTCCTGGCGGTGTCGTTGGCCGAGATGTCGGGCAAGGTGCGCGCCGGTGACCCGGTCGACGACCCCGACGATCTCGGCACCGACTACTGGTCGGGCACCGTGCCGCTGGTGCAAACGTGGGGCGAACCCATCACGGGTGGTGATGTGGCCGCCGGCATTGCCGTTCGCCCGGAGATCGCCGCCCTCGCCAACCAGTCCACCCGGTAGCTGCGCTAAAGACCGAGCTCGGCAGCGAGGTCGAGGGCGCGCAAACCGACCAGGGCGTTGTCGAGCAGGGCGGCGCCCCGTTTGCGATAGAGGTCGATGGCATCGATCCGCTCGGCGCCGCCGTAGGTGCGGTGCTCTGCCGCCGACACCCGCATCAGCATCAGCGGGGTGAGCCACCGGTACTTCACCGCCGAGGCCGCCATGCCGAGTTCGGCCAGCCGTTCGTCGCCATCCCACCCGCCCGCGCGCAGGCCGGCCACGTAGCCGTCGAGCACGAGCTGGCGGAGCTCGGGCAACCGCTCCGGTTCGATGAACAGGTCGAACGCGGCGTCGGGCACCAGGTTGCCAACGTCCTCGCCGATCGCCCCGTCGCCCACGAACGCCCAGTCGATGAGCACGAAACCACCGTCGTCGCGCCGCAGGAGGTTCTTGGTCCAAAAGTCGAGGTGCGACAGCGTGCGCGGCAGGGCCTCGACGATCTCGTACAACCGCTCTCGGCGGCCGTGTAGCTCGGTGGCCGCAGCGCGCAGGTCGGCGGGAAACGCCTCGGCCACGATGGGGTGGTTCCAGATGCCGTCGTCGTCGAATAGTTCGTAGTCGACCGGCCACTCGGAGCTGTAGGTGCGCAGGAACCCTTGCGACAGCCATTCGGCGGAAGGTCCCGGTTCCCCGTTCAGGAACGGTGCCTGGCCGAGGCCCAACGCGTGGGCAACCTCGCCGTACTCGGTGATCTCCCAGTCTTCGGCGGGAGTGCCCGAGACGTACTCGATCGCCAGGACCGTGCGCTCGTCGTCGATCGCGACGGCTCGCAACCCGGGTGGCTGCAATCCGGGTCCGAACGCATCGACCAACCGACTCTCATAGGCCAGGGCTTCACGGGCCCAGTAGTTCCACCGGTGCGGTCGGCCGGAGTCGTGGGTCCAGTGCCGCTCGATCGCGTTCGAACCCGTCGGCCGGTCGGCCGGTAGGTCCTTGACGATCAGCCGTTCGTCGCCCCGGGTGATGTCCCAGACGTTGGGCGAGAGCCACCGACTGTGGGCGGGCTCATCGACGGTCCAGCCATCGGGTTCGATGCCGACGAGCGTGAGCGCGCGGGTCAATGCACCACCTTTGGTCACGGCCTCAAGACTACGGCCCGGCGGCCGCAGACGAGCGGGAAATTTGGCGGGCCGTGTCCAACCGGCCGGCGGCTGATCGTCGGTCCGGACCGGATGGTTCTACTGGGCCATCGGGGTGAGCGATGTGCCAAACGGCGTGCGGTCGGCGCTGGGGTGCAGCGTCGTGCTGTCGATGTACAACACGTTGCCGTCGGGGTCGAGGAACCGCTCCGGCAACTGTCCTCGGAACTCGCCGTCGGCGCTCTTGAACTGGCATTCCCGCTTCTGCTCCCGCTGGCACAGCACCACCGCGTCCATCGTGGCGGCATCCCAACTGGCGATGTAGTCGCCGTGGAGGCTGTGCCCCGGATCGTTGCGGTTGGTGTCGGAGGCCAGGTACCAGTCGGTGTTGATGTCGAGGTCGTAGCGAACGTTGTAGATCAGCCCGGGGATTCGGTACGGGTGGGTGGTGGGGCAGTCGTTGGTGGTTTCGCCCGACCCGTTCGCGTACGAGAGGTGCGCCCGGTTGTCCGGGCTGGCGAGGACCGGGTCGCCGTTTCCATCGACGGCGATGCACATCGGGAAGGTCACGGTGAGCTGCATCAGCCCGCCGCCTATGGCCTCGCGCTTGAAGAAGTAGTCACCGGCATCGTTCACCTGGAGGTCGGCGAGCAGTTCGAGCCCGTCGGGGATCGCCATGATCGTGTCGCGGTCGAACCCGCCGCTCGAGGCGAAGCTCTTGTAGTAGACGATGATCTCTTCGGGCAGCACGACCTCGTCGTCCTCGTTGAAGAGCGCGGGGATCCAGTAGGCCGACTGGTTGTTGCGCCCGCCTTCGCAGGTGGCCGCGCCCTGGTTGGCGAGGCTCTCCGCGGTCGTGAACGCGTTGGTCTGGGTGTTGCCCCAGAACATGTGCAGGTGCGCCGCATCGGGCTGGCCGGGTTTCACGACCGGGTCGTCGTGACTGAAGTGCGACACCGGGCAGTAGAGCCTCGTGCCGTGCACCGCTTCGCCTTCGTCCGGGCTGCTGGTGTCGAGTTCGGTCGCGCGTTCGGTGCCGACCGTTACCGGGGTGCACGCGCCGAGTAGGAGGGCGAACGCAATGATCGGTAGGACAAGTCGCCGGGAGGGGAACCTTGCGGTCATCTTGGTTTTCCTTCGTTCGGGTGTGCCCACACCTGACTCCAGGCTACGACGTGGCGACGGGTAACGGGGAGTCGAACGACGAACGCCCTAGGACGCCGGTTCGACACGCACTTCGGTGATCGATCCGTCGGCGGCGACGACACCGATGCGCACGGTCGCGTCGCGGCTGTCGAAGCGACTCACGTCGACGCCGACCGCGAAGTAGTTGTCGAGGTCGCGGTACTGCCCGACGGGCGCGGCGCCGACGATGACATCGTCGTAGGCCACGACCAGTAGATCGGCGGGCTCGGTGAGGGTGCCGGCGACCACACCGAGCGCCAGATCCGGACGGTCCACCCGGGCGAGCTGCGCGACGACGCCGCTGCTGTCGGCCGGGGCGAACGGTTCGCCGATCCACCCGTCGTTCGGGTCGTCGGGCACCGTGGCGCCGGCGATCACCGCATCGAAACCGACACCGACGTCGACGACGCCCTCGAGGCGCACATCGAACACGTTGGTGTAGTCGTACAGCGGCTTCGTATCGTCTCGCCCCGCGACGGTCTCGCTGTCGGCGGCGGCGCCGTCGGACGTCCATGGCAACTCGATGCCGAGCGCGTCGGCCATGGTGGGCAGGACGTCGACCGAGGTGAGGTTGGCGGCGCTGATCGATCCGCTCTCCTGGCCGGGGAACTTGATCAATAGTGGGGTGTAGGCGATCGAGGCGGCGTTGGTTCCGTCGAACTCGCGATCGTGGGTCCCCTCGGTGAAGCTCATGCCGTGGTCGGCGACGATCACGATGATTGCATCGTCGTACAACCCGGCTCGTTCGACCTGGGCGAGCAGTTCGCCGATGAGCGCGTCGGTGTACTGCATCTGGGTTTCGTGCTGTCGTCGGCGCAGTGCGATGACGTCGGGGTTGGTGTTGTTCGGGTCGTCGAAGCGGTGCGGGCCGATCGGTACGGCGAACTGGGTTCCGGTGGCGGTGAACGTGAACGGCTGGTGGGGGAGGAGGAGGTGCGCGAACCATAGCGAGGGGGTGTCGGTGGGGACGATGGTGTCGACCCATTGACGGAAGCGCAGCGGCTGGCCATCGGTGGCCGAGGCGATCGACCGGGCAAAGTTGAACGAGTCCTCGGTCAACGGTTCGATTGTGTCGGGGACGGTGTTCGGCCCGGTCGCGTCGGCGGTGCCGGACTGCGAGTCTGTTGGGTCCGGCGGGCTGGTGTCATCGACGACCTCTTCCGCGAAGTCATCGAGGGCGCCCGGGGAGCTCGGCTCGATCACCCCCTCCCACCACAGCCGCACCAGGGTGCGGGTGAATCGACTGCGGTCGGATGCCGGTTCCTCCGCGACCGGAGACGGGTTTGGCGGCGGGTCGGCGTCGCCGCCGGAGTTCGTCGTGGAGGATGGTGGCGGGGGAGGGCGCACGGTTTCGGCACAGGCGGGATACCCGCACAGCTTGGTGTTCGATTCGATGACCGACAGGTGATACGACCCGGCGAGTAGTCGGAAGATGTTGTCGGGAAAGTCGGGCCACAACGGCGCGGCGCCGATCGGGTTCTGGCCGGTCAGGAGTGCGGGTACGGCCGACTCGGTGAACGCCGAGGTGGTGGTGAACTCGGGGTACCAGGTGGCGGTGTCGGCGAAGGTGGCGAGGTTGGGGAACCGTTCGGCGTCGAGTTCGCCGGCCTCGTCGACGAGGGTCATGGTGGGTAGCTCGTCGAGTACGAGCATCACGACGGGCGGAAGAGGCGCGTCGTCGGGGCGGATCGCTTCGTCGAGTTCGACCGCCTCGACGACCGGTGCGCGTAGCAGGGTGCCGGTGTCGGAACCGGCGAACAGCAGGGCGATGGCCATCGCGGGCAACACGGCGGTGAACGCCAGGAGCCTGGTGGCCAACGGCTCTCGGAGTGCCATCGCCGCGACGAACGCGCCGGCGAGGAGCGCGACCGGGATGACCACCCAGGCGGGAGGGCCGGCGGTAAGGGTGATGAGGCGGGCTGCGAACGCGGCCGCCAACGCCGTGAGCACGATCGCTCGATACCCGACTCGAAGCCGGGTGGGTAGGGCGCTGTCGATCAGCCACAACCCGACGGGAATACCGATCGCGGTGACGATGGCAACGACGATGACGTCGAGGGTCGACACGTGGGTTCGGGTGACGAGAATCGGGTTCTCGCCGAGGACGCCGAGGAGGGGTTGGGTCAGAGCGAACCCGGCCGCCCCGAGGTAGACCGCGAGCCAGCGCCACGAGCGTCGACCATCGACCGGCGGGCGCGATCGACGCTCATCGGTGGGTGAGGAGGTCACCTCCCGGAGACTACGCCCGTCCACCGCCCCCGCAACCTCGCCTCCCCCTGGGGTCAGACCCCCGAAACCTCAACTTCACGTGAGGTTGAGGTCGGCGGGGTCTGACCCCAGGGCGTTAGGGGTGGAGGCGGGGGAAGAGGGGGTGGTCCATCTCGGCGCCGGCGGGGAGGGAGTCGAGGCCGGGGAAGGGGGGTGAGGTGGTCCAGGGGCGGGGGGCGTGAACCATGTCGTCGCCGAGGAAGCGAACCGACAACACGCGGCGCCGGTTGGGTCCCGACACCCCGCCGGAACCGTGCACGACGACCATGTTGAAGAACACGGCGTCGCCGGGATCGAGGGCCCACCCGATGACCGGCCAACGCTCGGGGTCGGCGGCGAAGTCGGGCGGCTCGGCGAGCGTGCCCTCAGGGAACCAGCGGGCTTCGGCGTCGAGGAACGTGCGGGGCATGAACCACGGGCCCCGGTGGGTTCCGGCGATGAACTCGATCGCGGATGACCGGTCGACCGGGTCGACGGGTAGCCACATGCTGGCGCTCTGGGTGCCATCGACGTTGTAGTACGGCTGGTCCTGGTGCCACGGCGTGGGCTGACGAGTGCCCGGCTCCTTCACCAGAACGTGGTCGTGGTAGAGCCGGATGCGCTGCGACCCGGTCAGCTCGGCGGCGATCCGCGCTGCAGGCGATTGGCGGATGAACCGCTCCATCGCCGGCAGGCGGTTCCAGTTGCAGAAGTCTTCGATGAAGGCGCCGTCGTCGGCCGCGCTCGCTCGCAGGGCGCGGGGTGACAGGTCGGCCAGGTTGGCCTCGATGGCCTCGGTGGCCATCGCCATCTCCTCCGCCGTGAACGCCCCGCGCACGCACACGGCGCCGTCGCGCGCGAAGTCGCCTTCGAGAATCACGGGTGCCCGCCGGTCGGGTCGCCGCCCAGGCCGGCTGCGGGTTTCGGGGTCAGCGTTCGTCGACCCATTCGACATCGGCGCCGAGTGAGCGCAGGTTCTCGACGAAGTTGGGGTGCGCTCGCCGAACCGGACTCGCGTTGCGGATGATCGATTCGCCCTCGATCGTTGCGCCCACCATGAACAACGAGATGATCACCCGGATGATGTACGGCGCGTCGACCGTGGCCGGGCGAAGATCGTCGCGCCCGAAGACGATGATGCGGTGCGGGTCGCACACCGTGACCTGGGCGCCGAACTTCATGAGTTCGGGCACCCAGCCAAACGCGCCTTCGTACACCTTGTTCCAGAACAACATGTCGCCATCGGCGACGGTGGCCAACGCGACGACCGGCGGGATGAGATCGACCGGAAAGTACGGCCACGGCGCGCCTTCGACCTTGGTGATGAGGTTCTCGGTGCGCGGCCGTTCGATGCGCAGCTCGCCGTTGCCGGCCACTCGCGAGCCGTTGGTGGTGGGTTCGACCTCGATGCCGAACTTTTCGAGGGTGCGGTCCATGAGCGGGAAGTGGCGCCCGATCGAGTGCTCTACCGACACCGCGCCGCCGGTCATCGCCCCGATGGCGAGGAACGTGAAGATCTCGTGGTGGTCGTCGCTGATGCGGGTGTCGAACCCACCCAACGTTTCGACGCCTGCGACGGTAAGCACCGAGGTGCCGATGCCGGCGATCTCGGCGCCCATCGAGACCAGTATCTGACAGAGGTCCTGCACGTGCGGCTCGCTCGCCGCGTTCACCAGGGTCGACGTGCCGCTGGCGAGTGCAGCGCACATGGCGAAGTGCTCGCTGGTGGTGACCGAGGCGTAGTCCAACCACCGGTCCTGGGCCCGGAAGCGGCCGGAGAGCACGAGTTCGCGCCGTTCGGACCATTCGATGGCGGTGCCGAACCCCTCGAGTACGTCGAGGTGCGGGTCGACCTCACGAGCTCCGAGCGAGCACCCCGTGGCGTCGTCGGTGACGTTGAGCCGTCCGACTCGGGCCAGCAGCGGGCCGAACAACATGACCGAGCTGCGCATGCCGGGAGGCAGCGAGTCGACGGAGTCGAGCTGTACACCGGCGTGGCAGATCTCGATGCGGAGGTCGTCGCGATCCCACGCAACCTTCGAACCAATGCCCTCGAAGAAGGTGACGATCTTGGCGACGTCGGTGATGTCGGGAACGTTGCGCAGCGTGCACGGTTCGTCGGTGAGCAGCGTGGCGCAGAGGATCGGCAGCACCGAGTTCTTGTTGCCCGACGGAACGATGTTGCCCGACAGGGCCTTACCGCCGCGCACGAGCAGACTTTCGCTCATCGGTGGCTCCAACCATCGTCGGCGAGGATGGCGGGGACAGCGAGGACGGCGGGCACGCGCTGGTGGAACAGGCGCTGGTGGAAGCGGTGGAGGATCCAGCGGCGCGAGGGGATGAACACGTCGCGAGACTAGTTCGCCCGGCGGGTTAGCGACGGGCGTTCGGCTCGGCGGGCAGCGTGGCGAAAAAGCTCTGAAGCGTGCGACCGAGCTCGCGGTCGAACGCGGCGAGCCGACCGCGCAGCGCGGGCCCGGGCCAGGAGTTCGGCAACAACTCGTGGGGGAGCAGAGGGTCGGCGCGCAGGTGGCGGATGGCTTCGGCGCTCCGCGCGAAGGCGGCGGGCAGCGCGTTCGGGTCGCGGGTGGAGAGCTCGCCCAGGCCGGCGTCGAGGCCCTCGACGAGGGCATCGCCGCGGGTGGCCCAGGCATCGAGGTTCCAGAGCCCGGCGGCGAGCTCGGCGGCGGGCCCGGCAGGGACGGCATCGAGCAGCAGATGTTGGCCGTCGAGGTCCGGCACGCCGAGGTTGGTGGGCCGCATCCACACGCCTTCGCGCGCCTCGACGAACCGTTGGTTGGTCATGTCGGTGCGGAACGTCTCGCGCTCGGCTCGCCCCCGACGGTCGGCGGTGATGATGAGCGTCCACCAGCGGCCATCCCACGTCGGGTCGGGTTCGGCCCGGCCGAGGTCCTGGCTGGCCTGGCGTTGGGTGTGGGGTCCGGCGAGCCGGTACAGCCCGTCGGTGCGGGTGAGGTCACCGTTGCCGACCAGGCGGCTGAGGGCGACCCGCACCGTGCCCTCCTCGATGGCGAACAGGTCTCCGAGGGCGACGAGATGGCGGGCCGGGAGTTGGGGCGGATGGAGGCCGAGCAGGGTGCTGAGCACCAGGGACCGGGCCGAGAAGGGCCGGTTGGTGGTCACGGGGCAGACCGGGCGGGGTAGACGCCGGGCGGGGGCGGGCGGTGGAGCACGCGCCGGTCAGGTTGCCGGCGGGGTCGGCGCGCCCGAGGTCGCCGCTCGCCAGAACGCCCGGTAGCTCGGGTACTCGATGTCGGGGGTGACCCAACCCGCGGCGACGAGTTCGTCGTGCAACTGCGGCAGCTTGCGCCACGGCACACCCATATCGACATGGTGGGCGAGGTGCCAGCCGGTGTTGTACGGCACCATCCAGTAGCGGGCGAGCCTCGACTGGCGGATGACATGGGTGGTCTCGCGCCGATCGCGCGAACGTTCCATGCCGCCGTGTTCGGCGATGGCCCGCAGGCGGTTGATGACCCGCCAAAGCGTCGACCACGACCCCAGCCACACGACGTACGCCAGCGGACGGCCGGTGACGACGCACAGACCGATCATGACAGCGTGGGTGGCGATGACCTGGCGAGCCTCGGTCGACCCGCCCCGCACGGCTTTCACCAACCCGCCCATGACCTTCACCGCGCTGCGGCCGGTGGCGTCGCGGGTGAGCTTGCGCCGCCATGAATCGGGCGGCACCGGATAGCCCGAGTACAGCGAGTTGTCGGGGTCGGCCGGGCCCATCTCGTCCTTGTGGTGGGCGAAGTGGCCGCGGCGGTAGGCGAGCGTTGGTTGGAACGTGGGATAGCCGAGCAGAAATCGGCCGACCAGGTCGTTGGCCGTGCGGTTGGTGAACAACAGTCGGTGGGCGGCCTCGTGGGCGAGGATGTTGAGCACGGCGTGGCCCCGGCCCATGAGCACGAAGGCGGCTCCGTAGGACCACCACGTGTTGATGGCGGCCGCCGCGGCGACCACGCCGAACGATTGGGCGAGGGCGCCGGCGGTGGTGAACACGTTCGCCACGTTGGGGATGGCGCGCAGTTCGGCCCGGAGTTCGGGCTTCGGCACCGCCCGTTCGGTGAGCCGATCGGTGGGGAGGACATCGGGCAACGCGAGCGCGGGCGGCACGAGGTTGCGTGGGGCCCGGGCCTCGGGGTCGGGTGGCAGCTGCTCTGCGATCGTCATTACGAATCAGACGATACGTGTCGAACGTAGGTAATGCAAGGGAACGGAAGAGAATGCTAGGGATAGGCCATGGCTTTCTACACCGACTCGCAACGTCAGCTTCAGGACCAGTTCGAGGCCACCCGCCTCGCCGATGCGCTGGAGGCGACGATCGTCGAGACCGAACTGAACGTCCTCCACATCGGCTTCATCGAAACGCGCGACTTCTTCTTCTTGTCGACGGTCACCGCCGAGGGCGAGCCGACGGTCAGCTACAAGGGCGGCGATGTCGGCACCGTGAAGGTGATCGACAACCAGACCCTGGCCTTCCCCGCCTACGACGGCAACGGCATGTTCTTGTCGATGGGTAACATCGCCGACACCGCCAAGATCGGGCTGCTGTTCATCGACTTTGAGACACCGCACCGGGTTCGGGTGCAGGCCACCGCCGACTTCCGGGCTGACGACGAATTGCTGGCCGACTACCCGGGGGCGATCGGCATCGTTCGGGCTCATGTCGACCGCGTGTTTCTCAACTGCGCCCGCTACATCCACAAACACACCCGGGTCGAGACCTCGAAGTACGTGCCGGACGACGACGGCGAGCAGCCGTACCCGGCGTGGAAACGCATCGATGGTCTCCAGGACCATCTGCTACCCCAGGATCAGGGCCGGGCCGAGAGCGAAGGTGGTGTGATCACCGAGGACGAGTACGCCCACAAGCTGCTGGCCGGTGAGTCCTGATGAGCGCCGCGAGGGGCGAGGGCCGAGAACCGCTTCGGGTCGTGCAGTTCACCACCGGCAACGTGGGCCGTCGGTCGGTGCTCGCCGTGCTGGCCAACCCGGCGCTCGAACTGGTCGGGTGCCATGCGTGGTCTCCCGACAAGGTGGGTCGCGATGTCGGTGAGTTGTGCGGCGTGGACCCGGTCGGGGTGACCGCCACCGACGACGTCGAAGCGCTGCTCGCCCTCGCCCCCGATTGCGCGGTGTACAACCCGAAGTTTCCCGACGTCGACACCCTGGTGCGCCTGCTCGAAGCCGGCATCGATGTCGTGAGCACGTCGGTGTTCATCACCGGCCGATCGTGGGGCGACGACAAAGCCCGCATCGCAGCGGCGTGCGCGGCCGGGGGTGCCACGATGTTCGGCACGGGCATGAATCCGGGGTTCGCCAACCTGCTGGGCATCGTGTCGGCGGGGGTGTGCGACCGGGTCGATTCGATCACGGTGCTCGAGTCGGTCGACTCCACCGGGTACGACTCGCCCGATACCGACCGAGCCGTGGGCTTCGGTCGCCCGATCGACGACCCGGGGTTGCCGGCCATGACCGAGGAGGGCACCGCGGTGTTCGGCGATGCGGTGGAGTTGATGGCGGGGGCTCTGGGCCTCGAGCTCGACGACATCGTGTGCGTTCCCGAGTACGCCCGCACCACCGAGCATCTCGACATGGGGTCGTGGTCGATCGACGCGGATTGCGTGGCCGGGGTCGCGGGTTCGTGGCAGGGGATCTACGAAGGTCGCCCGGTGGTCGAGTTGAAGTTTTGCTGGCGCAAGGGCGGCACGCTGGAACCGGATTGGCGGGTCGAGCACGGTTACATCGTCGAGGTCGCCGGTCGGCCGAGCGTGCACACCAAGCTGCAGATCTTCCCGCCGGAGGATTTCGAGGCCACGTCGTTCGCCGACTACATGGTGCTCGGGATGATCATGACGTCGCTACCGGCGATCAACGCCATTCCGGCCGTCGTCGCCGCCCCGCCGGGGATCGCGACCTATCTCGATCTGCCCCTGCCCACGCCGAGCGGCTGGGTGCCGTCGGGCGGTTAGCCGCAATCGTCAGTCACCGTCGTCGAGTTCCACGGGAAAGGCGGCGAGGTAGTTGCCGAACGACTCGAGCACCGCCGAACGTTCGAGTCCGAACCGGTCGAGCCCCGCGGACAGGCCGCGGGTCGCGTGGAAGGTCTCGGCGTCGAGCCAGTCGAGCATCGCCTGGCGGGTGGTGGCGGTGAGGTCGGCGTCGAGCCACGCATAGAGCTGTTCCATCTGGGCGAGCGGTTCGCGCTGCACGTCGGCGTAGTGCAGATGAAAGACGTCTCGCCCGGCGAGCGCGGCGAGGGGTCGGGCGACCTGCTCGACGAGTCGGGGCGGGTAGGTCTCGGCGATCCAGTCGAGGTCGGGGTCGCCGAGGGTGAGACCGTGGGCGAAGGCGGCCAGGTTCAGGAACGAGGCGGTGGCGGTGGCCGGGTCGCGGTGGGTCCAGATGAAGCGGGCGTCGGGGTAGGTGGCGAGCACCGTGTCGATGTACAGGGCGTGGGCGGGCATCTTCAGGCACCACCGGCCCGACGTTTGCGATTGCAGGATCTGGAGCACGCGGCGGTGGTGGTCGTACGCCGGTGCCATTTCGCAGGTGCTGATGAACTCGCGGTACGCCGGGTTGGGCATGCGGTTCTCCCACATGGCGCTGCGGAAGTCCTGGGCGAGGATGAACGTGCATTCGGTCGGCCCGTCGGCCCATTCCCAATGGGGCGGCGGCGGGTCGATGGTCGGCAGGATCGCCCGCTGGAATTCGAGCATCTCGGTGCAGCGGGGGTCGGTGCGCCGCGTGGTGTCGTTCGGGGGCGGCACCGATTGCACCGCTTCCCAGTTGAGCAGCCAGCGCCACTGCGGGTCGGTGTCGAGCAGGTACGACAGGGCGGTGGTGCCGGTGCGGGGTAGGCCGAGCACGATGATCGGTGCCTCGATCGGCGTGGCGGCGAGTTCGGGGTGGCGGCGATGGTGGTCGGTCACCCGCAAGCGGTTGGCGAGGTAGCTGACGATCTCGTTGCCGAGCTGGGCGCGGCCGGCGGCGCGCACGTGGGGTTGGGCCAGCCCGGCGCACAGGATGTCGTAACCCTCGCGCCACGAGTCGGGGCCGAAGTCGTCGAGCCCGGTGTCGGCCCGCGCCCGATCGAGGAGCTGGTCGCCGAGTTCGGGGCCCGTTGTCGAGGTGTCGTTCACGGGGCCGACGCTACCGCTGTGCGTCACCCGCAACGGATTTCGTGGAAGGCTTGGTGGGGGACCGACGGCGCCGATCGGGTTCCGGGATCTCCTTGGTTTCGAGGGTCGCGAACCGGAAAACGCGGAGAAATTTCGGGATATTGGGAAACGGTGGTCACGCTGAGCCGTCTACCCGTGGGTGCTGCATATGGCGATCGCCGTCGAAAAACTTGAGCGGGAGGCCCGGGCCGGCGATGCCCAGGCGTTCGGCGCGCTCATCCGGCACTTCGATCAGGACCTGCGCGGGGTGGCCTGGGCGGTCGTGCGAACGGCCCACGGCACCGACGACGTGATGCAGGCCGCCTACGAGAAGGCGTTTCGGGCGATCGGGTCGTTCGACGGCCGCGCCGCGTTCAAGACCTGGTTGCATACGATCGTGCACCGCACCGCGATCGATCACCTGCGCTATGAAAACCGCCGCCGGCACGAAGAGATCGACGAGGCCGACCGCCACCGCGGGGCGGGGGCCACCGGGGGCGAGCAGGCCGGCGTGCACGACCGGATGGAGCTGACCGCGTTGCTCGACGAACTCGACCCCGATCAGCGGGTGGCCCTAATGCTCACGACGGGCTTGGGGTACAGCTACGACGAAGCGGCCGAAATCCTGGGCGAGGCCCGGGGAACGGTGGCATCGAGAGTAAACCGGGCCCGAAAACGACTGCGGGGAGGTCGGCCGTGAGCGAGCCTCGAGGTCCGGAGAACGAGCGACCCGACGACGAGCTGGGGGCGTTCCTGCGCGATGAGGTTCCGGAGCCGGGCGCCGGCTACTGGGACCGCATCGACGCCTCGCTGGCGGCGGCCGGAAACCCCCGGGTCGATGGCGCCGTGAGCCGCGAGAAGATTCCGGTCGATCGGGAAACCGACGCCGAGGTGATCCGTCTCACGAACATGAACGAAACGTCGAAGTCCGAGCCGGCACCCGCCTACGTCTGGATTCTGGGAGCGGCCGCCGCGCTGTTGCTGGTGGTGGTCGGCGGGGCGTTCCTGCTCAGCCAGGCCATCGGTGACGGCGACGAGATCGTCGCGGGAAGCGACGACGCAGCCTCGACCGACGACGGGGCCTCGGCCGTTCCGACCAGCGCGGCGGTCCCGCCCACCGTGGGGGTCACGACGGTACCGCCGGTGCTGACCCCGCCGCCGCCGGACACGGCACCGCCGCCCGCCCCGACGGCGGCACCCGCGTCGACGGGGGCGACGGTGCCCGCGGATGCGGTCGTGTTCCTCGAGGACGCCACCCCCATGATCTACGGAGTGGTCGGCGATGTCGATGCTCGGCTGGCGCCGGGCGTTGGTGCGGGAGTGTTCGCGACCTTCGCTGAGGGCGACATCAGGTTTGCCTCCACCGGTCGAAGGGCGGCCGCCGACGGGTTCGAGTGGGTGGAGCTGGAGGGGAACGAGGAGCGTCCTCGCCTGTGGTTGCCGACGGAGTCGGTGGTGCAGCTCGACCAGAACCATGTCTGTTACTCCGGCTTCGACGTGGTGATCGTCATCGGGTTCGACGAGGCGGCCGATACCTTCACCGGTGGGGTGCGCACGCTATTCGAGGGCAACTTCACCTACGAAGCGGTAGCTGGGCGGCGTCAGGTCGACATTCCCACCGGGTTCGACGTGAATACGCAGGCCGAGGGCGCCGACGTGATGGCCGAGGTATGGGTTGCGTTGGCCGATGGAATGTCGGTGAACCGCCCCACGTTTGCGGGCGTGGTGCCGGCGGTTCCGTGCCCCTCCGTGCTGCTGGACTTCGTGAACGTGTCGATCAATCCCCTGCGACCCCCGAGTATCCCCGAGCCCTAGCTGTGGTGGCCGCGACCGGGCCGACCTGAGCTCAGGGGTTGCCGCACACCCAGTCGGTGGCCGAGCGCAGGCTGGGGAACACGTCGGGTCCGTACTGCCAGGCGCAGGACTCGACCGGGTCGATGGGTTCGTCACCCTGGGGTGTCGAGCAGAACCAGCCGTCGGCGTTGGCCTCGGCGGTGGCGGGGGCGTCGTGGTGGGCGCGGCAGTAGCTGGTGAGGTCGTTGGATCCCCCGACGGGGGAGAACCCGGATCGGTGGGTGGGGCAGTGGGCGACGCCGCCGAACTCGAGGGTGTGCACGGCGCTACCGCTCAGGCCGCGAGCGACGTGGTTGGCTTCACCGCCGGCGCAGTTCCAGTGGGCGACGTCGGGGAGCCACCACCGACGGAGTTGGTCGTCGACCACCCAGCCGGTGCCGTCGCCGGCGCTGATGATGCGACCGCGAAGGTCACCGGTGCCGGCGAGCTCGGCCGCCGGGTCGGCGACCTCGGTGAACGCGAGATCGCCGCTCCCGGCGAGGGTGAAGTACCCGTTCTCGAAGTCCTGCCGTAGACCGCCATCGGCCACATACGGGCTACTGGTGGGGCGGCCGGCGATGCCGCTCGATCGCCCGGACTCGGCCCAGGCCTCGACCACGATCTCGGGCAGCCAGTAGAAGGAGGAGTCTTCGGCCTCACCGAGCAGCGCGACGCCGGAGTCGACGCCGAGGCTCCAACCGTCGTCGGTTTCGACGACCTCGCCGGTGAGGGCCCCGGCTCGCGCCGGGCTCTCGGAGCCGTCGCCGCCGCCCACCCTGATGTAGGACCGCCACTGGCCCCGGTTGGCCAGCAGGGGTGCATCGTTGTCGGTGCCGATGAACCCGCCGGTGGTGAGGCCGTGGCGCTGGAGTTCCTGCCACTGCACACCGCCGCGGCGTTCGACTTCGTGGGTCGGGCAACCGAGGGTTTCGAGGCCGCCCGCGTCGGCGTAGTCGACCTGCATCTCGGCGGCGATGCTGTCGGTCGCTCCGGCCCCGACGTCGATCGCACACATCGGTGGGGTGATCGTCGGTGGGGTGATCGTCGGTGGCGAGATCGCGGCGGCGTCCGTATCGGTGGCCGGTGCTGCTGCTGGTGCCGTGGGCTCCGTTGCTTCGGCGGTGCCGGTGTTCGTTGCTGAGTCGTCGAGTGCTGGGTCATCGATGCCGGCCCCATCGGTGGCCGGGGTTTCGAAGGTGCCGAGCACCGTTGCGACTCCGGAGCCCTCGGGCGCGCGAGTGGTGATGGCGGCCCGGTCGGTGTCGGTGCCGGACTTGTCGCCGGAGCGGTTGAGGAGGAGCACGCCGCCGAGTACGAGACCGGCCATCAGCCCGGCGAGGGCGAGCCCCGCTGTGCGGCGCCCGCCCGGCCGCTCCTCGGGCGGCCTGGAGCCCGAGGCGAAGGGGTTGTCGTCGGCATCGGCGCGAGGGTTCGGGCCAGCGGTGTCCGGAGAGGGTTGGTCGTGTTCACCTTCGCCCACCGGCGCCGCATCGCCAGCGGCCGGATGAGAAGCGGTGACCAGCTCGGTGGCGAGCTCGGCCAGCAGCGACTGGTAGGGCGAGCGTCCGGTTTTGGCGTTGGTGACCCGGAAGGTGTTGTACGGAATCGCCAGCCGGTCGGCGGCCAAGCGCTTGCGGTTGGTGAGGTTGCGGCTCCAGCGTTCGTCGGTGTCGCCGAGTACGAGTTCGAGCGCCTGGCGAGATCGGCTCGGCAGCCGTTGGGTCGCCTCGGCGATGAGGTGGTGGACGCGGTCGGCAGCCGCGCCGCCCGGTGCGTCGGCGGCCAGCTCGGCGAGCGTGGGTATCGCCTCGATGTCGATGTCGAGCGGGGTGTTCCATGCCCCCAGCTGTTCCAGCTCCGCCAGCACCCGTTCGGTTGTCGCCCGCGCCTCGCTCACCCGGCTCCTTAGTTCGCATCCACCGGTCGCA
The DNA here is from genome assembly GCA_938041035.1 of uncultured Acidimicrobiales bacterium. Lineage (GTDB taxonomy): Bacteria > Actinomycetota > Acidimicrobiia > Acidimicrobiales > SHLQ01 > CALHYX01. The sequence continues at coordinate 4,939 of CALHYX010000061.1, read as the reverse complement.
ACTATAGTCTTCCGGTAGCCCGGGTGGGCGGTTTTCCGGCGTCACGGTGCGATTATCACGACTCCACACTCCCCATCATTGCGCGATCGACGGGCGTGTCGCATCGTGGCGCGAGCGGCGGTTTTCGGGGTGTTGGCGGGCCTTCCCCTGGCCCTGTCCGACGCATCGACCCAGGTGTCCCCGAGGCAGCCACGTCGCCAGGCGGCGACAAGTCTGTGGGGCTCACGCAACGGCAACTGCGTGGGCCCCGCAGTCCATCCGCCGGCGGCGTTATCCCTGTGCCGCAAGCGGTCGGCGCCCGAGGAAGGCGGCGAGATCCTCCATCGGCGAGGCGCCTGCCGATGCCTCGACGGATGCTTCGACCACGCCGGGAACGGCTTCGCCGGTGAACGCCTGGCGACAGAAGGCGGCGACCTGACCGTGCAATTCGGTGGGGACGTCGCTGGCGACCCCGTTGGCTTGGGCGAGATCCCACGCATGCACGTACATGTCGAAGGTGGGGAAGCCAATGGCGGCGGCCACCGGCATCGGTTCGGGCGCCGCGGGGTGTTCGACCATGGCGTCGAGCCCGCGGTCGCCGATGGCTGCCTTCAGGCGGCCACGGGCGGTATCGAACCGGGTAAGGAACTCGTCGGCTGGATACGACGGCGGGTCGAAGGGGTCGAGGCCGTCGTTGGTGCCGCCGAGGATGGCGGCGTTGCCGTCGAGGGCGGCGACCACGTGGCCCACCAGCTGCGCAACGTTGAATTCGCTGCACGGGGTGGCCGCAGTTGGGTTCTTCACCGCCAGTTCGACCTGGGCTCGGGCCAGGTCGCAGGCGGCGTCGAACGCTTCGATCGGATTCATGGTGGAACTCCCGTGGGTGAAGTAGACTACGTAAGTAGTAGTTAGTACTACAAGAATCGGAGTATACGTGCAAGTCGGGTATCGTCTCGCCATGTCTGCGAGCCCCGAGCTCCCCGGGAGCTATCGCCAGCTGTGCGTCATCGCAGCCGCGCTCGACGCGATCGGCTCGCGGTGGACGCTGCTGATCATCCGCGATCTGGCCCGGACGCCGCTGCGGTTCACCGATCTCGAGGCGATCAACCCGGGTATCTCGCCGACGATGCTGACCAACCGCTTGCGCCAGCTCGAAGCCGATGGGCTGATCGAGAAGCGCACGGCTCCGGGTTTGGGCCGCCAGAGGGTCTACCGGCTCACCGACTGGGCCCGGCCGGCGATTCTGCGGTTGCTCGAAGCCACCGCCGACCTCGGCGCCACCATCCTCGAGCACACTCCGCCGGTCGAGGGCGAGGAGTTCGACCCGATCTCGGCGCTCGAGACCCAGATGACGATGAATGGCCACTTCGTCATGGCGAGGAGCCCGCAGCTGGAGGGCTACTACGTACTGGACGTTTCCGGGTGGAAGAACCACGTGGTGATCGACGCGGAGGTCGGGTTCAGCAGCACCGCCGAGCCCCCGGCCGACCGGGCGCCCGACGCCACCGCCTTCTTCTTTCCGCCCACCGTGCTGATGCGCCTGATGGGGCGAACCATGACCATCGCCGACGCCGAAGCGCAGGGGCTGATGACCATCGACGGCGACCGCGCCGCCATGCTCGAGCTCATCGACCTGCTCAGCTTCGACACACCCGACGCCTGAGCTCACGCCGGTCTCCGGGCGGGCGCGATCTCGTCGGGCCGGGCGGCCCGGGTGTGCCACTCGCCGGTTACCCGGTCGCGTTGGAGGGTCAGGTGTTGGCTGTGTAATCGGTGGTGGCAGTCGCTGCAGACGAGCGCCAGGTTGTCGATGTCGGTGGGCCCCCGGGCGGGTGCGTTGCTCGGGATGATGTGGTGGGTGTGACACCGCGATGGGGGCGCGGTGCACAGCACGCACCCGCCGTCGCGGGCGGTGGCCGCGTCGGTTTGGGCTGCGGTGGCCAGGCGGGTGGCCCGGCCCTTCCACAGCACATCGCCGCGCCGGCCGAAGATGATACCGGTGATCGACGCGGTGGCCAGGTGGTCGGCGAAAACCGACCTGGGGACCGGCCCTCCACCCAGGAGCTGGGCGTGGTCGGCGCCCGACAGCAGTCCGGTGAGCGTGTGGGTGATGAACACCTTCGCCACCGCGCCCGATCGCGGGGTGCGGTTCGCGTTGGCCGGCGAGCTCGCATCGCCTGCGTCGGTGACGCGAGCGTGGAGGGCATCGAAGAGGCGTTGGTCGCGGGTGCGAGGGTGATCGTCGGGCCTGCGGTCGCGGCCGCCGTCGGTTTCGTAGAGCCGGCGGGAGTCGGCCATGAGTTGTTCGTAGATCTGGGCGATGGCGAGTTCGTCGCCTTCGGCCTGGAGGACCCAAAGGCCCGGTTCGGTGCGGGAGGCGAATCGGGTGACCTTGCGGTGGCGGCGAGCGTTGGCGTGCTGGTCGTAGAGGTCGTCGTCGTCCCTGCGGTCGTCGACCCACTTCTTCGCCGCCCGGCCGGCCCGGTCGGGGGACGTGCCGCGCACGGCGGCGAGGAGATCGGGCTCGGCCGCCAGGGCGGGTTCGTGCACGGTGGCCGCGGCGATGGCGTCGACGTGGGCGGTGCCGATTTCGCCGGAGGCGAGCAGGTCGCCCAGCGCGGGGTTGGTCGCGATGGTGGCCCCGCGGCGGGCGGCTCGGTGCCGGTCGCGTTTGGTGACTTTGGGGTCGGCGGCGGCGAGGTCTTCTTCGAGCCGCCGTTCGGTCGCCCCGGACCGGCGCCGGGTGGCGAGCGCTGATGCTTCGACCGCGTCGAGCCGCCGGCGCATCTCGGCCACGTCGGCGAGCACCCGGCGCGGTGCTTTGGCCCGGACCGCGTCGAGGACCGCGCCAAACCACGCGATCTCGGTGCCCGTTTCGAGGGTGATCTCGTTCGAAGAATCCACGGCTGATGCCATGAACCAGACACTACGGAGGGGGTGAGACAGTCTTGGTCGAAGGGGCGGGTTCGGGCTGCGGTTCGGGCCCGGCCTGGGCTAGTTGGTGCGCACCTGCAACGTCATGCCGTTGTCGCTGAACCCGAGGGGCATGCTCACGAGCAGGTACGACTGCGTGCAGCTCGACAGCCGCGGCACGCTGAAGGTGGTCTCCTGCCCGTTGTTCTCCCGGGTTTGGGTCACCCGCCGACCCTGGTTGGCGCCGCAGGGGAGCAACGTAAGGGTTACGGGTGAGCCGCTATTGGCGACTCGAACGTTGCTCTTGCCGTTGTGGTTCACCACAAACGCCACCACGTCCTGGTCGACGATGCCGTAGCGCTGGCCCTGAAGCCCGAGCACCGCGTTCGGCAACCGGTTCCTCGCCTGCGTCTTCAACGGTGAACTCTGCAGGATCCAGGTTCGGTAGCGGAGGTGCGCATCCTCGCCGAGTGTGGTGCTGACCGCCGTCGTTGCGTTCTCGGTTCGGTCGAAGTTCGCCAACAGATTTCCGAGGTAGCGGACGTTCCCCTGGTCTCGCTCGGCCCAGTGGAAGAAGTAGGTCCCGCGGTAGCTCGGCGCCCACGGCGTCGCAGTGAAGTCGAGTGCGGTCGTCACGCAGGTGCCGGTGCAGACCGCGCCGCGGTTGAGTGAGGTCACGCCAGGCTTCGGTATGGCGCGCAGTGCCGCGAACTGGGCCATCGACTCGAAGAACGACTGGTTGAAGACGTAGGACAGGTCGTCGTTGGTGTACTCCCACTGAAACTGATGAAAGACCTCGTGGTAGGTGAGGAAACGGTCGTGGGTCTTTCCCGATTTGAACATGATTGCGCTCTGGCGTGAGTAGCCCGAGGCGGGGATTGACCAGCCCCCCAACGACACCGCGATCTTGCCCGATACCGGGTCGACGCTCCGCGGTGCCCGGAGCTGGAAGTCGCCACCGTCATAAGCCCGGTAGGCCGCTTCGAGGTCGTTGCCGAGCTTCTGGGCCTGCTCCTGCGTCGTCTTGCCCCGGTCGATGCCGTTCTGGGCGTTGTACAGAATTTCGAAGTGGGTGGTGACGTAGCGGCACTCAAAGGTGGTGTCCGACCACAGGAGGCCGGTCCGAGCGACCATGCGCCCGGAGCAGTCGAGTTCGCAGTTGCGCGAGCTGCGCAGGTCCTGGCCGGTGTCCTCGCAACGATCCCGGCTGGAACCGCCGTCGTAGGTGTCGGTACCGCCGTGACCGTACAGGTGGTCGAAGCCGCTGCCGCCGGTCAGTCGATCGTTGCCGTCGTCGCCGTTGACCCGGTCGTTTCCGGATGCACCGATGACCGCATCGTTGCCGCCGCCGCCTCGAAGGTTGTCGTTGCCCGCACCGCCGTCGACGACGTCGTGGCCGGTGTCGCCGGCGAGGATGTCGTTACCGTCGCCGCCGTAGAGCTGATCGTGGTCGGCGCCGCCCCACATTCGATCGTCGCCGGCAGCCCCCGACATCCAGTCCCGGCCGTTGCCGCCTCGCAGCTGATCGCTGCCGCCATTGCCGAAGAGCCGGTCCGCTCCGTTGCCGCCGATGAGGTTGTCGTTCTGGTCATCTCCGTAGAGGTTGTCGTTGCCGTCGCCGCCGATCAGCTTGTCGTTGCCACCGCCGCCCCAGATGAGGTCGTTGCCGGGGCCGCCGCGGACTTCGTCGGCGCCGCCACCGCTGCAGATGATGTCGGCGCCACCGCCGGCGGTGATCACGTCGCGCACCGGTCGGCCGAGAATGACGTCGGCCGCGGGTCGGTTCGGGTTCGGATGGCCAGCGGAGTTGAGGTTGATGGTGACGGTGCGGCCCTGACAGGTTGGGGCCGCGGCGTCGACCGGGGGAGCGGCGATGAGCGTCGCGGCGATGGTTGCTGCCGCGAGGCCGATGATCGCGAGTCGACGTCGGAGATACTCATTTACGCTTGTGGACCGTCTCGCGCGTGCGTACCGTGGCGCGATGCGTTGTGTGACGAAGGTCATAGTCCTCCTGCTCGGTGCAGCACTCGGCCTCATGGGTGCCAGT
>CALHYX010000060.1 GCA_938041035.1 uncultured Acidimicrobiales bacterium | reverse complement strand
GCCGCCACCGCCACCGCCACCGCCACCGCCACCGCCACCGCCACCGCCGCCTCCGCCGCCTCCACCACCGCCACCGCCGCCACCACCGCCTCCACCACCGCCGCCACCTAGCCCGCCGACCACCTGATGCCCGTTCGTCGTACCCTCGACACCGTTGTTGTCGTGGCCCTCGTGATCGTCGCGGGCCTCGGGCTCCACCGGGTATTTGAGGGCTGGTCCTTCGCCATACAAATGGGAGCCGCGGCGATCGTGGCCGCGGCCGTCGTCACCCTCGTGGGCATAAGCCAGGCGCCCCGCGGGGTCGTAATCCCCGCGACCATCGTCGGCCTGCTCGGGTTCGAGAGCTACGTCGTGCTCGGCGACACCCTGCGCTTCGGCCTGCCCCGGGGTGCCACCGTCAGCCGCTTCTTCGACGGCATCTTCGGGGGTTGGGCCGACGCCCTCGACGACTTCTTGCCCCTCGACGATTCGTCGTCGGTCATGGTGCTGCTGGTCGCCCTGGCATGGTTGGCCTCGGCCGTCGGCGTGTGGATCGCCCAGAACACCGACCGGGTCGTGCCGCCCGTCATACCGGGCGTCGTCCTCTTCGCGCTCTCCCTACCCCTGGCGGCACCAACTCCGGTCTTTGGCCTCGTCCTGATCACCGGCCTCGCCGCCCTGGTGCTCCTCGTCGTGCTTGCCCGGGCGAATCCCAGCCGCCAAGAAGACGGCGCGCTCGTCGTGCGCGCCGACGACGACTTCCAACCGCGCCGAAGCGTCCGTTCCGTGCTCATAACGGGAATCCCCATGCTGGTTCTGGCCTCCGTGCTCGGCGCCACGTTGAGCGGCGCAGCCAGTTTCGGGCGTGACGACAACCCCTACGACCCCCGTGAAAGCCGGGCCGAGAACATCGACCAGGAAGTACTGGTCAACCCCCTCGCCGAGTTCAATGCGATCAAAGAACAGGTTCCCCTGCCCGCCTTCACGCTGGCACTGCTCGGCACCGACGACTTCGACCTGATCACCCGGGTGCCGATCGTCGCTCTGGACCGCTACGACGGCGCCCAGTGGACGACCGATGCCACCTACCGCCGAGTCGGCACCGACCTTCCCGTCGATGACGAACTCAGTGCGTCGGGCGTGCCGATCACGCAGTCCTACACCTACCAAAACCTGCGGGGGCCCTGGCTTCCGGTCGCCAGTCGGCCGATCCAGATCGATGTCGCCGGTGCCCGCTTCGACGACACCGGCGGCACTCTTTTGACCCCGCTCGGCCAGAGCGTGACCGGCCTGGTCGCGGTTTCCCAGATCGTTCAGGTCGACGACGCGCTGATCGGCGCGGCGACACCCGCGGTGGGGGAGGAGTTCAGCCGCTACACGGCGCTCCCGGGTGCCGTCGACCCCGAGATCGCCCGGCTGGCCAGCGAGGTCACCGCCGGCGCCGACACGCCGTTCGAACGGCTTCGGCGCCTCGAGTTGTTCCTGCGCTCGGAGTACATCCTGAACCCCGAAGTCCCCGCTGGCCATTCGCTCGGTCGGATCAACGGGTTCCTGTTCGACGGCGACCGCGGCACCGCCGAACAATTCGCCACCGCGTTTGCCGTCATGGCTCGCTCCCAGGGGTTCCCCACCCGGATCGTCGTCGGCTACGACCTGTCGACCGCGGTGATCGACGAGCAGACCAACACCGCCCAGGTGCTGAGTTCCGACATCGACGTGTGGGCCGAGGTTCGCTTCGAGGGCGGGCTGGGCTGGTTTGCCTATGACCCCACGCCGCTCGAAGCCGGGATCATCCCCGATATCGACGAGGTACCCGGCACAACGGTTCCCCAGGGGGCCAACAGCGGCAGCCGGAGCCAGCCGTCCCAGGCCGACCCCGGTGATCTACCGCCGGACGAGATTCTCGACAACGAGCCGCTGCCGTCGTGGCTGGTGCCTCTGCTGGTCCTGGCCTTCGTGGGGCTCTGGGTCGGGCTGTTCGCCATCCTCATCGTCATCGCGAAACGGCGCCGCCGCTCCTTGCGCCGCCAGCACACCGAGGCCGCGGCTCGCATCGAAGGAGCCTGGCGCGACAGCACCGAGCGGCTGGTCGAAAGCGGTATCTCGGTGGAGTCGTCGATGACCATGAGCGAGATCATCGACCTCAGCGACGCCGAGTTCGGCAATACCGTGGCCGACCCGTTGCGAGCACTGGTCCCCGACGTTGCCCGATCCGTCTACGGGGCCGACCCGCCGAGCGTCGAGCAGGCGGACCGGGCCTGGTTGCACGCCGACGAGTTCCGCAGCGAACTCTCCGGCTCCCGGTCCAAACCCAAGGGGGCGGTTGCGTTGCTGAACCCCCGGCCGCTGCTGCGGGCGCGCGACGACGGCTAACCACCGTATGGCGAGGCGGGGCGTCGATCAGCGGCGCAGTCGCCGATTCCAGGCCCGAGTGAACTCGTCGCTCGAACGGGCGTTGATCAACAACGCTCCGGGCAACAGCACCGAGTCGGCCATCGACTCAATGCCGAGGCGACCGATGGTGATGCGGTCGAACTGCGCCCGCAGAGGCCCGATTCCGACCAGGTCGGCCGACGGCGAGGTTCCGGTGATCACCGCCAGCGAGAAGCCCTTCTGTTCCCGGGCGGACTCGGCGGCCAGCGTGGCGAGCGAACCCTCCGGCGATGTGCCGATGGCGGCCAACTCGTCGAGCATCTGGGTGGCCGGAATCGACTGGTCGAGATGCAGTCCGGCGGTGGTCCGCAGCTGAAACGGGAATCGGCGTTTCAGCGACGCGACCGCAATCGATGCGACCACCCGAACGGCATCCTCGAACGATTCGTCGGTGTAGACCTCGCGCCGGGTGTCGAACAGGATGAGACTGCGCGGCTGATGGGTGTCGACGTTGTGGCGCACCATCAGCTCGCCGATCTTGGCCGATGACTTCCAGTGGATCAGACGGAGGTCATCGCCGACGACGTATTCGCGCAGGTTCTGGAAGGCGACGCCGCCCTCGGGAGCTTCGCCTGAGCTCGGGCCGTCGAGGTCGCGGGTTGCGCCCGACGGGAACGGGTCGATGTTGTGAACCAACGGGTGCACCTTGAGTACCGCCGTCGAGGACTTCCATTCCCCCCGCCGCACCAGTGAGAAGGGGTCGGACTGGTTGAGGACCAACGGGCCGACGGTGAAAACACCCCGCCGATCCGTCGGAAGCTCGTGCTCGATGGCGGCGGATTCACCGGCCGCGAGCGACGGCACCGTGACCGGGATGGCGTCGGCGCCGAACCGCTCCATCGCCACGCCGGGCTGGGTGCTGCGGCGTCCCACGTTGGTGATGGTGAGCTGGGATTCAGCCGGTTGACCGGCCGAGACGCGCTCGGGGTCGACCATGCGGTCGACGTCGATAGTGGGCTTGCGGGCCACGATGAGGAACGCGAACGCGATCAGCAGCAGGGCGGCGAGGGCGAGACCGACGAGGGGTCGATAGCCAAAGATCCAGCCGGCCAGTAACAACGCGATGCCGAGAGCCAGCAGGGTCTTGCCCGCATTGGTCAGCACGGCCTCAGCTACTCGTGATCGCGGGCGCTGGGTACGGCGACCTCGGCGAGGACCCGCTCGAGCAGGCTGCTGGCGCTGACCCCCTGGAGCTCGGCCTCCGGGCTGAGGATGAGTCGATGGGTGAGCACGTGCGGAGCCAGCGTCTTGACATCCTCGGGCGTGACGAAGGTTCGTCCGGCCGCTGCGGCGAAGCAGCGGGTGGCCCGAGCCAGCGAGGAGCTGCCCCGAGGCGACACGCCGAGCCGGAGCTGGGGAATGTTCCGGGTCTCGCGGGCGAGCGAGACGATGTAGTGGCGGATGTTCGGGGCGACGTGAACCCGGTCGCTGATGTCGGACAGGCGCCGGAAATCCTCGGGGGTGAGCAACGCCGCAAGTTCCGGGCGCAGGTGCCGGGTGTTGAGGACATCGATGATGTCCATCTCGGCCAGCTGGTTCGGGTAACCGATGCGTAGGCGCATCATGAAGCGGTCGAGTTGGGCCTCGGGCAGGTTGTAGGTGCCGTCGAGCTCGACCGGGTTCTGGGTGGCCACCACGATGAAGGGATCCGGCACGGGGTGGGGCACACCATCGATCGTGACCTGGTGTTCCTCCATCACCTCGAGCAGCGCCGACTGGGTCTTCGGTGAGGCCCGGTTGATCTCATCGCCGAGCACCACGTTGGCGAAGACGGACCCGGGATGGAACTCGAACTTGTTGGTGCTGCGGTTGAAGATCTGCACCCCGGTGACGTCGGTGGGGAGCAGGTCCGGGGTGAACTGGATGCGCGACAACGTGCCGTCCACCGATTCGGCCATGGCGCGAGCCAGGGTGGTCTTGCCGACGCCCGGTACGTCCTCGATCAGCAGGTGGCCCTCGGCCAGCATGCACACGAGGGCCAGCTGCACAATGTCGGTTTTGCCCCGGATGACGAGCTCGACGTTTTCCACGAGTCGGTCGAGTCGGTCGGCGAAATGCTCGACTTCAGCTTCGGTGGCGCGATTGCGCTCGACGGTCTCCAACGATGCTCCTCAAGGCGATCCGGGGGCGGGAGTTGCGAGGCGGGGGATGGGGTTGCCCTCGGACCCGCCAATGGTAGTCGGGATCACTCTGCGCGCGCAGCATTGGTGCCAGAAAGTCCGGTTGCTACCAAAGGTAGCTGGTTCGGCGTATCGGGCGATGGCGGCATCGGCGGTTCCGATGGGCAAGACTGGACCGGTTCGCCCTCCGGGCCGGAACCACGCCGGCAGATCGGAATGTATCGAAACCCCATGGCCGCCCGTCGCCGCCTCGATGCCGAGTTGATGCGTCGCCGCTTGTTTGCCAGTCGTGAGCAGGCGCAGGCGGCGATCGCCGCGGGGAAGGTCACCGTGGGTGGCGCTCCCGCCCGGAAGGCCAGCCGCCAGGTCGACCCGGCCGAAGCGATCGAAATTCTCGGCGACCCGCCGCCGTTCGTGAGCCGGGCCGGGCACAAACTCGACGCCGCCCTCGACCACTTCGGCGTCGACGTCGTTGGGCTCCGGGTGATCGATTGCGGGGCATCGACCGGCGGGTTCACCGATTGTGTGCTGCAACGCGGCGCCTCTCGGGTCGTCGCCCTCGATGTCGGGCGGGGCCAGCTGCACGAAAAGATGCTCGCGGATGACCGGGTCACCTCCATGGAGCGCACGAACCTGCGCGACGTGGTTCCCGCGATGGTGGGCGGCCCGGCTCCGGTGGTGGTGGCCGACCTGTCCTTCATCTCGCTGATCACCGTGCTCGAACCCCTCCTGGCGCTGGTCGCACCCGACGGCGCGGCACTCGTTTTGATCAAGCCGCAGTTCGAGGCCGGCCGCCGGATCGTGAGTCGTGGTCAGGGCGTCGTACGCGATCCGGAGGTGTGGCGTTCGGTGCTGGTCGACGTAAGCGGCGCGTTCGGCGCGGCCGGAGCGGCCATGATGGGGCTTATGGTTTCACCGCTGACCGGTTCAGAGGGCAACGTCGAGTTCCTCGCCCACTTCGAGTACCGACAAGACCGACATGGCGATGCGGCACCCGCCCGCTCGATACTCATCGAGCACGCCGTCGAGGCCGCCGGCGCAATGGTGGGGCCCCGGTAGTGGCGGCGATTGGACTCATCCCGCACCGGCATCGCCCCGAAGCCGAAACCCAGACTCTGGCGCTTGCTCGCCAGCTCTGCGATGCCGGGCACGAAGTTCGGTTGCCCGCGGCCGACGCGGCCGACGTGGGCCTCGATGATCTCGCGGTCGCCGAAGCCGCTTTCGCCGAAGGCCTGGACTTCGCCGTGACCCTCGGCGGTGACGGTTCGATCCTGCGGGCCGTCGCCCTCATCGGGGCGGCCGAAGTGCCGGTGCTCGGCGTCGACTTCGGGGAGCTCGGCTATCTCACCGCCGTGGAGCCCGACGACGCGCCGGCGGCGGTCGACAAGGTGCTCGCGGGTGACTACGAGCTGGAGCATCGAATGATGGTCATGGCCTCGCTGACGGTGGACGGTGAGCGCCGCGACCACCACGCGCTCAACGAAGTGGTCGTCGAACGCGGCGCCACCAGCACGACGGTCAGCATCGAGGTGGCGATCGACGGCGTGTACTTCCACACCTACCCGGCCGATGGCCTCATCGTCGCCACGCCCACCGGCTCCACCGCCTACTCGCTGTCGGCCCGCGGGCCGATCGTCGATGCGACCCATCGGGTACTGCTGTTGACCCCGGTGTCGCCCCACCTGCTGTTCGACCGATCGATGGTTCTGCAGCCGAGCAGTACCGTGGATCTCACGGTTCGGGGCCACCGGGACGCAAGACTGTCGGTGGACGGGCGTACGGTTGCCTCGCTGACCGAGGGCGACACGGTGTCGTGCACCGTTTCGCCTCGCGAGGTCCGCCTCATCACCGTGGCCCCCCGCAATTTCCATGCGGTGCTCAAGGCCAAGTTCGGCCTCACCGACCGTTGACCCGCCTGCCGGAGCCCGACTCCGCCCGTCCCTGAGACCATTCACATGCTGTCCGAACTACAGATCACCAACCTCGGCGTCATCGCCCACAGCCATCTCACCTTCGGCCCGGGAATGACCGCGGTCACGGGTGAAACCGGCGCGGGCAAAACGATGATCGTCGGCGCCATCAATCTGTTGATGGGCGGCCGGGCCGAGGGGTCGTTCGTGCGGCCCGGTGCCGACGAGGCGGTGGTCGAAGGGCGGTTCGTCGACGGTGACGAGGAGATCATCATCAAGCGGGTCATTCCGCGGTCGGGTCGGTCTCGCGCCTACCTCGACGGTTCGATGGCCACGGTGCAGGCGTTGTCCGAGCGCGGGGCCAACCTCGTCGACCTCCACGGCCAGCACGCCCACCAGTCGCTGTTGAGCGGAACCGTGCAGCGGTCCCAGCTCGACGCGTTCGGCCGCATAGATCTGTCCGGTCTGGTCGAGTGCCGGGCCGACCTGCGGGCCATCGAGGCCGCCCTCACCGACCTCGGCGGCGATCCCCGCGAACGGGCGCGGGAGATGGATCTGTACGCGTTCCAGGTCGACGAGCTTCAGGCGGCGAACCTCGACGACCCCGAAGAGGAGGAGCGCATCTCCGCCGTCGAAGATGCCCTCGCCGACGCCACCGCTCATCGAGGCGCCGGGCAGGGCGCGTTGGAGCTGTTGGAGGTCGACGGCCCGGTCGACAGCGGCCTGAGCAACGCCCTGTCGCTGCTGGATGAACGCAGCCCCTTCACCGCTCTCGTCGGCCAGCTCCACGGCGTCCTCGCCGAGCTCGAGGACCTTCGCCAGGGACTACGAGCCACCGCCGACCAGGTGACCGACGACCCGGCCGCCCTCGCCGATGTCCGGGCCCGGCGACAACTGCTCGTCGACCTCAAGCGCAAGTACGGCGCCAACCTCGCCGAAGTGATCGCCTATCGGGCCGAGGCCGAGTCCCGGCTCGCCGAGCTCACCAGCCACGACGAACGCGCCGCCGAACTCGATCGCCGTCTCGATGCGGCGCGCCTCGCGCTCGTCGAAGCCGAGGTCCAGGTGGCGACCGCTCGCCGGGCGGCCGCCCCCGGCCTCGCCCGGGCCGTCGAAGCCCACCTCGCCGACCTCGCCATGCAGAAGGCCCGGTTCGACGTCGCTGTTTCGGGACCGGCGGGCGACGACGTCACGTTTGGGTTGGCAGCCAACCCCGGCGCTCCCGTGCTCCCCCTGGCCAAGGTGGCATCGGGGGGCGAGCTCGCCCGCTCCATGCTCGCGTTCCGGCTCGTGCTCACCGGCGCCCCGCCCGTCCTCGTGTTCGATGAGGTCGACGCCGGTATCGGCGGTGAGGCGGCCCATGCGGTCGGCCGCGCCCTGTCCGAGCTGGGTTCGCGTCACCAGGTTCTGGTGGTCACCCACCTCGCGCAGGTGGCAGCGTTTGCCGATCAGCAGGTGCTGGTCGCCAAGACCGACGATGGCCGCACCACCTCCACCGCGGCCGAGGAACTCGACGCCGACCGGCGAGTGATCGAACTGTCGCGCATGCTGTCGGGAAATCCGGAGTCCGACGCGGCCCGCGGGCATGCCGAGGAACTGCTCGAAACCGCGTCCGCCGAGCGGGGGACGGCCCGGAAGCGGACCCGCCCGAAACCCAAGCGCGCCCCGAAGAAGCCGGCGACCCCAAAATCGGGCGCCCGGGCCCAGGCGAAGCAGAACAATCTGGCGAAGTAGAACAATCTGCGCGCTCATGCGCGCGCCCGGCCGCGATGGCGGGTATGTTCGAATCCCGTGACGAAACACATCTTTGTGACCGGAGGCGTGGCCTCCTCGCTCGGGAAGGGACTCACGGCCTCGTCGTTGGGCCGGCTCCTGAAAGCACGGGGCCTACGGGTGACGATGCAGAAGCTCGATCCGTACATCAACGTCGATCCGGGCACGATGAACCCCTTCGAACACGGCGAGGTGTTCGTCACCGACGACGGCGGCGAGACCGACCTCGACCTCGGCCACTACGAGCGCTTCATCGACGAGAGTCTGTCGCGGGCGTCCAACGCCACGACCGGCTCGATCTACTCCCAGGTGCTCGCCGCCGAGCGGCGCGGGGAGTACCTCGGCAAGACCGTGCAGGTGATCCCCCACATCACCGACGAGATCAAGCGCCGCATCATGATGCTGGCCGGCGACGACGTCGACGTGGTCATCACCGAGGTCGGCGGCACGGTGGGCGACATCGAAATCCTGCCCTTCCTCGAAGCGATTCGGCAGTTCCGGCTCGACCGGGGTCGGGGCAACGTGGCGTACGTGCACGTCACCCTCATCCCGTTCATTGGACCCTCCGGTGAGCAAAAGACCAAGCCCACCCAGCACTCGGTCACCGAACTGCGCAGCCGGGGCATCCAGCCCGATGCCATCGTGTGCCGAAGCGAGCAGCCCATCAGCGATGATCTGAAGCGGAAGATCTCCCGACTGTGTGACGTCCCCGTGAACGCCGTCGCCAACGCCGCCGACGCGGAGTCGTTGTACGAGATCCCGATCGTGTTGCACGAGGAGGGCCTCGACAACGAGATCTGTGACCTGCTGGGATTCGACGCCGGCGACCCGGACCTCACCGAGTGGATGGAACTGCTGGCCCAGGTCGAGGCGGCCACCCGCCCCGTACGCATTGGCCTGATCGGCAAATACGTCAGCCTCATCGATGCCTATCTGTCGGTGGTCGAGGCGCTGAAACACGGCGGCCTGCACCACGGAGCCAAGATCGAGATCGACTGGATCCAGGCCGAGGACGTCGAGGGGCTTCTTGCCGCCGGCCGACTTCGGGACCTCGACGGCATCGTCATTCCCGGAGGCTTCGGCGAACGCGGCATCGAAGGCAAGATCGCCGCGGCCAACTATGCACGCGAGAACGAGATCCCGTGCCTCGGACTGTGTCTCGGCCTCCAGGTCATGGTGGCCGAGTACGCCCGCAACGTGCTCGGCATGAGCGGGGCCAACTCCACCGAGATCAACCCGTCGACGCAGTACCCGGTGATCGACCTGATGGAGAGCCAGCGCGACGTGAGCGAAAAGGGGGGCACCATGCGCCTCGGCGCCTATGTGGCCCAGCTCAAGGAGGGTTCGCAGGTCGCGGCGATCTACGGCGAGAATGTGGTCTCGGAGCGCCATCGTCACCGATACGAGTTCAATCCGAAGTTCCGGTCGAAGTTCGAGGACAGCGACCTGTCGCTGTCGGGGGAATCCCCGGACGGTCACCTGGTCGAATTCGTGGAATTACGCACCCACCCGTTCTGGATCGGTACCCAGGCCCACCCCGAACTCAAGAGCCGCCCCAACCGCCCCGCACCGCTGTTTCGGGCGTTCGTCGGCGCGTCGCTGGCGCGCGCCGAGGGGCGAAACCCGTCGCTGCCGAACATCGCTCCGCCATCTTCGGGGACCGACGCCGCCGGCTCGGTATCGGAGTCGTCGACCGCCTGAGTCCGTAGGGTTGGGTCCCAATGAGTGGATTCCGCAAACTCGACGAGAAGATTCTGTACGAGGGGTTCGTGGTCACGGTGGCCAACGGACGCTTCGAGGCGCCCGACGGGTCCATCATCCACCGCGACGTCATCCACCACCCGGGTGCGGTGTCGGTGGTTCCGCTCGACGGCGATGACCACATCATCATGGTGCGCCAGTATCGAGCGGCCATCGAGGGGTATCTGTTGGAGATTCCGGCTGGGAAGCGCGATGTCGCCGACGAGCCGCCGATCGAGACGGCGCGACGCGAGCTGATCGAGGAGATCGGCAAGATACCGGGGAACCTGCACCAGCTGGCCGAGTTCTACAACACCGCCGGATTCTGCGACGAGTATTCCTACGTGTACCTCGGCACCGACCTCACCGACACCGATCTTCAGGCCCAGGGGGTCGAGGAGGAGCACATGACCATCGAGCGGATCGCCCTCGACGACATCGACTCGATGATCGCGTCCGGGGAACTGTGCGATGCCAAGAGCCTGATCGGCATTTCGCTTGCGTTGCGGCACCTGGGGCGCTGATGGTCGCCGTCGCGGCCGAGGAGGTCGCCCTGCCGGGGGAGGCCGAGGATTTCCTGACCTGGCTGGCCGTGGAGAAGGGACGGGCGGCCAACACGCTGGCGGCGTATCGACGGGACCTCCGTCGGTACCACCGGTTTCTCACCGGCCGTAAGCGAGCGACCGACACCGCCCGCACCGTCGATGTCGATGCCTTTGTGCACAGCCTGCGAGACGAAGGGCTGGCACCCACGTCGGTCACCCGGATCGTGGTGGCCGTGCGGGGCCTGCACCGGTTCTGCGTCGCCGAGGGTCTCTTGCCGACCGACCCGACCGCCGATGCCGAGTTGCCCCGCCCATCGCGCGGGTTGCCCAAGCCGCTGTCCGAGGACGAGATCGAACGGTTGCTCGGCGCGATCGTGGGCGACGGGTCCCCCGAGCGGCGAGATCGGGCCATGGTCGAGGTGTTGTACGGCACCGGACTGCGTATTTCGGAGCTGGTCGGGTTGTCGCTCGGCGACGTCGATCTCGACGCCGCCCTGTTGCGGGCGTTCGGCAAGGGCTCGAAGGAGCGGATCGTCCCGGTCGGCCGCCTCGCCCACCAGGCGTTGGCCGCCTGGTTGGGCCCCGAGGGGAGGGGCGCAATGGAGCCGGACCGCTGGCGCTCGCGCGACGACTCCGAAGCCGTCTTCCTCAATCGACGCGGCGGCCGACTCAGCCGTCAGGGTGCCTGGGGCGTGATCAAGCGCTACGGCACCGAGATCGGCGTCGGGGCAAAGCTCAGCCCGCATGTGCTGCGCCATTCCTGCGCGACCCACATGCTGGACCACGGCGCCGACGTGCGGACCGTGCAGGAACTGCTCGGGCACGCGTCGGTGACGACCACGCAGATTTACACCAAGGTGTCGACCGAACGGCTGTGGGAGGTCTATCGATCGGCGCATCCCCGGGCCGGGGGTGGCTCGTGAGCGTCGTGCATCTGGTCAAACGGTTCTTCGGTTCGCTGCTGCCGGGCGGCCCCAAGACGGCCGACGTCGCCTGGGTCGAGTCCATTTTGTCACCTGACGAATTGCTGCTGTGGCGGCGGTTCTACGGTCCGGACCGGCGCCACTCGGCCGCGGTGGCCCGGCGGGTCGAGGTGGCCCTGGGCGATCGGGCGACGACTCCGGTGCTCGCAGCCGCGCTGCTTCACGACATCGGCAAGGTGCAGTCCGGGTTGCGCACCTATACCCGGGTCGCCGCCACGTTGTCGGCCGCGGTCGCCGGCCGCGAGATGGCACCGGTGTGGGCCAAGTCCACCGGGGTTACCCGGCGAATCGGGCTGTATCTGATGCACCCCGACATCGGGGCTGACCTGTTGACGATGGCGGGTAGTGACCCGCTGGTGATCGCCTGGGCCCGCGAGCACCACCTGCCCGCGGATCGGTGGACGGTCGAACCCGACGTGGCCACGGTGCTCGACCAGGCCGACGACGACTGATCAACCCTCCGGGTTCGTCGCCGCTTTGTAGGCGGTGAGGCACCGTTCGCGAGCGCTCGCGTGGTCGACGATGGGGTGCGGATAGGTATCTCCCAACACGACTCCGGCGGCCGCCAGGTCGAGCGGAGGGGCTGCTGCGGGTTCGTGAATCATGCGGGTGTCGAGCCCGGCGAGCTCGGGAACCCAACGGCGAATGTAGGAACCGTCAGGATCGAACTTCTTCGACTGGGACGTCGGGTTGAAGATCCGAAAGTACGGGGCGGCGTCGGCGCCCGTGCCGGCGACCCACTGCCAGTTGCCCGCGTTCTGGGCGATGTCGCCGTCGATGAGCAGGTGGCGAAAGTGCCGTTCGCCCCGCCGCCAGTCGATCAGCAGGTCCTTGACTAGGAATGAACCGGTGATCATGCGCACGCGATTGTGCATCCAGCCGGTGGCCTTCAGCTGGCGCATCCCCGCATCGACGATGGGGTACCCGGTGTGGCCGAGCTTCCAGGCAGCCAACCCCTCGGGGTCGTCGCGCCAGGCAATGTCGTCGTATTTCGCCCGGATCGCGGCGTCGGCGATATCGGGTCGGGCGAGCGTCATGTGGGCGTACCAGTCGCGCCAGGCGAGCTGGCGCACGAACCCGTCACGGCCGGCCGATCCGGCGCCGACGACTTCGTCGACATGGCGGGGGGAGAGCACGCCGAAGCGCAGGTCCGCCGAAAGCGCGGAGGTGCCGTCGATCGCCGGGATGTCCCGGGTTTCTCCGTAGGTATCGACGCGATCGAGCCAGGTGCGAAGCCGTTCGTCAGCCGCTGCTTCGCCGCCGGGTTGGGGCGGCGGTTCGCCGGCCGGAACCGCCTCGCCGGGGTGGTCGACGACGGTGCAGGCCTGGGCATCGGGCCACGGGTCGACCGGGGTGGTGATCCAGCGTTTGTAGAACGGCGTGAAGACCTGCGACAGGGTGCCTTTGCCGGTGAGCACCGAGCCGGGGCGGTGGTGCAAGGTGCCCCAGAAGGTCTCCGGGGCCAAACCGCCCGCCGATGTCAACGCCGCGGCGACGGCGTGGTCGCGGGCCGTGGCCCGTTCGGAGACATCGCGGTTCCAGTACACGGCCGCTCCGCGCGCTGCGGCGAGGCGAGGCACGACGTCGGCGGGTTCGCCGCGGCGGACGTGCAGCCGGCCGCCGATTGCGCCCAGCGATTCGTCGAGGCCCCGCAGGTGGGCGAGAAACTGGGCCCGCCGAAACGGCCCGGCCCGCTCGATCAGGCCGTCGTCGAGCACATACAGCGCCAGAACCCGCCCGTTCGCGGACGCGGCCGCCCACGCCGGATTGTCGTGCAGGCGCAGGTCGCGCCGAAACCAGCACACCGCATCGAAGTCCTCGTCGAAATCCCGATCGAAGTCGCTCACCGTCGAAGACCCTAGGGCGAGCGCCGGACCGGTGGGCAGGCGAACCGTGGGGGAAGGGGCGCAACTCGGCCGAGAAATGGGGTGACAATCCGCGCTAGTTCTCGGATCGCGCAATAGGGTCAGCCCCTATGTCGTACAAAGTCCAGACCCCCGTGTACGAGGGGCCGTTCGACCTGCTTTTGCAGCTCATTTTGAGCGACGAGGTCGAGCTGTACGAGATCTCGTTGTCCGACATCGTCGACGCCTACCTGGCCGAACTCGAGCGGCTGGAGATGTGCGATCTCGACGTGGCGACCGAGTTCTTGTTGATCGCGGCGACGCTGGTTGAACTCAAGACCCGGCGGCTTTTGCCCGACGATCGGGACTTCGACCTCGAGGACGAGTTCGGGCTGTGGGAGGAGCGCGACCTGCTCCTCGCCAAGCTGCTCGAATGCAAGACGTTCAAGGACGCGGCCGACGAGTTGCGCCGCATGAGTGCCGAGGCCGACCGCACCTATCCTCGCCGCGCCGGCATCGATGAGCGCTTTGTCGGAATCGCCCCGGATCTTCTGGAGGGGGTCAACGTCATCGACCTGCGCGATGCGTTCCACCGGGCGACCGCCCCGAAACCCGAACCGCGCGTCGATCTCTTCCACGTCAACCCGATCACGGTCACCGTCCAGGACGCGGTCATCGAGTTGATCGACGAGTTGCCTCGCGTCGGCCGGATAACGTTCCGCGCCCTCACCGAAGGGCTGGTGGACCGCATCGAAGTAGTCGTTCGGTTCCTCGCGGTTCTCGAACTGTTCAAACAAGACCTCGTCGATGTCGAACAGGTGCGCACCTTCGGTGAAATCACCGTGGTGTGGGTCGGCGGCGACGCCGACGCAGCCACCGTGTACGACGGCATCGACGGCTACGAAGGATGACGACGAACCAGATGGACATGCCCACCCCCGACGGGGACACCCCCCAGGAGCTCGCCCCCGACATGCAGGCCGACGACGATGTGACCGCCGATGGTGATGCCGAGGCCGGGTCGGCCATCGCCCCCATCACCGACGAGACCCGGCGAGCGGTCGAGGCCATCATCTTGGTGTCGGAGTATCCGGTGCCGGCCGAACTGTTGGCCCAGCTCTGCGAGGTTTCCATCGCCCAGATCGACCAGATCTGCGCTGAGCTGAGCGACTTCTACGCCGAGACCGAACGAGGGTTCATCCTGGCTCAGGTGGCCGGCGGCTACCGGTTCCAGAGCCATGTCGACCAGGCGCCCTACGTGGAGCGTTATGTCCTCGAGGGGCAGTCGAGTCGGTTGTCGGCGGCGGCGCTGGAGACCCTCGCGATCATCGCCTACAAACAACCGATCAGTCGGGCCCAGGTTGCCGCCATCCGCGGTGTCGGGGTCGATGCGGTCATCCGCACCCTGGACCAGCGCAAGTACATCGCCGAGATCGCCCGCGACCCGGGACCGGGCCAGGCTGCGCTCTTTGGCACCACCTCGTTGTTTCTCGACAAGATGGGGCTGGCCAGCCTTGCCGATCTGCCGCCGCTGCGTGACTTCATGCCCGGCGCCGAGGTGGTCGAGGCGCTCGAGCACGGACTCCGGGTGAGCGACACCGACGTGACCGACACCGAGTTGGTCGACACCGAGTTGGCCGACACCGAGTTGGCCGACACCGATGTGGTCGACACCGGGGGCGAACCGATCGGGGAACCCGAGACCACTCCCGGCCGGCACCCGGGTCAGCCCGACGGCATCGTGATCGATCTCACCGGGCGGCGAGTCGATCCGGCCGGCCAGGCGTCGACCGTGGTCCCCGATGAACCCGTCGCGGCTGCGGCGGGCGACGAAGCGACCGACGACTAACGATGGCGGCACCCGGCGAAGGACACGTCGCCGGCGATGATCGCGAGCGACTGCAAAAGGTGTTGGCGCGCGCCGGTATCGGAAGCCGACGCGCCTGTGAGGAACTGATCGCCGACGAGCGGGTCACGGTGAATGGCGAGGTCGCCATGCTCGGATGCCGGGTCGACCCCGAAGCCGACACCGTCGAAGTCGACGGGGTGCAGATCGGTGTGGCGCCCGGGCTGGTGTACTACCTGCTGAACAAACCCAAGGGTACGGTGACCACCGCATCCGACCCCCAGGGGCGGCCCACGGTGGTCGCGCTCGTGCCGGCCGAACCGCGGGTGTTCCCCGTCGGCCGGCTCGACTACGACACCGAAGGACTGTTGTTGTTGACCAACGACGGCGACCTCACCCATCGGCTCACCCATCCGTCCTACGGGGTGGACAAGGAATATCTGGCCGAGGTGGCCGGGGAACCGACTCGGGGCGAGCTTCGCATGTTGCGCGAGGGCGTGATGCTCGATGACGGCAAGACGGCACCCGCCAAGGCATCGATCGTGGGCCCCAACCTGGTTCGACTGGTGATTCATGAGGGCCGGAACCGCCAGGTCCGGCGGATGTGTGATGCCGTTGGCCATCCGGTGAAACGCCTGGTGCGCAGCCGGATCGGCCCGTTGGCCGACCACACGCTCGGCCCCGGCGCCTGGCGAGAGCTGACCGTCGATGAGGTGCGCGAACTCGAGCGGGCGTCGACGCCGGACACCGACGAGGGGTGAGCCGGCGCCGGCGTCCGGTCATCGCTGCGAAACCGGTGCCGGTCGGGTCCGCCGGGACCGATAACCTCAACCGGCGTGTCCGCCATACGACGAGCAAACATCATCGGGACAGGACTGATCGGAGGATCGGTCGGGCTTGCATTGCGCGAGCGCAGCTGGCACGTCACCGGTTCGGACCATCGCGAGACCGCAACCGCTGAGGCCCTCGAGTTGGGCGCCATCGATGCGGTGGGGGTCGACCCCGAAGCCGAGATCACGTTCGTGGCGACGCCGGTCGGCGAGGCCGGTGATGCGGTGACGTTGGCGCTCGAGGCCACCACCGGACTGGTCACCGATGTCGGCAGTGTGAAGAGCCGCGTCGCTCGTCTGCACGATGATCCCCGGTTCGTGCCCGGTCATCCCATGGCGGGGTCTGAGCAGGCGGGTGTCGGCGGGGCGAGCGACACCATGTTCTTCGGCGCGGTCTGGGTGCTGACGCCAACCGAGACGACCAGCGACGACGCCTTTGCCCGGGTCCGTGCCATCGTCTCCGACCTCGGCGCCGAGGTCGTCAGCCTCACCCCGGAGCACCACGATGAGCTCGTCGCCATGGTGAGCCACGTTCCCCACCTCACTGCCGCTGCCCTGATGCGGCTGGCCTCGGAGCGGGCGATCGAGCAACGGGCAATGCTGCGGCTGGCGGCGGGTGGGTTCCGCGACATGACCCGAATCGCGGCCGGTCACCCCGGGATCTGGCCCGACATCTGTGCCGAGAACCGCACGGCGATCGTTTCGGTGCTCGACGACCTGATCGCCTCGCTCACCGACGTGCGTCGCCAGGTCGACGGGCGCGATGGTGCGGCGCTGGCCAAAGGTCTCGCCGATGCCCGCGAGGCCCGGGTGCATCTGCCCACCCGGGGCGTCCGACCCGAGGTGCTGACCGAGGTACGGGTCCCGATCCCCGACAAACAGGGTGAGCTGGCCCGCGTCGCCACGCTCGCCGGCGAACTCGATGTGAACGTGTACGACATCGAGATCGCCCATACGAGCGAAGGGGACCGAGGGGTGCTGATCCTCGTCGTCGAGACGGAATACGCCGAACGATTGCTCGGCGCCCTGGTCGCCACCGGATACCGGCCGCGCCTACGGCCGCTCTCGTGAGCGGCGCAAACCCCCGAGAGGTGCAGGCCGTCGAGCCGCTCAGCGCACCCCCGGACGTCGACGTGCTCCTTCCCGGATCCAAGAGCCTCACCAACCGAGCGCTGCTGGTCGCCGCCCTCGCTTCGGGTACCAGCACGGTCCGCGGCATCCTGCGCGCCGACGACACCGAGGCGATGTTGTCGTGCATCAGGGCCCTGGGTGCCGGGGTCGACGTCGACTGGGAAGACTCCGCCATCACCGTCGTCGGTACGGGCGGCACGCTCACGCCCGGCCCGGTCTCGTTGTTCGCGAATCAGTCCGGGGTGACCGGGCGCTTCATCACCGCCGCAGTGCTCGCCGGCAGTGGGAGCTACATCATCGACGGCGCCGAACAGCTTCGGGCGCGGCCGATGCATGACCTGGTGGGTGCGCTGCGCACCCTCGGGGCCACGGTGGTGGGCGAGTCTTTGCCCCTCACCGTCAACGTCGACGCCACGGTCGGTGGCCGGGTGGCGCTCGACGCCAAGGTGACGAGTCAGTTCGCATCGGGGTTGATGATGGTCGGCGCGGTGCTGCCCGAGGGTATCGAACTCGACCTCGGCGACGGGGTGGTGTCGGTTCCCTACCTCGATATGACCATTGCGGTGATGCAGGCGTTCGGGGCTGACGCCCGCCGCTCGGGTTCCGTCATCACCGTTGGCCCCGGGGGATACACCGCCCAGGAGTACCAGGTGGAGCCCGATGCGTCGGCCGCGTCGTACTTTTGGGCCGCCGCCGCCATGACCCGGGGCCGGGTCGGGGTCGATGGGCTCGGCACCGAGTCGGTGCAGGGCGACGTCGGCTTCGTCGATCTGCTCGAACGGATGGGGGCGCGAATCGAGCGCGAACCGCACCGACTGGTGGTCCACGGTGGCGCATTGCGGGGGATCGTCGCCGACATGCGCGATGTGTCCGACACGGTCATGACGTTGGCGGTCGTGGCCGCGGTCGCCGATGGGCCCACCGAAATCACCGACGTCGGGTTTATCCGAGGCAAGGAATCGGACCGGATCGCGGGCACGGTGGCCGAGCTTCGGCGCATCGGCGCTGACGCAGAGGCGACGGACAACGGGATCCTCATCCGGCCCGGCGCTCGACGGCGCGCCGCGGTCGAGACGTACGACGATCACCGCATGGCCATGGCGTTCGCGCTCCTGGGCCTGCTGGAACCGGGGGTCGACATCGTCGATCCAGGCTGCGTCGCCAAGACCTTTCCGGACTACTTCGCCGTGCTCGACACGCTACGGTCGACGCCGATGAACGACCAGCCGCTTCATGTAATCGCCATCGATGGACCCGCTGGTTCGGGGAAGTCCACCATCGCCAAGGCACTGGCCCGCCGCCTCAACCTGGACTACCTCGACACGGGCGCGATGTATCGAGCGGTGGCCTTCGCCGCCATCTCGCAGGGCATCGACCCCGCCGATGCGGACCGGGTGGTGGAGATGACCCGATCGGTACGGATCGACGTGAGCGAAGCCGGGGTGATCGTCGACGGCATCGATGCCACCACCGAAATTCGCGGCCCGGAGGTCAGCGAGGCGGTTTCCGTGGTCGCCGCCATCGCCGATGTGCGAGTCGAACTCGTGCGCCGGCAACGCGAGTGGGCCCGGCGGCGCGGGGGAGGAGTGCTCGAAGGGCGCGACATAGGCACCGTCGTGTTCCCCGATGCCCGGCTCAAGGTGTACCTCACCGCTCGGCCGGAGGTGCGCGCGGAGCGTCGGGCCAACGAGGCCACCGGTTTGAGCTACGAAGAGGTCGCGGCCGACATCGCCCGCCGCGATACCGTCGACACCGGTCGGGACGAAAGCCCGCTCACCGAGGCCGACGACGCCGTGACCGTGGATACGTCGGACCTGTCGATCGAGGGGGTCGTCGATGCGATCGCGGCCCACCTGAGCGAACGCTGATCGTGGAAGCCGAGGAACCGCTCGGCGGTGAGATGCGCCGCTCCCACCGCTGGACCTATTCGGTGCTGCGGGTCGCTCTGGCGGGGCTGATGCGGGTGTACTTTCGCTCCGAGGTGGTCGGGCGGGAGAACATTCCCAAGACGGGCGGCTTCATCCTCGCACCCGTGCACCGGTCCTACATCGACACGCCGGTAGTGACCGCAATCACCCCGAGAATCCTGCGGTTTATGGGGGGTGAGCGGTTCTTCAACACCCGGATCGGTGCCTGGTTTCTGCACTGTATGGGAGGCTTCCCCGTGCAGCGGGGTACGGCCGACCGCGAAGCCATGCGCGCCGCACAGATGGTGCTCGAGCGTGGCGAACCGTTGGTGATGTTCCCCGAGGGGAGCCGCCAGGACGGCACCGATGTCGACCTCGAGGTCATGCACGACGGGCCCGCGTTCATCGCCGCCCGGGCGCAGGTGCCGATCGTGCCGGTGGGTATCGGCGGCAGCGACCGGGCGATGCCCAGGGGCGCCAAGTTCGTCTTCCCCCGAAAGTTGACGTTTGTGATCGGCCGTCCCATTCCGCCACCGGAACCGGTGAACGGACGAGTGTCGCGCAAGCGCGTCTCGGCGCACACCGAGCAGGTTCGCGACGAGATTCAGCGCCTGTACGACGAGGCGCGAGCGCTCACCCGGTAGCGTCGCCGTTGCGGCCCGGCGGTGGCGTTGCCATCAGTTCGTTGATCGCGGGTTCGGCGACGACGTGGGCGCTGAAGCCAAATCTGCCGTCGTCGAGCATCTCTCGGCCAGCGTCGCGAATGAGTGCATAGATTGCCCTCGGCAGCGCCCCGCCCGTGCTCACCCGCCGAACGCCGATGTTCTCGAGATCGGGCAGCGTCAGCGCCCCGCCCCCCGACCCGATGCCCACGCTCACCGGGCCAACGACCTCAGCGACGAGTGCGGCGATGGTGGCGAGATCGGCCGGGCCCGGGACGAAGATGCAATTGGCGCCGGCCTCGAGGTAGCGATTCGCCCGGTCGACGGCATCGGCGAACGGTCGATCTACGCCGCCGAAGAACGACTCGGCCCGGGCCGTGATCGTGTAGTCGGGGAGGAGGGCGTCGGCGCCCGCGCGGGCGGCGGCGATACGTTCGACCGCCTCGCCGATCGGAAACAGGCCGGGCTTGGGATCGCTCGACTGGTCTTCGATGCTCCCGCCGACGAATCCGGCGCCGATCGACGCCGCCACCGTGGCGGCGACGTCGGGTGCGGTAGGCCCGTAACCGTTCTCGAGGTCGGCGCTCACTGCGAGATCGACGGCCGCGGCAATGGGGGCGTAGTCGGCCAACATCTCGCGCCGGTCGACGGAGTACACGTAGTCGGGGCGCCCCCGGCTCCAGTTCACCCCTCCGCTGGTGGTGCCGAGGGCGGCGAACCCGCAGGAGGCCAGCATGCGGGCCGAACCGGCATCCCAGGCGCACGGCATCACGAAGGTGCCCTCGTGGTGCAGGCGCCGGAACGTCGCCGCCCTGGCGCGCTGGTGCTCGGAGATCTCGACGGGAGGCTCCGGCGGGCCGGTCACGCTATTCCAGGCCGGCCAGCACGTCGCTTGCGTGCAGGTGCCGGTCGTTCACCGGCGGCCGGGCGTTCATAGGGCCGCCGAAGGCCAGTGTGGCAAAGTCGTCGATCGACTGGAGCAGATCGCGCATGCTGCGGGGCGGAGGGAAGTACTCGTCCTCCTCGGTGATGCGCACCTCGCTCACCCCTTCGGCCGGGTTGAGCCGTTCGATGATGGCGTTGACGAGCTCCTCCGGCGCGGAAGCTCCGGCGGTGACGCCGACCGTGCCCTCGAGGTCGTCGGGGAGCTCTTCGGCGCCGTTGACCCGGAAGACCCGTTCACAGCCGGACTCGACGGCGAGTTTGGCGAGGGCCACGGTGTTGGAGGAGTTGGCCGATCCAATGACGATGACGGCGTCGCACTGCGGGGCGATTTCCATCAGGGCGGACTGCCGGTTGGTGGTCGCGAAACACAGGTCGCTGCGACCGGGCATCCACATATCGGGGAACCGCTCGCCCGTGGCGACGAGCACCTCTTCCCAGTCGCGATGCGACAGGGTGGTCTGGGCGAGCAGCGCCACCGGTTGTTCAAACGAGGGAAGCGCATCGACCTCCGCCGCCGACTCGACTCGATGGATGGCGTCGGGAGCGACGGCCATGGTGCCGACCGCCTCCTCGTGGCCCTCGTGGCCGACGTACACGATCTGATACCCCTTGCCGGCGCGGACCTTTACCTCGTGGTGCACCTTGGTGACCAGGGGGCACACGGCGTCGACCACGTATCCGCCGGCCTGTTCGGCCGCGGCCACGACCTCGGGGGCACTGCCATGGGCCGACAACATGACCGGTCGACCCTCCGGAACCTCGGCGATGTCATCGACGAAGATGACACCGAGATCTTCGAATCGGCGCACGACGAGCTGGTTGTGCACGATCTCGTGGTAGCAGTACACCGGTGGATCGAATGATCGAACCATCCACGCCAGGGCTTTGATGGCCATCTCGACCCCGGCACAGAACCCTCGTGGCGCGGCGAGCAGAATTCGATCGACGTTCACCGGGCCAGGTTAGGGCACCGCGGCTCCGCCGCCCGGCCGATGGGCTCAGAATTCGTGCCCGGCCGAGCCGATTGTTCGACTAAATGATGTTAGTGTCAGTATCCCCGGTCCGCGGCCCGGCAGCGGCTACGGTCTCCGGTGTGGAAGTACGGGGGTTTCTCGACCAGACGGTCGAACGACTCGATGCCGCGCAACAGCGGGCGATAACGGCGATCCGAAACTTCGGAGACACCGGGTGGACCAACACGTCCCTCACCGTCGAGTGCTACGACCAACTGGTCACCCACGGGCACTTTGTCGACTACTGCAGCGAACTGCAGTTCTCGGCCCAACTGGTGGCCGGCCATCTCGCCGACAGCTACACCGTCTTCGGCGCCCGACTGAAGGTCATCCGGGAGATGGACATGCCGAGCTTTGGCGACTTCGTCACCGATGACGCCGGCCGCATCGAGGGGTACCGGGAGATGGCCTTTGCCGACGGCATCGACCGACTGATCTGGACCTATCAGTACCTGCGGACCCAGATCACCGAGGTCCGTTCCGTCGAACTCGAACGAATCGGCGTCCACGAGTTCGATGGCGAGATCAGCGTGCAGGACATCCTCGAGTTCCTGCCCGACCATGTCGACGACCACGTCGAGCAACTTCGCAGCCTCACCGTCGCCTCGTAACCGCCGCGGTGGCCGGCCCCGGCGGCTCGACGACCAGATTGCCGGTGCTCCTCGCAGGATCTCCGGCTAGGGAGCAGTGCTGTCGTCCGGGGCGCCGGTCGTGGTGGGAGCAGCTGTCGTCGTGGGTGCGGCGGTGGTGGTCGGTGGCGGTGGCACGGCAACCGGCTTGGGCGGCACGATCTCGACCGTCAGGGCGTTCGATCCGGGCTGATCGAACGGCGCCGCGTCGCAGGTTTGCGGCGTAACCGTCACCGCGATCGTGTACGAGCCCGCCGACGCGTAGGTGTGCTTGTAGGTGTAGCTGTGGCTCGACCCGGGCCCGGCGGAATCGCCGGCGTTGGTGCACGCCGCGGTGCAGGCGAGCGGGTCGGGGCTGCCGTCACCGAAGTCGATCGACGGGCACACGTCAACGCCGTTGCCGTCCGGGTCCGTGGCCGAAACCGTGACCGACATCTCGGTGCCGGCGGTGAGCCCACCCGACGTACCGATGGTGACGACCATGGGTTGATCGGCGCCGGTGGTCGTGGTCGGAGCTGCTGTCGTCGTCGGTGCGGCGGTGGTGGTCGGTGCAGCGGTGGTCGGTGCAGCGGTGGTCCCCGGTGGTGGTGGCGGCGGGGGAGGGGGTGGCGGAGCGATACTGCTCACGATCGTCGTACCCGTGGCGGTCACCGACACCGGTACGGTGACCGACGATGCGGGCGCCACCGAGGTGGTTGCCGCCGGCTGGCTGGTGGGTGGGGCCACTCGATCGGGACCACTGGTGGTCGAACCGCTGAGTACCTCTTCGGTCTCCGGGCCATCGTCGCCACCGAATACCCACATACCCCCGAGGATGAGTGCGAGAACCGTGACCACAGAAGCGACTGCCCCCAAGACGAGCGCTTGTGGATTTTCCATGAACACTATTTGACACGGGTTTTTCCAGCGGCGTCCATTCGCGCCCCGGCGTCGCCTCGCCCCGCCCGGCCGGTCGGGGCCGGGCACCGGGCGCTCCGTTTCGTCGAAATCGATCCCCGTGAGGCACCCTGTCGGGGTGCTATCTCGCTATGAGACCTTCGGTCGGAGCCACTGGGCCGAACTGCGGGCATCGACGCCACTCGCCCTCGATGACGACGACGTGGCGGTCCTGCGGGGTATCAACGACCGACTCGACCTCGACGAGGTCACCAACATCTATCTACCGCTCAGCCGGCTGCTCAACCTGCATATCGTCGCCACGCAGCGACTGGCCGAGGTCACCGATGTGTTCGTCGGTTCCGAGCCTGACCCGGTGCCCTTTGTCATCGGTCTCGCCGGATCGGTCGCGGTCGGCAAGAGCACGGCGGCCCGGGTGCTCCAGGCGCTGTTGGCGCAGTGGCCGGATCACCCCCGGGTCGACCTGGTCACCACCGACGGCTTCTTGTTGCCCAACGCCGAACTCGACGCTCGTGGCCTGATGGAACGCAAGGGCTTCCCCGAGTCCTACGACACCGGGCGTCTGGTGCGGTTCCTCCAGTCGGTGAAGTCGGGCGAACCGCACGTCGGCGCCCCGGTCTATTCCCACATCACCTACGACATCGTTGACGGTGAACAGGTCGTGGTCGACCGGCCCGACGTGTTGATCGTGGAGGGTCTGAACGTTCTCCAGGCCCCTGCTCGGCCGTCCGTCCCCCCGGCGGGGGCAGCGTTCGTGTCGGACTACTTCGACTTCTCGATCTACGTCGATGCCGACTCGGCGGTGATCGAGCAGTGGTACGTCGAACGCTTCATGACGCTGCGGGAATCGGTCTTCACCCGGCCCGAGTCGTTCTTTCAACACTTCGCCGCGCTGTCCGATGCCGAGGCCGAGGCGGTGGCCCACTCGATCTGGGTCGACATCAACCACCGGAATCTGGTGGAGAACATCGCACCGACCCGGGAGCGGGCGGACCTCATCTTGACCAAGGGCGCCGATCATGCGGTGACCGAGGTGCGCCTGCGCAAGAACTAGCGCGCCCGGAGCACCCGACCCCGGCTCGGATGATCGGACAAGTTGTCGCGTCCGGCAGACCCATCTCGAGCGTCAGGTCGTACCCTGGAGCCGTTATGTCCACGCCGCGGGTTCTCGCCGTCGCCCCCTCGTCACCCGCTGACCGCGCCGGTCTGCAGATCGGCGACGAACTGTTGACCCTCAACGGGGTCTCACCTCGCGACGTCATCGAGTACCAGGTACTCACCGACGAGCCCGAAGTCCTTCTCGAGGTCGGTCGGGGTGGCCTGACCTTCGATCTCGAGATCGAGAAGGCGGCCGGAGAGCCGTTGGGCGTCGAGGTTGACTCCGCCCTATTCGATCAGGTTCGGACCTGTGACAACCATTGCGAGTTCTGCTTCATCTACCAACTGCCGCCGGGGATGCGCAAGAGCCTGTATCTGAAGGACGACGACTACCGGCTGTCGTTTCTGTACGGCAACTACACCACATTGACCCGATTCACCGAGGCTGACCTCGAGCGGGTCATCACCGAGAACCTGTCACCGATCAACGTGAGCATCCATGCCACGGACCCCGAGCTGCGGGTGGAGATGCTCCGCAATCGCCGCGGCGCCACGAGCCTGCGGTGGCTGCGCCAGCTGCTCGACCACGACATCGAGGTGCACGGCCAGGTCGTGGTGTGCCCCGGAATCAACGACGGCGCGGTGCTCGACGAAACCCTCGCCGGGGTGTTCGAGCAGTACCCCGAGCTGGCTTCGGTGTGCGTGGTGCCCCTCGGGGTGAGCCGCTTCAACCCCGAGCAGCGCATGCGTCCCCATACCCTCGCCGAGGCGCAGGCGGTGGTGGACATCGTCGAGGACTGGCAGGCGACCTTCGCCACCGTGCTCGGCCGGCGTCTGGTCTTTGCGGCCGACGAGTACTACCTGCTGGCCGAGCGGCCGTTCCCGCCCGTCGAGCACTACGAAGACTTCGCGATGCACGAAGATGGCATCGGCATGGCACGAACCTTCGAACGAGAGTTCACCGGGGAGGCCGAAGAGGCCACTGGGGTAGCTCCGGGGTTTTTCAACTGGGTCGAAGGAGCCCCGGCGCAGGGGTACCGGGCGCCGCGGGTCGACGGCTCGACCATGGTGCAGCTGCGACCGCGGGCCGACGCGCCGGTCGCCATCTTGACCGGTGAGCTCGGTGCGGCCGTGATCGCGCCCCTCGTCGCCGAGCTCGACCGCGACGATGTGCGGGTCATTCCGGTCCGCAACGACTTCTTTGGTGGCAACACAGGGGTGAGCGGGCTGCTCACCGGCGCGGACCTGACCCGCGTATTGGCCGACGAGCCGGCCGGGCACCGCTACCTGTTGCCCGACGTGTGTCTGAGCAACGGCCGATTCCTCGATGGGGTCAGCCCCGATACCCTGCCCCGGCCGGTCGAGATCATCCCCGCCGACGGCATCGCCCTGCGCCGAGCTCTCGGCCTCGACCGTGCTCCCCGCTCCACCCCCGACACCATCACCAACGACACGATCACCAACGACACCATCACCAACGAGTCAGAGGTCCGCTGATGGACACCGAGCGCCCCCTCACGACCGAGAAGCCAACGGTGGTCATCGTCGGCCGACCCAACGTGGGAAAGTCCACACTGGTGAACCGCATCCTCGGCCGCCGCGAGGCAATCGTCGAACACCGACCCGGCGTCACGCGCGACCGCAAGACGGTCGAGGCCGAATGGCAGGGGTCACAGTTCCTCGTCGTCGACACGGGCGGTTGGATGGTCAAGGGCGATGAGCTCGACGACAAGGTGAGCGGGCAGGCAGAGAAGGCGATAGCCGAAGGCGATGTGATCTTGTTGGTGGTCGACGCCTCGGTCGGGCTGACCGACGAGGACGCGCGGGTCGGCGAGCTGCTGCTACAGGTCGACCGCCCGGTGTTCGTCGTTGCCAACAAGGTCGACGACTCGATGCACGAGCACGCCATATGGGAGTTCATGTCCCTGGGCCTCGGCGAACCGATCGGGGTCAGCGCACTGCACGGTCGGGGTGCGGGAGATCTCCTCGACGCCGTCGTCGCCAAGCTTCCCGAGTACGTCGAATCCGACGACGAGCGCATCAACGGTCCCGTGCTCGAAGATGACGGCCGCCCCCGGTTGTTCGCCGTCGCGATCGTCGGCCGACCCAACGTCGGGAAGTCAACGCTGTTCAACCAGGTGATCGGTGCCGACCGGTCCGTGGTTCACGATCGACCTGGGACGACGCGCGACACCGTCGACACGGTGATCGATACCAGGGACGGGCCCGTTCGCTTCATCGACACCGCGGGCATGCGCCGGCGGGCCAAGATCGACGAAGACACCGAGTACTACTCGGCGGTGCGGGCGCTGCGAGCCGTCGACGGCGCCGACGTGGCCCTACTGGTGATCGATTCGACCGTCGGCGTCACCCATCAGGACCAGCGCCTCGCGGAGCGAGTCGACGCCGCTGGTTGCCCAATCGTCGTGCTGCTCAACAAGTGGGAGTTGCTCGATGCCGAGCAGCGCGAGGACATGACCCGCCAACTGGGCAAACGGTTGCACTTCATCGGCGATGCCCCGGTGCTGCGGATCAGCGCCCTGTCGGGGAAGGGTGTCCATCGCCTGTGGCCGGCGTTGGCCGACTCGATCGCGGACTATTCACGTCGAATTCCGACCCGGCAGGTGAACGATGCGATTCGCCGGGCGCAGGCAGCACAGCCCGCGCCGTCGGGCGGTCGGGTGCTCTATGCCACCCAGGGCGCGACCGATCCGCCGACGTTCACGTTGTTTGCCAACAAGGAGCTGCCGTCGACCTATGTCCGGTACCTCGAGCGCAGCCTAAAGGAGGCATTCGATCTCGGATCGACCCCCATCAAGGTGCGCGTGCGTCGACGCGACTAGCGACGCGACTTAACAGCGCCCGAAACGGTAGAACGCTCCCCCGGAGCCCCAAGGTGACGCCGTGACGACGATGGTGATCGTGTGGACGCCGGGGGCCACGTAGAAGCGGCCGCTCGACCAGCGGGCGTCGGCGTAGGCGACCGCGGGGTTGTTGGTCCAGACGCTGTTGCCGAGGTTGGGTACCGTCGTGGTCGAACCGCACGTC
>CALHYX010000059.1 GCA_938041035.1 uncultured Acidimicrobiales bacterium | reverse complement strand
ACGCTCGGCTGTACTGGGACCAGATCGTCTACAAGTACCCGGAGAAGCCCCGGCGGTTTCCGTTTCACCAGGACAACGGGTACGGCTACGTCGACCCGCAGCAGTACCTCACCTGTTGGGTGGCGCTCACCGATGCCACCGCCGACAACGGATGCCCGCGGGTCGTGCCGGGGGTGCACCGGGGCGGAACACTGACGCACACCTACGTCGACCCGCTGGGTTTCGAGTGCTTCGCCGACCACCCCGACGCGGTGACCGTGGAGGTCGAGAAGGGGAGCGTGGTGGTGTTCTCGTCTTTGACGCCCCACCTGACGGGGCCCAACACGACCGACGCGGTGCGCAAGGCGTACATCCTGCAGTACGCGCCGGAGGGCGCGGCCAAGCTGATCGGGGAGGCGGGCGACGGGCCGCCCGAGCGGAGGGAGCCGTCGAACGACGGCGACCGTCAGTTTTTGGTGGTGGCTGACGGGGCGCGGGTCGACCCGCCGCCGCTACCCTCATCGTGATGCCAGCCGTTGTCACCGGGTGACGTCCAACCCGCAGACCGACCCGAGTCCCGCGGTGTCGCGCCAGGCGTGGATCGCCCTGGGCGTGTCGACGATGGTGACCTTCCTGGTCGTGATCGACATCTCGGCGGTGAACGTGGCGTTTCCGTCGATCCGCGACGACTTCGACGTGAGCCGCGGCGCGCTCAGCTGGGTCATCTCGGGATACAACATCACCGTCGGCGCCTTCCTCATGGTGGCCGGTCGGCTGGCGGACAGCCTCGGTCGGCGCCGGGTGTTTCTTCCCGGCGTGGCCGTGTTCATGGTCGGTTCGTTGCTGTCGGGCCTGGCTCCGACCGTCGAGCTGTTGATCGCGGCGCGGGTCGTCCAGGCGCTGGGCGGCTCGGTGGTGGCCGCGGCCGGGTTCGCGGTGGTGTTGCCGGATTTCCCACCCTCCAAGCGCAGC
Source organism: uncultured Acidimicrobiales bacterium (assembly GCA_938041035.1). GTDB lineage: Bacteria > Actinomycetota > Acidimicrobiia > Acidimicrobiales > SHLQ01 > CALHYX01. The sequence continues at coordinate 18,026 of CALHYX010000059.1, read as the reverse complement.
ACGGCGATCGGCATCGGCGGTGCGGCCGGCTCGCTCGGCGCGCTCGTTGGCCCGGTGCTCGGCTCGACGCTGATCGACGCGTTCAACTGGCGGGCGATCTTCCTCATCAATGTGCCGATCTGTCTGTTGGTGCTCGTGCTCGGACCTCGGCTGCTGCGGGAGTCGTCGGACCCCGATGCGACGGGGCGCATCGATCTGCTCGGCGTGGTCATCGGCACGGCCGCTGTCGGGCTGGTGATGTTCGCCATCGTGCAGAGCGAGGCGTGGGGGCTGACGGACGCCCGGGTACTGGGCCTGTTCGTCGTCGGGCTGGTGCTGTTCCCGATGCTGATCCGGCGTTCGCGTGATCACCCCGAGCCGCTCATCGCGCTCGAGTTGTTTTCGTACCGGTCGTTCTGGAGCGCGAGTCTGGGCACGGTGTTCTTCGGGTTCGCCTTCACCGCCGGCTTCCTCATCAACTCGCTGGTGCTCCAGGAGCTGTGGGGCGAATCGATCCGCACGACCGGGTTGGCGTTGGTTCCGGCACCGATCGTCGCCGCGATCGTGTCGCCGATCTCGGGCTCGCTCGCCGATCGGTTCGGCCATCGCTGGGTGTTGGCCACCGGGGCGGTGCTGTGCGCGATCGGCTACGGGAGCTACGCCCTGTTTCTCAGCGCCGAACCGCACGTGTTCGACGTCTTCGTGCCGCTGGGCCTGGTGACGGGGGCGGGTATCGGGCTCACGGTGGCGACGTGGACCAGCGCCGGGTTGAGCGACATTCCGCCCCCGAAGTTCGGGGTGGCGAACGCCACGTACGCGACCATCCGGCAGGCGGCGTACGCGCTGGGCATCTCGGTGGCGATTGCGCTCATCGCGCTGGGGGCGAGCGAGTTGGACTTCAGCGGGTACCGGAACGCCTGGGTGTGGGTGGCGGCGTGTTATCTGCTGAGCGCGGTCGTGGTGATTGCCACCTTCCCGGCCGGTTCGAGCCAGGATCGGCAGGCGGCGCCGTAGGGTCGCCGGTCGGTCGAGCCGGTAGGGTCCGGGCATGAAGCGCCAGGACAAGGCCGATCGCATCGGCGAGATGCTCGACGAGTTGTATCCGGACCCGCCGGTGCCGTTGGATCACAAGGATCCTTACACGTTGCTGGTGGCGGTGGCGCTGTCGGCGCAGACGACCGACAAGAAGGTCAACGAGGTGACCCCGGCGCTGTTCGCCGCCGCGGATACGCCCGAGAAGATGTCGGAGCTGGCGCCGGAGGAGATCCTGGAGCTGATCAAGGAGATCGGCCTGGCGCCCACGAAGGCGAAGAACCTGTCGAAGATGGCGTTTCAGATTCTCGATGCCGGGGGTGAGATATACCCGGACTGGGATTTTCTCGAGTCGTTGGCCGGCGTGGGCCACAAGACGGCGAGCGTGGTGATGGCCGGTTCGTTCGGCGTGCCGGCCTTTGCCGTCGACACCCATATCCATCGGCTGGCGGCCCGCTGGGGGTTGTCGAACGACACGACGGTCGAGCGCACCGAGCGCGACCTCAAGGCGGTGTTCCCGGAGGACACGTGGAACCGGCGCCACCTCCAGATCATCTTTTTCGGTCGGGAGTACTGCCCGGCCCGCAATCACGACCTGACCCAGTGCCCCATCTGCTCCTGGGCCGCCACCAAGAAGCGAATCGCCGACGAGGCAAAACGCTAACCGCGAACCATCTGGTGCCAGGCACCAGATGGTTCGCGATGGGCGGAAACGCGGCGTGGCTTTGGGGTCTTAGCGGAGAGCGTCGAGGGCCTCGGACGCCGTCACCAGCTGCTTCATCAAGCGTCGCTGCTCGGTCCGGTCGAGGTGAGCGAACATCGTCATTTCGATAACCGCCGCGAGCATGTGGGCTTCGGAAAGCTGCCGGGCGCCGGCCGTGGTGAGGTCGAACAGGATGATCTTTCGGCTGTCCGGGTGGGGGTGCCGCTCCAGGAAATCACTGGCCTCCAAGCCGGTGAGGACGGCGTGCATGGTCTGGGGAGTGACAAACCCCGCTCGGGCGAGGTCGGCATTCGACGAGGGTCCAACGCTCTGGATGAAGCACAGCGCCGTGTACTGCGGCGTGGTCAGCCCGACCTCGGCGAGTTGTCGGTCGAGGGCGATGCGCAGCGTGTGCTGCGCTCGCTTTATCGAGTAGCCGAGCAGGGTTTCCAGTGTCGGCTGCGGTCGGTCGTCCATTGTTGCAGGATATCAGGGTCCTGATATACCTTGTCCGGAGAGTCAAGGAGAAACACCAGCAAATGAATGATGCGAAATCAGAGCGATCGAAGGTGGCGATGGTGGTGCCACCTCCGATCGCGCTGGCCGCTGCGGTGGGCGCCGTTCTGGCGTTGCCATCCGTGATGGGTGGCTACCGGGTCTCCGGTCCGCACGTGGCTGGCGGTCTCGCCGTCATCGCCGCGTCGGCCTTGGTCATCGTCGCAGCCGGACGGGCCTTTCGGTCGGCGGGAACCCCGGTACGGCCGCTGTCACCGACCCTCCGGGTCGTGCGTTCGGGTCCCTATCGGTTCAGCCGGAACCCTATGTATGTCGCCATGATCGGTGTGGTGATCGGTGCGGGAATGCTGACCGCCAACCACCTTTTCGTTGCGGTCGCCGTGGTCTTGGCCCTGGTCCTGCACTTCGGTGCTGTGCTCCCCGAGGAGCGCTACCTGCGGCAACTCTTCCCGGACCAGGCGCCACGCTATTTCGCCACGGTTCGCCGCTGGATCTGAACACCGCGAACCATCTGGTGCCTGGCACCAGATGGTTCGCGGTGGGGGAATTAGGGTTTGGGGATGGGTGAGGTTGTCGTGGAGCGGGTCGATGTGGCGGTCGACGGGGCGTCGGTGGCCGTCGACGTGATGGGATCGGCCGGACCGACCGTGGTGTGCTGGCCGGGAGGCAGTCGCCCTGGGCGGGATCTCATCCCGCTGGGTCAGGAGCTGGTCGCGGCCGGCTACCGTCCCGCGCTGATCTACCCGCGGGGCTGCCACGAGTCGCCGGGCGAGGTCGAAAGCCTGAGCCTGCACGAGCTGGCTGCCGACGCCGCCGTCGTCATCGAGGCGCTGGACGCCGCCCCCGCTTTCGTCGCCGGTCACGCCTTCGGGAATCGGGTGATGCGGTGTCTGGCCGCCGATCGGCCCGAGCTGGTGGCGGGGGTGGTCCTGATGGCGGCCGGGGGAATCGTGCCGCCGGAGAACCTCGACGACCTGGCCATCGTTCGTGACCGCGACGCCCCGCTCGATGAGCGCCGCGATGCTCTCCGGCGGGCGTACTTCGAACCCACCGGCGATCCCGATGCGTGGCTGGAGTCCAGCGGTCCCGGGGCCGGGCGCCTGTACCGCACGTTCGTGCTGCCCCCGCTCGAGGAGTGGTGGACCGCAGGCGACGCACCGATGCTCATCGTGCAGGGCGGCGCCGACCGGGCGGCCCCACCCGCCAACGGCGAGATGCTGGTGGCCGAGGTCGGCGAGCGGGCCGAGCTCGTGACCATTGCCGATGCCGCCCATGCGCTTCCCGTCGAGCGGCCGATCGAGGTGGCGAGCCACATCGTTGCGTGGCTTGGTCGGCAGGGCTGAGTTCGCAGGGCTGAGTTCGCAGGGCTAGTTCGCAGGGTTGAGTTCGCAGGTCTGACATCGGGCCCGGCCCGGACCCGAGCACCCCGGGCCCTCGCACCGCTCGAGGGCGGCAGCGGCGGGCAGCAGTAGATGGCAATGGCCAGCGGGCGCGGCCCGGATCGGCCATCATGGCGACATGTTGATGGACACGATCCGCGAAGACCTCAAGACCGCCATGAAGGCCAAGGACGCCGACGTGCTGCGCACCCTTCGCTCGGTCATTACCGCGGTGCAGGAAGCCGAGACGTCGGGCAAGGGGCCCGCCGAACTCGACGACGCCGGCGTGCAGAAGGTCATCGCCGCCCAGGCCAAGCGTCGGGTCGAGGCCGCGGAGGCGTTTGCCGATGCCGGGCGCACCGAGCAGGAGGCCGCCGAGCTGGCCGAGCTGGCGATCCTTGAGGGGTATCTCCCCAAGGGCCTCGACGAAGGCGAGCTCGAGGCACTGGTCGACGAGGTCCTGGCCGACAACGGCTTCACGGTCAAGGCCGATATGGGCAACGCGATGAAGGCGGTCAACGCGGCGGTGGCCGGCCGAGCCGACGGCCGGGCGGTTGCCGACCTGGTCAAGGGCAAGCTGGCCTAACCGGTGCCGGTTCGTGGGTCTTTGGCCGCCGACCCGACGATACGGTGAGGCGATGGAATCCGCGGCCGTTCTCGATATTGCCGTCGTTGGCGCAGGGCCGGCGGGGCTGACGCTGGCCCGTCGTCTCGACGGCAGTGCGGCGACCTTTGAGATCTTCGAGCGCCATCACGACGTTGGCGGCATCTGGGACATCGACGCGCCGGGGTCACCGATGTATGAGTCGGCGCACTTCATCTCGTCGCGCACCCTGTCCGGGTTTCCGGACTTCCCGATGCCCGACGACTATCCCGATTACCCGGACCACCGCCAACTGCTGGACTACATCCGGGGGTTCGCCGACCGGTTCGACCTGCGGCGCAACATCACGTTCAACACCGAGGTCACCGAGGCCCGGCTCGACGAGGGTATGTGGCAGCTCTCCTTGAGCGATGGTTCGACCCGCCAGGCCCGGTATCTGGTGTGCGCCAACGGCGTGACCTGGGTGCCCAATCAGGTCACCTGGCCGGGCGACTTCGATGGCGAGGTCAGGCACTCCAGCACCTACCGGTCGCCAGCGGAGTTCGCGGGCAGGCGGGTGTTGGTGGTCGGCGCCGGTAATTCGGGGGTCGACATCGCCTGCGACGCGTCGTTCGCCGCCGACCAGGCGTTTCTCAGCGTGCGCCGCGGCTATCACTTCATCCCGAAGCACATCATGGGTAAACCGGCCGACGTCTTCGCGTCGGAGGGTCCGCACGTGCCGTTCAAGGTTTCGCAGAAGGTGTTCGGCGCGCTGCTGCGGGCGATCAACGGCGACCTGCGGCGCTTCGGACTACCCAAGCCCGACCACGGCCTGTTCGAGTCGCACCCGATCATGAACACCCAGATCCTGCACTACCTGAGCCACGGCGACTGCATAGCCAAGGGCGATGTCGACCGGTTCGACGGCGACTCGGTGGTATTCGCCGACGGCAGTCGGGAACAGGTCGACCTGGTGATCGCGGCGACGGGCTATCAGCACGCCAGCCCGTTCCTCGCCGACGGCATGCTCGAAACGCGCGGTGGGCGGCCCGACCTGTACCTCGGGATGTTCGCCCGCAACCACGAGAACCTGGCCGTGCTGGGGTTCATCGAGTTTGCGTCGGCGGCCTACACCGCGTTCGACCTGATGGCCGAACTGATCGTGGCGGACGCCACTGCGCCGGAGGGTTCGAACCGGGCTCGAACGATGCGGGAACGCAAGCGCTCGCATCGGCCCGATCTCACCGCCGGCCACCGGTACGTGGATTCGGAGCGCCACGCCAACTACGTCGACGCCGACACGTATCTGAAGACGCTGGGCGAGACCCGCGACGCGCTCGGACTCGGCGCAATGACCTCCTGAGGTCATTGCTGCGGTCCCCGGTTGCTCGGTAGCTTCCGCTCATGGAAGATCTCGGGGATGCGACGGCCAACGCCCGTGAAGTAGTCGAGCGGTACGCGAAGGCGTGGCTGGACGAGGATCTCGACGGCATCCTTGGGTGCTACGGCGACGACTTTACGCTGCACTACTTTGGCGACAACCCCCACAGCGGCGACCACGTGGGTCGGGATGCCGCCGTCGCCACGCTGCTCGCCGTGGGGGCAAAGGCACCGCGCAAGCTGCTGTCGGTCGACGAGGTGCTCGCCGGTCCCGACGCTGCGGTTCTGGTGGTCACCGAGTCGCTCACCGTGGACGGCGAGGCACGCGAGATCCGACGAGTCCTGCGTTTCCGGATCGCCGGACCCGCCCTCGCCGAGTGCTGGTTGTACGACGAGGACCAGGCCCTGATCGACCGGGCCTGGGCGTAGCTCAACCGACCCCCGGCGGCCGAGGCGTCCGCCTCAACCTGAGTTCTGCGCGGCGCGGCGGTGGGCGTCGATGGAGTGCTGGAGACGGTCGGCGAGCTGGGTGGCGCAACGTTTGCTGTGGATCTTGGTGAGCACGGGCTCGGAGCCGACACGGACGTCGTAGACCTTGTAGTCCGAGCCCCTCCGACGTTGGCGGCTGGTGAGCCGACCCTGCGCCACGGTGACCATGTCGCGGCCGCCGACCTCGACGACCGCATCAAATCCGCCTCCTACCAGGCCCCTCGAAACGCGGGTGGCCGACACCACGAAGCGGTGATCTCGCCAGTACACCAGCTTCAGGTACGGCCAGCAGAGAATCGCCGGGCCCAGCCATACCGCGGCGACGATGAGGTACTCGATCGGTTCGCCCCGATCGGTAACGCCGACCACGATCGCCCAGCCCAGCCACGCAAGCCCCGCGGCGGCCAGGGCGAACAGCAGCCATTGGCCGGAGCGCAACACGGCGACGAAGGAATCGCCCTCGCTGTCGTTCCGCTCGTCGGTGAACCGCACGGGGCGAGCCTACGCGACGCATATCCGGCGAGATGGTCGCCCTGAGCCGGGCGACGTAGGTTGCATGGAGCGTGTGGCGGGGCCGCGCGCCAAAGCACGACAAGGGATCGGAAAAGGTCATGACCATCACCGACGGCAGCGAGCTGATCTCGCCGCACTACTACGCCGAGCACGGGGCGCCGCACGACCTCTGGACGCGGCTGCGGAACGAGTCTCCGGTGCACTGGTGCGAGCCCGAGGGGTTCGAGCCGTTTTGGGCGATCACCCGCTACGCCGACATCGTCGATATTTCGACCCAGCCCGAACTGTTCGCGTCGGGCCCCGGCATCACGGTAATCCGACGCGTACAGCGGGCGAACCTGGAGGAGAGTGCCTTCGGTTCGATGCGGGTCATCATCCAGATGGACCCACCCGAGCACCGGGCGGTGCGCAAGGTCGCGAGCCCGACTTTCACGCCGCGAGCGATTCGATCGCTCGACGACGAGATCGAGCTCAGCGCGCGCGAGTTGGTGGACGAACTCGCGGGCTTGGCCGGCGGGGAATGTGACTTCGCCACCGACATAGCCGCCGCCCACCCGCTGCGGATTCTGGCCCACATGCTCGGTGTGCCCCGCGAGCAGGAGCCCGACATCCTGCGCCTCACCAACCAGCTGTTCGCGATCGATGACCCCGACCTGCAGCGCGAGGGCGACGATCGCGAGCAGGCGACGATGGAACTGGGCATGGAGTTGTACGCCATGTTCGATGCGATCATTCAGGATCGGCGGGCCAACCCGCGAGACGATCTCGCGACGGTGCTCGCCACCGCCACGGTCGACGGTGAGCCGCTCGGGCCGATGGAGACGGTCGGGTACTACCTGATCATCTTCAGCGCCGGGCACGACACGACCAAGAATGCCCTGGCCGGTGGCATGCGGGCGTTTCTGGAGCATCCCGACGAGTGGCGCAAGCTCCGGGAGAACCCCGACCTGATCGACAAGGCGGTCGAGGAGGTCGGCCGGTGGACGTCGCCGGTGAACTACATGAAGCGCACGGCGACGGCCGACACCGAGGTGCGGGGCCAGAAGATCGCCGCGGGGGAGTCGCTCGTCATGTTCTATGCGTCGGCGAACCGCGATGAGGATGTGTTCGATGACCCGTTTCGGTTCGTGATCGACCGCGAATCCAACCGTCAGCTCGGGTTCGGAATCGGCGAACACTTCTGTCTGGGGGCCAACATGGCTCGGCGGTCGCAGCGGGCCTTGTGGCTCGAGCTGGCCCGCCGGTTGGAGTCGATCGAGTTCGCCGGCGACCCCGCCCAGATCCATTCGGCCTTCGTCGTCGGGTTGAAGCACCTGCCGATGCGGTTCGCACTCGCTTCCGGCTGACGGACGGGCCCCGGGGGAGGGTGCTACCCGACGTCGAGTCCGGCCCGGAAGCCGGTGTGCATGGCGCCTTCGAGGTAGGAGATGCCGGGAGCGTCGCCGACGATGACCGTTTCGATGCCGGCCACCGACCGCCAGCGGTCGAGCGCCGGGTTGGCGACGAGGCCGGTGGCGATGATCACCGAGTCCGCGGGTGCGGCCTCCTTGGTTCGTTCATCGCCCAGCCGGTAGCGCACGGCGGCCGAGTCAATGCTGGTGACCTCGGCCCCCGTCACGAGGGAGGCGCCGTGATCCCGTAGATCGGTCAGTACCCGCCAGCGGCGGGGGTGGGCCATCTCCGGGGCCAGGGTCGGGCCGGGATCGAGGACGGTGACGTTGCGATCGCGGTCGACCAGAAATTCGGCGATCTCGATGCCGACGAGGCCGCCGCCGATGATCACCACGTCGTCGCCCAACGGCATGTAGAGCTTGGTGAGTTTGGCGAGCCGGTCGGCATCGGCGGTGAGTCCGAGGGTGCGGCCGGCTCGGGCGGCGAGGCGTCCGGCCAACGGCACCTTGGTGGCATCGCCGTCGCCCGACCCGGTGAGGACCTTCCGGAGATCGTCGCCGTCGACCACGTGTTTGAGGTCGGCGCCGGGGATGGTGGAACGTTCGCGGGCCCCGCCGATGGCGACGATGACCTCGTCCGGCGCCAGGGCCCCGATGGCGGCGGGTGTGGCCGGCGTGTTGGTTCGCACGTCGATGCCGAGCCTGGTCATCTGGCCGGTGAGCCAGTCGAGCAGTTTGCGGTTTGGTTCGTACACCAGGGCGGCGAATCGGAGCGCGCCGCCGAGTTGGGCGGAGGACTCGAACAGGGTGACGGTGTGGCCCCGCGATGCGGCGACCCGGGCGGCTTCCATGCCCGCGGGACCGCCGCCGACCACCACGACCCGTTTGGGGGTCTCGGCTCGGGTGCGGTCGGCGTCGCCCAGCTCGGTCTCGTTACCGAGGGCCGGGTTCACCGCGCAGTGCACCCGACGGTCGAAGAACGGTGAGGCCACGCACACGTAGCAGTTGATGCAGGGGCGGATGTCCGCCGGGCGGCCTTCGGTGAGCTTGGCGACGGTGTCGGCGTCGGCGAGCAGCTGGCGGCCCATGGCGATGAGGTCGGCCTCGCCCTCGGCGAGCATCTGTTCGCCGACCTCCGGCTTCACCCGGCCGACCCCGATGACGGGAATGTCGAGGTCGGTCTTGAGCTGGGCGGAAAGATGCCGGTGCTTGGCCTCGGTGTGGGGGAGGGTGCCCAGGGTGAACGCGGACGCTGATGTGCTGTCGCCGTAGGCACTGAGGTGGATGGCCGCGGCGCCGGCCTCCTGGGCGAGCCGGGCGGTGACCCGGGTGTCGTCGAACACGATGCCCTCGGGCGTGAGGTACTCGATGGCGTCGAGCCGGCACCAGATCGGTATCGCATCGTCGACCCGGGCCCGACAGGCTTCGATGACCTCGACCAGAAAGCGCGACCGCTCCTCGACCGAGCCGCCGTAGTCGTCGGTGCGGGTATTCCACTGTTTGGAGAGAAACGCGGAGATCAGGTAGCCGTGACTGGCATGGATCTCGACGCCGTCGAACCCGGCGTCGCGGGCCCGGCGGGCGGCCTCGGCCCACTTGTCCGTCGTCTCGAGGATGTCGTCGGTGGTCATCTCCCGGGGCTTGCCGCCCCCGTCGCCGTTCACCGCCGCCATCCAGCCGAGCTCCTCCTGGGTGAGGTCGGCGATCATGGAGTACGAACCGTGCCATTCGGTGATGGAGGGCACGAGAATGTCGCGGCCTTCGGCGCGGTCGACCCTCGACACCTTTCCGTGGTGGGCGAGCTGTACGGCGATCTTGGCGCCGTGCCGGTGCACCCGGTCGGTCAGCTCGCGCATGGAGGGGATGAAGTCGTCACTCGACATGCCCAGCTGGTGGCGCGAGTTGGCCCCGTTGGGGTAATCCATCGCGCAGGTTTCGGTGATGACGAGGCCGACGCCACCCCGGGCGCGAGCTTCGTAGTACGCGATGATCGGTTCGTTGGCGAGGCCGTCGCCCGCCACCATCTCGACCCCCATCGGGGCCTGCACGATGCGATTGCGCAGCTCCATGGAGCCGATCGCGGTCGGTGAGAGCAGTCGGTCGAACACCTCCGCACCCTATTGGAGCCGGCCGGGCGACGGGATTTGAGGAGCTGCCGACGGTGGCTTCGAGTCGGATCCGCGGGCATCCTGAACCATGGCCAACACGAAACACGCCACGGTCCACCACATCGTCGGGAAACGCTTCCTGGCCGAGACGCCCGACGGGCAGCGGTTCATGATCGACGGCGAGGAGCACGCCAAGACCGGGATGAATCCCATGGAGGTGCTGCTCAACGCGTTCGGGTCGTGCTCGGCGTTCGATGTGGTGGTGATGATCGGCAAGCGGCGCCTGGAGCTCGAGAGTTACCGCATCGAACTCACCGGCGAACGCCACGACGGCGTGCCGGCGTACTACACCGACATCCACGCCAAACACATCATCGACGCGCCCGGCCTGGCCCCGGAGATGGCCGAGCGGTTCGTCGACCTCGCGACGACGAAGTACTGCTCAGTGGCCAGCAGCCTGAACGCCACCATTACGTTCGAGGTCGAGCTGCTGCACGACGCCTGAGCGTCGGGTTAGCGACGGGAACGCAGCACCGCGACCTCGGGTGCCGGGTCGAAACCGTGTTCGACCAACCAGCGGACCGCCGCCAGACTGCGGTACGACCACCAGGCGCGGATGAGCTCAACATCGACATCGGTGCCGTACCCGGCGATGACGTGTTCGAGCTGGTCCTCGTGGTTGAGCGTGAGGGTGGCGAGGTCGAACAGGGCATCGCCCCGACAGGCGTCGGACCAGTCGATGATGCCGGTGACCTCGTCGTCCTCGATGAACACGTGGGCGACCTGGAAGTCGCCGTGGGTGAATACCGGAGTCCACGGTCGCAGTACGGCCTCGGCGATGCGTCGGTTGCGGGTGACGATGTCGGCGGACACGACGTCGTTGTCGATGAGCCATTCGCATTCACGCTCGAGCTCTGACGCCGCGGTCTCCGAAAGGTTCCGGCCCAGCCACGGGGGCAGCGGGGCGTCGTGTAGCACCCGCGCTGCGGCTCCAGCAGCCGCCCAGGCCGCGGGCGTTTGGGTCGACGGCGTATCGAGCCGACCGAGGGCGCGGCCGGGAAGGGCGGCGAGCGCCAGCACCGGGGGCTTGTGCCACAGGATCTCCGGTGTTGGAACCGGCGCCAGGGTGAGCGCCTCGACCTCGCGATTGGCGCGGGTGTGGTCCCCGTCGATCTTGAGGAAGACGTCGCCCACGCGCAGGGTCGCCCGCTCGTGATGGGCGACGAGCACCTCGACGGTCTCGGTCGCCGCTTCGGTCGCGTTCTCGGTCACGTTCCCCGGGTCGCCCATCGCCGCCATCATCGCGCGGCCACCGTCGATGCCGCGGTGAATTGGTGGTGCGTGCGGGCCTGGTCGAGTGGGCGAATCTGCGTCCGGCGGATGGCCTGGGCCATGATGGTGGGGTTGCCCACCGAACCCTGGAGAACGCTGTGACGACGCTACGCAAACGCCTTCTCGCCCTGCTCACGGCGGTCGTGATGCTCGCGGCGGCGTGTAACCACCCGATCGAGATCGTGGGCGAGGGCGATGTCCTTTCCGCCAGCGGGACGCGCGACTGCACGTTCGCCGACCACGAAGCGGGCTCGCCCAACTGCACGGAGAACACGGTCACCGGGGGTGCCTACGACGAGACCTATACCGGGGTGGCGGCACCCGGCTGGCACTTCCACCGCTGGGCGACCTACTGCACCGACACGACGGGTCCGTGCAGCGTCGGGGCCGATGCGAGTACGGTCGCCGCGGCGCAGGGCGAGACCGCAACCCCGCTGGTGGCGATTTTTCGGCCCGACGTCATCACCGGGTTCGACTCGGTGTTCATCGGCCACAGCTTTTTCAACCCGTTCGCCCAAGGGATGAACTTCCACGCCACGAACGCCGGCTTCACCGATCACACCCAGGGCACGGTGTTCTCCGGCGGAGCGACCGGGGCGCCCGAGGCGTTGTGGAACAACGCCAACAAGCGGGCTCAGATCCAGGCCCTGCTCGACACCGGCGACGTCGACCTGTTCGCCATGACCTACCACCCGACGTACCCGACGTTGACCGGCTACCGCCTGTGGATCGACTACGCGCTGGCCCAGAACCCCGACACCCGGATTGCGCTGGCGCTGCCGTGGCTGCCCAACCCGGGCTCGTTCACCGCCGCCAACTACGCCGCGAGCTGGAACGCCGCTCACGAGACCTTGTGGCACGACCTCGTCGACGATCTGCGCGACGAGTATCCGGGCACCGACATTTATGGCATTCCGTACGGTCAGGCGGCCGGGGAGCTGTACGAGCTGTACGCCGCCGGACAGTTGCCCGACGTCGACACGCTGGTGAGCGGCAACGGCGATGCGATCTTCCGCGATGCGTTCGGGCACGCCGACGACATTCTCGTCGATCTCGGCCGGTTGGTATGGCTGCGGGCCATCTACGGCGTCGACCTGGAGACCTATGCCTGGGACCCCGGCTACCAGGTCGACCTGGCAGCGATCGCCACCGCCATCATGGACGAACACGACCCGGCCTACAACGCGCCGTAGGGGACGGTTTGGCGTGTTGGGCGGAGCGCGACGTTCGTGACACTGCGAGCCTGTCGTACCCTGACGTCATGCCCGCACGGCCACCATGGCGCCCCCTTCGATCGTTAGCCCCCGCTTCGCTGCTGGTGCTCCTGACCTTTGCGGCAGCGTGTTCGAACGCGCCGGAGGTTTCCGACCCGGCGCCCACCGATGCACCTGCGCCGACAGCATCGTCCGCCCCGGCTGAAGGCGCCACGACGGCCCCGCCGGTCGGTCCGACCACCACAGCAACCGCGGCCGATCCGCCCGGCACCAGCGCCGATGGTCCGGCACCGTTGCGCCCCTACGCCGAATCGCCGCCGCCGACCTCGGCCGGCTCGCTCACCAGCGTGTGGGTTTCCCGGACGTCCATGACCGCCACCGAGATCGCGATCCAGTGGTCGGCGCCGGAAGGGGCGGCGGAATACGAGTTGCACCGGCTTCCACGCGATTCGGATGTGATGCCGGGAGCCGAAGCGATGACCGAGGCCAGCTTCGTCGAAAGCGTCGAAGCGGTCGGCGCGTACGAGGACCCCAGTGTTCGCGAGGGCGAGCAGTACTGGTTCGGCGTTCGTGGTCTCGCCGCCGATGGCACCCTTCTCGCCCACGGTTGGCACGCCGTCGATGCGGTCACCGACGAACAGCCGCCGGCCGTTGTCGGTGACCTGACCGCGGTCGTGGTCGATGGCGAGATCGTCGTGACGTGGACGCGGCCGACCGACAACTACGAGCTGGCGAGTTACCTGGTGTCGCGTGCAGTTGAGGGCGAGGAGTTGGAATCCGTCGGCGCGGCGTACAACCCGGACCAGACGACCTTCATCGACGACCCCGCAACCTTGAGCGGCGCCGTCACGTATTCGATCGTCGCCCTCGACGTGCACTGGAACAAGTCCGACCCGGCCACCGTGGTGGTGAACGTTTCCTAGGCGCGGCGATTCGGCGGCCTCAGGCGGCCCTGCCGATCGCGCGGAGGAACGCCGTCTGGGGGTCAGGCGTCGCGCCCTGATCGGGCGGCAGCGTCGCGAAGTTTGGAGACTGCTCCAGGGTTGCCCGTTCCGCCCGGGCGACGTCGATCCCGACGGCCAGGGCGTCGGGGTCGAGGGTGACTTGACGACCGATGGCGGTAGCGATGTCCCACGTGTGGCCGAGTTGGTCGATGATGCGGAAGCCCAAAACCCGCCGAGCGGAGACCGGGCCGACCCGGTGTTCGATGATCCGATCCAGGGATCCATCGAACGCGGCCAGCACCGTGGCAGCAGCTTCGTCAACCTGGGCGAGCACGTCGGGATTCTGCGGATCGAGGCCGACCAAGGCCTCGGAGGCTTCGGCCAGAGATGCTCCGCGCAAGGTCTGCGCCGTGAATCGTTCACCGGCGACGACGTGATCGACGACATCGAACACCGACCACCCCGGGCATGGCGTGGGCTGGTCCCAGTGCTGCGGCTCGAGCACCGACACCAGGGCCGCGAAACCGCCCATGGTCGACGCCATCGCGCCCCGAAGCCGATCATCGCTGGTCATGTCCGGACGCTAACGGTTGCGGCTCTGGTGTTGCGATGTTTGGAGCCGCCAGGCGAGAAACTCAGGGATCGAACGGAGTTCGCGCGTGACGCGGCGACTGGAACCACAGCCGGTGACCTGGGCTACTGAAGCTGCTCGAAGCCGCTCGTACTGGACATCGTGGAAAACTGCCCTGAAGGGATTGAGAGTTGAACTCTCATTGTGTAAGAGTGCGACTCTCATTGTCTTCGTGAGGACGCCGGATGCCCGACACGAGAACTCGACGACCGTCCCCGTCCGAGCGGAGGCTCCGTGTGATCGATTCGTTCATCGACGTCCTGCTCGAAGGTGGTGTGCCGACCGCGGAAGAGGCCGCCAAGCGAGCCGATGTCTCGATGGCCACGCTGTTCCGCTACTTCGCGACCCTCGACGAGATCCGGCACGACGCAATGGCACGCGTTCTGGACCGGTTCCATCACCTCTTCGCTCTTCCCGACAGCGCGGTCGGTGGCCGGGAGCAGAGGATACGGAGCTTCGTCGCCGCCCGCCTGGATCTGCACGAAGCGTTGCATACGCTCCAGCTCTTTCAACGCGCAACGGCCGTGAGCGACTCCGCGGCCGCAGAGTTGGTCCACAACAGTCGCCTGATGATGGCGGAGCAGACAGGCCGGTATTTCGAGCCGGAGCTCCGCGATCTGACCCCGGTGCGCCGCGAATCCCTGGTCGCCACGCTCGACGTCGTCACGTCGGTCGAATCGTGGCAGGCGTTTCGGGTCAGCTTCGATCAGCCGATCGCTCGCGCCCGCCGCGCCTGGTTCGACGCCGTCGATCACCTTCTCCCGCCCCACTGACTCATATCCCGACCTCAAGGACCACCGATGACCCTCGCCCGCCGCCTACTGATCTGTCTCGCCGCCCTCGTGGTCGTCGCGAGCGGATGTGCTGATGATGGCGACAGCCGCCCGGCCGCCGACTTGCCCGAGGAAGCGGCCGACGATGAGTCCGATCCGCCGACCGAGACCCAGCCCGTTGAGCCATCACCGGAGGACCCCCCGACCGAGGACGAGCCCGTGCCGGTTGCGGACGTGCCGTGCGACGCCGAACCCGAGGTGATGAGCACCGCCGCCGGCGTCGACTTCGTCCGCACCCCAGATGCCTGCTTCGACGGACTGCCGGACTGGCCCTATGAGCCGCACTATGTGGAGATCGACGGCCTGCGCCAGGCCTATGTCGACGAGGGGCCAGCCGATGGCGACGTCGTGTTGCTGCTCCACGGCCAGCCGTCCTGGTCCTACCTCTACAGGGACATGATCGCTGTGCTGAGCGACGCCGGGCATCGCGTCATCGCCATGGATCATCTCGGCATGGGGCGCTCGGACAAGCCGGTCGACCTCGACGTCTACAGCTACCTCGGGCACAACGAACGCCTCGAGACCTTCATCGCTGAGCTGGACCTCACCGACATCAACGTGTTCGTGCAGGACTGGGGCAGTCTGATCGGTCTCCGCGTGGTCGGGCTCAACCCAGAACTCTTCGCGACGGTCGCGATCGGTAACGGCACCCTCCCGGTCCTCCCCGATGGCTTGCAGCCCTTCCCCGTCGAGATCGGTGACCCCGATGAGACCCTCGATCTCCCGTCGCCGTTCGCCGAGGTCCCCGACCAACAGGTGCCCTTCTACGACGGATGCGAGCTGATCGTGCCCAGCACTGACTGGTGGTGGCAGGGCGGCGGCGACTTCGGCGTGTGGGTCCGATACTCGATGTCTGCGGAGTCGTTCCGCCCCTCCGAGGTGCTCGAAGCAATGACGTGGTTCGACCTCAGCCCCGGCGAGGAAGCCGCCTACGACGCGCCGTTCCCGAGCCGCATCTACATGGGCGCCCCGCGGACCTTCCCGTCGTTCGTCAACGAGCTTGGCGGCCAGAACGCCGAGGCGTGGGAAGGCCTCACCTCGTTCGACCGGCCGGTTCTCACGCTGTGGGCGGCGAACGACCCCGGCAACCTCGGTCAGTGCGCCACCCAGGAGGGTCTGATCGCCGACATCGCCGGCGCCCGCAACCAGCCCCATGACCGGCTGCCCGAGTCGAGTCACTTCCTCCAGGACGACCAGGGCACCGAGATCGCGACCCGCCTCGTCGACTGGTACGCCAACCCGTGAGACCCCGATGCCGATCGCATCGGCTTCGAACTTCTCGAGCGCATGGACGACGGCACGATCCGCGCCTGGATCTCAACCGATCCGCCCCATGGCGTGGAGAGCTGAGCGCCAAGAGCCTCCGTGGCGTTTGAACGGCCTCCCCGGAGGGGATCGGGGCTGGGCCGCCTCGGGCGGTGAGCCTCCGTGGCGTTTGAACGGCCTTCCCGGAGGGGATCGAGGCAGCGGCGCACGCGCCCACGAGTGTTGTCAAAACGACAACACGAAGTGGGCGCTGAGGGACTCGAACCCCCGACCCTCTCGGTGTAAACGAGATGCTCTAGCCAACTGAGCTAAGCGCCCGGGTCGACACAGGGTAACCAGGTCGGGCATCGGTTTGGGGCGATTTCGTTTCCGGCCGTCGATTCGCTTGACTGGGGCCATGACCGTCGTGAAGATCAACGCCCTCGAAATTCCACCCCAGGCCGGCGACGAAATCGTCAAACGATTCGCCGCCCGGATGGACAGCCTGAACGGGGTCGCCGGGTTCGAGGGGTTCGAACTCCTGCGCCCGACGGGCGACGCTGAGACCCGCTGGTTCGTGTACACCCGCTGGGCCGATCAGGCGTCGTACGAGGGGTGGCGCGATGGCGACGGCGCCCGGGCGAGCCATGCCCGGGGGAGCGACGACGAGGCCGGCGATGCCCCGAAGCCGCCGGTGAGCATGGGTGCGACCCTGCTCGAATTCGAGGTCGAGATCGCGGTGGACGCGAGTGGGGCCGACGCGGGCGACTGAGTTCGAGCGGCTCCCGCGAGCTGTCGTCGGCTTTCGAAGAATTCTTCCAACTTTCCGGCGATTCGGGCCGATTCCGGCCAACACTGTCCGACCTTTTTGCTATCATCGAACATATGTTCGATCGCAGTGACGACGACAACGCCGAGAACAGCAGCGCCGACCTGACCGGGTCGGGCGGGTTTGTACCCGCGCCTGGTGTCGGTGGTCTGGTTTCGGGGTTGGTTGAGCTCGAGGATGCGGCGGGGTCGTTGGCGTTGTTGGGCAAGGTCGATTTCGCCGGGTTGGGGCCGGATCAGTTGTTGGATGTGGTGCGCGATGTGGCCGTGTTGCGCAACCGGCTCGACGGTATTGATGTGGCGGCGTTGGCGGCGGCGACGCGGGCGGGCGCGTTCGCGTCGAGTCGGACGTTGACGGCGGCGGGGTTATTGCGGGGCGAGTGCCGGCTGAGTCCGAGCGAGGCCGCGAAGCGGGCCCGCGTCGCGAAACGCCGACACTGTGTCCCGGTGGGTGTTGAGGCGCTGGTTGCGGGGGAGATCACGTTGGAGCACGCCGACCGGTTGGCCCACACCGCCCATCAACCCAAATACGGCGACGCGTACCGCGAACACGAACCCGACCTCATCGAGTTGGCCAAATCCCTGTCGTTTGATCGGTTCCGCAAAGCGATGGCCCGGTTCGAGTGCCGCCACGACCCCGACCAGGGCGACGACAAAGCCACCCACGACGACGCCAGCCGCAGTCTGCACATGTCGCAGACGTTCGAGGGCCGGTGGCGGGTCGATGGGTGGGCGTCACCGATCGGTGGGGAGATCATCCACAACGAACTCGCCCGTCTCGAACAGGTGCTGTTCGATGAGGACTGGCGAGAAGCCAAGACCCGGCTCGGCGCCGACCCGTTGGCTTGGGATCTGCGGCGCACCCCGAAGCAACGCCGCGCGGATGCGTTGGTGTTGATGGCGCAGCGTTCGGCGTCGTTGGGCGA
>CALHYX010000058.1 GCA_938041035.1 uncultured Acidimicrobiales bacterium | reverse complement strand
TCGCTGTTGCCGCCCGGATACGAATTTGCCGACAGCGATGGCAGCGTCTTCAACTGCGAAACCAGCTGGCATGCCGACACGTTCGGGGCGCCGATGCACAAGCTCCACGTCAAGCTCTCGCTGTATCTCGACCCACTGCGGGCCGAGACCGGCGCCATCCGCCTCATCCCGGGGACGAACCATCACACGAGCACGTTCGCCAAGCTCATGCGCAACAACCTGGGCGAGGGCGTCGACATCGAATCGGTGTACGGGATCAGCGAGAAGGACATTCCGGCGTGGAGTCTGGAGAGTGAGCCCGGCGACGCGGTCGTGTGGAACTTCCGTACGGTGCACGCCAGCTACTACGGCGGAACCAACCGCCGGCTGATGTCGTTGAGCTTCCGCGAACCGCTCGAGGATTCGCCCCCGCCGGACGCGGGCCCGTCGAGCTGAGGTGACCGAACGCTTCTTCTTTTGCCACCTGCAAAAGACCGGTGGGTTGAGCGTCAGTCGACGGCTGCTGCACCAGTTCTCGGCCCCCGAGATCTACCCGGACGATTCCGACGGATCGGGGCCGAAGCGGACCGTGTCGGTCGAGCATCTCGTCGAACGCTGGCCCGAGCGTCGCGCCCAGGTGCGGGTGGTGACCGGCCACTTCCCGCTGTGCACCACCGGGTTGCTGGGCGGCGGATTCACCACGTTCACGATCCTGCGCGACCCGGTGTCGCGCGTCGTGTCGAACCTGCGCCACCACCGGCGCATGTTCCCGGAGCGGGCCCACCTGAGCCTGCACGAGTTGTACGACGATGAGATGCGGGTGGCGCTGCTGCTGCGCAACCACATGGTGAAGATGCTCTCGTTGGACGTCGACGAGATGACCGACGGCATGTACTCCAACCCCGACTACACGCGGCAGCGGCTGGAGCGGGCGAAGGCCCGGCTGGCCGAGGTGGACGTGGTGGGGGTCATGGAGGACCACGCCGGGTTCTGTGCCGAGCTCGAGCAGACGTTCGGCTGGGACCTCGGGCCCGAACTGTTCGTGCACCGGTCACCGCCCGAGGCCGGGCCGGCCGGTCGCGGCGAGGACCCCGCCGAAGATCCCGCCGACGACGCGCTCATCGCCCGGATTCGCGCCGACAACGGCTTCGACGAGCAGCTGTACGCCTTCGCCCGCGATCTCGTCGCCGCCCGACGGAAGTCGTCGCCGTGAGCGAAAAGAAGTACTTCTTCTGCCACCTGCAAAAGACGGCGGGCACGGCGTTGCTCGGCCGGCTTCTCGAAGACTTCGCCCCCGACGAGGTCTACCCCGACCAGGCCGCCGACGGTCCCGATGATGACCCGATCGCCCGGGTGATGGTGCCGGAGTACATGATCGAACGCTGGTCGGCCCGCCCGGAGCTGCGGCTGCTCACCGGCCACTTCCCGTTGTGCACCGTCGAGCGGCTCCCCGACGAGTTCTCCACGTTCACCCTCCTGCGGCATCCGCTCGATCGCACGATTTCGCTGCTTCGGCACCAGCCCCTCCACACCCCGGAGGATCGGGGGAAGTCGCTCGAGGAGCTCTACGACGATCCGTTTCGGTTCGACAACCAGATCAAGAACCACATGACGCGCATGTTGTCGTTGACCTCCGAGGAGATGACCGGGGGCATGTTGACGTCGGTCGAGTTCACCCCCGAACGGCTCGAACGGGCGAAACAGAACCTCCTGGGCGTCGACGTTTTCGGTGTCCAGGAGGACTTCAGCGGGTTCTGTGCGCGGCTCCAGGACCGGTTCGGTTGGAAGATGGCGGGGGAGCGGTTTCGGACCGGGGTGGTGCCCAACCGGGTGACCGCGACCTCGACGGTGGAGATCGATCCGGCGTTCGCCGAACGAATTCTGGCCGACAACGCCGATGACCTGGAGCTGTACCGGTTCGCGGCGCAGCGATGCGGGGTCGACCCGGACGCCTAGTCCGGCCGCTCAGCTTCGGCGGCGGGCGACGAGTTCGCGGGCGAACTCGAAGAACTCGATGTCGATGGCGTTGTCGCGGGCGATCTGGGCGCGCAGCGCATCGCCGACGGGGAACGGCTCGGACACGCGCCTGTCGCCGTGGGCGCCCACCCGCCAGTCGAAGGTCTCGGCGACCTCCTCCAGGAACCGGGGGACATCGTCCTGGAGCCCCACCAGGTCGGTGGCGCCGAGGTGGTCCTTGGCGATCGCCAGTCGGTCGGCGTCGATGGTGAGCAGGTCGTGGCAGTACGACGGCTCGTCCTCCGTGGTGAAGGCGAAAATCTTGGTCTGGAAGTTGATCATGAACCGTTCGCGCCACGGGTCGTCGGCGTAGATCTCCTCGGCGGTGAGGTCGGCGTGGTGCGGGTGGTAGGTCTTGCAGTGGCGCAGATGGGATACGACCCGTTCGACGGGATCCCGGAGCAGCGTGAAGGTCCGCACCGGTCCGCCGACGAGGGTCGAGGCGACCCAGGGGAAATGGCCCGTGTAGCACCGGATCGACCGGTGGCGTTCGGCGTCGAGTTCACGCAACCGATCCACCCGCCAGTACGGCGATTCGGTGAGGTCATAGCTGAGGGGGTCCCGCTCGGGGTGGGGGTAGATGTCGTCGGTCGCCAGGTTGTGGTCGATGGTTCGAACCTTCACCGTGGTTCCCGCCGTCTTCATCACGTGGATGAAGAACCCTCGTTCGCGCATCGGGTGCCGGTTGGCTAGAGGCCGCGCACCGGGATGCTCGTCCGGCCCGGCGGGCGCGCCGGAAGCGCGGGTTCGAGTTTGGCGTAGGTGTCGTCGACGGCACGGCACGAGGTGACGAGTGCGTCGCGCACGCTGTCGACCGAGGCCTGGTCGACCTCGCCGCGCTCGAATGCCTTGATCTCATCGGTCATGGCGTTGATCGGGTCGTGGTTGCAGGTACGACAGACGATCGACCGGTTCTTGACGTGGTCGAGCTTGGCCTTGGTGATGTCGAGGAACGAGGCGTCGAAGACGGTTCCGAGGGGAACCTCCTTCTTCCAGTCCGAACAGCACAGGTAGTAGTTGCCGTCATAGCCAATGAACAAAAAGCCGAACGGCACCGCACAGGCGGGCTGGTCGACGAACTCTTCGAGCATGGCGACCGCCGACGTCATCGCCGTGGCCTGTTCGTACTGCATCGCGTCGACGAACAGTGCGCCGCCCCGGTTGATGATGTCGTACTGGATGAAGGCCGACACGCCGAATTGGCGCCAGTACTCGCGCATCTCCTCGATGTGGTCGGCGTCGCGCCGGTGATCGACCAGCACCATGGCGACCTCACAACGGTCCTCGGCCAGCTCGATGAACCGGGCCACGTTGTCGCGGGTCTTCTCGAACGGCAGCGAGTAGATCTGTTCGTAGTCGTCGTCCTTGTCGCCCACGTTGAGGCAGATCTGGTCCAGGCCGGCGTCGAGGAGTTCGGTGGCCCGACGCTCGTCGAGGATCGAGCCGTTCGACGACATGGCGCAGCGGAAACCGGCGGCCTTGACCTGTTCGACCATGTACGGCGCGAGCTTGTTGAGCAGTGGCTCACCGAGGCCGCAGAGGCTGATCGAGCAGTCCTTGTCGAGCAGGTCGAGGCTCGTAGCCCGGAACTCGATGGCCCGGGCGAGGCCCTGGTCGAACACCTCTTTGCTCATGAGGCCCTGGTGGGGCGTCTGATCGCGCGGGCAGAAGTGGCAGGTCGCGTTACAGCGATTGGTCACCTCGAAGTCAATGGTGACGTCCACGAGTCTCTCCTGGGTTGGCAACAGGGGCGATTTCGCGGGTTTGCCCAGATATCGACTGTGCCATGTTCGGACAGCGTCGGCGAACCCGGTCGGGCGGGGTGGTCATACCGCGAGGGGAATTCGGCCGTCGGGGTAGGCCGAGGGAGCGAAGAACCAGGATTCGATCGCGTGACGGGCGATGGTCATCTCCGGGTGCACGGCGGTGCGGTGAACGAACCGGTCGTCGAACAACAACACGTCGCCGGCGCGGAAGCTGGGGCGCACGACACCGTCGGCGCCGGCCTCTCGTTGCACGGCGCCGTCGCCGATCGACCAGTCGAAGAACGAACCGTCGGTGCCGGTCGGCAGGAGGTGGTCGATACGACGCGGGACGACGTCGAGCCCGGGAGCATCGATGCCGCAGTCGGTCAGGGCCATCCAGACGTTGACGGTGCGGATGCCCTCGCCGAGGAAGGCGCCGTCCTGGTGCCAGTCGGTGCCCGAGTCGACGTCGACCCGGCGCAGGGTGCATTTGTTGAACGACAGGGCCGGCCGTTCGCCGAGGTACCCGTGGATCGCGGCGAGCACGCCGAGCTCGTCGAGGGTGTCGAGCAGGTCGAACAGCACGCCGGGAGCGTCGAACGCCAGCAGGCCGCCGGTGTCGGCGGCCCAGATCCGCTTGGGGCCGATGCGGTGGGGAGGGGCGGGTCGAAACGGCGCGTACGGACCGACGGTGGGTTTGGGACCCTCGGCCGCGTCGGCCGCCTCGCGGGCGGCGAAGGCCTCGTCGATGCCGGTGCGCAGGGCCGCCACTTTTGCGGGTCCGACGAGGCCGGGCAGCAGTAGACATCCGTGGGATTGGATACCCCGCCCGACCGCGTCGGCATCGACCTCCCCGGGAACGACTGCGGCGAGGCCGTCGGCCCGCGGTACCTGACGCGAGCCGAGCGGCTGGCGGCTCCAGGCCGGGGGCCACGGGCCCGGTTCGGCGGGTCGGACGGCCACAAGTTCGTCGAAGGCCCGGTGGCGCAGCTCGACCAGCCGCTGATCGTTTTCGGGGCTTCGGTGGCGCCGGTTGTGCGCGTGCAGTGCGTCGACCGCGTCGAGGAACCGGCCGTCGGCGACCGCAGCGTCGACGGCCGCCAGGGGGTCGGCGGTGGTGGGGGTCGGTTCGGAACTACTCACGACACACCGAGGGTACCTGGCCGAAGAAGTCACCGTTTTCCAGGCGAACGACGATCTCGCGGTGGGCCCGAACGGTCCCCCCGAAGGCCGGAGAGACGATGAGTCGGGGCGGACGTTCGCTGTCGGCGGCGACGGCGACGACGGCGATCGAACCGCCGGAGATCCCAAACGTCTCACCGGCCTCCAGCGAGAGTTCCACCGGTTCCGTCAGCGGTTCGCACGCGGCGCTGGGCGCTACGTCGACCTGTTGCACGGAGAGCCGCAGGTCGGTCGCCGCGACGTTCGGGCCCTGCGCAGCGCGAGGTTCGAGGTCGCCATCGGCGGTGACGGTGCGCAGCCACCCTGCCGTGACGACAGGTGCGTGCTGGGGCAGCGGTTGGACATCGTCGGGAATGGTGGGGTCCTCGACGACGCCGAGGGCTACGGCGCGGAACAGCTCCTCCACCCCGAGCTGGAACCGGCCGTTGTCGCGGGTGCGGTCCTCCACCTCGTTGAAGTTGGGGATGAGCCCCACGGCCAACAGCACGGCGAGCGGGATGGCCGCGAGGCGCTGGCGGCGCACGAGCGCATCGAACCCCAGTCCTATGGCGGGGATCGCCGCCGCCACGATGAGGTGGGAGTACCGGCTGGCCCGCGCAAAATCCGGGCCGAACGCCTCGGCCCGTCCCCACGCCGAGATGCCGATGAAGATGAGACCACCGGCGGCCGACGCCAGCGGAACGGCGGCTCGGTGCAGTGAGGCCCGGCCCGACCCGGCGAACACCGCGAGGCCGGCGACGGTGACGAGCACGATGGCCAGGCCGACGAAGCGGTACCACCCGAGGCTGCCGAAGGCGTCGGCCAGACCGGTCCAGATGAAGTCGCCCATCTTCGACGACAGTTGGGCGGTCGTATTCGACTGTCCGTCCCGGTAGGCGAGGGTCCAGAGGGCATAGAGCGCACCGAGCGGGGCGGTGTGCAGCGCAGCGGCCCGCCAGCCGCGACGCAGCAGAACGGCGATGCCGACGACGACGGTCATGGTGACGCCGACCCCGGAGCACATCAGCCCGACCAGACCGAAGCCGAGGCCCGTCAGGTCCGAGCGTGTCGTCGGGTTGTCGCGGGTGGCGAGCAGGAGGTGGATGAGCCCGAACAGCAGCGATCCCACGAGGGTGATCTGGATCGCCCACACCAGGTTCTGCCAGCCCGACCCGTAGAACACGAGGGGGACGACGACGCCGGAGGCGACCCACGGGTTGATGTCGCTGCGGCGCACCATCAGCTCGCGCAGCACCAGCATGCTACCGAGGTGTACGGCGACGACGAACAGTTGGTAGGGGAAGTACGACCGCATGCCGACCAGTTGCCAGATCCCGCGGAACACAAGGATTGGCAGCATCGTCGGATGGTCGCCGTGGGGCGCGATGAATCCGTCGACCGAACCGCCGTCCCGTTCGACGAGAAAGGCCCATTCGTCGAGGAAGAACCACTGGTCGCGCCCGAGGTACAGCAGCGTCGGGTAGGCGATCGCCAACAGCGCGAGCATGGCCCATCGGGCGCGATCGGCGGTCGGGGGGAGCGTGGGTGCGGCGACCTCGTCGGGCGGGTCGCGGCGACCGGCGAGCGCCGTCATGGCTACTCGACCTCGGCCGGCTCGGCTGTCTGGGTGAAGTTCATGGTGAACAGTCGGCGCCCGGGCGCCCCGCCGAAGCTGGCGTGGAGGGTGCGGAAATCGCCGACCAGCACGTCGCCCGGGGTGATGTCGACCGGCACGCACGGGAGTTCGCTCGGTTCCATGCCGTAGGTGTCGACGATGCGATGGGGCTCGAACACGTTCTTTCGGAGTTCGGTGGCGAAGGGCTCCTCGTAGTGGTTCGTGCCCGGAATCATGCGCAGGGCGCCGGTCTCGGCGGTGAGTTCGTCGAGGTAGAAGAAGATTTTCACGCTGTGCAGTTCCAGCCCCGCTCCGTATACATCGCAGTGATACGACACGTCGCAGTTGAACAGGTTGCCGTCGCTTTGGGCGTACTCCCAGTGCTCCCCGAGGAGCGAGTCGGCGATGCCCAGCACGCGGGGGTCGTGGCGCAACCAGGCGAGGTCGTCGCTCAGTTCGATGAACCCGAACACCATCTCGCGCAAGAGCTGGTCGTATTCGGGCAGCCGGCTGTTGTGGATGGCGTTGTCGGGGTCGAGAACGATCTTGTCGCCCGCGGCGAACGCCTCGTCGAAGCCGGTCGAAATGCGGTCGGACTCCTCGGCGAAGAGCCCGGGGATCTTCAAGAAGCCAAAGGACCGGAAGAACTCGACCTGCTGATCGGTAAGCGTCACAGGGCTCGAACGGGGATGGTGCGCCGGCCCCCGTCGTTCACCAGCGGGCGGAGCTTCTCGACGATGTCGTAGGTCTGCTCGCCCTGGGCATGGAGAGTCGAGATGAGTTCGTCGAGTTGCTCGGCGGACGCTTCGCCGGCGTCCACCGCCTTCTTCTTGTCGACGACCTGGTTGATCGGATCGATGTTGCAGGTCGAGCAGATCCCGGCCCGGGCTTCGACGAAGTCGAGCTTGGCGAGAACGCTGTCGACGAACGAGGTGTCGTGGACGCTGCCGAACGGCGCGGTCTTGGTCCAGTCCGAGCAGCAAAGGTAGATCTGACCGTCGTACCCGACGAAGGGGAAGACGAACGGCGCGAGGCACGGCGGCACGGACTCACCGAAGAGCTCCGCGGCTTCCTGGGAGGCGGCCTCGTTGTAGTCCATGTCTTCGACGACGAGTGACCCGCCGCGGTTCATGATCTCGAAGGGTAGGAAGTGCTTGATGCCCAGACCCTGCCAGTACTCCCGCATACCCTTTTGGTGCTGGCGGTCACGGCGGTGGTTTACGAGCACGATGTGCACTTCGCAGTCGTCGCCCGCCATCTCCTGAAAGGCGATGACGTTGTCGCGGGTGCGTTCCCACGGAAGCTTGTAGATGTCCTCGTATCCCTCGTCGCGCTCACCGATATTGAGGTGGATCTTCTGCAGTCCGGCATCGAGTAACGCGCGCCCGCGGCGCTCGTCGAGCAGCGCACCGTTGGACGACAACGTGCAGTCGAGTCCCGCGGTACGGATTTGGTCGATGTAGTCGGGCGTGTGCTTGTTGATCAGCGGCTCGCCGAGGCCGCACAACGTGACCCCGACGGTCATGTCCAGCCGCTCGCGCGCGACATCCTGCAGTTCCAGAGTTCGCATGAGCGCCGACGCAAAGACGTCCGGCTTCAGCATTCCCTCGTCTGGTGTCATCTCGCGCGGACAGAAATAGCAGTCGGCGTTACAACGGTTGGTCGGCTCGATATCTACCCGCAGAAATGAAAGAGCGCTCATGGGCAACGTCCCCTTTTCGTTCGCCCGATTGTGTCACGGTCGGTGGCCGCGGTCGAACCGGACCACCACGCCGAGTGGCAGGGCGCCCGCTCTTTGCCCCGGCCCCGTTCAGGTTGCACACTCGTTGCATGTACCCCTTCTGGGAACCTGTGATCATGCCCATCCTGCAGGCGGCCGGCGCTCGTCGGATCGTCGAGGTCGGTGCGCTGCGCGGCGACACGACCGAGCGGATGGTGCATGCGCTCGGTGAAGAGGTGGAACTGCATGTCATCGACCCCGTGCCGGCCTTTGATGCGGCGGGTCTCGAAGCGCAGTTTCCGGGG
>CALHYX010000057.1 GCA_938041035.1 uncultured Acidimicrobiales bacterium | reverse complement strand
CGGCGAAATCATCCACAACGAACTCTCCCGACTCGAACGGATGCTGTTTGATGCCGACTGGGAACAAGCCAAAAATCGGCTCGGCACCAACCCGCTCACCACCGACCTGGCCCGCACCCCCCAACAACGCCGCATCGACGCGTTGGTGTTGATGGCGCAGCGCTCGGCCAGCCTCGCTGAGGCACCCGTCACCTCGCTGCCGTGCCTCAACGTCATCATCGACCACGCCACCTTCGAAACCATGCTCGCCGAACTCGCCGGCACCGTCACCGACCCGACCTACTCGCCCGAGCGGACCTGTGAAACCGAAAACGGGGCCCCCATCTCGCCCCGCCAAGCCACCCAGTTGGCCCTCACCGGCCACATCCGCCGCGTCGTCACCGACAGCCACGGCCACATCCTCAACTTCGGCCGCAAAAAGAGACTCTTCACCGGAGCACTACGCGAAGCAATCATGCTCCGAGACCACACCTGCCAACACCCCGGCTGCACCGTGCCCGCCCGCCAATCCCAAATCGACCACCGAACACCCTGGAGCCGAGGCGGCCCAACCTCAGAAACCAACGGCCAAGCCCTCTGCCGCTTCCACAACAAACACAAAAGCAACCGACCACCCAGTCCACGACACCGCGCCGAAGAACCACCCGGACGCCGGCGAACCGACGAATGACCCCGGCGCCGGCGAACGAGCCGACCGGCGGGTCAGGCGAGCGCGGTCGCCAACACATCGAGCATCAGATCGATGTCGGCGTCGTCGATCACCAGCGGCGGGCAGAACCCCAGGCTGGTGCCGATGGGGCGACAGATCACGCCGGCGTCGAGCATCGCGTCGCGCACGGCCACCGTCTGGGCCGGCTCGGTGCCGTCGGGCATCTGGGCGGCCCACACCGCTCCGATGCCCCGGTAGGTCGCAAGCGACCCGTCGGCGGCCAGCGCTGCGAGCCCGGCGGCGAACCGTTCGCCGATCTCGTCGGCCCGGGCGACGAGGCCTTCGCGTTCGATGATGTCGATGTTGGCCAGCGCCGCAGCACAGCCGGCCGGGTGTCCGCTGTAGGTGAAACCGTGACGAAAGAGGAAGTCGGCGTCGGCCTCGAGGGTGGCGCAGACCGCGCGGGAGACGATGACCCCACCGACCGGCTGGTAACCGCTGGTCACC
Source organism: uncultured Acidimicrobiales bacterium (assembly GCA_938041035.1). GTDB lineage: Bacteria > Actinomycetota > Acidimicrobiia > Acidimicrobiales > SHLQ01 > CALHYX01. The sequence continues at coordinate 12,696 of CALHYX010000057.1, read as the reverse complement.
CCTTTGGCGAAGGTCATGAGGTCGGGCGTAACGCCGAAGGTCTGGGCGCCGAACCAGCTGCCGGTGCGACCAAAACCACAAATCACCTCGTCGAAGATCAGGAGCGCACCCGACGCCGTGCACATCTCGCGCAGGCGACGCAGGTAGTCGTCGGTCGGGGGATGCACGCCACCGGCACCCTGGACCGGCTCGCAGATCACGCCGGCGATGTTGTCGCCGTGCTCGGCAAAGACGCGGGCCGCCGACTCGATGTCGTCGGGGTCGATCTCCAGGACGTGGGGCACGAGATCGCCCCAGTTCTCTCGATTGGGAGCGATGCCCTGCAACGAAGTTCCCGCGGTGTTCACGCCGTGGTAGCCGCGGCCGCGCCGCAGCATGATCTGGCGATCCGGCTGCTCGCGCAACTGCGCGGTCAGCCGGGCGATCTTGAAGGCGCTGTCGACCGCCTCGGAACCCGAACAACAGAGAAAAACCCGGGCCTCATCCAGGGGCGAGAGGTCGGCGATGCGTTCCGCCGCGGCTTCCGAGACCGGGCTCGCCCACGGGTCGAACAGGTTGTACACCAGCTCCTGCATCTGCTTCTCGACCGCCTCGATGATCTCGGCCCGGCCGTACCCGACCTGGCAGTACCACAGGCTGCCCAGGCCATCGATGTACTCCTTGCCGGTCGAATCCCACACCCGCACGCCCTCGGCCCGCACGAGCTCGCGGAAGTCGTCGCGGTCCTTGGCGGGCTTGGCAAACGGGTGCAGGAGTCGCGGGATCATGCGGGTACCTCTCGATCGCGGTCGGCGGCGCGGGCCACCAGGGTTTCGACGAGCGCCGGATCGTGCTCGCCAACAGCGGGCACCACGGTGCCGGGGCCGGCCATGCCGCTGATGTTAAACGGTGGCTTGTACACCTCGGCCTCTCCGGTCGGCGTCGTCATGGTCATGAACCGGTCGCGCGCCCGCAGCTGTTCGTGGCGCCACAAGGCTTCCGGGTCGTTCACCGAGCTGTGGGTGATCCGTCCCGCGCGCAGGCGGCCCAGCGTCTCCTCGGGTGTCAGGGCCGCGAAGGTTGTCCGAATGAGCTCCTCCAGCGCGTCGATGTTGGCGATGCGAGCGGCGTTGTTCGCAAACCGGGCGTCGGTGGCCAACGACGCGTCGGCCAACACGTGCTCGGCAAAGGCCGCCCATTCCCGATTGCTCTGCACGCCGAGCAGCACCGACCGGCCGTCGCTCATCTCGTATCGGCCGTAGGGGGCGATCATCGTGTGCCGATGCCCCGATCGCGCCGGCACCTCACCCGTACCGACTGCGGCCAGGGTCGGAGCCGCCGTCCATTCGGCGAGGCTTTCGAGCATCGACACCTCGATCGAGGCGCCCTCACCCGTATCGGCCCGGCGGTAGAGGGCGGCGAGGATGCTGGAAAACGCGTACATGGCCGCCGAGATGTCGGCCACCGAGAACCCCACCTTCAGCGCCTCCTCCGGGGTTCCGGTGAGCGCGATCGCCCCCGCCTCGGCCTGGATGGCCAGGTCGTAGGCCTTGTCGTCGGTGCGAGGGCCGCCGGCGCCATAGCCCGAGATGTCGCACGCGATCAGTTCGGGGTGACCGTCGCGCAGCTGGTCGGCCAGCACGCCCGCCCGCGCGGCCGCGGCGGGCGACAGGTTCTGAATGAAGACATCGGCGCCCGCCACCAGCTGGTCGAACAAGGCGCGGGCCGCAGGGTCCTTCATATCGATCTCGATGCTCTGCTTGCCCCGATTCGCCCACACGAAGAAGGCTGAGCTGCCATCGACCGCCGTGTCGTACGAGCGAGCGAAATCGCCCTCGCCCGGTCGCTCCACCTTCAGCACTTGCGCGCCGAGATCGGCAAGTTGACGGGTCGCGAACGGCGCGGAGATCGCCTGTTCGAGAGCGACGACAATGATGCCGTCGAGGGGTCGGGTCACATGTTCCTTCCGGGATCGCCACCGTTGCACCGGCGGACGATCCCAGGATACGGCCGACCCTCAGTCGTCGTTGACGAGCTGTATGAGGCCCAGGCCCCACACGCCGCCCGTGCGGGCGTTGGTCGGGCTGTGGAACGAGATGACGACCAGCTCGTCGGGCTCGACCTCGGTGTCGCCGCGCACGGTGACCCGCCGGCGCGCATTGCCGCCAACTCCCTCGCCGTCCGCCTCCGGATCCGCATCCGGTACGTTCCTTTGTACCGCCTCGCTGCAACGGAATCGAAATCCCGGTCGGGAGCGTCCGACGGCGCAGCCCGTTCGGCGAGATGAGTGATGGAATCCGGCATGAAAGAACACTGCATGAAAGAACACTGTGTTTGAGGCAGTTCGAAACCTGCGCGACCTCGGCGGCCTGCCCGCCGCGAACGGCGCCACCATCCGAGCCGGTTCGCTGTTTCGCAGCGCCCACCTGGCCGACGCCACCGACGCCGACGTCGACCTGCTATCCGAGCTGGGTCTCGCTCGGGTGATCGACTTTCGATCCGACGAGGACCGGGCGTCGGAAGGCGAGGACCGGCTACCCGACGGCGTCGAGCGAATCGACCTGCCGATCTACGACGGAGCCGGACAGTCGGCCAGCATTCGCGAGATCCTGATGTCCGGCGATGTCGAGCGGATCCTCGACGAATACGGCGACGGCCGGTCGGCCGAGATCAAGCGCAGGGGCGCCGAGCGCATGGTCACCGACCCCGGCACCCGAGCCCACTTCGCCCGCTTCTTCGCCGCCATCCTCGAGCCCCACCACCGGCCGGTGCTGTGGCACTGCTCGGCGGGCAAAGACCGGGCCGGGTTCGCCGCCACCATTGCCATGCTGGCCCTCGGCGTGCCCCGCGAGACCGTCATTGCCGAGTATCTCGCCAGCAACGACCACCAACGGCCGTTGCCGGATCCGCGCGGCGAACGCGGCGCCGAGGTCCGGGCCGCCATCACCCCGTTCATGCGCCAACACCGGTCCGAAATCGACGTCCAGCTCGATGCCATCGCCTCGGGTTGGCGCGATGTGGATGCGTTCCTAACCGATGGGCTCGGCGCGGATCCCGACGCCCTGGCCGGCTTTCGCCGTGATCTGATCGGCTAGCTACAACCGCTGGTGCTGCCGCAGTCGGTGCAGACAAAGCACGAGCCGGCGCGCCGCATCGAGATGCCGCACTGCATGCACAGCGGTGCGTCGACGAACGCCGTGGTCTCCCCTCGAGGGTCGCCGCCCTTGAGTACCGGCTGCACCTGATCGGGCGGCGACTGCTCGGCCGGCGCGGCACCGTCGCCGTCGCGGGGCGCCACATCGTTGTCCATCTGGGCGGCCAGCTCCGACGCGGACGGGATCGACGGCGGATCGGGGGCCACATCGACGCCCTGGCGGGTCTCGGTGGTGGTCTCCTCGACGCCGGGCAGCGTGGGTTGGGTACGTTCGCCGGTGGTGAAGATGTTGAGCTCGGCCCGCTCGGCGGGCGAGAGATACATCACCGCCAGCTTGCGGAACAGGTAGTCCATCAGGCTCGATGCGATGCGCAGGTCGGGGTCGTCGGTCATCCCCGCGGGTTCAAACCGCATACCGACGAACGCCTCGACGAACGCCCGCAGGGGCACGCCGTACTGGAGGCCGTGGCTCATCGAGATGGCGAAGGCGTCCATGATGCCGGCCAGGGTGGAACCCTGCTTCGACACCCGCACGAAGATCTCGCCCGGGGTGCCGTCCTCGTATTCACCGACGGTGGCGAAGCCCTTGCAGTCGGCCACCCGGAACTCGAAGGTGCGCGAGCTGCGATTGCGGGGGAGCTTTTGGCGGATGGGTTGGCGCACAACCTTCTCGACCACGCGATCGACCGCCACGGCCGGCGTGTCGGCGTCGCCGGCATCGCTGGTGGAACCGTCGCCGGTCGACAGGGGCTGCCCGACCTTGCAGTTGTCGCGATAGACCGCGACCGCCTTGAGGCCAAGGGTCCAGGCGTCTCGAAACAGCGCATCCATGTCGGCCGCGGTGACGTCTTCGGGCACGTTGACCGTCTTGGATATGGCGCCGCTGAGCCACGGCTGGGCCGCCGCCATCATCTTCAGATGACCCGTGTAATGGATGGTGTTGTCGCCCATCGAGCAGGCGAACACCGCCACATCCTCCGCGGTCAGATGCGGCGCCCCGATCACGGTGTGCTCGGCGTCGATGTGGGCGATGATGTCGTCGACCTGCGCGGGCTCGTACCCGAGCCGGGCGAGGGCCCGGGGAATGGTCTGGTTGACGATGCTCATCGTGCCGCCGCCGACCAGCTTCTTGAACTTGACCAGGCCGAGGTCGGGTTCGATACCCGTGGTGTCGCAGTCCATGAGGAACGAGATGGTGCCGGTGGGGGCCAACACGGTCGCCTGGGCGTTGCGGACACCGTGGACGGCGGCGTGTTCACACGCCATGTCCCACGCGCCCCAGGCCGCTTCGAGCAGGTCGGGGGGAACGAGTCGTTCGTCGATCGAGGTGAGCGCTTCGCGATGCATGCCGAGCACCGTCAGCGTTGGGTCGCGGTTGTCGTGGAAGCCGGCGAACGGACCCATGCGGGCCGCGGTCTTGGCCGAGGTGAGGTAGGCGTGCCCGGTCATCAACGCGGTGATGGCCGAGGTGATCGCTCGGCCCTGCTCGCTGTCGTAGGGCAGACCCAGCGCCATGAGCAGCGCGCCGAGATTGGCGTAGCCGAGCCCGAGCTGGCGAAACGCGCGCGTGGTCTGGGCAATGGCCTCGGTCGGGTAGTCGGCGTTGCCGACCAGGATCTCCTGGGCCGTGAACACGACCTCGACCGCACTGGTAAAGCCATCGATGTCGAAGACCTCGTTGCCGGCGGAATCGGGAGCGAGAAAGCTCAGCAGGTTGAGACTGGCGAGATTGCACGCCGAGTCGTTGAGGTGCATGTACTCCGAGCACGGATTGCTCGCCTCGATCGGGCCGGTGTTGGCCGCGGTGTGCCACCGGTTGATCGTGGTGTCGAACTGGATGCCGGGGTCGGCGCATTCCCACGCCGCCTCGGCCATTTGGGAGAACAGCTCGCGGGCTTTGACCGTCTCGATGGTCGACCCGTCCAGGCGGGCGATGAGCTCCCAGTCGCCATCGTCGACGACGGCCTGCATGAACTCGTCGGTGACCCGCACCGAGTTGTTGGCGTTCTGATACTGAATGCTGTGGATGTCGTCGCCGTCGAGGTCCATGTCGAACCCGGCCGCCCGCAGCGCTCGGGCCTTGCGTTCCTCGAGCGCCTTGCACCAGATGAACTCGGAGATGTCGGGATGATCGACATCGAGGATGACCATCTTCGCGGCCCGCCGGGTCTTGCCGCCGCTCTTGATCGTGCCCGCCGACGCATCGGCGCCGCGCATGAACGACACCGGTCCACTGGCCGTGCCCCCACCCTTGAGCAGCTCCTTGGAGCCTCGGATGGCGGACAGGTTGACGCCGGCGCCGGAACCGCCCTTGAAGATCTTCCCCTCCTCGACATACCAGTTGAGGATGGAGTCCATCTGATCCTCGACCGAGAGGATGAAACACGCGCTGGCCTGGGCCGGGACGCCATCGACGCCGATGTTGAACCAGACCGGGGAGTTGAACGCGGCGCGCTGGGAAACAATGAGGTAGCGCAGCTCGTCGGCGAAGACCTTGGCTTCGTGGGAGTCCACGAAGTAGCCGTCGCGCTGGCCCCACGAGGTGATCGTGTCGACCACCCGGTCGACGACCTGGCGTAGCGAACGTTCGCGTTCGGGTGTGCCCACGGTGCCGCGGAAGTACTTCTGGGCGAGGATGTTCGAGGCGTTGAGCGACCAGCCGGCCGGCACTTCGATGTCGAGCTGCTCAAAGACGACGGTGCCGTCCCGGTAATCGGTGATGCGGGCGTCGCGTGTCTCCCACTCAACCTGGCTGTAGGGGTCAACGCCGGGAATGGTGTTGACCCTCCGAAAGCCGATCGCCGCGTGTTCAGGTGCCAAGGCCAACGTGGGTGCTCCTCACCGATACGGGGTTCTCCACGGTACTGCCACAACGGCGGTACCGCACCCGCTGGGTTCGCACGTCGCGGTGGCGCCACCAGGTCGAAGAGCGGCGGGAAACCTGAAGATTCAGGCAGCTCCGTTCGGCCCTCAAGATGTCGTCCGACCCACCGAGAGTAGAGACGTCAACTACCAGTCCGACAGCGTCACCACGACGTGCGTTGATGACCATAGGGACAACGTGTTGTGGAACAAAAACGCGAAGCCTGGGGAATTCGCCGATCCGCCTGTGGAAATTGGTGGATAACTCGCTGCGATCGGTGGACGATGCCAAAACCGGGGCCCGAAGGATCATTCGGGCGCCGCTAGTGTCCAGACGTTCGTTTACGGTGACACCATGCGCCAGCTGCTCCCGCCCGATGCATCGACCGCCGTCGACCCGTTCGCGGCCTACGCCGCCGACCGGCGACCGATGCCCGCGGACCGGCCCTGGCTGCTGTCGAACATGGTGGTGAGCGCCGACGGTGCCACCGCCGTCGACGGGCTCTCCGGCGCCCTCGGCGGCGACGGCGACCGGCAGGTCTTTCGCGCCATACGGGCCCTCGCCGACGTCATCGTTGTGGGCGCGGCGACCGCCCGGGCCGAGAACTACGGCCCCCCGGTGGTCTCCGACGCCGTACGAGCCCAGCGCACCGCCCGGGGGCAACAACCGGCGCCCGCCATCGCGGTGGTGAGCGGTTCGGCCAACCTGGACCCGACGGCGCGGTTGTTCGCCGACGGGTACCGCCCGGTGATCTACACCGCCGCTTCGGCGCCCGCCGACCGGGTCGGCGCCCTCGACCCGGTGGCCGATGTCGTCACCGCGGGCGACGCTCGAGTGGACCTGGCCGCGGTGCTGCGCGACCTGGGCTCGCGCGGGCACCGAGTGGCGTTGTGCGAGGGCGGGCCGTCGATAAACGGCCAACTGCTCGGACTCGACCTCTTCGACGAGCTGGCGATTTCGATCGCACCCGTAGCGGTCAGCGGCGATGCCAAACGCCTGATGGTCGGCCCCGTGCAGATACCGCCCCGGGACTTCGTGCTCGAGCGAGTGCTCGAACACGACCATGTGCTGTTTTGCCGCTACGTGCGCAACCGCTAGCCCGGGATCAGTCGGTGCCTGGCGCAGTACCGGTGATGTCCCCCGGGATGATCAGTTGGTGACCGACGAGCAACAGGGCGCTGCCGTTGCTCTCGACCAGACGGTCCACCACCGGGCGGGGGTCCGCCCCGGGGGCCACCGTCTCGGCGATCGACCACATGGTGTCGCCGGGCTGGATCACATAGGTGGTGGGTTCGCCGACGAACACGCCCGTGCCGTCGTCGGCCTCGACATCGGCGGCGCCGAAGAAGGCGACCCCGACGACGACCGCACCGGCGACCGCGAGGGCGACGGCGAGCGAGAGCAGACGACGACGAAGAACCAGGCGGCCCCGAGCCTCTTGGCGGGCGGCCTGCACCCTGGGGGTTGGGGCGGCGCTGGCTAGCGCATCGGAAGCGATGCGGGCCCGGTAGGCGGCCAGTTCTTCGCCGTCGCCGCGAGCCGGGACACCCGCAGCCCGGGAGGGGCTGCGGTCTCGTTGTGGCGACGAGACCGGCTCGAGATGACGGAGGGAGGTTGGAAGGGGGGTAAGCGTTGCCATGGTGAGATCTTCTCCAAGGGGTCGGACACTTTTGGTGGGAACCACCCCGAAGGGCGGTTTTCGAGCGGGGGGCCGGCCTGGAACCTCCATACCGGAGCCCGACCCGACGCTCGATGAGCCAAATGCTTGACTCGGAACATCCGTTCGGCGAACATGTGTCCGTCGAACAGTTGTTCGTGCTACAGTCAACTCGAACACCTGTTCGACCGCAACCCCTGAATCGAATTTTTTCTCGGGGACCGGCGTTCACCCCTTCCCCATTCGTCAACCACTGCGAGGCGGCAATGGCCGACACGCCCACCGAACGACAACTACAGATTCTGGAATTCATCGACTCCAGCCTCACCGACCGGGGGTTCCCCCCATCGGTGCGCGAGATCGGTGAAGCCGTCGGCCTCACCTCGCCGAGTACCGTTCACTCCCACCTGGCCACGCTCCAAAAGCTCGGCTATCTGGTGCGCGACCCAACCAAACCGCGCGCCATCGAGGTCCACTGGGACCGCAACTCCGGCGCCGTGGTCGACCGTCGCCCCGTGCAACACGTGCCCCTGCTCGGCATGGTCGCGGCCGGCACCGACGTGCTCGCTCACGAAAACGTCGAGGAGGTCATGCCGGTACCCGCCGACCTCACCGGCGACGGCGAACTCTTCATGGTGACCGTGCGCGGCGAATCGATGATCGAAGCCGGCATCTTCGATGGCGACTACCTGGTCGTGCGCAAGCAGGAGACCGCCCGCGAAGGCGAGATCATCGTCGCCGGTATCCCCGGCGAGGAGGCCACGGTCAAGACCTACAAGCGCACCAAAAACGAGATCGTGCTCATCCCGCACAACCCGACGATGGAACCAATGCGCTTCAACCCCGCCGACGTCACCATCTTCGGCCGCGTCGTCACGGTGATGCGCAAGCTCTAGCGGTACGCGGCCACCTCAGGCGTCGTCTGCCGGCGCTGGCTGGGGCCACATCGTCGTCGGGTGCTCGGCCAGCGGTCGCACGATGCGCAGTATCTCGCCCGGCCGGGGCTCGATCACCACGCCGTCGTCGTAGGCCGGGTACTTGGGAAACAGCACCATGCCGTCGGCCCCCGCCTCGATGGCGGGTGTGCCCTCGGCCGCCAGCTGTTCACCGGCGGCCACCGGGGCGAAGTTCACCAGGCCGGGTCGGAGCCGGAGGCGTTCGTCGTCGAAGCCCCGGCGCCACACGGTGTCGACGAAGTCGAGTTCGGGTTCGGCCATCGCCCGCCTTTCGAGCGCCGCGCCCCGGTCGCCGGCGTCGGCCTCGCCCACCCCATCGGCCACCGCCAACAGGCGGGCCAGTGCGGCCCCGGCGAGCTCGTCGGCCTCGGGGCGAAACCCCTTCTCGCCCAACTCCAGGGTCAGGCCCGGGCGGCCGTGGTGGCGCACGTATTCATCGGCACACCGGGTACCGGTCGAGAACGAGGCATCGGGGGCCCGGGTCACCCAGGTCGACGCCACCCCGATGGCTCGGGCCCAGTGCCACCCCGCCACATCGAACGGGAAGGTATAGAACGGCCGATCCGTGCCGAGAATGGTCTGGTGCAGGTCGAGAAAGACATCGGCATCGGCCAGGATGGGCTGGAGCAGCCGGGCCCGGTCACCCTCATGGTTGGCCGGCGGTTCGTCGACGAACACCCGGTTGAGGTCGGCCTCGAGGAAACGCACATCGGCGGCACCCGCCTCGGGGTTGCCGACAAAACACGAGAATCGACCACCGAACACCGCCGTCCCGGCGTTCAGCGCCTCGACGAGCTCCACCAGGGCGGGCAGGCTCCCGACCTCATCGCCGTGCACCATGACGCCCACCACCACATGAAAATCGTGGCGCCCGCCGTCGTGGTGATGGTGGCGGTCATAGGCGTACGAACCGGCACGGCGCGCCGCGTCGAACCGGCTGAGCAGGGTCTCCAGCACGCGACTGGCGGCGTTAGAGCGCCACGCCGTGGTCGCGCAGCACGTCGTTGAGGACCGCCTTGTCGTGCCGTTCACCCTCGGTGAGGTGTTTGATGACCAGCGCACACGGCAGCCCGAAGGTACCTCCGGCAAACTCGCGCGACCGGGTGGCCAGCACGGCCACGGTCCAGGCGGGGATGTGGCCGCGACTGATCTCCTCGCCGCTCGCGGCATCGATCACCGGAATCGAGTCGTTGAGGATCATGCCCGACCCCACCACCGCACCCTCGCCGACGCGGGCACCGTTGGTGACCATCGAGCGGCTGCCGATGAAGGCCTCGTCCTCGATCATCACCGGGCTGGCCATCGGCGGTTCGAGCACCCCACCGATGCCGACGCCCCCGGACAGGTGCACGTTCTTGCCGATCTGGGCGCACGAACCCACCGTGGCCCAGGTGTCGACCATGGAGTTCTCCCCGACGTAGGCACCGATGTTGGTGTAGCTGGGCATCATGACGACGCCGGGAGCCTGGTAACTCCCCCACCGGGCCGATGCCCCGGGCACGACGCGCACGCCGCGCTCCATGTAGTTGCTCTTCAGCGGGATCTTGTCGGCGAACTCGAACGGGCCCATTTCGATGGTGGCCATCTGCGACTGCTTGAACGTGAGCAGGATCGCCAGCTTCAGCCACTGGTGCACCACGACCTTGCCGTCGACGATCTCGGCGACCCGGGCGGCACCGGTATCGAGCAGCTCGATCGCCTCGTGCACCGAGGCCGTCGCGTCCGTGTCGGAGGGCGACAGCGAGTCGCGGTTCTCCCACAGCTCGACGATGCGGGCTTCGAGGGCGGCGTGATCGGCGGTGTTCGTCATGGCCGGCATCGTAACCGCGGCCGGCACCGGGGTCGGAGTCGAGCTACCGCCGGTCGACGGCGGCCTGAATGCGCTCGATGGGCTGTACGGCGGCGACTCGAACAAAGTCGGCTCCGGCCGGGCCGTAGAACTCCCCCGGGCTCACCAACGCGCCCGTGGTCTCGGCCAGTTTGCGGGTCAGCTCCCAGGCATCGGCACCCGTGTGCACCCACAGGTAGAAGCCGCCGGCGGGCATCGAAACGTCGAGCCCGAACGGGGTAAACAGCTGCGCCGCCAGTTCCATGCGCTCGTAGAACGCGCGGCGCTGGACCTCGACGTGGGCATCGTCGTCGAAGGCGGCGATCGCGGCGGCCTGCACCGGGCCCGGCACCAGGAAGCCGCCGTGCTTACGAACCTCGCTGAGATAGCGCACCAGATCGGCGTCGCCCGCATAGAACCCGGCGCGGGTGCCGGCCATGTTGGAGCGTTTCGACAACGAATGCAGGGCCAGCACGCCCTCGGTGCCGTATTCGAGGATCGACCGGGGCCTTCCATCCCAGGTGAACTCGATGTAGCACTCGTCGCTGATTACCAGCACGTCGTTGGCCCGACCCCATTCGGCGGCCGCCTCGAGGTCGTCGAGCGCCCCGGCCGGATTCCCCGGCGTGTTGACCCAGAGGCACAGCGCCCGGGCGGCGTCGGCAGGGTCGATGCGGCTGAGATCGATGGCGAAGTTCTCGTCGAGCGGGACGGGCACCGCCCGACACCCGGCCAACGTCGCTCCCATGGCGTAGGTCGGATAGGAGATCTCGGGGTACAGCACGGTGTCGCGGTCGGGCATCCGCAGCTTCAGGTAGTTGGGCGTCCCGGCGACAAACTCCTTGGTACCCACCGTGGCGGCGACCTGAGCGGCCGGCACGGAGATACCGAATCGACGCGCCAGCCACCCGGAGGCAGCCTCGCGATACTCGGGCAGTCCCACCGACGGCGGGTAACCCCGCTCGAGGCCGGAGGTCCCCAACGCCTCGATGACGATGTCGGGCGGCGGATCGCACGGCGTACCGATCGACAGGTCGATGACGCCGCCCTCGTGGTCGTTGGCGATCGCCTTGATCGGGTCGAGCCGATCGTAGGGATAGGGCGGGGGGACGTACGGTTCAGCCACCGGCTACCTCGGTGCTCTTGGGGCGCACCCATTCGGCCAGCCGCGACGCCGAGGAGTCGTCGAGGCGCACGTGCATCACCATCCCGCCTTCCGATGCCTCCTCGCTGAGCACCTGGCCTTCGCGATGTACCTGGGCCATCACGTCGCCTCGTTCGAACGGAATCAAGAGCTCAGAGACTACCGTCGCCGCCCGCAGGCGGTCGCCGATGGCGTTCACCAGCTGCTCGATGTTCTCGCCGGTGTGGGCCGAGACCGCCACCGAGCCCTCGTCACGGATCGCCAGGCGGATCGCACCGTCTCCCCGGTCGGCCTTGTTGTAGACCATCAGCTCCGGGACCTCCCCGGCACCGATTTCGCCGAGCACATGGCGCACGGCGTCGATATCGCCCAGCGGGTCGGGCCCCGAACCGTCGACCACGTGCACCAACAGGTCGGCGTCGATCACCACGTCGAGGGTCGACCGGAACGCCTCGACCAACTGGTGCGGCAGTTTGCGAACGAACCCGACGGTGTCGGTGATGAAGACCAGCTCGCCGCCCGGCATCTGCATCTTGCGGGTGGTGGCGTCGAGCGTGGCGAACAACCGGTCTTCGACCAGCACGCCGGCGTCGGTGAGCCGGTTCAACAACGTGGACTTGCCGGCGTTGGTGTAGCCGACCACCGCAACCGCGGTGTTGCTGCGCTTGCGCCGCTGCTTGGACTGGGTGGCCCGGTTCTTCTTGACCTGGGCGAGCTGAGCGCGCAGCTTGTCGCGACGACGCAGCAACCGGCGGCGGTCGACTTCGAGCTTGGTCTCACCCGGGCCCCGGGTGCCGATGCCACCACCCTGCTGGCTGAGCGAACCGCTCTTGCGACGCAGTCGCGGCAGCCGGTAGCGAAGCTGAGCCAGTTCGACCTGCGCCTTTCCCTCTTTGCTGTGGGCGTTCTGGGCGAAGATGTCGAGGATCACGGCGGTCCGGTCGAGCGCGGTCCGCCCGAGGATCTTTTCCAGGTTGAACTGCTGCGCCGGCGTCAGCTCGTCGTCGAAGACGACGGTGTCGGCGTCGACCATGTCCGCCAGCTCGCGCAGCTCGGCGGCCTTGCCCGAGCCGACGAAGGTCGCCGGATCGGGGGCGTCGCGGCGCTGGAGCTCT
>CALHYX010000056.1 GCA_938041035.1 uncultured Acidimicrobiales bacterium | reverse complement strand
GGTAGGTGCTCTCGACCTGGCCGTCGCGCAAGGTGACCACCCGGTCGGCCCAGGCGGCGATGTTCGGATCGTGGGTTACCACGACCACGGCCCGCTGCTCGCTGCACGCTGAACGCAACAGCTCCATGATCGCGACACCGGTCGCGCTGTCGAGGGCGCCGGTCGGTTCGTCGGCCAACAACAGCTGCCGGTCGCCGACCAGGCCGCGAGCGATGGCGACGCGTTGGCGCTCACCGCCGGAAAGATCATCGGGGAAGGCGTTCGTGCGATCGCCGAGGCCGACCGCAGCCAGCATGGTCTGGGCCGCCTCTCGAGCGGTTTTGGCCGCCATGCCATCGAGCTCGAGCGGGGCGGCGATGTTCTCGACCGTGGTCAGGCCCGCCAACAGGTTGAAGCCCTGGAAGACGAAGCCGACCCGGCGGCGCCGGACCTCGGCGAGTTGCGTGGGGTCGAGTTGTTCGAGGTAGCGGTCGCCCAGCCGCACACTGCCGCTCGTCGGCGCCTCCAGACCCCCGGCGATGGTGAGCAGGGTTGATTTCCCGGACCCGCTCGGCCCCATGATGGCGACCATCTCACCGAGGTTCACGTGAAAGTCGACTCCGGCGAGGGCTACGACCTCGTGGGGGGCGTCGCCGTAGCGGCGCTCGAGGCCGGTGATCTCGAGTAGCGCGGCGCCCGTCCCCACCGGCTGGGTTTGGATCTGCTGCTGGTCGTGGGTCTGCATGGTTTTCATGTCCTGCCAATCTGCGAGGTCGGTTCTGACACGAGTCCGACGTTTGATTTCAAGGTGCCCGACGCTCTGTTAACCGAACGTGAACGGGGGGCTCGATAGGGTGAGGGGAAAGGGGGAGACAGCCATGACGAAGGAAACGACGCCGACGTTGTACGACTGGGCGGGGGGAACCGAAGCGATCCGGCGGATGATCGACGCGTTCTACGACCGGGTCGAGGGGTTGGAGCTCTTCAAGCCGCTCTTTCCCGGCGATGTGTCCGAGGAGCATCGCGACTTCGTGGCCGCGTGGTGGGCCGAAGTGTTCGGCGGGCCCGCTCGCTACACCGACGAGCTGGGCGGCTACGAGAACATGCTGCGCCACCACACCAATCTGCAGATCACTCCTGAGCAGCGGGCGGCGTTCGTTTCGACCATGAGTTTGGCCGCCGACGATGCCCAGTTGCCCGACGACCCCGAGTTCCGGTCGGCGCTGCTGGCGTACCTGGAATGGGGCACGCGGCTGGCGCTCGAGAACAGTCAGGCCGACGCGGCACCGATCGAGCAGGCGCCGGTTCCCCGTTGGGGATGGGGCGTGGCTCCGCCCTATCAGCCCTAGCGCGACCCGATTCGCCAACCGATGACGTTTCGACCCATGTCGAAGGGTCGGCGGTGTCTACTGGGGTATGTCGCCCGTTGAACTGACCAGCTCCGCCGCGGTCGAAGCGGCGCTCCTCGACCCCCGACTCGTGCCCCCGCCCGCCGATTCGCTGCGGCCGGGCGCCACCGCGGACCTGCGCCAGGCCATGGCCCGGTTCAGTCCCCCGGAGACGCACGGCCCTCGGCGGGCGGCGGTCGCCGAGTTGTTGGCGGCGATCGACCACCACCCGTTCGCGGCTGACGCCGCGCGGCGGGCGCGGGCGATAGTCGAAGCCATCGGTTCAGCGCGGCCGGTCGACGGCGCCGCGGATCTCGGCGACGTCGTGCCGGTCGAGGTCGTCGCCCTCGCCCTCGGAGTCGGTGAACCGGAACTGCCCTCGGTGCGAGCCGATGTGCTTGCCGTGGTCAAAGTGATCGGCCGCCGGCAGCCCGCCACGGACGAAGCGGATGCCGCGACGATGCGGCTGACCGACCGGTTGGGTGAGCTGGGCCACGACCCGGTCGCCGCCGTCTCGCTGCTCTATCAAACCCACGATGCCACCGCTCAGCTCGTCGCCGCCATGCTGATCGCCGATGCGGCCAATGCGCCGCGGTCACCTGCCGTCGCCGCCACCGTTCGTATCGTCGCGACAGCCACCGTGGTGGGGGAGCAGGAGCTGACCGCAGGGACCGCGGTTTCGCTCAACCTCGCATCCTCCGGGTTCGAATACGGGCTCGGCGCCCACGCCTGCCCCGGGCGCGGAGTCGCGGAACGAATCGCTCTCGGGATCCTCGGGGTGGTGCGTGACGCCGAAGTGGAGGTCGGCGAGCGCTGAACCTCAGCTCAGCGTCGGGTGACCACGACCGGCATGTCGGTGTAACCGTGCACGAACGACGACAGGGTCCGGCCCGGTTCGGCCTGCACCTCGATGTTCGAGAACCGCTTCAGGAGTTCCTCCCAGAGGATCCGCAGTTGAAGTTCGGCGATCCGGCTGCCCATGCAGAAGTGGATTCCGTACCCGAACGCCAGGTGGCGGTCGGCGTTCGTCCGCTCGATGTCGATGTCGTTCGGGCGATCGAACAGTTCTTCGTCGCGATTGCCCGACACGTACCACATGAGTAACTGGTCGTCCTTGCGGATCTGCTTCCCGCGGATCTCACAGTCCTCGTTGGCGGTGCGCCGCATGTACGAAAGCGGGGTCTGCCAGCGCAGGATTTCGGGGACGAGCCCGGCGACGAGATCGGGGTTGGCCATCAGCTTGGCGAGTTGATCGGGGAATTGGTTCAGCCCGTAGACGCTTCCCGACATGGTGTTGCGGGTCGTGTCGTTGCCGCCGACGATCAACAGCAACAGGTTGCCGAGGTGAGCCATCGCCGGCATGTCCGATGTGTTCTCGCCGTGCACCAGCATCGACACCAGGTCATCGCCGGGTTGGTCGCGCCGCAGTTCCCAAAGCTGCTCGAAGTAGGCGACGCACTCCAGCAGTTCGGTGCGCTTCTGCTCTATCGACTCGACGACCCCGCCGGGGCGGGGGATGGCGAACACGATGTCGGACCAGCGGGTGAGTTTGCGGCGATCCTCGAAGGGGAAGTCGAAGAGCGTGGCCAACAACATGGTGGTGAGTTCGATCGACACCTGGTCGACCCAGTCGAAGGCCTCGCCGTCGGGCAGGGAATCCAGCACCGTCGCCGTGCGCTCTCGCACCAGCGGTTCGAGGTTGCGGACACTGCTCGGCGCCGAGATGGGCTGCACGGTGCGACGCTGCTCGCCATGGGTCGGCGGATCCATGCCGATGAACGGCTTCGGGATACCGGGACCGGGGCTCTCGGTTCCGACCGGAGGGCCAATTGCGAACCCGTGGTCCGAGGAGAACATCTTCCAGTCGCCGTCGACGGCGCGGATGTCCTCGTACTTCGCCAAGGACCAGTACCGGCCCGTCGATTCGAGCTCGTTGAGGTGAACCGGATCCTCCCGCCGGAGCCGTTCGAAGTACTCCTGCCAACGATCCTGTTCGAACAGATACGGGTTGAGCGGGTTGAGATCTTCCAGGGAGATCTCGTCGGCCCGCGGCGGGTTGTCGCCTGCGGCGAACACCTCGTGACCCGGCATATCGCGAGTCCGGGCGAGGAGGGCATCCTTGCTCGCAGCAACGTCGGCGGTATCGGTCATGGGTTTCGTCCTCTCCAGCCCATATGGGGCTGATGGCACCGGGATTACCGGAGGGTAGCCCGTCGCGGTGGCGACCGGTTCGCACGGTACCGGCCCGGTCGACGACAGCGAACGACGGGCCCGTGGTGCGAGCCCGGTCCCGCCCCGAACGAGGTGGTACGGGTGCTGGTTCAACGCGTGCCTTGTCATAGGGTGCAGACACCGAACGCACAGAACCGCTGGAGGGTCACATGAGCACGAGGCGCCGATCTCTCACGTCGAAACGAAGCTCCGTTGTGGTGGTGGCGCTGGCCGTCGCCCTCGTCGCCACGGCCTGTATCGATAAACGCGTGACCGTGCGTTTCGACGCGCAGTCGGTGGGCAGTTCGCTCAACCCGCTCAACGACGGTAGCTCCGAGAATTTCACCACCAGCGAGGTCGTCACCCTTCATGGCGGCGACATCATCGGCGTGCCCGGCGCAGCGGGCAACGGATCGGCGGGCGACTTCCCCGCTCACACCACCGGCGCGAACGCACCGCGGGCGGTCATCAAGATCACCAACAGCCAGAGCTTCGGGGTCCTGACCCCGGCCAATCGAGACTTCTGGTTCGGCGCCGACATCACCCTCGATGCCACGAACGCCACCCCGAACTCCAACGACGACGGCAACAACGTGATCCAGCGGGGGCTGTTCAACGAGACGAGCCAGTTCAAGATCGAGGTCGATAACGCGCGACCCCAGTGCCGACTGAAGGGGACGCTCGGCGAGGTGTCGTTGCAAGGCAACGCCATCACCCCCGATACCAGGTATCGAATTCGGTGCGAACGCTACGCCACGACAGCCCGACTCCGGGTGTGGCCCATCAACGCCGACGGCACGCTGGGTGCCCCGGTGACCGACGTGGCGAAGCCCTCGTCCATCGGCCCGCTCGCGTTCGACGTTTCGGTGCCCCTGTCGATCGGCGGCAAGCTGAACAACAACGGCACCATCGCTCAGTCGGCCTCGGACCAGTTCAACGGCACCATCGACAACGCCATCCTCCGCATCGACTTCCCCGAGGTCGAAGAGCCCGGCTAAGGACCCGGGCGAACACGGTCCGACCCTAGGTGGAGCCCGGGCCGTCGTCGGAAATCGACCGTTCGAGTCGGCGCAGCAGGTCGACCAGGCTCGCTTCGTCCTCAGCGGTGAGTCCCCGCAGAATCGAACGTTCGTTGACGGCGTGGTCTACCAGGGCGGCATCGACCTTGCGGGTTCCCTTGGCGGTGAGCTTCACCAGCACCTGGCGGCCATCGGTCGGACTCTTGGTGCGGCGCACGAAGCCGCGCTCCTCGAGTCGATCGAGTCGATTGGTCATCGCTCCAGACGTGATCATCATCGACTCCAGAAGGTGTCCCGGGGTCAACTGGTGGTCGCCGCCGGTGCGCAGCAGGGTGGCGAGCACGTCGAACTCCCATGGCTCCAGATCGTGTTCGGCGAACACGGCGTTGAGGCGGGGCCGGACCAGCTTGTCGAGCCGGGACAGGCGCCCGATGACCGCCATGGCCGACACATCGACGGTCGGTCGCTCGGCGTTCCACTGCTCGATGATGGTGTCGACGTGATCGCCGGATTCTCCGGGTGACTCAGTCCTGGATGCCATGATCACATTATCTCTTGATATCGAGAGATTAGCCACTACCATATATCTTCATGTCGAGAGATATGGGTTGTGTCGATACTGGCGGAGGTGGCCTCCACGCCCTCGTCCTCACCGCGCTCACACCCGCGGTGTGGGGGACCACGTACCTGGTGACCACGGAGTTCCTGCCGGAGGGGCGGCCGCTGCTCGCCGCCACGGTCCGTGCCCTCCCCATCGGACTCGCCTTCCTCGCGTGGTCGCGGACGCTGCCCTCGGGGGCGTGGTGGTGGCGGTCGGCGGTGCTCGGTTTTCTCAACATCGGCATCTTCTTCTCGCTCCTGTTCGTGGCCGCATTTCGACTGCCGGGCGGAGTGGCGGCCACCGCGGGAGCCATCCAGCCGCTGGTCGCAGCCGCCATCGCGTTTGTCGTACTGGGTGAACCGTTTGGCCGCCGCACGGCGTTGGCCGGGGCCGCCGGTGTGGTCGGCGTCGCGCTGCTCGTGCTCGGTCCCGAGGCCGGCCTCGATCCACTAGGCGTCGCCGCCGCCGTCGCCGGCACCGTCTCGATGGCCACCGGAGTCGTGCTGACGAAGCGATGGGGAAATCCGGTCGACCTCGTCACTTTCACCGGTTGGCAACTCATCGCGGGTGGATTGCTGCTCCTCCCCATCACGCTGCTGTTCGAGGGGATCCCGGCCTCAGTGTCGGCAACCAACGTCGCCGGGTTCATTTGGTTGGCGATCATCGGGACCGGATTGGCCTACGTGAACTGGTTTCGCGGGCTCTCGCTGCTCCCGGTCGTGCTGGTGAGCTTTCTCGGCCTGCTCAGCCCGCTCGTCGCCACGTTGGCCGGATGGTTGGTGCTCGACGAGGCACTGACGCCGCTCCAACTGGTCGGCGCCGCCCTCGTCCTCCTCGCCGTCGTCTCGTCGCAGCGGAGCCCGGGTCCCGCCAAGGCCATCCCGGCCCGCAGTTCCGGCGGTGGTCCGGTGGTGCCGGCGCGGTGCGAGGCGACCTGACCGGGCCCGGATCAAACCGCCGCTCCGGGGGCGGGTACCGATAACCTCGGTACCCCGGCACTTCCCGTGCCTGATCTCAACCTCTGCCGACCCGCCGGGTCGAGCGTGCGAAGGAGTTTCATGGAGTCGATGCCTCACCCGCTGCCGATGCAGGCCAACGATTTGGCCGAGGCGGCGTTCGGGCCAATGGCGGTCTACCGAGAGCTGCTCAAGGAACGCATCGTGTTCCTCGGCACCGACGTCAACGACGACATCGCCAACTACATCACCGCCCAGCTCCTCTTTCTCGAGGGCCAGGACTCCGAGAAGCCGATCTGGCTCTACATCAACTCACCCGGTGGTTCGGTAACCGCCGGCATGGCGATCTACGACACCATGCAGTTCGTCAGCCCCGACGTGGGCACCATCTGCATGGGTCTCGGCGCGTCGATGGGGCAGTTCCTGCTGTGTGCCGGTGCACCCGGGCGCCGCTACGCCCTGCCCCACGCTCGCATCATGATGCACCAGCCCCTCGGCGGCGTGCGCGGCCAGGCGAGCGACATTGCGATCCAGGCCGAGCAGATGGCCTACACCAAGAAGCTGCTCCAACAGCGCATCGCCGACCACACCGGGCAGAGCTTCGAACAGATCGAAGAAGACTCCGATCGCGATCGCTGGTTCACCGCGGAAGAGGCCAAGGACTACGGCCTCATCGACCACGTCGTGGTCAACCGCGGCGAGATGAGCTAGCCGACCCCGCCCTCGGGCGTACCTAGGTTGTTGGCCGGGTTGGCCACTCGATGGTGGCCAACACGCCGCAGTGATCACTGGCGAGCGCGCCGTCGACCGCAGTGTCGAAGACCCGCTCGGCCGACAGGATCCGGCCGCCGTTGCCGGCGCGCAGGAACGGATCGCCGACAAACACGTAGTCGATGCGCTTGCGGTGCACGTTGAGCATCCCGGCGAGTTCCCCGAGCGTCCAATCGTTGGTGAAGCCGTCGCTCCCATCTCCGGCGACCCGCCACGCGTCCTGATACATCGTGGCCCGACCGTCGAGGTTGGTGAGCGAGCTCAGGAAGCGGATCTCGTCACTGTCGGGTTCGGCGTTGAAGTCGCCGCACAGAAGCGGCGGCATCGCGTCGCGTGCGGCGACGTCGGTCGTGCTGTCGAGCGAGCCGCGCGCGGCTCGAATCAGCTCGTCGATCGCCTGCACTTGGACGACGCGGTGAGGCTGGTCGTGCGGTGCTGCGGCGAGGTGGGCGGAGAACACGTCGAGCCCCGCGGTGCGGGCGTGCAGCAGCTCCCACCCCATCTCCGTGAGGCGGCGTTCATCGGTCGGCCCTACCGGCAGGCGATGGGTCGTCGCCGCGTCGATCGGAAACCGGGACAGGACGGCTGAACCGAAGGTCAGTCCGGGCTCGCTTCTTCGTTTGAGCGGGAACGCTCCGTAGGTCAAATGCCACTCGTGGTCGGCGTGTTCGGCCAGCCACTCCGCCGTGTTCGGTCGCGTCGGGCTGGCACAGACCTCCTGAAAACACACGACGTCGGGCTCGAGTCGGTCGAGGCCGTCGACGATGATGTGGCGGCGGGTCTCCCAGTCCGGCTCGAAGCACGAACCGACGTTGAGGGTGAGGACCCGCAACGGAGCCGGCCCGGTCACCGGATCAACCGATCGCCGCCTCGGCCCGGCCGCGCAGATCGGTCACGCCGTATTCCAGGCCCTGCTCGTACTTGTAGAGCGCACTGCCGGAGATCAATACGTTGGCGCCCGCCGCGGCGGCGCCTTCGATGGTGGCCGCGCTGATGCCGCCGTCGACCTCGATGTCGACGTCGTGGCCGCCCGCGTCGATCATCGCCTTCACCTCGCGGACCTTGGCCTCCATCGTCGGAATGTACGCCTGGCCGCCAAAGCCTGGGTTCACGGTCATCACCAGCACCATGTCGACCAGGTCGAGCACGTGGGCCACAGCCGATGCCGGGGTGGCCGGGTTCAGCGCAACCGCGGGCTGAGCGCCGAGTTCGCGGACCTGGGCGAGCGTGCGGTGCAGGTGGGTGGTCGATTCGGCGTGCACGATGAGCATCTGGCAGCCCGCTTCGGCGTACAGGTGCATCAGGCGTTCGGGTTCGACGACCATCAGATGGGCCTCGAACGGTACGTCGACGTGGTTGCGGGCCGCGGCGATCACGTCGGGCCCAAAGGTCAGGTTGGGTACGAAGACGCCGTCCATCACATCCCATTGGATGCGGTCGACGCCGGCCTTTTCGAGGGCCTGAACCTCCTCGCCCAGCCGAGCGAAATCGGCCGGAAGTACGGAGGGAACGATCTGGATGGGGCGGGCCATGGCGCGAGCGTAGTAGCCGAAACCCGGGCGCACCCCTACCGTGCTGTGGTGCTCGAGTTGACGACGATTTCGATGGCCAAGGGCGGCGAGGCCGTCGCCCGCGACGCGTCGGGGCGCACGGTGTTTGTCGCCGACGCGCTGCCCGGTGAGACGGTTTCGGTGGAGCTCACCGCGGAGAAGAAGCGGTTCGCCCGCGCCCGCACGGTCGAGGTACTCGAACCGTCACCGGATCGGGTCGAGTCCACCTGCGCCGCGGTGGCGGCCGGTTGCGGGGGGTGCGATCTTCGCCACGCGACCCCCGATGCGCAGCGGCGCTACAAGGCCCAGATCGTGGTCGACGCGCTGGAGCGGATCGGTCGGCTGACCAATGTGCCCGAGGTCGAGGTCCTCGCCCTGGGCGACGAGGGGTATCGCACCAACGTTCGGGCCGCCGTGGTCGATGGCCGGGCGGGTTACCGGATGCGCAACGCCAACGACGTGGTGGTGCCCGACGCCTGTCCGGTGGCGCACCCGATGGTCGGCGAGCTGCTGGTCGAGGGACGGTTCGGGTCAGCCGATGAGGTCGTGTTGCGGGCCGGCACCCGGACTGGCGAACGCCTGGCGCTGCTGAGCCCGTCGGCAGCCCACGCGCTGTTGCCCGACGACGTCCGCGTCGTGGGCTCCGACGAATTGCGAGCCGGGCGGCGGGCCTGGTTTCACGAGAACGCGGCGGGCCGGCCATGGCGCATTTCGGCTACCTCGTTCTTTCAGAGCCGGCCCGATGGTGCCGATGCCCTGGTCGAACTCGTTGGCGAGATGGCGGCCGAAGTCGTGCGGCTCGACGGCGATACCCACGTCGTCGACCTGTACGCCGGTGTGGGGCTCTTTGCCGGAACCGTGGGGGCGGAGTGCCGCGTGACCGCGGTCGAGCGCAGCGACAGTTCGATCGCCGATGCCCGGGTGAATCTGGCCGACCAGATCGAGGCCGATCGGGCGACCGTGGTGCGGGCCAAGGTCGAGAAGTGGTCGCCGGCCCCGGCTGACCTGGTGATCGCCGATCCGTCCCGCCAGGGGCTCGGTGCCGACGCGGTCAACGTGATCGCCCGCACGGCCGCTCCGACCGTCGTGCTGGTGAGCTGTGACCCCGCGGCGCTCGGCCGCGACGCTCAGCTGCTGGCCGAGGCCGGCTACCACCTCGACCGGATCACGGCGCTGGATCTGTTCACCCAGACCTCCCACATCGAAACCGTCGCGCGCTTCCGCCGCTAGCCACTAGCGCGCAACTTCGTTTCAGGGGGTCAGACCCCGGGTCACAGGGGGTCAGACCCCGGGTCATACCGCCGCTGGCCACTAGCGCGCAACTTCGTTTCAGGGGGTCAGACCCCGGGTCACAGGGGGTCAGACCCCGGGTCAGAAATGGGTCAGGTCGCTGGGGTTCGCTGGGTGGCGTGCTTTCTTTGTACCGCGATGGTGGTTGGGGCGGCGGGGGAGCGCGGTATCGTGGGCGGCCAAGCGGGCGTGGAGGCCATGATGGTCGCTTACGCAGTTCCCGGATCAGGTGCCCAGACGCGGGTTGCAGCACCGACGCTCTTCGATGCTCTGGTCGCCCGCTGCCACGACCGCAACGTCTTGATTGTCGGTTGTCTCGAAGGCCCCAAGTCCCTGCGCCCGGAACGGGTCGTGCGGGTCAGTGCCACCCTGCACAACCGACTCTCCGCGATCGCCGACGTCACCGGCCTCGACGGCGACCGCACCCGCCTGCAGCAGTGGAGCCGGCGCTTCGGTATCGACAACACCGTCGTCGGTCTCCCCACCCGGCTCGCCGAGTGTGAACTGAGCCGTCGGTTCGACGTCATCTTGGCCCTCACCGGGTTCGCCCGGATGGACGCCCCGCACGGGTTGCTCGAAGGCGCCCGCCGCCACCTCCGGCCCGAGGGGCAGCTGCTCCTGGCGCCCGGGCGCAATGCCCCGAAGCGATCCGATATCGCCAAGAGTCTGCTGCAGGCCGGCTTTACCCTCGACAGTTCCGAAGCGTTCGTCGCGGCCAAACGCCGACCGTTCGGCGCCAGCGACCGCAATCACCTGCTCGTCGCCACGCCGCGCCACTAGGCGAGGGCCGACGGCGGGCGTTATCGATTGCGGGCTACAGGACTTCGCAGTTCTTGATCGCCGGGCCTCGCCTGCACGTGTCGCGACCGCCGCGGCCGTTGATCAGATCGTCGCCGCCCCAACCGATGATCACGTTGCGGATCGCATCGCCGCGCAGTACGTCGTCGAACTGCGAGCCGGCGATCTTTTCGATGCGAACGTTGGTGTCGCCTTCGGCATGGCCGCCGAGGTTTCGTCCGGTCAACAGGTCGACGACGACACCCTCGGGGCTCGCCCGGTGGTCGATGGTGTCGGCACCGTTGCCGCCGTCGTTCCTATCGGCACCGGGGCCACCGTAGAGGCGGTCGCCGCTACCGTTGCCGAATATCTGGTCGTCGCCGAAGCCGCCGTAGAGCCGGTCGCGCCCGGTCCCTCCCTTGATGAAGTCGTCGCCCTGTTGGCCGCAGATGATGTCATCGCCGCCGAGGCCGTTGATCGTGTCGTCGCCTTCGCCGGCGAGGATCACGTCGTTGCCGGCGGTGCCGTTGATCACGTCGTTGCCCGGCGTGCCCGTGATGGTGGCGACCGCACCGTGACAGGTGACGGCCTGGGCGCCGGCGGGACTGGCGGTCAGCACCGAGGCGGTGAGCGCGAGGGCCAGGGCGGCGATGAAGCCTCGTCGGCGAGCGGTGGTGGGTATCGCGGTGGTGGGTATCGCGGTGGACATCGTGGGGGGAACCTCATTCCGAGCGGGGGCGGTGGCGCGGCGAATGCGCCCGTATGAACCTAGTCGACGGCTCGTGGCAGGCCGATGGCGGGCGACTGCGGAGGAACCTTGACCGGAACGAAACGGTTCCGTACTGTTCGAGGGACGACGTACCGCCACGTCGGGACCACAGGGGGATGACCGCATGACCGCCACCGAGCAACCCGCCAGCGAGCGCCAACGGATGGAGGACTTCGACCAGTTCTTGTCCGAAACCAACACCGACGCCGAAGCGAGTATCCGCATCGTCGAGGACAACGCGGATGCCATCTTCACGTGGGACTACGCCAAGGGAAAGCGCCCGGCGCTCGAGAAGCTCTACGAGAAGGCCAAGAAGTCCCAGTGGAACGGCAGCGATCTCGACTGGGACACCGACGTCGACCTCGAGAAGGTCGCCCGCGAGGTGAACGGCAACGACGCCCGCGCCCAGTACGTCAGCCAACTCATGGCCTCCGACGGCTCGCCCGTCGCGCACTGGGGCGACAAGGAGTGGGGTCAGTACTCGATCGAGAGCTTTGCGTGGCGCCTGGCCCAGTTCATGCACGGGGAACAGGGCGCCCTTCTCGCCACGGCGAAAATCGTCGAAACGGTGCCGTGGATCGATGCCAAGTACTACGCCTCCACCCAGGTGATGGACGAAGCCCGCCACGTCGAGGTCTTCGCTCGCTACCTCGACGAAAAGGTCCCGGTCGATTATCCGGTCAACCATCACCTGCAGGCGTTGCTCGACGACATCATCGCCGACAGCCGCTGGGACATCACCTACCTCGGCATGCAGATCATGGTCGAGGGTCTGGCGCTCGCCGCGTTCGGGTCGATGCACAAGAACACTCAGGAGCCGCTCCTGAAGAAGTTGCTGCGCTACGTCATGAGCGACGAAGCCCGCCACGTCGCCTTCGGTGTGCTCACGCTGCAGGAGGTCTACGAGGACTTCACCCAGGCCGAGATTCGCGAGCGCCAGGAGTTCGCCTTCGAGGCCGCCCTTCGCATGCGCGATCGGTTCCTCCAGCAGGAGGTCTGGGAGCAGATGGGCGCCGACGTTCGTCAGGTTGCGCCCCGCCTGTTCGCCAGCCCCGACAACCAGGAGTTCCAGCACCTGCTGTTCACCAAGATCGTGCCGAACTGCAAGAAGCTCGGTCTGCTCGACGCCGGCGATGGCTGGTTGCGCGAACGCTTCGGTGAAATCGGTGTGATCCAGTACGAAAACTGGGTCGACACGTCGGAGGAATACAACGCTTTCGCTATCGCCGACGAACTCGCCTCCGCCTAAGCTCTTCGCATGGGTGGAACCGTCGTCATCATCATCGTCCTGGCCATCTTCCCGGTCCTCATGTTGATGACCATGGCCGGCCTGGCCGCTGGCCTCGGCCAGTTCTTGAAGCTGACCGTCGACGCCGAGCATGAGGACAGCGAACTGCTCGCCGTCAGCGAAGCGCCCTACTAGCCCCTACCCGGTCGCCGTACCCAGGTAGCCGATACCTGTTGGCGACCCATCGGAGCTAACCGTTAGAGGGCGGCGATCGCCTCGATCTCCACCGACGCGCCGATCGGCAGCTCGGCAACCGCGACGGCCGACCGAGCCGGGCGATGGTCACCGAAGGCCGCTACGTAGATCTCGTTCATGGTGGCGTAATCGCCCATGTCGACGAGAAACACCGTCGTCTTCACCACGTTCGCCATCGTCGCGCCCTGCGACTCGAGTAGGCCCTTCAGGTTGGCGAGTGCCTGCGTCGCCTCCGCCGCCACGCCACCCTCGACCAGCGCACCGTCGGCGATGCCGACCTGACCCGAGGCGAACAACAGCTCACCCGAGCGAACGATGGGCGTATACGGACCGACCGGTTTACTCATACCCGAACCCTACGCCACCGCGAACCATCTGGTGCCAGGCACCAGATGGTTCGCGGTGAAGGGGTTTAGATGCCGGTGGGCCAGGCGGGGGGATAGCCGAGGTGGCCCCAGACGGCGGCGGCAACGGCGGCAAAGACCGCATCGGAGCCGTTCACCGGCCCGGTCGCCGCGCCCGGCGTGGTCGAGTCGGGGTCATCAATGCAGACCTCGGTTTCGGGCGGACCGTTCGGGGCTACGGGTTCGATCGTTATCTCGATCGGCGGGGTGTCGATCGCCCGGGCGATCCGGAGCGAGCGAACGGTGAGGTCGCCGATCTCGCCGTCGGCATCGATGGCAAGGCCCTCGCTGGTGACCCAGCTGAAACCCATGTGGGCCGCGCCGATGCAGTACGACCGCAGCACGACCTCGTCGAGCGGGTCGCCGCAACGCACCGACACGGCGATGGTCGACCCGTCGTAGGTCGCCCGGGCGGTACCGCCTCCCGGTGCCGTGATCGTGGCCGTCGCTCCAGGATCGCCAGCCGCTGGGGCCTCGGCCAGGCCGGCGAGCAGTATCGCCGCCTCGGCCCAACCGGCGCCACGCAGTGCCACCGAGGTGGGCGGGCCGGGCAGATCGACCTCTTCGACCACCAGCCCCGGTGCCACCGCGGTGATGGCGGCGGCGATTCCCGGCGTGCGCGCGACCCGAACCACACCCGTGCCGTCGGCGGCGATCCCGGCCGCGATCGGCGGGCGTTTCGGACCGAGCCGGATGGCGTCCTCGCGCGAGTACAGCACCCGTACCGGGCGCCCGTGTTCGTCGGCCAGCCGACGGGCGATGGCCGCGGCCTGACTGGTCTCCTTGGCCCCAAAGGCCCCGCCGTTGCCGAGCGCCGACGCCGGCTCCCCACCCGGCGCGCACCACGATGCATCGGTCTCGAGATAGCCCGGATCGACCCACGACGTGCGAAGCGTGCGCACCCAGTCACCGACGGGAAGATCGAGCGGAGGCTGCGTGTCGACCGTGGTTCGCCGACCCTGCACCTTGCCCGCCAACCGGCGGGCCTCGGCGATCGTCTCGCCCACCACCCACTCGTCGCCCACCGATCGCACCGCGATGAGCGCATCGACCGGAGCCCCGTCGTCGGCGAAGCCGCCCTCGCCCAGAGCCACCTCGCGCGAAACGGTCTGGGCGACGCCGCCCTCGATCTCGGCCCTCCGTGCGGCCGCGTCGAACGAGCGGTCGCCCACCGCGATGGCCACGCCGGTCTCGGCCGCGCCCTGGTGCAATGTCCAGGCGTCGACGATGGTCTGCCATCCCGTGCAGCGACACAGGTGAGCCTGCAGGCTCCGCTCGACCGCCTCCGCATCGTCGACCGCCGTATCCTTCGCGGCGAGTCCGGCCAGACGAACGATGATCCCGGGCGTGCAGAACCCGCACTGGCTCGCCCCGGTGGCGCAGAAGGCATCACCCCATGACGAGCGCTCGGCCGCGGCGAAGCCTTCGAGCGTGGTGATGGTCCGGTCGCGCACCCGGCGCGCCGGCGTCACACACGACACCCGGGGCTGGCCGTCGACCAGCACCGTGCAGCACCCGCACTGGCCCTGCGGACTGCACCCGTCCTTCACCGACCGCAGACCGAGCCGGTCCCGTAGCACCGACAGAAGCGTGGACCCGTCGTCGGGGACTGCGACCGGCTCACCGTTCACGGTGAGGGCGAGGTCGGGGGCGGTCGGCACCGCGTTGTCGGTAGGCATCGGCGAGAGATTACGTTGCTGGTTCATGGACCCACGTACCGAGCGCCTACTCGGGCGACGCACGTTTCTCATCGGCTCGACCGCCGCGGTGGTCGCAACCGCCTGCGGCAGCGGCGGCGACAGCTCCGCCCCCGCCGAAACCGCGACCCCGATCACCCTGGGACCCGACGGCCCACCGATCGCCGACCCGGGCCAGAACTACCTGGGCGCCCGCTTCCCCGACGGTTTCCGAGCGCCCTCCGCGTTCGAGGCGGGCGCCGAGGTCCGCGCTCCATTCGTCGCGATCGACGACACCGGCGTGCCGGTCACCACCGATGCTCCCGACAGCATCACGATGACCGTGCACTTCGAGAACAGCATCGTGCTCGAAACCGATGTGGCCGCCCAGGCCAAGGGCGAATTCACTCCCTACTACCCCCTGGAGTTCACGCCGAGCGCCGCCGGCAACTACGGCGTGACATCGTCCTACGGCGACATCGCAAGCTGGTTCCAGGTCGGCGCCGCGGGGTCGACTCCGCACCCCCAGGTCGGCCAACCCATGCCCCAGGTCATCACCCCCACCACCGCCGACGCGGCCGGGGTAGACCCGATCTGTACCCGCCAGCCCGAACCCTGCCCGTTCCACGAGACCTCGCTGTTCGACGCGTCCGCGTCGGGGCCGGTTGCGCTCCTGGTGGCCACGCCGGCCTTCTGCCAGACCGACGTCTGCGGCCCCTCGGTCGACTTTCTGATCGAACTCGCCGACGACTACCCCGACATGACCTTCGTGCACGCCGAGGTGTTCGCCCAATCCCCCAACGAGACGCCCCAGCCGGTCATCGCCCCGATCATCGGGGCGCTGGGCATCGCGTGGGAGCCGACGTTGTACGTCGCCAACGCGGCCGGCGAGATCGTTTCCGCCCGACACTGGGCAATGAGCAGGGCCGACATCAAGAGCGCGCTCGACGCGGCCTAACCGGTCACGGAACCAGCGAGGACGCCGGACACCCAAAAACGAATCGAGCCGCCCGCGGCGCGGACGGCTCGAACGAGATCGGTGGGTGGCTCTAGCTGAAGGAGCTCCCGCAACCGCAGGTGCGGCTGGCGTTCGGGTTGTTGATCGAGAACCCGGCTTCGGTGAGTCCGTCTTTGAAGTCGAGCGTCGCTCCGGTGAGCAGTTGGGCGCTGGCCGGGTCGACGACAACGGTGACGTCGCCGTACTTCTCGGTGAGGTCTTCGCCGCTCACGTCGGAGTCAAAGTACATGTCGTAGCTGTAGCCGGAGCAGCCGCCGGGCATAACGGCGACGCGCAGGGCGAGCGATTCGCCGTCCTGGGCTTCCTGGGCGATGAGTTCGGCAACCTTGCTGGTTGCGTTGTCGGTGAGAGCGATCATGAAACGACCTTTCGGCTTGTCGTCAGCGCGGCGACCGGAAGTGCGGGTGCCACAACTAGAGGATACCCACCAAAACAACGGTTTTGGTAGTCCAAAGATTCCCTGTACACCCGTACACTCGCGTTGTGGACCCATCCACCGAGCCCGCTGCGTTGCCGTCACCGGAACACGTGATGCAGCTGATGCGCGGCGTCATCGACCCCGAGCTGGGCAGCGACATCGTCGAACTCGGCATGGCCAAGGGCGCCACCGTCGAGGCCGACGGGCGGGTGGTCGTCGACATCTCGCTCACCACCGCCGGCTGCCCGTTGCGCAGCCAGATCCAAAAAGACGTCAAGGCTCGCATCGCGTCCCTGCCCGGAGTCACCAAGGTGAAGGTGAACTGGGGGGTGTTGACCCAGCCCGAGAAGGCCGAGGCCATGGCGAAGGCCCGCCTCAACGTCTCCAAGGACGCGCCCGACACCGCGGTGGCCGCCACCACCAAGGTTCTGCTCATCGCGTCGGGCAAGGGTGGGGTCGGCAAGTCGTCGATCACCGTGAACCTGGCCGCGGGGATCGCCGCCAAGGGGTTCACGGTCGGCATCCTCGACGCCGATATCTGGGGCTACAGCGTGCCCCGTATGGCCGGCGTCGACGGCGAGCTGCGATCGGTCGACAAGCAGATCATGCCCATCGAACGGGCCGTGGGCGACGGCCTGTTGAAGGTCGTGTCGATGGGGCACCTGGTCGAGGGCGAGTCGACCGCGCTCATGTGGCGAGGCCTCATGCTCAACCGAGCCGTGCAGCACTTCCTCCAGGACGTCCGGTGGGGCGAGCTCGACTATCTATTGATCGATATGCCGCCCGGCACCGGCGATGTGCAGATGGGCGTCGCCAAGATGTTGCCCCGCGCCGAGATGATCATCGTGACCACCCCGGCGCTCGCGGCGCAAAAGGTCGCCGAGCGGGCGGCGAGCATGGGCCGAAACAACTACCTGCGCATCGTCGGGGTGGTCGAGAACATGACGGCGTTCATCGCGCCCGACGGCGAGCGCCACGAAGTGTTCGGCCGCGGGGGCGGCGAGGCGCTGGCCGCGACGGTCGGCGTACCGTTGCTCGCCCAGATTCCGCTCGAGCCCACCGTGAGCTCCGGCGGTGACGCCGGCGAACCGATCGTGCTCGGTGCCGGGCCGGGGGCCGAGGCCTTCCGGACCCTGGCCGACCACATCGTCGACGAGGCGGTACCTCCGGTCGAGATGGAGAGCTGCTCCGCGCGCATGTTCGATGCCGTCGAGGCGGCGCTCGACGACGCCGGTCTCGACAAGCTCGACGGACGCTAGGCGCGCCCCACCGGGGCGAAACGAGCCAGGGCGTGGCCGAAGCCACGCCCTGCACGTACTCGTTGGACCGTGGTCGAGCCGTAGCGGCTCGACCGATCGACCTAGCGCTCGCCGAGGCGGGCGCCGGCCCGGAAGCTGACCAGGCCAATGGCCAGGAGAGCGAGGGCGACACCGATCATGATGTTGTGCTCGACACCCGTCTCGGGCATCGTGTCGCCGTCGGTGCTGTCGTCGTCGTCAGCTGCGGTGTCATCGTCGCCGCTGTCGTCGGCGGCCGTGTCATCATCGTCGGCGGCCGTGTCGTCATCGCCACCGTCGTCATCGCCACCACCACCATCACCATCACCGATGGTGACCAGGGCTCCGGCGGACTCGGTCTGAGCGGCGTCACCGGCGACGACGGCGAAGTTCTCGACGATCTCGTAGGTCACGTCGGCTTCGAAAGTGCCATCGTCGCCGACGGTGACCGGGGTCAGGTTCGAGATGTCGCAGTCGTCCTGGCCGTCGATGGCCGTGACGTCGCCGTCGGGCGCCACGCACGGGATCACGAACAGGGCGTTGCCGGGCGTGAACCCTTCGCCTTGCACGTTCAGGTCAGCTTCGCCGGCCGCATCGACCGACGCGGGGTCAACGGTGAGCGACGGGCCGTCCTGAGCCGAGGCCGCGCCTGCGAAACCAAGAACGATCAGTGCGATCACACCAACGAGGGAAAGTAGCTTCTTCATCAACATCTCCTGGATGCCCGATTTACTCCGCGCACACGACCCAAATCGTGTCCGCTGCGCACATTAGCCACACGATCATCAGATCGTTCAATCCGGCGCCCTTGCGATTTTGTGACGATGCCGGCGCGAGGTCCCCGTCGCTGGTCGATGCCCGGTCGAGCGCGGGTCCAGCGACCGCTAACCGCCGGCTCGAAGGCGGATGAGCTGGCCGTCTTCGGCGCCGTCCATCGGGGGTGAACCGGCGGCCGGTGGCGCGACCGCCGCCAGAACGGCGGCGGTGGAGTTGAACCCCGTCAACATCTCCAGCGTGAGCCGGGTGGGCACGATGAGTTCGATCACGCCCGCGTCGTCGTCGCGAAGAGCGTCCGCCGGCACCGACCACGACCCGGCGACCGCTTCACCAAAGTCGGCCCTCGCCTCCACCCGCGAATCGACCGCCGCGAGGAAGAACCGGGTGTCGTAGCGGCGCGGGCTGCCGGCCGGCGTGACAAAGCGGCCGATGTAGCGCATGACGGAAAGGTCCAGGCGCAAGGAGTTGCGCCGGCAAATCTCCAGTAGGGGTTCGGTGCGGTCGAACCCGATCGGCCCACCGAGCAGCACCCCGGCTTCTTCAAAGCACTCGCGCGCCGCGGCGATCCAGTAGGCGAGCCCGACGCCGGGGTCCGTGCCCAGGAGCTCGGCGGCCCGTTGCGACGACGGCGAAGCGAGGTGATCGAGCCACGCCTCGGCGCCATCGTGAGGGTCGACCGCGCCACCGGGGAACACCGTCGCGCTCGGCGCAAACTCGAGCGCGGCGTTTCGTTGCAACAGGAACGTCTGGAGGCCGTGGTCGGCGTGATCGCGCAGGAGCACGACCGTGGCCGCGGGCCGGATCGGCACGGTGTCCTCGGTGGACACCGTCTCGTCGTTGAACACGGTCTCGTCGGTGGGATTCGCGTCGGTCACCGGAGCGCGGTCGGGCCCGAGCCGAATCCTTCGCCATCGTCGTCGGCGGATTCGTCGACGATGTCGGCGTCGATGAAATCGCCGCCGGCTCCGGGCCGACGCCCGAATCCAGGTGCTCCACCGGCCGGTCCGCCCGGCGAGCCGAACGGGTTACCGGCACCGAACGAGCCACCGGCGCCGAAACCGCTTGCGGCATCGAAGAGACCAAAGGTGTCCCGCGCCTTCACCTTGCGGCGGAGCCGCTTCATCAGCGGGCGGCGCAGGATTGCCCGGCTCGGTGGAAACAACAACAACAAACCCAGGGTGTCGGTCACGAAGCCCGGCGTCAGCATGAGGGCCGCCGCGAAGACGACCATCGCCCCGTCGACCAGTTCGATCTCCGGCATGCGACCCGCCCGCAGCTGCTCCCGCCCGCGATTCCAGATCGAGAAGCCCTCCCGTTTGACCAGCCACGCGCCCACGATGCTCACGGTCAACACGATCGCCAGGGTGGGGAGCCAGCCGAGCCCGCCCGCGACCTGGACGATCACATAGATCTCGAGGATCGGCACCACGATGAATGCCGCGACCAGAAAGGGGAGCACGGAATCATCGTAGGCCCGGCGGCCTCGGATCCTTGGCTCGCGTCGTATCCTTGGCGGGCATGGAGCAACCGGTCGAGCGCACCCATCCCCCGTCGGTCGACGAGTTGGCCCGCCTGCTCGCCGACACCGGCCTCCCCCACCCGCTGCTGGTCGATGCCGCGCGGACCGCCGCCGCCGCGTGGCAGCCCGGCGCCCCGCCGGCCCTTGAGTTGGCGCGCGCCGAGGCCGACGCCATTGCCCGGGCGATGCTCCAGCCCGTCGTGAACGCCACCGGCGTGCTGCTGCACACCAACCTGGGCCGAGCTCCTTGGCCGGCCAGCGATCCCGGCCGATACCGGAATCTCGAGCTCGATCTCGCGACCGGCGAACGCGGCAGCCGTCAGGCGCACGCCCCGACGCTGCTGGCCCGGGCCTGCGGGGCCGAGGCCGCGATCGTGGTCAACAACTGCGCATCCGCGGTCATGTTGATCCTCGGCGCCCTGGCCCACCGCCGTGACGTCGCGGTGTCGCGCAGCGAGCTGGTCGAGATCGGCGGCGGATTTCGGGTGCCCGAGGTGATGGAACAATCCGGCGCCCGGCTGCTCGAGGTCGGCACGACAAACCGCACCCGGCTGGCCGACTATCGCCAGGCGGTCGACGACCCGGATTCCGATGTCGCGCTCGTCATGCAGGTGCATCAGTCCAACTACAAAATCGTCGGGTTCACCGAGTCGGTCACCACCGCTCAGCTCGCCGAACTCGACGTTCCGGTCGTCGCCGACATCGGCTCGGGACTGCTCGACGCCGCCTGCCCCTGGCTCGCCGACGGTCCTCCCCCGTGGCTCGAGAACGAACCGGCGGCCCGCCAAACCCTGGAGGCGGGCGCCGACCTGGTGGCCTTCTCCGGCGACAAGCTGCTCGGCGGGCCCCAGGCGGGCATCATCGCCGGCCGGGCCGACCTGGTGGCGTTGTGCGCTCGCCATCCCCTCGCCCGGGCGCTACGGCCCGGAGGCCTCGTGCTGGGCGCATTGCAGGACCTCGCACTCGCTTACCTGCGCCGCGACGGCGACGCCATCCCCTTCTGGCGGCTGGCGGCGCTCGACGTCGCCGAGCTGCGCACTCGGGCCGAATCGATCGGCGTCGGCCAGGTCGTCGAAACCATGTCGGTACCGGGGGGCGGCACGCTGCCCGGCGTCGAGATTCCGTCGGCCGGCCTGGCCCTCGCCGGCGACCACCGAGCCGCCCTCCGCCGGGTCACGCCGCCGATCATGGCGCGGGTAACCGACGACCAGACGATCCTCGATCTCCGCACCGTCGACCCCGGCGACGACGCCCACCTGGCCACCTCTCTGGCGGCGCTCGCGTGCACGTAATTTCCACCGCGGGCCATGTCGATCACGGCAAGTCCACCCTGGTCCTTGCGCTCACCGGAACCGACCCCGACCGTTTCGCCGAGGAGAAGGAACGAGGTCTCACCATCGACCTCGGCTTTGCGTCCGCCAAGCTCCCCTCGGGCCGCAACGTGGCGATCATCGACGTACCCGGGCACATCCGATTTCTGAAGAACATGCTCGCCGGGGTCGGCGCGGTCGACGCCTGCTTGTTCATCGTCGCCGCCACCGAGGGCTGGAAGCCACAGAGTGAGGAGCACCTGCGCATCCTGTCGCTGCTCGGCGTGCAACACGGGCTGGTCGTGTTGACCAAGGTCGGACTCGCCGACGACGATCTGCGCGAACTCGCCCACCTCGACATCGCCGAGCAGGTCGAGGGGACCTTCCTGGAAGGGGCACCGGTCATCGAGGTCGACGCGATCGACGGCATCGGTCTCGACGAGCTACGTGGCGCGATCGACGAGCTGTTGGCCGACACCCCGCGGGCCGTCGACGAGGGCCGTCCGAGGCTTTGGATCGACCGCTCGTTCGCCGCGAAGGGAGCGGGCACCGTCGTGACCGGCACGATGCTCGGCGGTCGAATTCGCGTCGATGACGAACTCCAGCTCCAGCCCACCGGCACCCCGGTGCGGGTGCGGGGTCTGCAGAGCCACTACGCCGATCGCACCAAGGTCGGACCGGGCAATCGGGTGGCGCTCAACCTCAGCGGCGTCGCCCACGACGAGGTCGGCCGCGGGGACGTGTTGGTGGATCCCGACCAGTGGCATCGCACCGACCGCTTCGACGCCAGCCTCACGGTGCTCGACTCGCTCGATCACGAGGTGAGTCGGCGCGGCGCCCACCTGCTGTACCTCGGCTCCGGCGAGCACCCGGTACAGCTCCGAGTTCTCGGCCCGACCGCACTCGCGCCCGGCCAAACCGGCGCCATCCGGGTGTTCCTACCCCGGGCGCTGCCCCTCCTTCCGGGCGATCGGTTCGTGTTGCGCGAAGCGGGTCGGTCCGAGACGGTCGGCGGAGGCGAGGTGCTCGATATCGACCCCGTGGTCAAAGCATCGGAGGCCGCGCCGGACCGCTCCGTCGAGCGAGTGATCGCCGAGCGGGGCTGGATCGAAACCGATCACCTGCGGCTGCTCACCGGGGAAACCCGGGAACCCACGGTCGGCGTCTGGGTGGTCGATCCCGACGTGCTCACCGCAGCCCAATCCACACTGCGCGCCGACATCGAGGCCGCCGGTCCTCTCGGGCTCGACATCGCCGGGCTCGACGAACGAGGCCGAGCGCTCCTGGGATCGCTCGACGACATCTCGGTCGACGGCGGCCACGCAAAGGTGGCGGATCAGGTCGACGAGCTGGCCGACCACCCGTACCTGGTGGAACTTCGATCGGCGCTGTTCACCCCACCGGACCCCGACGGCCTGATCGATCGGGATGAACTGCGCGAACTGGTGCGTCGGGGCGTAGTCGTTAGCGCGGACGGCGTGTTCTTTGCGGCCGAGGCCATCGACGCTGCCGCGATGGCGATCGCCAAGATGCTGGCCGATCAACCCGAAGGCGTCACGGTGTCGGAGTTCCGCACCGCGCTGTCGTGCACGCGCAAGCACGCGGTGCCGCTGTTGTCGGTTCTCGACACGACCGGTCGAACGCGGCGCCGCGAGAACCTGCGCATCGCCGGCCCGCGGTTGCCCGAGCTGTAGTCCAGGAGCGTGCGCCGGCTCGCCGTTTGGCGGGGCGCCGAGCGCTAGTTGTCGAGCACCTCTCGGCGCTCTTTTTCGTTGAGTCCACCCCAGATGCCGTGTTGCTCGCGGATGGTGAGCGAATACTCGCGGCAGTCCCCGACCACCGAGCAGGTCGAACAGATGCTCTTGGCTCGACGTTCGCGCTCGCGCTTGTCGTCTTTTCGTTCAAAATGCCCCGGCGGAAAGAACATCGCCGATTGCGGCCCCCGGCACGCGGCGCGCAGGCGCCAGTCCGGTCCGACCTTCAGCTTGGTGCTGCCGGTCGTGGACGTGGTGAGCATGGTCATAGATAGGAAACCCCCAGAGAACTCCGAAAGCCGAACCTACAACGCGCGACTCAAACGTGACAAGGGTCACTTTCAGTAGGCCCTGTCCGCTCGGCGGCGCCGCCATTCACTCTCGACTCGCGCTCGGTCGATCATTCTCGACCTGGAGTTGCGTCGGTCAGTCCCGGGGGCTGCGGTCGCGATAGTCGCGCGCGGCGCCGTCCTCGGGCTCCACTTCCAGGATCAGACCCTCGATGGCCACCACCCGTACCGGGGCTCCAAGTTCGATCGGCGTCGCCCGGTTGGTCCGAGCCCGCCAGAGTGCGTCGTGCACCTTCACCCGGCCTTCGGGCGCGACTTCGTCGACCGCCTCGCCCATCTCGCCGATCATCCAGTCGCGACCGATCGTCGGCGTGGAGAACCGGGTGCGCACCATCGACGGCATACCGCTGACCATCGCGGTCAAGATGCCGACGATGCCCGCGATAAGCGTGACCCAGCTGAGGTTGACCCCGTCGTACAGCATCACCGAACCCACGATCAACAACGCGGTACCGATGCCGGTCCACACGCGCGGAACGCCTGTCTGCACGTCGATGCCGAACGCGATGATCGACAAGACCAGAACCGCGATCGCCCACGATCGGGTCGGCAACACGCTGAGCCCGTAGCAACCGCCGACGAAGCACACCGCGCCGATCACGCCGGCGATACCGACGCCCGCGGTGTACAGCTCGAACAACAGCAACGCCATACCGATGATGAACAAGAGGTACGCGACCGGAGGGCTCGCAATGGTGTGAAAAAGTTGATCGAGCAGTGGCAGTCCGCCGAAGCGGGTGACGGTGAGCGGGCGGGTGACCTCGCGGCTGTTCGGATCGTTGGGGTCCTCGAGTTCAACCACCGAATCGAACTGCGGCTGAGCGAGTAGGAAGGTGCCCAACACGATGCCCTCGTCGGCCACCCCCGACGCCGTGGCCTCCTCGAAGTCGAACGCGTTCGACCGCAGGCGCGACAGCTGATCACCAAAGCGGGCGGCCAACAGGTTGTTGTCGAGCACGGACTCACCAAAGTTGCCGAATCGGGTGCCCGGAGCGATGCCCAACACCGAGGAAACGGCCGCCAACTGCGCCGTCGCCCCCTGCATGCCGCCCGACGGGCCAACCCACATGGCGACGGGCACCGGCGACGACGCGATGCGGTCCGCCAGGAAGCGCAGGTCGTCGTCGTCGAGGACCGAGCCGGGGCTGTTGACCTGGAGCACCAGGAGCCGGGCGCCATCCTCTTCTGCCTCGACCAGCGAGTCGACGATGAACTCCGCGACCACCTCGTCGAGCAGCCCGCTGACCTCGATGATGTCAACGAAGCCGGCCTCCGCCGACGAAGCGTCCTGAGCGGCGACCGCCGACGAAAACAATCCGATCGCCATCGAGGCCAGTAGAGCCATGGCGATCGTCGATAGCGTGAGTACTCTACGCACGCATCCTCCGGCGGAATCGAGCAGTTGGGGGTAGTTCGGCCAACCGGGCCGATAGCGAGAGAGACGATCCGTGAACCCTGAGCAGTTCTTCAGCGCCTCCCGTCTGGTCATCGTGGCCGGGAAAGGGGGCGTGGGCAAAACCGTGGTCGCCGCTTCTTTGGCCCGGGCCGCGAGCAAAACCGGCCGCCAGGCGCTGCTGGTAGAGGTCCAGGGGCGCAGCGGCATCGGCCGGCTGCTCGGCGGCGAGGAACTGACCTATGAGGACCAGGTTCTCCTCACCGATCCCTCGGGCGGAGCCGTCCGAGGCCGCACCATTCGGCCCGACGACGCGTTGATCGACTGGCTGAACGAACACGGCATGAAACGCATCGCCAAACGACTCGTGCAGACCGGCGTGTTGGAGATCATCGCCACCGCCACCCCCGGCCTGCGCGACCTGCTGGTTCTCGGCAAGGTGAAGCACCTCGAGCGCGAAGGCGACGCCGATCTGATCGTCGTCGATGCCCCCGCGGCCGGGCACGCCATCACGTTCCTGCGGGCCGCCCGCACGCTGTACGACACCGCACGCGCCGGACCGATACACAACCAGGCCAAGGAGGTGCTCGACATGTTGGCCGACCCCGCCCGCACCCAGGTGCTCCTGGTCGCCCTGGCCGAGGAAACCCCGATCAACGAGATGATCGAAACCGCGTACCACCTCGAGGACCACGTCGGCGTAAAGCTCGGACCCGCCATCGTGAACGGTTGCTACCCGCTGCTCGAGGGGCTCGACGGGAAACCGCCCCGAGCCCCCAAAGCCATGGTCGCCGACCTGGAGCGGGCGGCCGAACTGCGCCGCAACCGGGTCGAGCTGCAGGAAGCACAGTTGGCCCGCCTGGCCGACGAGCTGCCGGTGGAGCAGATCCGACTGCCGTACCGGTTCGACGGCGACATGGATGCCGACGCAATCACCATCCTGGCCGACCACGTTCTCGCCGGTATCGGTGACCTCAGCCTCTCCGCCGGTGGGCAGGACGCAACGTGACCACAATCACCGGGCTCCTCGACGACCACCGCATCATCGTCTGCACCGGCACCGGCGGTGTCGGCAAGACCACGACGGCCGCCGCCGTCGCCCTCGAAGGCGCCGAGCGCGGTCTGCGCGCCGTCGTCATCACGATCGATCCGGCCAAGCGGTTGGCCGACGCCCTCGGTCTCGACGGGCTCACCAACCAACCGTCGCGGGTCAGCTTCGATGCGCCGGGCGAGCTCTGGGCGCTGATGCTCGACACCAAGACCACGTTCGACGAGCTCGTGGTCGAGTACGCCGGCGACGACGACCAGGCCCAGCGGATTCTCCAGAACCGCTTCTACCAGAACATCTCCGCCGCGCTTTCGGGCACGCAGGAGTACATGGCGATGGAGAAGCTGTACGAATTGGCCGGCGACGACCGCTTCGATCTGCTGGTGGTCGACACCCCGCCGACCCGCAACGCGCTCGACTTCATCGACGCCCCGAACGTGATCACCCGCATGTTCGACAACTGGCTGTACAAGGCGGTCATGGCCCCGTCGCGCGGCGCGCTGCGCGCGGTGAACAAGGCGGCGCAGACCCTGATGCGTCAGCTCTCGCGAATCGTGGGGGCCGAGGTGGTCGACGACGCCATCGCGTTCTTCCAGGCCTTCGAAGGTATGGAGGACGGCTTCAAGAGCCGGGCGAACTCGGTCCTGGCGCTGTTGGCGAGCGAGGAGTCCGCGTTCGTCCTGGTCGCTTCGCCCCGCCACGACACGATCGACGAGGCCCGGTACTTCGCCGACCAACTGAGCGAGGCCAACATCGCCGTCCGCGGCATCGTGATCAACCGCATGCACCCATACGCCGACTCGATCGACGCAGCCGAAGCGAAGACCCGGGCGATGAAGGCCTCGGGCCGGGCCGCCTCGTGGTGGAAGGCCCTGGCCGACTTCCAGGCGACGGCCGAGCGCGAACGCGAACACATCGACACCCTGCTCGAAGCAATGCCGGCCAACGTGGCGACCGCCCGCGTGCCGATGCTGGCCTCCGATGTA
The DNA here is from genome assembly GCA_938041035.1 of uncultured Acidimicrobiales bacterium. GTDB lineage: Bacteria > Actinomycetota > Acidimicrobiia > Acidimicrobiales > SHLQ01 > CALHYX01. Next base: position 46,197 of record CALHYX010000056.1, on the reverse strand, counting down.
CATGACATCGGCGGTCTCCACGAGATCCGCTCGCTCCTCGGTTAGCCAGCCGGTCTCCCGGCCAGACACCCCAAAAACCCCACAAAAAAGCCCACCGCGAACCATCTGGTGCCTGGCACCAGATGGTTCGCGGTGGGGGAAATCGGTGGGGATCGCCGAGCGAATCCGGGGTCTACACCGTGTCGTAGGAGGCGATGATCTGGACGGCGGCATCGATGTCGGCATCGGTGATCGCCTGGATTTCGATCATGGTGTAGTCGGCCTCGCCGGGAAGACCGAGGGCCACGATGATGAGGGTGGTGTCTTGGCCACCGCAGCCACCGAGGGTGCGCAGCTCGGCCACAAACTCGCCCACCTCCAGCGAATCGGGATCACCGGCGGTTTCACACGCCGCCGACTCCGCCTCGAACAGCAGGTCGGCACCGGCGGCCGCACCCGCAGGAGCACCTTCACCGTTGATGTAGAACGCCGCGACCCCGGGGGTGTCCCAGGTGCCGGTGAATTCGTCAACGTTGCTGGCGGCCAGCAGGCCCGGACGGGTACCGAAGGCCTTGGACTCGACCCCGTCGGTGAGAACGTCGCTCCAACCTTCGGGAATGCTGAGTTCGAAGTTGTTGCCGTCGTCGCCAACCCGCACGTAGCTGGCGTAGGGGTCGCCGCCCTCTTCGACGCCGCCACCATCGGCTCCACCACCGGAGTCGATCTGGAAGGTCACCTCGAGGGGCTGGCTGCCGTTGACGTTGCCGGCGAGCACCTCACCGGTCGACAGTCGCAGGACCTCGATCGAGTACTCGGCATCGGCCCCTCGGGTGCGAAGGATGTCGCAGTAGACCTTGAGCGTGCCGTCGTGGGCCATGGGCAGACCCTCGAGTTCGATGATGAAGTCGCCCGCCTTGATCCCGGCCTGATCGGCGACCGAACCGGTTTCGACCGAGTACACCCAGAGGCCGGTGGAGTCACCGGCGGCGAGCGCCTCAGCGTTCAGACCGAGGCTGTCGACGTTTTCACCGCCCACCATGGTGTCGATGATCGAGCCGGCATCGACCATGGTGATGGCGAAGTTCTGATCGGTCTGGATGTTGCCGGCGTAGTTGACCGCAACGACCTTGCCGTCTTCGGTAACGAGGGGGCCACCGGAGTTGCCCCCGTTGATGCGAGCGTCGTGCTCGACCACCGAGTCGACCGAGGCCCAGCTGCTCTCGCCGCCCGCCTTGGCCTTGGAGATGATGCCGGAGGTGAGCGTGAACTCCGGGTTGCCCCGGGGGAAACCGGCCGAGAACACCGGCAATCCAACCTCGATCGCCCCGTCGTAGCCCTCGAGGTACGAGAAGCCGTCGCCGTCGACATCGATCACAGCCAGGTCGCTGCACTCCGAGACGCCGAGGACCTTCGCCCGGCGAGGCTCTTCTTCGCCGGCGACCCAGACCTCGAGGAAAGCGGCGCCGGTGACGACGTGGTTATTGGTGACGGCGATGCCGTCGGAGGAGATAAAGAACCCGCTGCCGCGACCAACGTCGAGCGAGTCGCCCTGCTCGGGTTGCACCGACGTGCCGGTGGCCTGGATCTGAATGGTGGCCTCCTTCACCGACGTGAGGTCGCTTACGGCTCCCGGGCCCTCGTCGGGACCGGAGTCGTCGGTGCCCGAATCGTCCGTGCCCGAGTCATCAGCGCCCGAATCGTCGGTGCCCGAATCGTCACTGCCCGAATCGTCACTGCCCGAATCATCGGTGCCGGTCGTTTCGGTGGGTTCTTCGATGACGATTCCGTCATCACCGCCGTCCCCAGTTGATCCGTCGGTACTGACGGTGTCGGTCGGCAGCGAGCCGGAAATAGACTCGCCGCACGCTGCCGCAATCAGCATCGTGGCGAGGACGATCGCAAGAAACGTCAGTCGGTGATGGGTACGAGGTTGACTGGTCATGGCACCAGGGTACGACGGCGCTGGTCACCGGGGGAATGGGGAGTACCCCCTATGCGTGCCTGGGAGCACAAAACCACCGCAATTTCAGGGGCTGGGCAGGCGAAGGCGCCCGAAGGGATGCTCACCGCGTCGGATATCGCTGCTGCAACTCCCGAGCGATTCGGCGCAGCTCATCGACGATCTCGGTGGGCGGGTCGAGCAGTTCCACCCAGGCGCCCAGTCCGGCCACCTGGCCGGCGAACGCCCGGGCGGATTGGGCGCCCACTCGGACGTCCAGCCGCCCGTCGGGGACGGTGCCGGCAACGGTGACCTGACGACCAAACAGCCATCGAAGCGGCCCCATAGCCTCCGGGTCGATCAGCGCTCGCACCTCGAAGTGGGTCCGCAGCGACTCGACCTCGGTCACGATGTCCTCCCACGCCTGGTCGAGGTCGAAGTCGGCTGGTCGCATCACCGGGTCGGCCAACGCCTCGACCGACCGCACCCTGCTCACCCTGAACGTCCGCACCCCATCGGCCGTACCGGCCACCAGGTACCAGGTGTTGCGCTTGGTCACGAGTCCGAGGGGGTGCACGATGCGTAGGCCCTTGCTGCGGCGGGCGCTGTCGTAGTCGATCCGCAGTTGGTAGCCACCCACCACCGCGTCGGTGAGATCATCGAGGAAACGCGGCTTGGCGGTCTGCACCTGACCCCAACCCGCGGCGTCCACTTTGATCGCCGACGCCGCCGCATCGGCCTCGGCCCGGAACGTCTCCGGCAACGCCGAGGTCAGCTTGCGCAGGGCCGAGCGAAGCTGCGGCGATGTCACGAGCGCCGGGCCGGCGGCCAGGAAGAGAGCTTGTGTCTCGTCGGCCGACAACCCGGTGAGGTCCGTCGAGGCGCCCCCGATGAGCTGCCAGCCGCCGCCCCGACCGGGGGTGGAATACACCGGTACGCCGCTCATCGCGAGCGCTTCGAGGTCGCGCCGGGCGGTTCGCTCCGACACCTCGAGCTCGGCCGCGGCCTCCGCAGCGGTGATCCGGCCCCGCTGTTGCAGGAGCAGAAGCAGGGCGATGAGACGATCGGCGCGCACGTATCCAGAATGGCAAACAAACTGGCCACAAGGTGGCCAGTTTGTTCATGCATCGTGTCCCCATGACCAAAAACACCGGATCAAACAGCCCATCAAACACCGCCGAAGACACCCCCGAACGAGAAGGAGCGCCGGACCCGCGCCCCGGCTTCGCCCAGGTGGTCGCCGCGCTCCACCCGCTGATCGCGGCGGCGGAAACCCAGACCGACCGCGCCACCCCGTGCTCCGACTTCACCGTCAAGGAGTTGCTCGAACACCTCGTGATGGTGATGCGGCGCACCACTGCGATCGGCACCGGCGAACACTGGTCGACGGTCGAGGAGGAACCGACGGATTCGGGCTGGGGCGACCAGTTTCAGGCCGCCGCCGCCGAGTCCGAGAACGCGTGGAGCGACCCGGCCAAACTCGCCGGAACCTATGAGGTGCCGTGGGGCGACATTCCGGGCACTCCGCTCCTGTTCACCTATACCGCCGAACTCGCCGTGCACGGATGGGATCTGGCCACGGCCACCGACCAGGACTTCTCGATCGACGACGAGGTTCTCGCCGGTCCACTGATGGCCGCTCGCTTCATCCCCGCCGAGGGGCGCGGCGAAGAGATGCCGTTTGATCCGGTGGTCGACCCGGGCCCTGATGCTCCGGTGCTGCTTCAGATCGCCGGCTGGATGGGCCGTCAGGTGGTGTAACCGTTCGCGGCGGTCAGGCCGCGCCGTTCTCCGGGTCGTCGAGGGCGGTGACGGCATCCTCCATCGATTCCGACACCGGGACGATGCGATCGAAGCCCGTGGTGTGCAGGAGGCGGGTGATCGTGGCCCGGTCCGAAACGACCGAAACCGCACCTTCGTGGTCACGGGCCCGGCGGATTCCGCCGATCAGAGCGCCGAGGCCGGCGGAATCCATAAACGGAACCTGACACAGGTCGATGACCAGCCGGTCCTGTTCGGCCAGCTCGGTCAGCGCTTCGCGGAACTGGCCAACGGTGTACGCGTCGATCTCACCGACGGGGCGGCAAAGGGTGTAGTCATCGGTTGCTTCGACCTGAATTTCGAGCACTGGTCCTCCTGGGAATGAACCGGCGTAGCGTGACATCGTACCGGCATGGCGTTTACCTGCCACGACCGCATGCCAACCGCGGTGTGAACATCAGACGTCGGAAACGCCGGTTTGGTTCACCCGGTGGGTCCGTGGAGGGTCACCGCGCCGGCGCGGGCTACGATCGACGGCGTGTCTGAAGTACTCCTGGCAACCGACGCCGACTGGATCTACGACGAGGTCGACGCCGCGATCGGCGGCGCCCACCGGGTGTATCGCGTTCGCGAGGGCGCCCAGGTGGCTGCCGCCTGTGAAGAACTGATCCCCGACCTCATCGTGCTCGATCTCCAAATCGGCAACATGGGCGGCATGGCCGCAACCATGTTGTTGAAGCAGGAGATGCGGGCCGATCGGCTCGATACCGCTCCGGTGATGATGCTGCTCGACCGCGAGGTCGACGCCTGGCTGGCCGAGCAGGGCGAGGCCGATGCGTGGATGGTGAAGCCGTTGGACTCGTTCCGGCTCCGCCGGGCGGTGCAGACGGTGCTCGACGGAGGATCCGTGCAGGAGGGTCCTGTCGCCGAGGCGCTGGAACCCGATGCCGGCACCGGCGGCGACGACCAGGCCGACACCGACGACGCAGCTGCGGCCGCGGACGCCTGATCCTCGCCGGAAAACGCGGGGCGGAAGGTTGAGCGGTTTCCGCTAACCTTGCGCTACCGAGACGGGCTGTGGCGCAGCTTGGTAGCGCGCTTCGTTCGGGACGAAGAGGTCGTGGGTTCAAATCCCGCCAGCCCGACCATCAACGACACGTACGAACCCGCCTCGTTGAGGCGGGTTCTTCGCTGTGCAGGGGTCCGCGCGGACCGACCCGAAGGCACCGACCCGAAGGCACCGACTCGCCGGCACCGACCCGCGGGGCACGGTCCGAGTGGGCTCTGGTTCACCCGCGCCGATCGCGGTTCGCTTTGGCCGAGAACTCCCGTCGTTGCCTGACGGCGGATCGAGCGAAACGAGCCCTCATGGCCAAGAATCGTCCCCGGAGTCGGAGGCTGCTGCGAATGGTCAGCATCCTCGTGGGCGCGCTGCTCATCGCCGCGGCATGCGAGGAGACCCAGCCGCTGTCCGACGCCCAACACGACATCGGGATAGCGGGCCACAACCAGCTTCCCCTCGCGAAGTCGATCGGCAACCTGCCCCGTCCAACCTTTGGTCCGGTGATCGACGACTACACCGCCCGGGGTGCCATTACGTGTCAGGCCGGAATCCGAGCCGGCGTGGCCGATCTCCAGGAGACCCTGGCCGGCGCTTACAGCGGTCTCACCTTCAGCGTCACCCGAGCCTGCTCGAACCAGAACGGCGCCAACAAGAGCCTGCATCATCAGGGGCGGGCGCTCGACGTCAGCGGCGTGTCCACCAGCAACGCGACCGCCAAAGCCAAGGCGATCGAGATCATCACCTGGCTCATGGAGACCGACGAGCACGGCAACAAGCACGCCCGCGCTCGGCGAATGGGTATCTACAGCATCATCTACAACAACAAGATCTGGAGCTCCACCAACTCCTCGGACCGCAACCGCGGCCCGAACATCGATGGATGGCGACAGTTCGCAACCGCGGCCGAAATCGCCGCGAAGTCCAATGTCGACTGGGGCCACTACCGCCACATCCACATCGGATTCGGTCTCGCCGGCGCAGCCCGGCAAACCTCCTGGTGGAATGGCCAGCAGAGCAACCTGAGCCAGCAGAGCATCATCGGGGTGAAGCGCACCGCTACCGGCACCGGCAAGGTCGAGGCCCACGAGCTGAACGGGCGTACCAACTTTGAGCGGTTCGCCTACCACGCACCCACGTTTATCAACAGCGTCGGGGCCAACTGGCGTTTCGCCTCCGGCGACGTCAACGGCGACAACAACACCGACCTCATCGGTATCAAGACGAAGAACACGGCCTCGGGCAAGACCGAAGTCCACGTCCTACGGGGTCGTCAGAACGCTGGTCAGACGTTCAGCGACGTCATCAGCCAAACCGTGACGCCGCTCGGCAACACCTCCAACGACTGGGAGTTCACCACCGGCGACTGGAACCGCGATGGCCGCGACGACCTGCTGGCGATCAAGGCGGCCAACACCGGGTCGAACAAGACCGAGGTTCACGTGCTTCTCGCCTCGGCCGACCCGGCCCAGAACTTCACGACGGTGGCCCACGTGATCCCGACGGCCCTGCACGCGGTGAACACCACCATCTGGGACTTCGAGGCCGGCGACTTCAACGCCGACGGCATCGCCGACCTCTACGCCATCAAGCGAAAGAACACACCGTCGGGCAAGGCCGAGGTCCACGTACTGACCGGTACCGCCCAGCCCGGTACCGCCTTCAAGAACTACGCCGTCCACGCAGAGACGCCGGTACGGCTGGGCAACACGTCCAGTGACTGGGAGTTCGTGCTCGGCCACTACGACAACGACAACCGAACCGATGTGTACGTCGTCAAGAAGGAAGGCACCGGGTCCAACTTCACCGAGGTTCACGTCCTGCGGGCATCGGCCCAGTTCGCCCACCTGGCGCCGAATCTGGTCGCCGGCCTGCACGAGACCGGCGAGAACTGGAACTTCGTCGCCGGCTGACGCCGCACGCCGCATCCCGTCAGGCAACGGACGCCCGGAGCCGGTTACCCCCGGCTCCGGGCGGGTTCCGCGAAGTACGGCTACGACGACGCGCGGGGAGCGGTGCCGTGCACGTTCAGCACCGCGAGCGGTTCGGTGTCGTCGACGTCGAGGAACAGCTCGAACCGGTAATCGGCCACCCGGATCCACCCCCGGCTCGGATCACCGTCAGGGGCGGTGAACTTGCTCGACTCCCATACCCGGCGTCGCCCGGGCGTAAAGACGCCAACCGCGTAGGGTTCGCCGTTCACCCTCACGATCGGCGTCTTGCCGGCCGGGATGTTGGTGATGCGCCATGCGACCTCGATGCCGCAGGTACCGGCCGTGCCGACCGCGCAGGTGGTGGGCGTCGTCAGGAACGAACCGGTGGTCCACGGCCCCGTCCCCACCCGCACCCGGTTGGCGCTGGAGTCCACATGGGCAGTGCCGTGCATGCTGACGAACTCTTCGACGTCGCCCCGCTGCCACCCGAAGTACCGTCCGTTGTCGACCAGACTGTTGTTGCGGACCACGGCATCGAAATACGAACCGACCCCCGCAGTGCCGACGTTGTCCTCGACCCCGTGCAGCTGGATTCCTCGACGGCCGTTGTTGAAGATCTGATTGTTCATGATCACCACGCCGGTCATGAGGTGCGGTTGCTTCGGGTGGATCTCGACGCCGGTCGTCGCCCGCAGGCTGGGGGAACCGTCCGCGTGGGTGGTCCAGATCCGGTTGCCCGTGATGTGCACATCGGCGACCGGCGCGTTTCCGGTCACCAGCAGTTGACCACCGGAACAGGCGACGTCCTGCTCGCGACCGCAGACGACCCATTGCGGGTCGTGGTGGTTGTCGACGAAGCGGCTGTTGGTGATGTTCAGGCCGCTGACGTGGGTGGCGAGGATGGCGTTCGTACCGATTCGCTCGAAGGTGTTCCAATCGAGGTCGACATCGACCTTTGGTTGCCGTATGTCGAAGTGGATGCCGAGCACGCTGCCGTTGCGAAAGGTCGAGTGGGAAACGTCGAGCCCCTCCACGGCGAGCACCTGCACGAGCATGGCCTTGGCGGAATCGATCGCCAGACCGAACAGGTCCACATCGGTGGTGACCCCGTCGCCGGTGCCGACCCGGATCAGTGGATCGCACGGACCGTCGGCCCACGCCGAGCCGATCTCGCCTTCCTCGACCTGACACAGCTCGCCCAGATCGAAGCGGTCACCGTCGGAATCGGCGAACGCCAGGTTTCGTACCGTAACCCGCGACGCGGCGTCGCCGATGCGGAGGTACTCCCGCGATTGCCGGGCCGCCCCGGCCGTGCGCTCGTCGGTCTCGGCCAGGGTGTGCCGGGTGCCGGTCTCGGCGTTCCAGCCGTCGAGCACGATATTGGCCCGGCCGGACAGGTCGATCGTCTGGCCTATCCCGAGCCGAATATCATCCTCGATCCTCACCGTGAGCAGCTCACCGTCGTCGTGAGCGTCGATACAGGCCTGAACGGAAATGAAGGTGTCGCCGCGGCAGATGAGGCCATCATCCTCGGACGTCTCGGCGATCACCACGGTGGACACCGCGGCCTGGATCTGTTCCTGGGTTTCGGCTTCGGCCGCCGCTTCGGCAGCCGACGGCGGCGATCCCGACGGTGTCGACGCTTGATCGACCGACGCGATGAGCACGATGGGCGACAACGCGGCGGCAACCACCAGACACCGGGCGGCCAGACCCGCCGTTCGTTTCACACCCATTGCCAACCTTCGTCGTGTACCCGCGATGGTAGGCGCGCCACCGGCGGCTCCCCAGTCGCCCTTTCGGCTCCTCGAGACGGCGTGGTCCCGCTGGTTCAGCGGCGGGAGCCGGGGCTAGCGGTGGTTGTCGAGAACCGAGGTCAGCGCCCCGTCGTCGGCCAGGAGGGCCGCGAACTCGGCGACATCGGCATCGGTGAAGTGGCCGTTCACGGGGCCATCGACCGATGCCTCCATGGTCGCGCCGCAGGCGACGAGCAGATCGATCGTTGCGGCGGTGGCTCGCATCTCCACCGGGGTCGCACACGATGGGCAGTCGAAGCGGTAGGTACCGGGCATCCGGGAGAGCCCGGGTCGCACGAGCAGGCTCGACAGGAGAGGATTGACCTCACCGCAGCTCGAACACAGTGCCTTTACCGATCGCAACAGAAATCTCCCCTTGGTGAATGGTGGCCCTCCGCCACCATGCTCAGGGTCAATCGGCGGGGGCTCGGCGTTCATGAGTACCGGAGCGGGATTTTTCGGTCACCGTCGAGAACGAGTCCGCCCGAACGTCGGATTCGTGAAAGCATCCAATCAAACTGGAGGTAACCACTATGAAAACCGGATGGGATCTCGCGGCCCAGGCCCGCACCGACTTCGCCGACATGGTCGAGGGGCTGAGCGCCGATCAGCTCGCCGCCCCCTCGTTGTGCGAAAACTGGAGCACCCAGGACGTCGCCGGGCACCTGGTGAGCTTCATCAAGCTGTCCCTGCCATCGATGATGTTGGGGATGGCCAAGGCAGGGTTCAACGCCGACAAGGCGTGGCGGCACAACGCGACCAAGTACGGGGCCGCGCCGATCGCGGCGATCGCCGCCGACCTGCGCGAACACGCGGCCAAGCCGTCCGCGATGAAGTCGTTCCCACCGGAGCTCACCGTCGCCGATGCCGCCGTGCACACTCAGGACGTTCGTCGACCGCTCGGGCTCGATGGAGCACTCGACCCCGACGTGTTGCGAACCGCGCTCGACTTCTGCACCGGCCACGCCAAGGGCAAGATGCTCGTACCCACCAAGGACATCGCCGGCCTGCGGCTGGAAGCCACCGACATCGACTGGTCCTGGGGCGAGGGCGCGACCGTATCCGGACCCGCCGAAGCCCTCCTGCTCGCAATCAATCGACGCGACACCCGCGGCGAGTTGACCGGCGACGGCGTCGCCCAGCTTCCCCGCTGAGCACCCCTGGGCCGGTGCGCCTCGTCGCATCGGACCTCGACGGCACGTTGCTCGGCCCCGAGTCCCGGCTCACCGGCGCCACGATCGATGCGCTTCGTCGGGCCCACGACGCCGGCATCGCCATCGTCGCGGCCACCGGGCGGAGCCATCTGAGCGCGGCTCGGTTGATCGCTCCCGCCGGCGTGATCGACTGGGCGGTCTGCTCCAACGGCGCGACCCGATTCAGCACGGTCGACGACCGGGTCGATCAGCACTTCGCCATCGCCCCCGACACCCTCGCCTCGCTGTTCGACACCATCCTCGCCGCGCTGCCCGGTGCGGCCTTTGCGTGGGAGCGGCCGAGCGGCGTGGCGTGGGATGCGGCCTTTGTGGCGTTGCAGCCGCCCGTCGACGAGATGCGCAGGCCCGACGCCGGGCCTCCGGTCGCGCCGGGCGACTGGCCCACCGACGCCATCAAGGTGCTGGTGGTGCACCCCGACTACGCCCGCATGGAACTGCTCGCCGCGCTCGAGGAATGCCTCCCCGAAGGCGTCACCCCGTCGTGTTCGGGGGCCCCATTCGTCGAGCTCACCGGACCCGGGGTCGACAAGGCGTTCGGATTGCGTCGGCTCTGTGAACAGCTCGGCGTCGCGGCGAACGAGGTGATCGCGTTCGGCGATCAACAAAACGACCTGGCCATGCTGCGGTGGGCCGGCACCGGAGTGGCCGTGGCGAACGCGCACGAGGTCGTGCACACGGTGGCCGATGCCACCACCGCCTCGAACGCCGACGACGGCGTAGCCGCGTACCTGCACCGGCTGCTCGACGCTCAGTAGCGGGCAGCGCGTTCCGCGCTCGCCAGGTCGTCGGCGGCCAAGTGATCTCCGGCCGTCGTGCGGTGCACAGCTCGAAACAACAGGTGCACACCGACCGGCAGGGTGAGGACCATCGCCACCGCGGCGATAGCGAGGCGAGCGGTTCCGCCCCAACCCAGTTGCGTGCTCGCGCCCAGGGCCGTCACGAGAAAGGCGACCGGGCTGGCCTTACCTGCTGCGTGGAAGCGGGCGTAGTTGGTGTCGAACCGCAGCAGACCAACTCCTGCGAGCACCGCGATCAGCCCTCCGAGGGCCATGAGTAGGTGAGCGACGATCGTCATCGGGCCATCCCCTTTTGGGCGGCGTGGACCAGAAAACGACTAGCGGCGGCCGTGGCCGTGAAACCGACGATCGCGAGGACGACGAGCAGGATCAGGTTGCTCTCATCGCCGCGACGAACCGCATCGACGGTGATCGCCCCCATGAGCGAGATCAACGTGACGTCGAGCGCGATGATCCGATCGGCGAGGTCGGGACCGACGAGCAGGCGGTAGGTACCGGCCAATCCACTGAACACAAAGCAGGCGATGGCAAATCCGGTGATCACGCGATGGACCTTTCGGCATCCGTTGGGAGGGCTGCACGAGCGAGGCGGGCAAGTTCGTGCACGTGGGTTTCGACCGCCATCCGTCGATCGACGTGGAGAAGGTGCAGGTAGAGCGTGCCGGTGTCGGGGTCGGCGTCCACCACCGCGGTGCCGGGCGTGAGGGTGATCGCCACGATCAACAACAAGAAGTGCTGTCGGCTTTCGACCGGCAGGGGCACGGCCACGATCGCCTCTTCGGTGCGGTCGGTCGGCGTGGCGATCTCGACGGCAACGCTTAGCGTCGAGGTGACCAGGTCAAGCAGCACCCGCCAGAGGAGCCGCATCAACGGGATTGGACGAATGCCGCCCCGGCCCGACGTACCAACACCTAGGCCCGAGACAAGGACCGCCAGCACGAGTCCGCCGAGAACGTTGGCCGCCGAGAACGAGCCCCATAGCCCAACCCAGGTCGCGGCAAGCGCCGTCACCATAGTCAGGTCGCGAATCGTGCGAGGGCGTCTCATCCGCGCACCACCTCTGCATAGGAACTGCCGTCCCGTAGGTCGGTGGCGGCTCGTTGGCTGAGATCAAACAGGGGCCCGGCGAGGAGCGACACCACCAGCGTGCCCACAACGGCAAGCCCGGTCGCCGTGAACATCAACCGTCGGTTGGCGGGAGCGGTGGACACCGGCGAGGAGGCGTCGTTGTCGACTCCCCAAAACACCCCGAGCCAGATCTTGGTCATCGACAACAAGGTGAGTGCTCCCGCGACGAGCGCGACCACCACGATCGGGGTAGCGGCTTCTTCGATACCCGCCCGGATCACCGCGAGTTTGGCGACAAACCCCGAAAAGGGTGGCAACCCGGCGAGGCTCAGCGCCGGGATGGCGAAGAGGGCCGCGATGAGCGGACGCCGAGCTGCGAGACCACCGGAGAGCTCAAGTGAACTCGAACCCTCCTCGTTCTCGACCAGGCCGCCGACGAGAAAGAGCACCGTCTTCACGGGCATGTGGTGAATCAGGAACAAGATCGCTCCCGTCGTACCCGCCAGCGAAAAGAGCCCGAGTCCCATCAACATGTAGCCGATCTGGCTGATGACGTGAAAGGAGAGGATCCGTTTGACATCGCTTTGGGCCAGAGCACCGAACGCGCCGACCACCATGGTGATGCCAGCGATGATCAACATGACCGGTCCGAGGTCCTCCATACCGGTCAGGGTGTGGAAGCGGATCATGGCGTAGATCCCGATCTTGGTCAGCAGGCCGGCGAAGACCGCCGTGATGGTGGTCGGCGCCGTCGGATAGGAGTCGGGCAACCAGGAAAACAGCGGGAAGATGGCAGCCTTGGTTCCGAACACGACAAAGAACCAGGCGCCGATTCCAACACGGACCCCAGCATCGAGCTCCGGTATCCGTTCGGCGATCAGTGCCAGATTGACGGTTCCCGTGGCCGCGTACACGAAGGCCAGGCCGAGGAGAAACAGCGTCGAGGCGAACAGGTTCATGACGACATAGGTCATGCCCGATCGAATCTGACCGCGCTGGCCCTGGTGGGTGAGGAGTACGTAGCTCGACACCAGGATGAGTTCGAACGCCACAAAGAGGGTGAAGAGGTCGCCGGTGAGGATCGCGAGCGACACCCCGGCGGTGAGCACGCCGAGAAGCGGCCCGGCAAACTCTGGATTCGCGCCCCACGCCGTGCGCCGCTGGCCGATAGCGAAGATCTCGACGACAAGGATGATCGTAAGCGCGACCGGCAGCACGAGGGCGGCGAACAGGTCGGCTACCAACACGATGCCAAGCTCGGGAGACCAGCCGCCGACGTTCAGCGCGTGAGCCCCGTTGGCCCGTACGAAAAAGAGCGTCGCGAACGAGGCGATGGTGGCCACCGTCAACCCGACGATCGTGGCAGCGTCGCGCGCTCGGGGGTGGCGGCGAAGGGTGAATCCGGTCGCGGCGGAGAGCAGCGGCGCGACGATGGTGAGCGCCATGAGCTGATTCACGCCGCCGTCTCCTCTGCGATCCGTCGATCCTCCAGATCGTCCTCGACCAGGTCATCACCCGACAGCGTCTGCTGACGCCGAGCGAGTGCCAGGAGGAACAGCGTCAAGCCGAACGAGATCACGATCGCCGTGAGGGCCAACGCCTGCGGAACGGGGTTGGCCGACAACTCCGGTGCCGTCTGGTCAGCGATCGGAGCGGCCCCGGGAGGGCCACCGGCGGTGAGCAGCGCCAAGACCGCAGCGTGGCCCAGCAACGAGAAGCCGAGGATGATCCGACTGAGCGATCGCGCGGTGATTAGGTAGATACCGACGGTGGTAAGCCCACCGATGGCGATGAGAACCGCGACGCTCATCGCGGTGCTTCGACAAGTTCACGAGCGGCCAACCCATCGAGGACGGCAACGACCAAGCCGACAACGATCGCGGTCACTCCGATGTCGAACGGCAGCGCCGAGCCGCTCTTGACCTTGCCGAGTACTGGAAGCTCGACGGTTACGACCTGCTGGTCGAGGAGATCCGCGCCGCCGAGGAGCGGAAGGACCGCAACGGCCACCACCAGAAAGAGGCCACCCGCGAGAAGCGCTTGGGCGTGGTTCGGGCGTTGCAGTCCCGCAACGGTTCGCAGGGACACGACGGCACCGAAGACAAGGCCGGCAGCGAAGCCGCCACCTGGGTTGTTGTGGCCCGCGAACAACAGATAGGCGCCCACGACGAGCGCGAGCGGCGTCGCCGCGCGAACGCCGAGACCAACGATGGGGGAACGGTGCGAGATCACGAAGCTTCTCCGGAGAGTCGAGCGTTGGCCAGGGCGAGGATCCCGATCGCGACGGTGGCGAGAACGACCACCTCGCCGAGGGTGTCAAGTGCACGAATGTCCGTGAGGATCACGTTGACGACGTTGTTGCCCCCGCCATCGGTGACGGCCGCAGTGGCGAGTTCGGCCACCGGTGCCTGCCCGGCCGGGTCGGCCCCGGAGGCCGCAAGGGCGAGCGCGACGCCAGTTCCGCCGAGCACGGAGACCACCAGGCGTACGGTGCGCCAGGTCCGGTCCACCTTGGGGAAGCTCTGAGAGAGGTGGCCGAGCCCGACAACGAACCCGACAACCACGATCGTCTCGACCAGCAGCTGGGTCAGAGCGAGGTCCGGAGCTCCGTAGAGAACGAAGATGCCGGCGACGCCGGTACCGACGGCTCCGAGGGTCAGCGCCGCACCCAGCCGTGACCCGACAAACGCGCCGGCCACCGCCGATCCCACGATCGCTGCGCACAATACAGCCTCGACCGGTGAGTTCCAGCCCGCAAGATGGCCGGTACCCAGGCCGCCGAGGAACGGCAGCGCGGCGAGCAGGGCGGCCGCCGCCATCGTCGCCGCATACACGGGCAGCGAGCCGTGTTGCACCAGCGCGGTGATCTGGCGAGAACGCTGGATAGTTCCATCGAGGAAGCGGTCGCTCTGCATAGCCCCGATGGTTCGGGGCGCAGGCCGGCTCGACCGCGAGGCCACCCATCCAAGCACTGCGCCCCCGGCGAGGATGCCGCACGAGATACCAAAGGCGGTGGTGAAGCCGGGCCAGCGCAGAAGCCCATAGACCGATGAGGCGGAGTTGAGTTCGGTGGCGGCGGGCCCAACGATGTCGTCGACGCCGCCGAGAACGACGAACCCGATCAGCCCTGCGCCGCCGAGCAGCACCGCCGGAACGGTCATGAGCAGACGCCGCGGCCGGACTGGGGTGGCCGGGCCCGGGCCGAACACGCCGAGCAGGAACCGCAGCGTGTAGGCCACGGTCAGGATGGAACCCCCGATCACCGCGGAACCGACGAGGAACCGATCGAGTCCGTCCAGGGTGAGCACGGCCTCGACCGCCGCCTCCTTGGCCGCAAATCCGAGCAACGGTGGGGCGCCGGCCATGGACAAGCCCGCCGCCGTTGCGGTTGCAAATGCGATCGGCATCGAGCGCCAGAGTCCGCCCAGCTCATCGATCGAACGGGTTCCGGTGCGGACGTCGATCTCGCCGACGACGAGAAAAAGAGCGGCCTTGAACAGGGCGTGAGCGAACAGGATGGCCACGGCGGCAAACACCGCCTTGCCGGTACCGACGGCCAACAACGTGATGAGTAATCCGAGTTGGGAGACGGTCCCCCAGGCGAGGATCAGCTTGGCATCACGGTGGCGCAGAGCACCGATCGCTCCCCACACCACCGAACCGAGGCCGATTCCGATTCCGAGAATCTTGAACGGGGCGACGGCGGCGAAGCTGGCGCCGGTCACGGCGACCAGCAATACACCCGCTTTCACCATGGTGGCCGAGTGCAGGTAGGCGCTGACCGGCGTTGGAGCGGCCATGGCACCCGGGAGCCACACGTGAAAAGGCACCTGGGCGGACTTGGTCGCCGCACCCACCAGGATGCAGATCGCGGCCAACGTCGCCCGATCCCCACTGACTCCCCCGAGCGCCGAGATCGTGGTCGTACCGGCGGATTCGGCGAGCAGCAGAAGTCCGGCGAGCAGGACCAAGCCTCCACCGCCCGTGATCAACAACGCCCGCCGGGCCGCGGTGCGCACGGCGGGGTCGGTGTGCTTGTACCCGACGAGCAGAAACGAGGTGATCGAAGTGAATTCCCAGAAGATGAATAGCGTCCAGACCGAGTCGGCCCACACCAGGCCCAGCATCGACACCGAGAAGGCAAGCAGGGTCGCCGCGAAGCGGCCACCGGTGGCGTCGGCGGGGAAGTAGCCCATCGCATAGACGAACACCATCGTCCCGATGCCCGAGACCAGCAGCGTCATGAGCAGAGCGACCGCGTCAATCCGGAACGTCAGCGCAAGATCGAGCCCGGCGACCCAGGTCAACGATGCCTCCGCTGGTTCCGCGGACCCGGCCAGTTGACCAACCGCCCACACCGACGTCGCCACCGGAGCAACAGCTGCAACGCCCAGAGCGCGTCGCAGAGATCCGCTTCCCAGGAGGGCGGCCAGGACCACCCCGATGAGGTGGGCGACGAGCAGCGTGAGGATCACCCGTATCACCGTATACCTATGTTGTATTACTGGCAACTCAATAGGTATATTAAATTGTAGCTATTTGATCGAGTCTCACGGATCGGATGTATAATCTCCGAGTGTCGCTGACCGCACCGGAAACCCCACGACCCCCGTGGACCTTTCTCACCAATCACGCCCACGTGATGATCGCGATTAGCCGCGATCCTGAGATTCGCCAACGCGACATTGCGTACGCCGTCGGCATCACCGTTGGAGCCGTGCAGCGCATCGTCCACGAACTCGAGGAGGGTGGGTATCTCCGCCACGAACGGGTCGGACGTCGAAACCGGTACGAGATCATCGCCGATCAGCATCTACGCCATCCGCTCGAAAACGAGCACACCGTTCAGGAGCTCATCTCCGTCCTCGAACAGTAGTGACTCATTCGTGACGGGCCCGTCACGTCAACTCGGCGCCGCTCGGCTACCATCCAAGGCCAGATGGTGAGGTCGATTCCGTGGCGGCGGCATGGGTTGGCTCACCTCGCGACGGCGGTGACCGATAGAGAGCTTGTGTTCACCCGCGGACGCCGGCCATGAAGAACTGGGTCACCAGCCTCATGACGGACGGCAACGCGCTCACCAGCGAAGGCGCGGACCTGTACAACCAGGGCCAGTACGACGAAGCGCTCGAACGGTTTGAACAGGCGGCCACCGTCGTCGGGGAAGAGCCCGTACTCCTGCTCGCCCAGGGCCACGCGCTCCTCGCCCTGGACCAGTTGGCTCGGGCGCTCGCCCACTACGACCAGGCCATCCGGGCCGGAGAACGGACGGGCGGGCGAGACGGTGTGCACCAGGGTGAAGCCCATGCGGGTCGGGCCAAGGCGCTCAATCGTCTCGGCCTGCTCGACCAGGCGAGCGAGAGTTACCGCGACGCCATCGCGCACCGCCCGGACCCATCCTGGATGCTCCTCCTCGCCCATGTGCAGTTCCAGCTGGACCGCTCCGAGGAGGCCGCCGCGAGCCTGGAGCAGGCCATCGCGTCGGGCGGCGACTCTCGCGACGTCCGCCGCCTCCACGCCGAGATCCTCCTGCAGTCCGGGCGGCCGATCGAGGCCGACGAGTCGGCCCGGATCGGTCTGGCGACCAACACCACCGACCACGTCTTGTGGACGATCCGAGCCACGGCCAACTACGTCGCTCACCAACCCGCCGCGGCACTGCACGCCATCGGCGAAGCGCTCGTCACGACGACGCAGCCCGGTCCCGCGCTACTACGACAAGCGCTGATTCTCATCGAGCTCGACCGCCTCGCGGATGCCGCCCGGTCGGCGCACGAAGCCGAGATGGCCTGCCAGGACAACCGCGCCGATCTCGTCAGCGGATGCCTCGTCCATGCCGACGACCCCGAGGCGGCCAAGCGCCGGTTCGCCGCCGTGCTGGCCTCGGACCTCGACGGGCTCACCGCGGCCGAGCAGGCCGAGTGCACGGGCCTCGCGCTGCTCGGCACCGGACGATGCGACGACGCGATTGCGTCCGCCCAGCAGCATCGCCTCACCCACGGCCCGCTACCGGTGCCCTCGCGGGGACTGCACCGTCTCCTGGCCACCTGTGACGGGGCCGAGGCGTTCAGCGGTGCCTTCGGCGTCACCGTCTGACGTTCGGGTCGGCCGTCCGTGATTCCCCGCCCGAGACAATGCTTGCCGAGACAATGCTTGCCGCAACCTTGTTTGCCGCAACCCTGCCAGCCTCAACAAAGGTGGGCGCTGCAGGCGACCGCTGTGTCACGATGCGGCGATGAACGACCTCGAATACGGCACCGACCTCACGCTCGACTTCACCAAGCTCCACAAGATCGCCGCGACCGGCAACGACGTCGTGCCCGTGGTGCTCCAAGAGGCCGACACCCACGAGGTGTTGTTCGTGGGGTACGCCAACGAGCAGGCGTTGCGCACCACCCTCGACGAGAAGATCGCCGTGTTGTGGTCGACCTCGCGCAACGAGCTGTGGCGCAAGGGGGCGACCTCGGGCGACACGCTCGACCTGGTGGACGTGCGGGTGAACTGCGAGCAGAACTCGCTGCTGTACCGGGTCCGGCGGGCCGGCGGCGGCGCGTGTCACACCACCGACGACACCGGGGCCACCCGACCGGGCTGTTACTACCGTCAACTCGAGTCCCTCACCGACCTGCGTTTCACCGACTGAACCGCCAGAAGTCGCCAGGGGGATCTCCATCTTCGCCGCGCGACCCGTACCGTGGGTCCCATGGCCGTTGACCCCACCGCTGCCCTGCGCGGCGAAATCCAGCGCCGCATGCGCCGCCTGGTCACCGGCGACGACGCCCCACCCGTAGCGACCGAGCGCACCGACGACGGACTGTTCGGCCCCGACAGCGCGTCGTGGATCGTGCACGCCGACCCGTCGATGTTCGTCGGCGGACTCCGAGCCCTCCTCCTGCAAACGCTGCACCCGCTGGCGATGGCCGGGGTCGCTGAGCATTCGGACTACCGCCACGACCCGCTCGGTCGGTTGCATCGCACCGCCGGCTTCGTCGGCACGACGACCTACGGATCCACCGCCGACGCCGAGGCGATGATTACGCGGATCCGCAGGATCCATGACCGGGTGAAGGGCACCGCTCCCGATGGACGGGCCTACGAAGCGAACGATCCCCACCTGCTCGAATGGGTGCACCTCACCGAGGTCGACTCCTTCCTGCGCGCCCATCAGCGCTACGGCATCACCCCACTGCCGGACGACCTGTGCGACCGCTACGTTGCCGAGATGGGCGAGGTCGCCCATCGCCTGGGCGTACCCGAACCCGCCGACAGCGTGCGCGAGCTCAAGAAGCGGATGCACGCATATCGACCGGAGATGGAAGCCAACCGGCAGACCTTCGACACCGTTCGCTTCCTGATGGTTCCCCCGCTGCCCCTCACGGTGCGCCCGTCCTACGGGGTCATCGCCGCGGCGGCCATCGGACTGTTGCCGTCGTTCGTGCGGCGAATGTTGTGGCTGCCGATGGCGCCGGGGGTCGAGCCGCTGGTCGTGCGCCCGGCTGCCACCGCGCTGATGCGCACCCTGGGTTGGGTGATGGAGGCTCCCCCCGAGATCGCCGAGGCGCGCGACCGATTGCGGGCCGGCTGAGCTACGGCGGGTTCTCGACGTAGCGCGCCATGGCGTCGTCGAGCGACAGGTCGAGCTGGTTGGCCAGCGAGGCCAACCAGGCGAGCACGTCGCCGAGTTCGTGCAACTGCTGCTCGGGCGTGCCCTTGCGCACGGCCTGCGCGAGCTCTCCGACCTCTTCACACAACCACGCCACGGTCGACGGCATCCCGCGCTCGCGGTCGGCCACCCCGTACAGATCGTCCATCAGGGTCTGTACTTCGGCGAGCTCCATACCGCCCGGTCTAGCCGGTCCAGCCGGTCTAGGCCGCCTGCAGGCGCTCGACGAGCGCCTCGGCGATCTGGATCGCGTTGAGCGCCGCGCCTTTGCGCAGATTGTCGCCGCTCACGAACAGGCTGAGCCCGTTCGGTCGGGTCGGGTCGACCCGGATACGGCCGACGATCGACTCATCGATCCCGGCGGCCTTGAGCGGCGTGGGGATGTCGGCGAGCACGACGCCCTCGGCTGAGCCCAGGAGTTCAGCGGCGCGCTCGACCCCAATCGGCCGGGTGAACGACGCACTGATCGCCAGCGAATGACCCGTGTAGACGGGTACGCGAACACAGGTGCCGGCCACGGCAAGGTCGGGAAGACCGAGGATCTTGCGGGTCTCGTTGGTGAGCTTTTGCTCCTCGTCGGTTTCGGCCGAGCCGTCGTCGACGATCGAACCGCACATCGGAAGGGCGTTGTAGGCAATGGTGTCGGCGAAGCTGTCGGCCGCGGGGAAGTCGATCGACGCACCATCGTGGGCCAGCGACGATGCATCTCCGACCTTTTGGACTTGCTCGGTGAGTTCTTCGACGCCGGAGAGTCCGGCACCGGATACGGCCTGGTACGTGCTGACGACCATCGCCTCGAGCCCGGCTTCGTCGTCGAGCGGCTTGAGTACCGGCATGGCGGCCATCGTCGTGCAATTGGGGTTGGCCACGATGCCTTTGGTGTGCGTGCCCGTGATGATGTCGTCGAGCTCGTGGGCGTTGACCTCGGGCACGACGAGGGGGACCTCGGGGTCGAGGCGCCAACCCGAGGAGTTGTCGATGACGATGGCGCCGTCGGCGACCACTTTCGGGGCGAGGGCCAGCGAGGTGGTCTTGCCGGCGCTGAACAGCACGATGTCGAGCCCGGTGAAGTCGGCCTCCATGGCGTCTTCGACGACGACGTCGGTGCCCTTCCAGGGCAGCGTCCGGCCGGCCGAACGGGCCGACGCGAAATAGCGAATCTCTTCGACGGGGAAGTCGCGCTCTTCGAGCAGGGTACGCATGACCCCACCGACCTGGCCCGTGGCTCCTACAAGTCCGATTTTCATAGCCCCAAGGCTACCGGCGAGCCGCCGCGAACTCCTGTTGTTTTCGCGCGTGGGTCAGGCCAGCTCGAACGCCGCGTGCAACGCGTTCACCGCATCGTCCACCTGGTCCTCGGCGACGACGCACGACACGCGGATGGCCGACGTGGAGATCATGCCGATGTTGATACCGGCCTGCGCGAGCGTGGCGAACATGGTGGCGGCCACTCCGGGGTTCGATGCCATCCCGGCGCCGACGAGGGAGACCCGCCCGATCGTGGCGTCGAGGGTGACGCCGGTGGCGCCGATGTCGGACCGCAAGGTCTCCATGACCGCCTCGGCGGCGGCGAGATCTTCGCGCGGGATCGTGAAGGAGATGTCGGTCACGCCGTTCTCCGACACGTTCTGCACGATCATGTCGACGTTGACGTTCTCGGCGGCCAGCGCCTCGAATACCTTGGCGGCGATGCCCGGCTGGTCCGGCACCCCGGCGATGGTGACCTTGGCCTGACTGGTGTCGGGCACAACACCGGAGATCACTGCTGCTTCCATGTCGCTCCTGTTTTCGCTCTGACCGGTGGATCCGGCCGATGCATCGCCGGCGGCGAGCAGTTCGCTCGTCGCCGCTTCGCTCACCCACGTACCCGGCTCCCAGGTGAACGCCGAGCGCACGTGCAGATTGACGCCGTAGCGCCGGGCCACCTCGACCGATCGCATGGCCGGCTTGGGGCAACCGACCGCGGTCATCTCCATGAGTTCGTCGAACGACACCTGGGCCATCTTGCGGGCCTCGGGGCAGATCCGGGGGTCGGTGGTGAACACGCCGGACACATCGGTGTAGAGCTCGCACGAGTCGGCGTCGAGCACCTGGGCCAGCGCCACCGCGGTCGTATCGGACCCGCCGCGGCCCAGGAAGGTCACGTCGTTTTCGGTGGACACCCCCTGGGAGCCGGCCACCACGGGCACCTGGCCGGCGGCGATGGTCTCGCGGACCCGGTCGGCACGAATTTCGAGGATCTTGGCGTTGCGATGGTTGGTGTCGGTGATGAACCCGGCCTGGCTGCCGGTAAACGACACCGCGTCGACGCCGGCATCGTGCAGGGCCATACAGACCACTGCGATGGCTTTGCGTTCCCCCGCGGTGACCAACATGTCCATCTCCCGACCCCGTTGGGTCTTGGAGACATCGTTCGCCAAGCGGAGCAGGTCGTCGGTCTCTTTGCCCATGGCGCTCACGACCAGAACAACGTCGTGGCCGCGCCGGCGACATCGAGCCACGTGATCGGCCACCTCGCGGATGCGATCGGGATTGGCGACGGAGGTGCCGCCGAACTTCTGCACAAGCAATGCCACAGCCTCACAAGATACCGACGACCCGTGCCTCTCACGCGAGTTTTCCGCGATCGATCGCCGACGGCGTTACCGTGGAGTCATGGCACAGAAACGTCGCTCCAGCGAGGCGGCGGGGCGAACCACCCCGTCCAAGGCCGAGGCCCCCGGGCCCAAAACGAGCAACCACTCCCCCGTCGTGCGCATCGTCGCCATCGTGGCCATCGTCATGATGATCGTGACGCTGGCCACCGGGCTGATCGCCGTCTTCGCCGGTTAAACGGCCCACTGCCACGGGGAGCGGCGCCGGGATTGGTACCGTCACCGGATGGGTACTGAGAAACGAGCACGACAGAAGGCTCGCCACCAGGCGGTTATCGAGCAGGCGCGACAAGAGGCCGCGGCTCAGAAGCGCAAGCAGCGCCTGATCAACTACGGCGGTCTCGCGATCGTCTTCCTCGGGCTGGCGGCCGTGGTGGTCTTCCTGCTGACCAACGACGACTCCGAGGAACCGACGGCGACCCCGTCGACCTCGGTGTTCACCTCGCTCGAACCACTCGGCGACGACGGTACGGACGATTCCAGCGCTCCGGAGCTTCCGACGGTGACGGTCCCGCCGGCCGGGGCCGCCATTTCCGGGGAGACGCCGTGCCCGGCCGACGACGGAAGTGCGGAGCGAACGACCAGCTTTGAAAACCCGCCCCCGTCCTGCATCGATCCGGCCAAGGCCTACACCGCCGAAATGGTCACATCGGAGGGAACGATAATGATCGAACTGTCGCCGGATCTGGCCCCGGACACGGTGAACAACTTCGTGGTGTTGTCCCGGTACCACTACTACGACGGGGTGGCGTTCCACCGGGTCATCTCCGACTTCATGATCCAGACCGGCGACGCGGTCGGTCCACAACCCGGCACCGGCGGTCCCGGTTACGCGATCGCCGACGAGAACCCCGACCCGACCTACGTGTATCAACCGGGCGACCTCGCCATGGCGAACTCGGGGCCCGACACCGGCGGAAGCCAGTTCTTTATCGTCACCAAGGCCGACGGCGTCGATTGGCTCCAGGGGGGTCACGCCCTCTTCGGCACCGTGACCGACGGGCTCGACATCGTCAGCGCCATCGAGGCGCTCGACTCCGGCGATGGCCTCGGCACGCCCTCCACGGTCGCCACCATCGAGTCCATCACGATCACGGAAGCCTGATCGGTTTGCCGCCCGCGGCACTCGCCATGCACCAACCCGTCGAGCCACCTCCGAGCCAATGGGTTTTCCCGCCGGTCGGCGGAGCCGACGACGACGGTCCGGTGGCGGTCGGCGGCGACCTCGAACCCGGCACCCTGCTCGCGGCGTACCGTCGGGGCTTGTTCCCGATGCCGCTGCGCCCCGGCGGTCCGGTCGGCTGGTGGTCGCCCGACCCGCGCGCGGTGTTGGACCTCGCTGACTTCCCCGCCACCCGGTCCTCGATCCTTCGCGCGGTGAAGCGCTTCGAGATCAGCGTCGACCACTGCTTCGCCGACGTCGTGCGCCACTGCGGTGATCCGCGGCGGCCCCACGGCTGGATCGATGAGCAGATCGTCGAGGCGTACACGGGCCTGCATGAACTGGGATGGGCGCACAGCGTCGAGGTGTGGCTGCGCGGCCGGCTGGTCGGGGGTATCTACGGTGTGGGCATCGGCGCCTTCTTCGCCGGCGAATCGATGTTCCACCTCGAAACCGACGCCTCCAAAGTCGCGGTCGCCGCGCTGGTCGAACGGCTCGCCGCCGGCGGGGTCACGCTGTTCGACGTGCAGTGGCAGACCGACCATCTCGCCACGCTCGGGGTGCGAGAAATCGAACGCGATGCGTACCTGGAGCGCCTCGAGGTCGCCGTCGCCGGAAGAGGGCCCACCTGGGACCCCGAAATGCCGCCTCCGGACGCTCTAGAATTTCCTCCCGACCGCTGAAGTCCGCCCCGTCACGGCCGATACATGCAGGGAGGGGTCACCATTCGCCGGGGACCCCTACAGATCCGAGCTAGAAAGATCACACCATGGCTGACAACGAATCGTCCGAGGACGAACTACGTCAACAGATTGAAGAGCTGGAGGAGGCGCTCGCCTCGCAGGTCCAGGCGCGCATCGCCGCCGAGGACGCGGTGAAGAGTCTGGGCGAACAGCTCGCGAAGGCCGAACGCAAGGCAACGCCCGGCGACGGGCCCTCCACCATCGTCAGCCCCGATCTGGCTCATGCTGCCCTTACCGACCCCAACTCCGGTCTGTTCACCGAGGATTTCTTCCGGGTCACCGTCGATGCTCGAATCGCTGCCGCCCGCCGCCACCTTCGCCCGGTCGCCATCGCGCTCGTCGACGTCGTGAGCGGAATCCCCGGTGACCCCGAGCCGGCCGACACCGAAGTCGTCGGCCAGAGCCTTATCGAAACCCTGCGCGACTCCGACACCGCGGCCCAGCTGGGCGACGGCCGGTACGCCCTGGTCCTGGAGGACACCCCCGAGAACGGTGCCATCTGGACCGTCGAGCGGGTGCGTCGCCACCTCGCTCAGGAACAAGGCGATCTCACCCTGTGGGCGGGAATCGCCTGCTACCCGGCCCATGCCTTCGACGGAGCCGAACTCCTCCGGCAGGCCGACGAAGCGCTGACCGGTGCCCGCGAATGGCACCAGGATCGCATCGAAGTCGCCCACGCCGACAGCTGAGCTCCCGCTCGCCGTCGATCCGGCTGGTCTAGCGCCGGCGTCCCCCGGGCCGCACCGGCAACCAGCGCCGACCCGAGAACCGCCACCGATTCGAATCAGCGGTTCGCTCGACGACGGTGACCGGTTTGGGCCACAGCGCCTCGTACGCCGACATGATGGCCGCCAACTCGGCATCGGTCGGCTCCGGCGACACGACGACGGGCGCGCCCCGTTCGGCCGACTCGGGTGCGGCCTCGGTCTCGCCCGCCATTACAGCGGCACGTTTCCGTGCTTGCGTTGCGGCAGTTCCTCGCGCTTGGTGCGGAGGAGTTCGAGGCCGGCGATGAGCTTGCGGCGGGTGTCGGCGGGGTCGATCACGTCGTCGACGTATCCCCGCTCGGCGGCGATGTAGGGGTTGGCGAGCCGCTCGGTGTAATCCTCGACCAGCTCGTCACGCTTGGCGACCGGGTCGGCGGCCGATTGCAGTTCGCGCCGATGGAGAATCTCGACCGCGCCCTGGGGTCCCATCACGGCCAGTTCGGCCGACGGCCACGCGAAGGCGAGGTCCGAGCCCACCGACTTGGAGTCCATCACCACGTACGCACCGCCGTAGGCCTTGCGGGTGATCACCTGCATGCGGGGGACGGTGGCTTCGCAGTAGGCGTAGAGGAGCTTGGCCCCGTGGCGGATGATGCCGCCGTACTCCTGGTCGACGCCGGGGAGGAATCCGGGGACGTCGACGAAGGTGACGAGGGGGATGTTGAAGGCATCGCAGGTGCGGACGAACCGGGCCGCCTTCTCGGACGAGTTGATGTCGAGCACGCCGGCGAGCTGCATCGGCTGGTTGCCGACCACGCCGATGGCGTGACCGTTGAGGCGAGCGAACCCGCACACGATCGAACCGGCCCAGCTGGGGAAGTACTCCATGAACTCGCCGTCGTCGACGACGGTGGAGATGACCTGCTTCATGTCGTAGGGGATGTTCGGGCTCGCCGGCATGATGTCGTAGAGCTCCGGGCAGGAACGGTCCGGATCGTCGGTGGGCGGAAAGTGCGGCGGGGTTTCGAGGTTGTTTTCCGGCAGGAACGACAGCAGGTACTTGACCTCGTCCAGCACCTCCTCCTCGGACTCGGCAACGAAGGTCGCCACGCCGGACTTGGAGCTGTGACTCTTCGCCCCGCCGAGTTCTTCGAGGGTCACCTCTTCGCCGGTGACGGTCTTGACGACGTCGGGACCGGTGATGAACATGTGCGACTTCTCGCGCACCATGAAGATGAAGTCGGTCATCGCCGGGCTGTAGACCGCACCGCCGGCACACGGGCCGAGAATCACACTGATCTGGGGGATGACCCCCGAGGCCTGCACGTTTCGGTAGAAGATGCCGCCGTAGGCGTCGAGGCTGACCACCCCTTCCTGAATGCGGGCTCCGGCACCGTCGTTCAGCCCGATGAGGGGCGCGCCGACCGAGAGCGCCAGGTCCATCACCTTGTGGATCTTCTCGGCGAACACCTCGCCGAGGGCGCCACCCATGACCGTGAAGTCCTGGGAGAACAGGAACACCTTGCGCCCGTCGACCGTCCCCCAGCCGGTGACGACGCCGTCGGTGTAGGGCCGGCTGTCGAGCCCTGCCTCGTGGGCCCGGTGCCGGGCGAGCATGTCGAGTTCGTGAAACGAGCCCTCATCGAGGAAGTAGTCGATGCGCTCCCGGGCCAGCATCTTGCCCTTTTCGTGCTGGCGCTGCACCGACCGTTCCGGGCCGGCGTGAATCGCCTCGTCCTTGCGCTGGCGGAGTTGCTCGAGTCGTTCGCTCAGAGGGTGTTCAGTCATGGTGCTCTGAGGGTAGCCAGCGCAGCGCAGAAGGGGGAACTGGCGCCGTCGACGAGCGGGGATGATCTCCCGGGCCTCGGATCAGTCGACGTCGCGCCGGTTGAAGATCACCGTGGCGACGACCGCGGCGGCAAGGGCCCAGGCGACGACGACGAGCAGCGCGACGAGGTACCCGTGGCCGTACACCGCCTGCCAGTCGCCCTGGATCTTCTCCATCCTCGGCGTGTTGCCTTCGGAGATGAAGGCGGCCGCGTTGGTGAACAGCTCCCACTGGCGCAGCCAGCGAGCCGCCAGGCTGATGACGATGTTGGAGATGACGAACCACCCGAGCAACAGACCCACCGAGGCGGTGGTGTTGCGGGCCACGACCGCAACCGACATGGCCAGCACGAAGAACAGTCCGCCGACCACGCCGGCGCGACCGAGCGTCGACAACAGGTCCAGCCAGAACCGGCCGTCGACGCCCTGGTTGGTGCCGTTCACCTGAGCCAACAACAACAGCATGAGGGTGAAGAACCCGAGCATGACGAACGTGACCATGAACGAGCCGACGAACCCGGCGGCGAACTTGGTCCAGAGCACCCGGGTTCGGCGCGGCTCCCACAACAGCAGGTTCTCGACGGTCCCAAACTTGTATTCGGCACCGACGAACGAGGCCCCGATCACGATGGCCATCACGAGGAAGAACAATCCGAGGCTGGGGACGAACCCTTCGAGCCCGGCGACGGCCTCGCGCACGCGAACGCCGCCCCCCACGTCAAAGCTCAACTCCTCGCCGGTGTCGGGGCGCTGCCTCGACCAGTCGTCGTAGCGCCCGCTGGCCAGAATTTCGGTGGCGAAGAAGCGTTTGTCACCGTCGCCGTACCAGCTGGGATCCTGATAGCAGAAGTCCTCGCGCAGGATCGCTTCCTGCTCGGCCGGTGACATTTCGGAGATACCGGGCACCTCGCTGTCGAAGTTGCCGTTCTCGACGTCGCGCATGACCGATCGCACACAGCTGGCGGTGCCCCGCTCGGCGTCGGCGATGGCCTGACTGTTGTCGCCCACCTGGGAACTGGTCTGGGTGAACGCGATGACGATGCCGAACACGATCAGACCGGCGACGACAAACATGGCGCCCCACACGAGGCGACGGCCCCAGAACCGAAGGAACTCGGTGACGAGCAGGTTCATCGAACCTCACCTCCGGCGTTGCCCGTGAGGTGAAGAAAGGCGGACTCGAGGGTGGCGCCCTGGGGTTCGAGCGCCCGGAGATAGCGGCCGGCGGCCGCGAGGTGGTGGGTGACGTTGGCGCCCTGGCCGGGGTCGATGTCGACGTCGATACCGTCGGCGACCGAGGCGAGGCGGGCGGTGAAGCCTGCTGCGGTCAGCACCGCGAGCGCGCCCGCCGGGTCGTCGATGGTGACCCGCAGCGTTCTCTCCCCGGCGTCGGTCAATAGCTCCGACACCGGGCCGGTGCGCACCAGAGCGCCGTCGTTGATGATCGTGAGCACGTCGCAGGTCTGTTGCACTTCGGCCAGCTGGTGGCTCGATACGAAGACGGTCTTCCCGTCGGCCGCCAGTTGACGGATGAGCTGGCGGATCTCCACGATGCCGGCCGGATCCAGGCCGTTGGCCGGCTCGTCGAGAATGATGAGCTGCGGGTCCTTCAACAACGTGGCGGCGACCGCGAGGCGTTGTTTCATCCCGAGGGAGTACGAGCTGAACTTGTCGCCGCTTCGGCCCGCCAGCCCCACGATCTCCAGTACTTCGTCGACACGGGTGTCGGGCACCTTGGCGACGCGCGCAAACATCTTGAGGTTCTTCCGCCCGGAGAAGGTGGGGAAGAACTTCGGGGTCTCGACGAGGGCACCGATGCGGGGGATGACCCGCTCGAGGTGGGACACGTCCTCGCCGAGCACGGTGACCTGGCCGGCGCTGGGGGCGATGAGGCCCAGCAGGCAGCGGATGGTGGTCGTCTTCCCGGACCCGTTGGGGCCGAGGAAGCCGTACACCCCGGGCCCATCGATCGACAGGTCGAGCTCCTGGACCGCGACGACCGGGTCACCCCGAAACCGGGTGTACTCCTTGCGCAGACCCACGGTCTCGATGATGGCCACGGTTACCCCCGGGGTTGCGAACGCCAAACCGTAGCAACGGTCCACCGGTCGGCCCGGTCACCGAGGGCAGGCGTGACAGCCAGGAAGAGAGACCGCGCGTTTCCGGAGGGTTCAGCTGAGGCGGGCGGCCAGGACGGGTTTACCCGCACCGGACAACTGGTCGAGACCCGCGGCCCGGCCCCACAGCGCCATCGCCAGCGAGAGTCCCGGTCCGGTCACTTCGGCGCCGGTGCCGCGCCGCCAATCGAAGTCGTCGGCCACGAAGGTGAGGTCGCGGAGGCGTTTGCGCGGGACGAGCACCCGCGTCGCGGGGCTCCACGTGCGATCGAGGATCACCCGCACTCGATCCTCGGCGACCGAATGTTCGATCCCGAGCGGGCGAAACATGTCCTGGCCGTGCAGCACGATGTCGCCGAGGGGGGCCTCGGCGCCGGCGCCGGGTGGCGTAAACCGGTGCTCCGCGTTCGCCCGCAGGGTGGCGACGATGTCGGTGATGTCGCGCGACCCGAGCCGGCGGGCGAAGTGGGTGTTGGCCCGGTTGAAGTTGCCGCGATTGGTCACCATGGCTTTGGCCATCGCCAGAGTCGACACTTCAAAGCCGGTGAGCAGGTGACCCGCGACCTCGCGCACGGTCCATTCGCCGCAGAGGCTCGGCGTGTCGAGCTGTTGGGGCTTCAGGGTCTCCAACACATCGGCGACGCGGCGGCGCTCGACCGCGACGGCGGCAAACATCTCGTCTTCGGTTCGTAGCTCTTCGCCTGACGATGCCGGTTCGGTCATGGCCGAAACTCTACTTGTGGCGGCGCGAGTCGGCCCTAGGTTTGTCCGATGCGTTCGATACACAAGCTCTGCGTTTTCTGCGCCTCGTCGGCCGGTCAGAACCCGGCCATCACCAGGGCGACCGACGCGTTCGGTCGCCTTCTGGCCGCCGAGGGCATCGGTCTGGTGTACGGCGGAAGCTCAACCGGGTTGATGGGCACCCTGGCCGACGCCGTGCTGGCCGGCGGGGGTGACGTGCTCGGGGTGATTCCCGAGATCATCGCCACCGAGCGGGCCCACCCCGGACTCACCGAGTTGGTGGTCGCCCCGGACATGCATCAGCGCAAAGCGGTGATGTACGAGCGCAGCGACGCCTTCGTGGCGCTCCCCGGCGGGTTCGGCACGGTCGACGAGCTGGCCGAGATCACGACCTGGGGCCAACTCGGCTACCACGACAAGCCCGTGGGCCTGCTCAACGTCGACGGCTACTTCGACGGGCTGCTGGCCTTCTTCGATCGCGGCGTCACCGATGGTTTGTTGCGGCCCGACAACCGCGCTCTGCTCGCCCACGACACCGACGCCGAGCAGCTCCTGCACCGGCTCCGAACCGACGCGTTCGACCACCAGCCCAAGTGGGATTCCTGACCCGGCGGGTCAGACCAGCCGGGCGAACGCGCGGATCTCGTCGACGAAGGTCTCCGGTTGCTCGAACGCCGCGAAGTGGCCGCCGCGTTCCAGTTCGTTCCAGTACACAATGTTGCTGTAGCGGCTCTCGGCCCATCGGCGACTCGGCCGGATGATCTCCTTGGGATACTGGCTGCACCCGGTCGGAATGTCGACGGTTCCCGAACCGAAGTTGGCAAAGCTCTCCCAGTACAGCCGAGCCGACGACGCGGCGGTGGCCGTGAGCCAGTACATCATCACGTTGTCGAGCAGTTCGTCGCGCGACAGTGCGTTCTCCGGATGTCCGTCGCAGTCGGTCCACGCCCAGAACTTCTCGAGGATCCACGCCAGCTGACCGGCGGGTGAGTCGACGAGACCGTATCCGAGGGTCTGCGGTCGGGTGCTCTGCTGCTTGGAATAGCCCGAATCCCACTGGTCGTAGTGGGCAAAGGCCTCCATCGCCGACTGTTCCTGTGGCGTCATGTCCTCGAGCATCTCCGGGTTTGGTCCGGCCACCGGCATGTTGGTGTGAATCGCCGTGCAGCGACCGAGGTTCTGGATACCGATGAACGACGTCACGGCCGAACCCCAGTCCCCGCCCTGCGCCAGGTAGGACTCGTACCCGAGGCGCCCCATGAGCGTGTCCCACATCGTCGCGATCTGTTCGACGCCGGTGCCCGACGTGGCCGGCTTGTCGCTGAACCCGTAACCGGGAAGCGACGGGCACACCACGTGGAAGGCATCGGCGGCATCGCCGCCGTGCGCCGTCGGGTCGGTGAGCGGACCGATGACCTTGTGAAACTCGACGACGGAGCCGGGCCAGCCGTGGGTCATGATCAGGGGCCGGGCGTCCTCGTGGGGCGAACGTTGATGAATGAAGTGGATGCCGAGCCCGTCGATCGGGGTGCGGAAGTGATCGAACTGGTTGTAGTGCGCTTCGCGAGCGCGCCAGTCGTAGGTGGTTCGCCAGTACTCCGCGACCTCCTGGGTGTAGGACAGCGGAATGCCCTGCGACCAGTCGCTCACCGCTTCGGCCTCGGGCCAGCGGGTGCGAGCCAGTCGATCGGCGAGGTCGGTGAGGTCGGCGTCGTCGACGGCGATGGTGAACGGAGTGATCTCTTCGGACATGGCTGCATCGTTGTCGCGCCAACCCCACCGGGCAAGACGGGCGCGCCGCGTCGCTTCGCTCGGGTTCCTCCGATCCTCGATCCGCCCGGTCCTTGCGACCGGCTTTTCCCGCCTTGCTTCAGCGCGCCGCCGGGGTGGTCGACGAAGGGGTATGACCGCCGTTGAAACCCAACGAAGCGAGGGCCGGGCGCTGCGCGTCGCGTCGTGGTTCTCGAGTGGGGTACGAACGGTCCGCGCCCAGATCGACGAGTTCGAGGCGGCCTGGATCCAGCACAACTCCGCCGTCCTCGAATCGCTCAAGCCGACCGACCGGCTGATCGTTGCGGTCGGCGACTCGCTGAGCCAGGGCATTGGCGCGGCGACGTTGGCGACCACCTGGCCGATGCGACTCGTCGCCGACGCGGCGTTGGGTCCGGATCCGACCCGGTTGATCAACCTGTCGGTCACCGGCGCCCGACTGCGCGATGTCACCGAGCACCAAATGCCCGCCTTGGGCTCGCTCGGGGTCGCCCCCGATGTGATCACGTGCACGGCGGGCAGCAACGATCTGTTCAAGAGCGCTCGGTTCGGGCGAGCGACACGTGACTTGGCCGCGATGGCCGACGCGCTCGCTACCGCCGCCGCCGGCGGCGAGGTCGTGCTCGCGACGATTCCCGATGGGGCGAGCCTGATCGCCCGTTCGTTCAACCGACGGGTGCGCCGGGTGGCCGAAGAGCATGCGATCACGGTCGCCGATGTCGCCCCGCTGGCCGCGCTGTCGCGCCATGCCCTGGCCCCGGATCGCTTTCACCCCAACGACCTCGGCTATCAAGCGTGGAGCAAAGCGTTCACCGCCGCCCTCATCCCCTAGTCTTCGGCCATTCCCTCCAAAGAGGGCTAGAAATGGGCAGGCAGAAGAGGAGATGGGTATGGACCTCCCGGTGATGCCACCCGTGAAACCGATGCTCGCCAAGGCGATCGACGCGGACGCCGCGACCGCCCTCCCCGATGCGGACGTGATCTTCGAACCGAAGTGGGACGGCTTCCGCTGCATCGTTTTTCGCGACGGCGACGAGATCGTCCTCGGCAGCCGCAACGAGAAGCCGCTCACCCGCTACTTTCCCGAGCTGCTCGACCCGCTTCGGGCATCGCTACCCGATCGGTGTGTGGTCGATGCCGAGCTGATCGTCGCCAGCGGTGACCATCTCGACTTCAACGCGTTGCAGCAGCGGATCCATCCGGCCGAGTCGCGGGTGAACAAGCTCGCCGAGGAGACCCCGGCAGCGGTGGTGGCGTTCGACCTCCTGGCCCTCGGTGACGACGACTTCTCCGAGCGACCGTTTCAGGAACGACGACGCGCGCTGGAGTCGTTCGCCGGTGACTTCGTCGAACCGATCCGGCTTACCCCGGCCACCCGGGATCGGGCGGTCGCCCAAACCTGGTTCGACGACTTCGAGGGCGCGGGGCTCGACGGGCTCATCCTGAAGCCGGCGGACGCGCCCTACGTGCGCGACAAGCGCACCCAGTTCAAGCTTAAGCACGCCCGCACGGCCGACTGTGTTGTGGCGGGGTACCGCGTCCACAAGAGCGGCGACGGAGTCGGTTCGCTACTCCTCGCCCTTCACGGCGAGGACGGCGGGCTCCAACATCTCGGCGTGGCGGCCAGCTTTACCGCCAAACGGCGGGTCGAGTTCGCCGAGGAGTTGGCGCCGCACGTGCTCGATGACATCTCCGAGCATCCGTGGTCGGCGTGGCTCGAAGCCGAGGCCCACGTCGATGGGCGGATGCCCGGCGCCCCGAACCGGTGGAGCGGAGCCGACGGCCGCGACCACTCGTGGGTTCCCCTGCGCCCGGAGCTCGTCGCCGAAATCAAATACGTCCAGGTCACCGACGGCCGCTTCCGCGGCACCACCCGATTCCTGCGGTGGCGGCCCGACCGGGAGGCGTCATCGTGCTCGATGACCCAGCTGGAAGTGGTCGAGCCGTTCGCGCTCGGCGAGGTGTTCAAGGCCTCGAGCTCGCTGTAGCCGATCGCTAGGTGGCCAGCGCGGCGATGCGGCGCAGGGCGGAGTCGGCATCGATCGACTCGGCGAGGGCTTCGAACTCCGCGGTTGGGCCGGTCCATCGCAGCTCGTCGAGATCGGTGAAGGTGGTGGCGTCGAGCTCGATGGTGGCGATGCGGCGGAACAGGAGGGCGAGGTCGAGGTTCTCCCGCAGGGTGGTGGCGAGCTTGGCGCCGCCGCGCACCTTGACGTCCCAATCGTCGACCGAGGGTGGGATGGCTTCGATGTGGACGTACCGGGACAACAACGTGGCGGCCGACTTGGCGCCCCAGCCGGGCAATCCGGGGAATCCATCTGCGGTATCTCCAACGAGCCCGAGATAGTCGGGAATCGACTCCGGAGCCACACCGAACTTCTCCACCACGCCGGCCCGGTCATAGAGGAGGCGCTTGCGCCGGTCGTACTGGGCGATCGCGGCGTCGTCGTCGACGCACTGGGCGAGGTCTTTGTCCGGCGTGCAGATCAGCACCTGGTCGACCTCGGCGAGGGCGGCGGCCTTGACGGCCGCGGCGCCGAGGCCATCGTCGGCTTCGACCTCCACCATCGGCCAGACGCAGAAACCGGCGGCGGCGAGCACGTCTTCGAGCAGGCCGAACTGGTTGGCGATGTCCGGATCGACGCCCGAACCGTCCTTGTAGTCGTCCCACAGTTCGTTGCGGAACGATTCGATCACGTGATCGGTGGCGATACCGATGTGGGTGGCTCCCTCTTCGAGCATGCCGATCATCGACCCGAGCACCCCGCGGGTGGCGCCAACCTCGCGACCATCGGCATCGAGGTGCGACGGCACGGCGAAGTGGTAGCGGAACAATTCGTAGGTGCCATCGATCAGGTGAACGTCCATCGCGCCACGCTAGAGCCCCGGAACCACGCGGCGCCCACCGGTACCGAAGCAGAGTTTTGGGACGACCAGCGCAAAAGCCCCTACCATCGGCTTCGTGCAATGGGGCTTTCTCAGCGCCTTGTCCGAAGAGGACAGGCGCGACGTTCATCGGCGGATGGTTCGACGGAAATTTCGTCGCAACGAGATCGTCTTTCACGAGGGCGACCTCGGCGACCGTCTCTACCTGGTCGCCAAGGGGTTTCTGCTCGCGCGCGTCATCACCATCGACGGCGATGAATCCGCCCTTTCGGTGATGGGCCCTGGTGATGTCATCGGTGAGATCATCCTGCTCGAAGGCCAGGACCGCCGTTCGGCCACCATCGTCGCCCTGGAGCCCAGCGAGTTGCTGAGCTTGTCGGCCGACGAGGTCGCCGAGGTGCGCGAGAAACACGCCGCCGTGGATCGGGCCCTGACCGCGGTGGTCGCCGACCGCATTCGTTCGTTGCTCGAACTGCTCGAGGAGGCACGGTACGTGCCCGCGGACAAGCGGGTGCTGCGACGACTGCTCGATCTGGCCCAGCTCGTGGGGGGCGAAGGCGCCGAGGCGCCCATCGACATTCGGTTCACCCAGGAGGACCTCGCCGCGATGGCGGGCACGACCCGCCCGACCGCGAATCGCGCGCTGCAAAAGGCCGTCGAGAACGACATGGTCGAACTCGGGCGGCGGCGCATCACCGTGCTCGACCCCGACGGGCTCGACCGGCTCGCGCACTGACGACGGCCGACCGCTCCCCTGCCGGTTCGATCGGCGGACCAGCGAACCGGACTGGCGAAGGAGCCCCGGCCTAGTTCTCCTGGACGAGTTCGATCAGCGTTCCGAACGAACCCTTCGGATGGACGAAGGCCACGGTCGTGCCGCGCGAACCGGGTCGCGGTGCCTCATCGATGGCGCGGCCGCCGGCCGCGACGACCGCCGCCAACGCCTCGGCGCAGTCATCGACCCGATAGCCAATGTGGTGCATGCCTTCGCCCCGCTTGGCGAGAAAGGTGGCGATCGGGGAATCGTCCCGGGTGGCGGTCGTGAGCTGGATGTAGCTGTCGGCGACGGCGAGCAACGCCTCCTCGACCCCGTCACTTTCGACAATCTCGCGGTGGTGAACCGTGGCACCGAAAGCGCTCTGGTAGTACGAGATGGCGGCCTCGAGATCGTGCACGGCGATGGCGACGTGATCGATTTCGGTGAGCAGGGACGTAGTCATTTCGGTTCCTCAGGGTGAAAAGCGGATGGGCCAAACGGCCCCGTTGAGTCGAGAAGTAGCGAGATATACCGTTGTGCAGTGAAGGGCTCCCGATGTTCTCGGGTGTTGTTCAGGGATCAGATCGGTCCCGCGACGGACTACCAGGATAGGTAACGGCAGTATGGCCAACCGGCCCGAACATATCGAAGCTCGAGAGTTTCAGGTAGCCAAGCGCGGCGGGTATGACCGCTCCGAAGTCCGCGCCTTCCTCAAGCAGGTCGCCGAGCAGATGCGGGTCCTGGCACCGGAGGACGCTGCGGGCGACACCACCGAAGCGGCCGACGCGGCCACCGAGGCCGAACGCATTCGCTCCGAAGCGGCCGCCGAGGCCGACCGGGTTCGAGCCGATGCCGTCGCCGAAGCCAACGCCATCCGCGGCGCCGCCGCCGCCGAGATCAACGAACTGCGCCAGGCCGCCGAGGCCGCCCCCGCGGTTCCCGCCGCCGAGGCGGTTGCGTCGCGCGCCGAGGCCATGGCCGAGTACGCGTCGATTCTCGACGAGGCCCACACCGCCGCCGACGCCATCCGTGCCGAAGCTCGCGCGAGCGCCGCCAAGCTCCGCACCGAAGCGCCCGCCGTCGACGCGACCCAGGCCGCGGCGCTGACCGGCGCGGCCCGCGCCGACGCCGATCGAATCCG
The DNA here is from genome assembly GCA_938041035.1 of uncultured Acidimicrobiales bacterium. Classification (GTDB taxonomy): domain Bacteria; phylum Actinomycetota; class Acidimicrobiia; order Acidimicrobiales; family SHLQ01; genus CALHYX01. The sequence continues at coordinate 10,481 of CALHYX010000056.1, read as the reverse complement.
CGGCGATGCCGAAGCCGCAGCCAACCGGCTCACCGAGCACGTGCAGGCCGAAGCGGCCGCCGAGGCCGACCGGCTCACGCAAAGTGCTCAGGCCGAAGCCGACCGAATCGTCACCGACGCCCAGGCCGAAGCCGAACGCATCCGGGCGAGCGCGCGCACCGACGCCGACGCCGACGCGGCGCGCATTCGCACCGAAGTCACCGACGAAGCGAGCCGAATTCGCTCGAAGGCCAGCGAGGAATCCCGTTCCGAAGCCGAAGCCGCCGCGCAAGCTCTCCGCACCCAAGCCGAAGCCGACGCCGCCGCCCTACGCGCCGCCGCCCAAGCCGAAGCCGAAGAGCTACGGGCCACCACCCAAGCCGAAGCCGAAAGGCTGCGGGCCAACTCCCAGGCCGAGCTCGACGCCGAAGCCGCCAGGCTACGCGCTGCGGCTCAAACCGAAGCCGAAGCAACCGCGCAATCGCTCCGCACCCAGGCCGAGGCCGACGCCGCCGCCCTACGAGCGGCCGCCCAAACCGAAGCCGAAGAGCTACGGGCCACCACCCAGGCCGAGCTTGACGCCCAGCGCGCCGCCGCCGAAGCCGAGGCCGCCCGCCTCGTCGTGGACGCCGAAGACCAAACCAAGGGCCTGCGTTCCTCTGCGCAGGCCAAGGCCGACCGCCTGGTGGCCGAAGCGTCGACTCGAGCCACCGCGGCCGCCGAAGCCGAAGCCGAGGCGATCAAGAACGCGGCCACCGCAGCGGCCGACAAGATGCGGATCGATGCCGCCGCCGAGGCCGAGCAGCTTCGCACCGACGCCCATGCCCGGATCGAAGCGACGGCGAAGGCCGATGTGGATCGGCGGCTGGCCGAAGCCCAGGCCGAGGCCACCCGCATCACCACCGAAGCGGACACCGAAGCGGCCCGGCTCGCCAACGAAGCCCAGACCCGGGCCGACGAGCTGTTGTCGAACACTCGATTCGAGATCGAATCGCTGCGCACGACGGCCATCAGCGACGCGGATGCAACCCGAGCCAAGGCCGAAGCCGATGCGGCGGAGATGTTGGCCGGCATCGAAGCCCGCATCGCCGACGCCGAGGCGAGCGAGTCCCGTCTGGCCGAGGTCGCCCAGGCCCAGACCCAGGCTCAGCTCAACGCGGCCGCCGAGGTCGAAGAGGCCCGAGCGACCGCCGAACGCCTCGCCGCCACCGCAGCCATCGAAGCCGACCAGATTCGCAACGCTGCGCGCTCCGATGCCGAGGCCAACCGCGAGTCGGCTCGACTCGAGGCCGTCCAGGTCACCAACGACGCCGCCGATACCGCCGAGCAGATCCGCCGAGACGCCCAGGCCGAGGCCGCCCGCCTGCGCACCGAGGCCCGGTCGAGCACGGAGCAGCTGACCACCGAGGCCCGGACCGAGGCCGAGCAGCTGTTGGCCTCTGCCCGGCTCGAGGCCGAGGAGCTGCGCCGCAACACCCATGCCGAACTGGCCCAGCTGCGCGAGGACTCCAACAAGACGGTGGCTGAACTCGAGGCCGAGAGCGCGGCGAACGCCGCCCGCCGCGACCAGACCGCCGCATCGCTCGCCGAAGCCGAGGCCATTCGAACCGAGGCCGCCCGACTCCACGCCGAGGCGGGCACAGCGAAGGCCGAAGCGCAGGCCGCCGTCGAGCAGGCGACCGCCGAACGCGATCGGGTGATCGCCGAAGCGCACACCGCGGCCATCAAGGCGAAGGCCGAAGCCGACCGGTTGCTCGCCGAGGCGCACGCCGCGGCCGAGAAGCACCGCACGGCGGTCGATCTCGAGATCGAACAGCTCAAGCACGAGGTCATCAACTCCGCCGCGCTGACCCAAACCGAACAGGAGCGCATCGCCGAGGACCGCCGCAAGGTGCTCGCCGAAGCCGAGGAGCTGTTGACCCGGGCCCAGGTTGAGGCGGCCACCATCCGAGCGCAGTCCGAGGCCGACGCCGAACACGCCCGCCTGCTCGCCGAGGTAGAACAGCGGGACCGCTCCGCGGAGCTCGATCGCCGAGAGGCTTCCCTGTCCGAGGCCGCCGAGCAGCATGCCGCCGAACTGGCTTCGCTGAGCGCGGTTCGCGACGAGGTGTCGACCGAACGGGCGCAGTTGATTCAACTACAGGCACAGGTGAAGGGCCTCCAGGACGAAGCCGTCGCCCTGCGCACGACCGCCGAGCAGGAATCGCGAGCCGCCCAACAGCGCCTCGACGCCCAAACCACGGAGCTGCGTTCCGAACGGGCGGAACTGGATGCGCTGCGCAGTGAAGTCGAGGCGCAGAAGGCCGCCAACGAACGACAGCAGTCGGCGGCGGTCGAGCTTCAGCAGCAGGCGGAGTCGCTGCGCACGAGCGCAACGGCCGAACGATCCGCAGCGGTCAGCGAGGCCGCTCGGCTGCGCGGGCAGGCCGAGTCGTCGCTCGCCGCGGCCCAACGAGTCCAGCGCGAAGCCGAGGCGGAGGCCGATCGGGTCATCGCTGAGGCCCGCACCGAGGCCGATGCGCTCAACAGCGAGGTTCGCGCCACGCTCGACTCCGCCAACGCGGCGGCCGAGGGCGTGCAGGACGAAGCGCGCGACGTGCTTCAGCGGGCCCAGGCCCAGGCCGACGCCCTGCGCACCGAGGCCGAACGGATGACCAACGAGGTCGGCCGCATCCATGCCGATGCCGCCGCCACCGCCGATCGGCTCGTCACCGAACGAGAGACATTGGTTCGCGAGGCCGCCCACTTGCGGGATCAGGCCGCCGGGATCCTGGCGTCCGCCCACGACAAGACCGAGCAGCTCCAACACGACGCGGCCGCCCGGGTCGCCGCGTCGGAGGCCGCGTCGGAACAGCAGCGTCGCGAGCTGATGGCCGAGGCCGAGCAGCGCCTGGATGCACTACGGGCGACCGAACGTGACCTGCAGGCCCGGCTGAGCCAGCTGGCCCGCAGTCTGGAGACGGCGCTCGCACCGATCGCCAACCGGCCCGTAAGCGTGTTCGACGACGATCGCCGGTTGGCCCCGCCCGTGGCCGCGCCGCCTGCGCCGGCCGCACCGACCAGCCCGCCCGGGATCACCGCACCGGGCGGTCTCACTATCGATCTTCGCTCCGAGGGCGACGCCGCCGGCCCGGACGCCCCGCATGAGCCGGTAGAGCCGACCGAGCCGACCGAGCCGGTCGAGGCATCCACCAACCCGACCCCACCGGCTCCCGCGTCGGAGACGGCCCAGGTGCCCCTCGAACGAGAGGAGGCCGACGAGCTGGCCGACTGGGTGAAGGACGCATTGACGCCGAAGGACGACGATCCCGAGAACGGCTGATCGCGACCCCGCCCGACAAGCGCGCCCAAAGCGACCCGAACGAGCAACAAATTCGGAAAACCTGCTCGTGGTGCCTTGTATCGGATTCGTTACCGTTGTAACGTAACCGCAACGTTGCTCGGCTCCTGCTTCGCTGGTTCGAAGGAGTGCCAAAACAGCGTTGTTCCCCCCGAGGTGTCGCCTCGGTTCAGTCGGTCTATCCGCCCGCGCTCGACTGGCCGAGGCGGCCCCTCGGAGGATTCTCCCGGGCCGATATTCCAGCCCTAAGCGTGCCGCTCCGCCACCCCCTCCGGCGGAGCGGTGTCGCGTCCGGGCACGGTTGAGAGGGGTGTGGGTCGCTACTCGCCGACGGCGCGGCGGCCTTCGAGCGCGCGGCCAAGGGTCAGTTCGTCGGCGTATTCGAGATCGCCGCCGACCGGCAGGCCGCTCGCGATCTTGGTGACCGAAATTCCCAGCGGGCTCAGCAGCCGGGCCAGATAGGTCGCCGTGGCCTCGCCCTCGATATTGGGGTTGGTCGCCAGGATGACCTCATCGATCCCCTCGGCCTCGATGCGCACGAGTAGCTCGCGCACCTTCAGTTGCTCAGGACCGATGCCGTCGATCGGACTGATCGCGCCCTGAAGGACGTGGTAGCGACCGCGGAATTCCTGGGTCCGTTCAACGGCGACGATGTCGCGGGGTTCCTCGACCACACAGACCATCGATGTCTCCCGTCGGGAGTCGGTGCAGATGGAGCACTCGGCCCCCCGCTCGGCGATGTTGAAGCAGCGCTCGCAGAAGGCGACGCGCTCTTTGACCTCGATGATCGCGGCGGCTAGTCGAGCGGCGTCGGCCGGCTCGACCTTGAGCAGGTGAAACGCGATTCGCTGCGCCGACTTCGGGCCAACACCGGGGAGCCGACCGAGTTCGTCGATGAGGTCCTGAACGGGACCGGCATAGACGCCGCTCACTCCTCGCCGCCGCCACCGAGAAGGCCGTCGAGACCACCGAGGCCGCCCATCATCGAACCGATATCGAGGCCACCCATGGCCCCCTCCTGAGCTTCGCCGACCTGACCGGCTGCGTCTCGGAGCGCGGCGAGGATGAGGTCCTGCAACATGGTGACATCCGCGGGGTCGACCACCGACGGATCGATCGTGACCGACGAGAACTCGAGCTGGCCGTTCATGACGACCTTCACCATGCCGCCGCCGGCGGATCCTTCGACCTCGGTCTCGGCGACCTCGGCGGACTTGGCCATCATGTCCTGGGCCTGAGCGAGCAGACCGGACAGATCGGGCATCTGGGGTTGATCGGACACGGGAGGACCTCCGGGGGCGTTACGGGTTTGGCGCGACCTGTCGACCGTACTCAATCGGAGGGGTCGACCAGCTCCGCGCCGGGAAAGATCTTGGTGACCGCGGCGATTGCGCTGCCGTCGGTGGGCGGTGCATCGATCAACTCGTCGGGATCGATCGCCTCCTCGTCCTCGGGCTCGTCGAGTTCGACGGCCGGGGTAGCGCCCGACGGCCGAGCGGGAGCCGACGGCGGGGCCGCCGGGGCGACCGGGCCCGACCCCCCGGACACCGGCTGAGGGCCGCCGGCATCGCCGACGATGATCTTCAGTCGAATCGGCGCCGAGAAATGGGCGGCCAGGGCCTGTTCGACCTCGGGGCGGCTCTGGTCGCAGATGTTGCGGAGGCCGTCGCTCGGAACGGCGAATACGGCGGTGTCATCCTCGACCGCGACAAACGACCCGGCTTCGAAGCGGGCCTGGATGCGGCGGCTCATGCCCGCCCGCACGGTGGATTCCCAGGCGGACTGCACCTCCGCGGCCGGCGGGATGCCACCGGTCGGCGCGGAGGTCGGCTCGGGGGCGCGAGCCCGGCCCTGGTCCGCGGGCGGCGGTTCTTCGGGCGGGGGTTCCTGCGGCGGCGGTTCCTCGGGGGGCGGTTCGGCGAGCGGAGGTTCGTCTCGATCCACCTCGGGGCGCCGCGCCTCGGCCGCAGGGGGTTCGCTTCGCGATCGTCCGCCTGGGGGAGCCGGCGGCGCGGGCGGAGCTTCGGCGTCGACCGGCGCGGCCTTCGGGGCGGGGCGGGAGCTGGGCGGGGCGGCGGTCGAACCGAGGCCCTTGTCGGCGAGGACGGCCCGGGCCCCATCGGCCGGGCGACCGCCGGAGGCCGCAGGCGGGTCCGGGGCGGCGGTCTCGGGGGCGGTCGCGGTTGGCGGGGCCGCTTCCGGCGCCGGGTCGGCAGGAGGACCGGTCGGATCGGACGGCGTATCCGGCGTGGGCGGCGGTGCGGCGGCGGCCGCCGGTGCGACGCCGGCGAGCTGGTGTTCGAGCTGGGCGACGCGCTGGGTGAGGGCGTCGATGGAGCCGTCGGTGTCGGGCCGGGTGAGGCGGACCACGGCGACTTCGAGGTCGATGCGGGGGTCGGGCGCCTGGCGCATGTCGACCAGGGCGGTGCCCACGATGTCGAGAGCCCGGGTGGTGTGGGCCGGGCTCAGGGAGGCGGCGAAACGAGTCGCCCGTTCGATCTGGCGAGCCGATAGCTGCGAGACCTCGGTACCCATCGAAACGAGGAATACCTCGCGCAACGCGGCGATGAGCGATTCGCCGACCGTCCGGGGGTCGATACCGCGGTTGGTGGCGCCGGCGATGGCGGTGAGCGCCATTCCTGGGTCCGACGCCACGAGGGCGGCGAGCAGATCGTCGGTGGAGGTATCGGTGTCGGCGACGCCGCCCGCGGCGACCACCTGATCGAGCGCCGAGAGGGTGTCGCGCACCGACCCGCCGCCGGCCCGCACGACGTACTCGATGGCTTCGTCGTCGACCTCGAGGCCGGCGTCATCGGCCATCCAGCCGACGTAGTCGGCCAGCTCGTCGGCGCCCAGCAGCGTGAGTTCGAGGTGCTGGGTGCGACTGCGGATGGTGGGGACGACCTTGTGCGGCTCGGTGGTGGCCAGCACGAACACAACGTGCCCCGGGGGTTCCTCGAGCGTTTTCAGGAGGGCGTTCTCGGCTCCCCCCGTGAGCATGTGCACCTCGTCGAGGAGGTACACCTTGGTGCGACCCGGCGTGCCCAGGTTCACCTTGGCGATGAGGTCGCGCACGTCGTCGACCTTGTTGTTGGACGCGGCGTCGAGCTCGTGGAGGTCAAACGAGGTGCCGGCATCCATTGCGAGACACGAATCGCATTCGCAGCAGGGTTCGCCGTCAGCGCCGAGGTTCTCGCAGTTGAGCGCCTTGGCGAGCACTCGGGCGAGGGTGGTCTTGCCGGTACCGCGGGGGCCGCTCAGCAGGTAGGCGTGGCCGACCCGTTCTTCGCGCACCGCGTTCTGGAGCGCGGCGATGACGTGGCGTTGGCCCTTAACCTGTTCGAAGGTGCCCGGCCGATAGCGCCGGTACAGCGACTGGTACTCCATCCCGAGCGGAGCCTACCGGTCGCGGGTGACAGGCGAGGAAGCCGCGGCGTGGCCCGCCCCGCCGGCGCCGACCGCAGTTGTTCTCGAAAGTGACGACCAGGCGATCTGCGGCACACCGCTGTTCCCGCTGAGAGCTGCTGCCTTCCGGCCCTGACTCGGTTCACAGGCAACGGTTGCACAGGACCCGGTCGCCACATTCCAAAACAAATGCGGCCTTCAGGATACCTGGTTCTGCGCAATCGAGGCGACCGCTATCGAGTTGGTGCGCCTTCGGGGTCAGACCCCACCGGGACACCGGGCGTACAGCCGCCGATCGAGATGTCGGGCCCGACATTCGAATAGCCGTTCCGAGGACGGAGGAACCGGCGGTCCTCGGTGATGAACGGCGAGTTGTACGCATCGTTGAACAACATGTTCGGGTCGCCGTTCTGGCTGTCCCAGTCGGTACACCACACGCCGGTGGCCTGATCGAGCCCGATGTAGAACGAGCTGGTCGGGTCGGTGGTCGAGTACAGCGCGGCGACGCCGGCATCGCCTGCGTTCAGCAGCCGGGTGACCGCTTCGGTGAAGCCGCCGACTCCGCCCAGCCGGTTGATGGTGATGGTGCGACGGGCACCGAGAGCTTCGAGCGGGATCACCCGAAGCGGGTCGGCCCAACCACCGACCGACAACACGCCGGCTTCGAGCGGGATGGCCGGAGCGAACCCGGGTTCGGCCGGTGACGAGCCGAGCACCTCGCGCCAGGTGGCGGGTCCGAGGGGCACGAACTGATCGGCGACGAGATCGTCGTATTTGCGATCGAGTCGCCGGTCCATCCTTGCGAGTTCGCGGTCCTGGCCCCAGTAGCCGACGCCGATGTCGGCAAAGTCGGGCTCAAAGGGAATCGGGTCGGCGGCGACCCAGGCGGCCCGGGCCTCCTCCCACAGCGGGATCGCGTCGCCGGTCAGCACGCCGGTCACACCGAACACGGGCAGGAATTTCCCGACGGGGTCATCGGCGCGGTTGGCGCCACCGTTCGTGGCGACCGCTTCGCGATAGTCGTTGAACAGGTCGGTGAAGGTATCGCCGCAGGTGCGACCCTCGGTGCCGGGGAGCTGCGTGGTTTCCTGCCAGGTGAGTCCGATACTCGGCTTGGCGCAGGCGTCGAGCCAGGCGGCGACCCCGGTGCGGTCGGCGGGGCCGTAGGCGGCGTAGAACGACCCGTACAGCCCGAACAACGAGGCGACCTCGTCGAAGTTGATCACCGACGTGCGCAGGAACACGGCGGGGTCATCCACGATGAACTGGAGGCCCTTCTCGAGTCCTTGGATGATGTCGGTGGCGTGGAACACCGGATCGGGAGAGGTGGCGAGCAGCTCGAACACCTCGGGGTTGATCAACGGACCGAGATCGCGCAGAACGCGGGTGAGTGCATCGACACCCTCCATCGGCGTATCGCTCTGGAGCAGCGCCACGATGTCGCCGGCGGAGATGCCCTCGAACAACGCGTTGACGGTGGCAATGTCTTGGAAGAGCCCGGTGTCGACCAGCCCCGTGACCGACTTCAGCATCAGCGCCATCCGGGCGTCGCGGGCCTCGCTGCGACAGTTGGTCTTGCGGCTGCGCGACCACCAGCCGTGCCCCTTGCGTTCGTTCGAGCACTGATGCACGTCGGGATTGGCCCAGATGCTCTCGAGCACGAACGTGGTGATGCTGCCGGAGCTGCCGCCGGCGGCGCAGGTGATGGCGCCATACTCCTCGACATGGCGGGCCAAGGCGCCGTAGTGGGCGAACAGATTCTGCCCGTTCCCGCGGATACCGGCGCAGGTGGAGCTCGCCGGCCTCGGACGCGGCGGTACGAACGGTCGGCGCCAGAAGTGTTCATGGGTGCCGGTGTCGTTGGCAACGTCGGCGAGATCAGAACCGGTGTCGGTGGCGATATCGGTGTCGACCTCGTCGGACCCATCGCGCTCCTGGGCTCCGACCGGGGCCAGCCCTCCCACGAGCGCGAGGCTCAACGCCACCGCCACAACACGACCAACGGTGCTGATCTTTCCCATCGTTTCCCCCATTTTCGGCAACTTCGGGAAGGCGGCAACCGTAGTGGATGGTCTTCCCGACACCAAGCGAAACCGCGATCGCAATAGGCGATGGATCGCGCCGTGAGTGCGGCCTCTTGGGTCAGTCGGCGTTGACCAGGGTGGCGACCAGGCGCAGTTCGACCGAGCGCCGGATCACCGCGTCCATAGCGGCGCGGGCCCGTTGGCACCAGAGGCCCGCGGCCGGGCCGGCGGGTTCCGTTTCGGCGGCCTCTTCCATCAGTGCCGCCATGGCATCGGCGGCCGCAAGGATGGTGGGAGTGGCGTCGGCCGGCGGGCGCAGGGTGGGTGGCTCGGCCGCAAGCGCTCGCCAAGCGTCGGCATCGCCGCGATCGTGGGCCTGGCACAGGCGACCCAGCGCGAGGTAGTGCGCTTCGAGCGCATCCTCGCCCGCCAGGACCGCGGCACCGTGCCCCGTACCGAGCGTGTCAAAGATGTAGCCCCGATCCGACGTCATGTCCGGCCAGACGTGCCAACGCTGGTCGGGGTCGTACAGAAAATTCCAGATGTCGTTGACGCCGGCGTCGTCGTCACGGTCGAGGAACCCGTCGACGGGCAGGCCGTACCGGAGTTGATGACGAGGCGCGTCGAGGGTGGTGCGATCCATGAGGGCGAGCGGTTGCACGGGGGCGTGTAGGGGGATCCACAGGTTGAGCAGGCAGGTCGAGGCTTCGTCGTTGCGGCCATCGGGCGTGACGTGGCGGAACATGTCGGGCGCGGCGCCTTCCAGGAGCTGGCGCAGCGGCGTGCCGAACACATCCTGGTCGCCGTGCACGAACTGGGCGCCGCCGTGGCCGTTGAAGCCGTCGATTCCACCCGGGTTCACGTCGAGGCCGTTCGGGCCCGACCGCCGATGGAACAGCCCGTCGTCGACGACGAAGTCGACGCGCAGCACTTCGCCACCGCCCAACGACATCTCGGTTCCGTTCAGGCTCGCTCGAATCGCCTCGTTGGACGATTCGGTGATTTCGTCAGCCGCCCGCACCTCGGCGAGGACGGTTTGCAGCGCGTGGTTCTCCGCCAGATCGACGGTTTGGAATCCGGCCGACCGCAATCGGGGCTCGGGTGCGCCGTCGACGGACAGGTCGCGCAGCTCACACAGGTGGGGGTCGCCCGGGTTGCCCTCCTCGGCCAACCGCGCTCGCAGCAGGCCGGGCCGCTCGTCGTCGGCGATGACATCGGCCGGCCTCGTGAAGGTCAGGGTTCCGCGCATGAACCGACGGTAGCGGGCGGTTTTCGGGTGGCGCCAGAGTCGATCGGGCGACAGGGAGGGCCTTTCCCACGATTTCTTTTTGGTTGGGGTGGGTTTCGGGGGAAAAGTGTCTGACCTTTGATCTAGTATCGAACGTATGTTCGATCATGATGAGTTCGAGGGCGAGGGTCACGGGGGTGGGTTCGAGCCCGCGCCTGGTGTCGGTGGCCTGGTTTCCGGGCTGGTTGAGCTCGAGGATGCGGCGGGGTCGTTGACGTTGTTGGCCAAGGTGGATTTCGCCGGCCTGGGGCCGGATCAGTTGTTGGATGTGGTGCGCGATGTGGCCGTGCTGCGCAACCGGCTGGACGGTATTGATGTGGCGGCGTTGGCGGCGGCGACCCGGGCGGGCGCGTTTTCTCGCACCCGGACGTTGACGGCGGCGGGGTTTCTGCGGGGCGAGTGCCGCCTGAGCCGCAGCGAGGCGGCGAAGCGGGCCCGCGTCGCC
>CALHYX010000055.1 GCA_938041035.1 uncultured Acidimicrobiales bacterium | reverse complement strand
GCCAGCACGACGCGTTCATCTTCGGCCGGGCGTTGCACGATGAGCCGCAGCACACCATCGTCGGCGGGCGAGGCCCGCACGTCGGCGAGCCCGGCCTCGAGTTCGGCGGTGGTCAGGTGGCGGATCTCGTCGCTCATGGGTTTGATTCTACGGCGACTACCAGCGGCCGGGGAACCGAGTACTCGGCGTCACTCCGATAGCTGCGATGCGTCGATGCGCACGGCCAGATCGACCGGGAGGGGGTATGGCCGCTCGATCCGCAGTGAAGCTCGGACGTGTTCGAGCTCGCCGGCGGCCACGGCATCGGCGAGGTCGGCCGCCAAAACGGTGATCTCGGTGAAGCCGACGAGAATAAACGACGCAAACAGCGCACCGTTCACGAAGAACTGCAGGGCGATGGAGCGAAGTGCTCGCGCATCGGTGGGGATAAACGACGAGCCGTCGGCGATCGACGGCGGTTCGGCGTTATCCACCGGCCGCCCCCGGCGGCCGACTCAAGGCGAACTCGGTGTGACGACGCCCGATTCGTAGGCCAGCACGACGGCCTGAACCCGGTCTCGAACGCCGAGTTTCGTGAGCAGTCGGCTCACGTGGGTCTTGGCGGTGGCCTCGCCCACGAACATGGCGGCGGCGATCTCCCGGTTGCTCATCCCCTGGGCCAGCAGGACCCAGGCTTCATGCTCGCGCTCGGTGAGATCGTCGGGCAGTTCGATCTTCGCTTCGGCTGGAACCGCCTGTTTGGCGAACTCCTCGATGAGCCGCCGGGTCACGGTCGGGGCCAGGAGCGCTTCGCCGCCGGCCACCAGCCGGGCTGCGGCGACAAGTTCGTTGGCCGGCGCGTCCTTGAGCAGGAAGCCGCTGGCGCCGGCGCGCAACGCCGCGAAGACGTAGTCGTCGAGGTCGAAGGTGGTGAGCACCAGCACCTTCGTGTCGATATCGGGGTCGTCGACGATGAGGCGGGTCGCCTCGATGCCGTCCATCTCGGGCATCCGGATGTCCATCACGGCCACGTCGGGCCGGCTCCGTCGGCACAGCTCGACGCCGGTGCGCCCGTTGTCGGCATCGCCGACGACATCGAAGTCGGGTTGGGCGTCGAGGATCATGGTGAAGGCGTCGCGCATCAACGCCTGGTCGTCGATCACGGCGATTCGAATACTCATGGCGTCTCGGAGCCTCCCACGTCGGTCGGTTCCGGCAGTGCAGCCGTCGACTCGGATCGGGCTCCGACCGGAAGCGATGCATCGACCAGAAACCCGCCGCCCGATGCGGGTCCGGCGACGAGGTGCCCGCCGTAGATCTCCACCCGCTCACGCATGCCGATCAGCCCGTGGCCGCCATCGAACCGGGGCGGAGACCCTGTCTCGCCGACACCGGTATCGGTGATCGCGATGCGAAGTCGGTCGGGCTGATAGGTCAGTTCGACGTTGACGGTCGCTCCCGGCCCACCGTGTTTGACCACGTTGGTGAGCGCTTCCTGGGCGATGCGAAACGCGGCGAGTTCGATTCCGGGCGGCAGCGGTCGACGATCGCCCCGCACGACCAGTTCGGCGGGGATGCCCGCCTGGATGCAGGCATCGACCGTTGAATCAAGGTCGGCCAGCGAGGGCTGCGGTTCGAGTTGCCCTCGCTGCACGTCCGGTGCGGCGAGGTCGTCTTTGCGCAACACGCCCAGCATGCGGCGCATTTCGGCCAGGGCGTCGCGCCCGGAGTCCTCGACGCTCTGCATGAGGCGCGAGGCGTCGTCGGGTCGGGTGTGCGCCACCTCGCGAGCGGCGGCGGCCTGCACAGTGATGAGGCTCATGCCGTGCGCGACGACATCGTGCATCTCCCGGGCGATGCGCAGGCGCTCCTCGGTCACCGCCCGCTCGGCTTCGGCCTGGCGATCGGCCTCGGCCCGCTCGGCCCGGTCGACGGTGTCGGCGAAGATCTCCTCCTTATTGCGCACCACCGCGCCCGCCAGTCCGGCTGCCGCGGCCGCGGAGACCATGCTGAGCGCGTTCGACCACCGGTAGCCATCGGCCCCGTCGAACACCGTGACGCTGGCGACCGCGAACAACACCACGACGCCGACGCCTAGGACGGACCAGGCCAACCGCCGATCCTCCTCGTGGGCGGCCACCGCGTAGATCGCCGCCAACCCGACCGCGGCCATCAACGTTCCGTAGTCGCGCACGTAGAACACGACCGATAGGCCGACGACCGCGGAGAACACGGCGACGGGCGAGACCCGCCGAGCCACGAGCGTGGCGGCGGCCGCCACCACGAGCAGATAACCAACCCAGTCGGCGGCGCGGGTTCCGGTGGTGACCGTTTCATCGGCAAGGTCGCTGACCGCCAACACGAGCACCAGGACCGCCACCAGTGCGTCGACGAACCGGGGCCGCGACCGCAGCCACTCCTGGGTTCGGCGGGCCAGCGTGATCATGGTGGTGGCGGCCGAGCTCATGGCTCGAAGGTACCCGGTCGGCTGCGCACGGGCGTCCGCCATCGGGTGGTGGCCCGTTCCCCCAAAGGGATGATCCGCCCGAACAGCGGCGCCCCACGGTCAGCCGATTTGGGGAGCCCGGATCATGCGTTTCGCCGACGACTGCGGCCCTTGCGTTTCTTACCGTCGAATCACACACCAACGGACCCAGAGGGATTCCAATGACACCGACCAATGGCATGACGAACGCAACGGCAGCGGAGAACATCACGCAGCTCTCGCCAGCTGCGATCATCGGCGTGTGGGCCGCCGCCACCGCTCCCATGGGGATCGGCGCATGGGTGATCGCACCCCAGATCAAGGATTCGCTGGGCGACCAGGGGCTCCTCAAGGCGCTGGTCATCACCCTCACCGCCGGGCTGGTCTGGCAGTTCGTGCTGGCCGTGACCCTGGTGGCAATCGAGCAGCGCTCGGCCCGGTGGTCGACGGTGCGTGAAGCGCTGTGGCTGCGAGCTCCGCGGAACGCGAAGACCGGACGACGCGGTGGCCGACTGTGGTGGATCGTCGTGCCGTTCGTCTTCCTGTTCGCCGCGGGCGAGATGGTTCCTTCCCTGCCGCATCCCGACGCCCGAGACTTCGGGGTCATCATCGAATCCGATGCCGGCCAGGCCTTCCTCAGCGGCAACTGGAAATGGTTCGTCATCGTGATGGTGATGTTCATCTTCAACACGATGCTGGGCGAAGAGCTGCTCTTTCGGGGCTACCTGTTGCCCCGCATGGAAGGAGCGTTCGGCGACAAGGCGTGGGTGGCCAACGGCGTGCTGTTCGGGCTTTACCACGTGCACGTGCCGTGGGTGATCCCCGCCGTGCTGCTCATCGACACCTTCGCCCTGGCCTATTCGTCGCAGCGGTATCGCAGCGCCTGGATCGGCATCATCGTGCACAGCGCGCAGACCCTCGTACTGGGCGGCCTGTTGTTGGCGCTGGTGTTGAAGTAGCGGTTCGGGCCCGGGTGCCCAGGGGAGTCGGGTCGGCGAAATTCGCCGACGGCGCTTCCGGCCCCGGGCCTACGCTCGCCTCGTGACCGATCCCTATCCAGTCGAAATCGATGAAGCCGACTTCGATGTGACCCGGGAGCTGTCCGACCTTCGGGAGTACTTCACGCTCGAGCCCGCGGGCGACGGCCGGTGGACGGGTTCGGTGCTGGCGGGCGAGACCGGCAATGCCTTCGGCGGGTTCATTCTCGCCCAGGCGGTGGCGGCCACAATCCAGGCGGCCGACCCCGACGACGACCGCCGGCTGATCTCAGCCCACGGTCACTTCCTCCGCCCGATCGCGGCCGAACAGCCGACCGACATCTCCATCGATGTGCTCAAGAACGGCCACATGTTCGCCCACCGGCGCGTCGACGTGAGCCAGAACGGCAAGGTCGGCTTCGCCATGACCGCCACGTTCGGCGGCGACGGCGAGGGCTACGTCTATGACCTGCCCAGCAATGCGCCGGTGCCCGACCGATCCGAGTTCACGATCGAGGAGGGTCCGCCGGGCTGGATCCAGGTGTGGATCGGCGCCACCGAACCCCGGGCCGACGGCACGATGGTGGCGACCAACCGCAAATGGATCAAGGTGCCCGCCGAGCTGCCCGACGACCCCAAGCTGCACACCGCGCTGCTCGCGTACTGCACCGACTGGACCGGCATCGGCGGGCGGCCGCTGAACCTCGACGGCGACATCACCGGCATGGTCAGCCTCGACCACGCCGTCTGGTTCCACCGCCCGGCCCGGGCCGACGAGTGGCTCTACCTCGAGGTGTATTCGCTGGTGAATGCGGGCGGCCGGGGCACCCTGCGCGGCGCGATCTACAACGAGGCCGGCCAGGTCGTGGTGTCGATGGCCCAGGAGATGCTGCTGGCGGTGATCTGAGGGTCGTTCGCGGACCCCCGGGGTCTGACCCCCCGGTTACGTTCATTTGAGCGCTACTCAGCACCGGGGTCTGACCCCCCGTTACGCTCATTTGAGCGCTAGGCCCTACGGGAGTACCTCGTCGGCCAGTCCGAAGTGTTGGCAGCTTTCGGTGATCGACCAGGCGACGCCGAGTTCGAGTAACTCGCCGGCCTCGACGTTGACGATGGTTGTGCATCGGTGGTTCACCATGCGGTCGCCCTCGGCCGCTTCGGCATCGCAGAACCCCTCGCTGCCGTACACCGACATCACCACGACGTATTCGCCGCCGGGCACCGCTACGTCGGGGAACGAGCCGACGAACTGGGTGCTCTCGTCCTCGATGACTCGCCCATCGTCGACCCTGGTGACCCGCCCGAGTGTCACGGGCTCGCCGATCGGTTGCCGATCGCTATCGACCACTTCGAGTTCGCCGCAACTGCCTTCGATGTAACAGCAGTCGAGCTGCAGGCTGCTGACTCGTAGCACCCCTTGAGCCACGACGGTTACGGTGACCGGCGCAGTGGTAGCCGGGCTCGTCGACGGTGCGAACGTCGTCGGCGCGAGCGTCGTCGTCGGGTCGGACTCGGTCAGTACCTCACCCGGGCCGGACGAACAACCAAACGCCAGCATCGCGGTCACCACCAACGCTGCGACTCGGCCCATCCACCGACCGTAGCGGTCGCCGCCGTCACCCGAGCGCGCCCCGGCGCGTCCCATTGACCGGGGTCTCATTGACCGGGGTCTGACCCCACCTAAGTTCATTTGAGCGTTACCGACCACCGGGGTCTGACCCCACTTAAGTTCATTTGAGCGTTACGAGGCTGCGTTCACCGAGGTCTGACCCCGTTACGGTTCGTTTGTTCACCAGGGGTCTGACCCCACGTAAGTTCATTTGGGCGCAGCGCACGCTCACCGGGGTCTGACCCCCGTTTATTTTCATTTGGGCGCTAGGAGGCTTCGGGCAGCACGTCGGCCGCGGGGCCGAAGTCCTGGCAGCCGTCGAAGATCGACCAGGCGACGCCGAGTTCGAGCTCCTGACCCGGTTCGACCACCACGACGGTCGAGCACTCGTGGAGCACGGGAAGCTGGCCGACGGACGCCGCTCCTCCGCAGAGCGAGATCGTGTCGTGCACGGTCATGACAACGATGTACTCGCCACCGAACAGCGCGACGTCGGGGTATCGGGCCAGGAACTGGCTGTCGACCCCCGCGGCCGGAGGACCGGAGATCAAGGCCTGGTCACCGCGCGAAAGGCGCTCGCCGACCGTCTCGTTCTCGGCGTCGATCACTTCGAGCAGCCCACAACTCCCCTCCTCCAAACAACAGCCGTTCTGCAGTTCGAAGACCCGGATAAGCCCCGTCGCAGGAACGGCCTCGTCGGGCGTCACCACTGGCGCCGCATCGGTCGCCAGAACCGGGACGGTCACGGGCGCAGAGGTGGCCGGGCTCGTCGGCGGTGCGAGCGTCGTCGTCGGGTCGGACTCGGTCAGAACTTCGTCGGAGCCCGCCGAATAGCCGAACGCCAGCAGGGCCATCACGGCAACGGCAGCGATTCTTGCCATGGGTCTCACCGTAGGTCGCCGGGGCTGGGGGCAGCGGTCGG
>CALHYX010000054.1 GCA_938041035.1 uncultured Acidimicrobiales bacterium | reverse complement strand
TTCGGCCTCGGCGATGTCGTTGCATTCGGACGGATCGGCGGAAAGGTCGAACAGCTCCCACCGGTCGTCCTCGAACGTGACGCCGGGGGTGTGGCGGGTCACGGCCTTCCACCAGACGCCGTCGAGCTCGGTGACCAGCGCACGGTTCCCACCGAACTCGAAGTACTGCCTCGTGTTGGTCGCGGGTGCGTCTTCGTCGTCGAGCACCGAGGCGAACGAATGACCGGTCACCGGCAGCTGTTCGACACCCCGGTATGTGTCCGGCGGGGTGATTCTCAGGAGTTCGTAGATCGTCGGAACGATGTCGGACACGTACGCAAACTGGTCGCGCTTGGTGCCGGCACGGTCGTCGCCGAGACCGATTGGCCAATGCAAGATCATCGGCACGTGGACCCCGCCCTCATGGGTCAGCGTCTTGTACCAGCGGAACGGCGAGTTGCCGCACTGGGCCCACCCCCACGGGTAGTTGGTGTGGCTGCCGGGACGACCGATGTCGTCGACGCGCTCGACCGCCTCTTCGGCGGGCTGATGGAGGCCGTTGAAGTGGCGGAACTCGTGCCAGGTCCCGGCCGCGCCGCCCTCCTGTGAAGCGCCGTTGTCGGCGAGCAGGACGAGAATCGTGTTGTCGAGCTCGTCCATGTCGCGCAGCCCGTCGACGAACCGGCCGATCTGGTCGTCGGTGTGGTCGAGGAAGGCGGCGAACGCCTCCTGCAGCCGTGCGGCGAACCGCTGCTGTGCGTCGGAGAGGTCGTCCCACGCCTCCACGCCGGGGTTGCGGGGCGCAAGCTTCGTGTCGGGATCGATCACGCCGAGTTCGACCTGCCGATCGAACCACTGCTTCCGGACAACGTCCCAACCGGCGTCGTAGCGACCCCGGTACTTCTCGAGGTACTCGTCGGGCGCCTGATGAGGCGCATGGGTCGCCCCGAACGGCAGATAGGCGAAGAACGGACGATCCGGCCGCAGACCCTTGTTGTCGTTGATCATCAACAACAGCTGATCGACCAGGTCTTCGGAGAGGTGGTACCCCTCAGCCGGCGTGGCCGCCGGATCGATGTGAGTGTTGTCACGCACGAGTTCGGGATGGAACTGATCGGTCTCGCCCGGGAGGAAGCCGTAGAAGCGCTCGAAGCCTCGGGCCAACGGCCACTGATCGAACGGGCCAGCGGCGGAGACGTGGGTCCCAGGAGCCAGGTGCCACTTCCCGGCGCACAACGTGGCGTAGCCCTCGTCACGCAGGACCTCGGCCACCGTGGCCGCAGCGTTCGAGACGTGCCCGAGCGCATTCGGGAAGCCGGTGACCCACCCGGCCAGACCCCGCATGCCGACCTCGTGCTGGGAGCGCCCGGTGAGAAGCGCCGCTCTCGTCGGCGAGCACACCGGCGTGACGTGGAAGTTCGTGAACTGGACCCCGCCGGCGGCCAGCGCATCGATGTTGGGCGTGTCGATGTCGGACCCGTAGCAGCCGAACTGGGCGAAGCCGGTGTCGTCCAACAGGATGAACACCACGTTCGGCGACCCCTGCTTGGGGTGGGGCGACTCTACGAAGTGAGGTTCGGAGTCCGCGAGTGTCCGGCCAATCGTTCCCTGGAAGCCGTCGGTGGGCGAAGCCATTGCTTGTATCTCCTCAGACCGTGATGGTGGTCAAGTCGTCGCCGATGATGATCTCACCGTCGAAGTGTTCGGCCGCCCGTGCGATCCACTCGGGGTACTGCTCGGGCGTAGGGGCTGGGACCATGTGGGTCATCGCCAGGCGTTTCACCCCGACCCGTGCGGCCGTCTGCGCCGCATCGACGACACTCGAGTGGTACTCGAGGATGTCCTGGGCCATCGGGCCGGGGAGCAGCTCGACAAAGTCGCGCCGGAGAACGGTCTGAACGTAGACATCGGCGTTCGCGGCGAGGTCGTCGACGCCGTCACACGGAAGCGTGTCACCGACGAGCGCGGCGACCGTGCCCTCGCGCTCGAGTCGGAAGCCGATGGTCGGATGGACCGGCGCGTGAGCGGTCTCGGCCGTCGTCACCTGGACGTCGTTGATCGCGAACGAGTCGCCAGGTTCGAGTTCGATGACCTCCACCTGAGGCCCGTTGACAAGCGGATCGTGGTGGTCGGTGCGGTAGCCGATGTCGTCCTCGAGCATGAGGAGGGTTCGTTCGACCAGGCGGGCGGTGCCGACCGGTCCCCAGATCTTGAGCGGTTTGAGTTCGCGCGTCCGCACCCAATGCGTGGTGATGACGTCGTTGAGCGCACAGACGTGATCGCTGTGCATGTGGGTGATGATCACACCGTCGAGATCGTCGGGCCTGACCCCGACCGCCATCATCCGCATCACCACGCCACGACCGGCGTCGATCAGGATGTTGGTGTCGCCCGCCTTGACGAGCGTCGAGGGCCCGGCGCGGTCAGCACTGGGGAGCGGTGATCCGGTCCCGGTCAAGATGACGTCCATCAGCTACCTCAGCGTTCGGCGCTCGTCGACGAGTTGAACCTAGCAGAGAATTTTCATACAGTACGAAATTACTGTGACTTTGACGGATTCACGCCAGACCCGCTCGGCCGAACGCTCGGTCCACTTCCGGACCTGCCCGCTGTGTGAGGCGACGTGCGGGCTCGAGGTGACCGTCGAGGGCGGCAGTCCCTCCAACAGCAGTGTCGTGCGCATCCGCGGCGACCGCGAGGACGTCTTCTCCAAGGGCTTTATCTGCCCGAAGGGTTCGACCCTCAAGCAGCTGCACGAGGATCCCGATCGCCTCCGCTCCCCCATGGTCGAGCGCGACGGGCGTCACGTGCCAGTGCGGTGGGACGAGGCGTTTGCCGAGGTCGAGCAGCGCCTGATGCCGATCCTCGAGGACCACGGTCGCGAGGCGGCGGCCATCTACCACGGCAATCCATCGGTCCACAATCACGCCTCGACGATCTACGCCCGGGCGCTGATCTCGGCCGTGGCCACCCCGAACCTCTACTCGGCAGGCACGGTCGACCAGATGCCGCGGCACGCGTCGTCGGGGTTCCTCTACGGCGATCCGCTCGCCTTCCCGCTTCCCGACATCGACCGCACCGACTACCTGCTGATGCTCGGCGCGAACCCGTACGAGTCGAACGGCAGCCTCGCCACCGCGCCCGACTTCCCCGGGCGCATGCAGGCCATTCAGGACCGTGGCGGCAAGATCGTCGTGGTTGACCCCCGCCGGACCAAGACGGCCAAGGCCGCCGACGAGCACCTCGCCATCCGGCCCGGCGGCGACGCGGCCTGGCTCGCCGCCATCGCCAACGTGCTCTTCGCGGAAGGGCTCGTCGACACCGGCGATGCCGGCCCCCATCTCGACGGCGTCGACCACGTTCAGGCGCTGGTCGCGCCGTTCAGGCCCGAAGCGGTGGAGCCGGCCACATGGATCGCTCCGGACGTCACCCGGCGCATCGCCCGCGAGGTCGTAGCCGCCCCGACCGCAGCGGTCTACGGCCGCATCGGCACGAACACCGTGCCGTTCGGGACGCTGGCTTCGTGGCTGACCGACGTCGTCACCACGCTCACCGGAAACCTCGACCGGCCCGGCGGCATGATGTGGGCCCACCCGGCTCACCTCGGCCCCCGGAAGGACGGACCCGGCCGCGGCTTCACCACCGGCCGACGCTCGACTCGGGTGAGCGGTCACCCGGAGGTGCACGGTCAGTTCCCGGTTGCCGCGCTGCCCGAGGAGATCGAGACGCCGGGGCAAGGCAAGATCAGGGCGCTGATCACTGTCGCCGGCAACCCCGCTCGCTCGATCCCCGACAGCGACCGCACCGAGGCCGCCCTCGCTTCGCTCGACGTGATGATCTCCGTCGACCCGTATCTCAACGAGACCACCCGCTTCGCCGATGTGATCCTGCCGCCGCCGTCGCAGCTCGAGCGCAGCCACTACGACCTCGCCTTCTACGGCCAGGCCGTGCGCAACATCGCCAACTACTCACCGGCGCTGTTCGAGGCCGACGGCCCGCGCGAGGAGGACATCATCGCCCGGCTGGCGTGCATCGCCTCAGGCCTCGGCGCCGATGCCGATCCGCAGATCATCCACGACATGACCCTCGACACCGTGCTGCGGGGTTGCGTCAAGCCCGGGCGTGCGTTGGAAGGACGTGACGTTGCCGAGCTGCGAGCCCAGCTCGGCGACCGCAGCCCTGCCGACCGCGTACTCGAAGTGATGCTGCGCTCGGGCTGGGCCGGCGACCACTTCGGCGCTCGCCCCGACGGCCTCACCATGGAGAAGCTCGAATCGAACCCCCACGGCATCGACCTCGGGCCGATGGCCCCGCAGCTCCCTGGACTCCTGCGCACCACGTCGGGACGGGTCGAGCTCGCCGCAGCGCCACTCGCTGCGGACGTAGCCCGCCTGGAACGCTCGCTCACCGAGCTGGCCGACGGCCCTGTGCTCGTCAGCCGCCGCCATCTGCGGTCGAACAACTCGTGGATGCACAACGTCAACGTGCTCGTGAAGGGGCGCGAGCGCTGCACCCTCCAGGTCCACCCCGACGACGCCACCGACTGGGGCGTGCACGACGGTGGACACGCTCGCATCACGTCCGCTGCGGGATCCGTCGTCGCTCCCGTCGAAGTCACCGACGACATCGCCCCATCGGTGGTCAGCCTCCCCTATGGCTGGGGCCACGGGGTGCCGGGAACGCAGCTGAGCGTCGCCGCCGGCCGCCCTGGCGTGAACAGCAACATCCTCACCGACGGATCCATCCTCGACCCCCTGTCGGGCAACGCCGTCCTCAACGGCATCCCCGTCACCGTCGTGCCCGCCGAGACCGCGCCACCAGAACCAATGGAGACCACATGACTGAAGCCCAACGACGCGTGGCGCTCATCGCCAACACGAGTCTCTACATCGGTGCACCTCTCGCTCGTGAGATGGCCCGGAGGGGCCACGATCTCGTCATCGGTGACCCCGAGCCAGGCCTCGTCGACGAACTCGAGGCACTCGGCGCCACGGTGGCCGTCGCCGAACGTGTCTGGGACTTGGCCGACCCTGACGTCGCCGAACGACTCGTGGGGACCGGGCTCCAGCGCTTCGGTCGCATCGACGCAGCGACCGCGTTCACCGGCCACATCGTGACCGGCCGGTTCCTGGACTCGACCACCGACGATCTCCACGCGCTCGAACGCGGCTTGATCGACGCGCCCTACCAGTTCATGAAGGCGGTCTTGCCCTCGATGATCGAACAGGGCGAGGGGCAGATCCTGATGATCACCAGCTCGGCCGGCAACCGGGTCCTCCCATCGGCCCCGCTGTATTCCGCGCTGCGAGCCGGTGCCACGCACCTGGTGAAGAACGTGGCTGCGGACGTTGCATCCAAGGGAGTGCAGGTCAACGCCCTCGGCACCAACTTCATGGACTTCGACGGTTTCATCGCCGCCAACAAGGCCGACACCCCCGAGGGTCTGGCCAAGACGGTCGCCCGTGTCCCGATGGGGCGTCTCGGCACCGTCGACGAGTGCGCCGCACTCTGCGGCGCCTACCTCGACGGGACGTGCGGATTCGTCACCGGCCAATTCATCGCCCACGACGGAGGATGGTCCTGATGGCATCCCAAGAAGAACCGGTGCAAGAGCAATCGCAAGCGGACCTGCCGCCGACCCCGCCGGCAAGCGTGCCGGTCACCGACGATGTTTGGGTGCTGGCGGCACAGGGCAATGCATTCGCGGTGGAGACGGCCGAAGGCGTGGTCCTGGTCGACTCCGGACCGGGCGGTCAGAAGACCGACTCGATGATCACCGAGCTGCGCACGCTCACCGACGCCCCCGTCTCGGCGATCTGCTACTCGCATGGCCACGTCGGGTACAACGTCGGCGTCCCCCAGTGGCTCGAACACAACGCGCAGCGAGGCGACGCACCCCCGCGCATCATCGCCCACCGTAACC
>CALHYX010000053.1 GCA_938041035.1 uncultured Acidimicrobiales bacterium | reverse complement strand
CCCAACGTTTACGGCATGGACTACCAGGGTATCTAATCCTGTTCGCTCCCCATGCTTTCGCTCCTGAGCGTCAGTACCGGCCCAGAGTGCTGCCTTCGCCGTTGGTGTTCCTCCTGATATCTGCGCATTTCACCGCTACACCAGGAATTCCACACTCCTCTACCGGATTCTAGTCACAGCAGTATCGGGTGGCGTTCCAAGGTTGAGCCTTGGATTTTCACACCCGACTTACTGAACAGCCTACGAGCTCTTTACGCCCAATAAATCCGGACAACGCTCGCCCCCTACGTGTTACCGCGGCTGCTGGCACGTAGTTGGCCGGGGCTTCTTCTGCAGGTACCGTCATTTTCGTCCCTGCTGAAAGAGGTTTACAACCCGAGAGCCTTCATCCCTCACGCGGCGTGGCTGCGTCAGGCTTTCGCCCATTGCGCAAGATTCCCTACTGCTGCCTCCCGTAGGAGTCTGGGCCGTGTCTCAGTCCCAGTGTGGCTGACCGTCCTCTCAGACCAGCTACCCGTCGATGCCTTGGTGAGCCGTTACCTCACCAACAAGCTGATAGGCCGCGAGACCCTCCCAAAGCGCCTGAGCTTTCTTCAGCTGGCCATGCGGCCAAAAGAAGGAATCCGGTATTAGACAGAATTTCTTCTGCTTATCCCAGACTTCGGGGCAGGTTTCTCACGTGTTACTCACCCGTTCGCCACTCACTCATATGACCCGAAGGTCGAGTTCGTTCGACTTGCATGTATTAGGCCCGCCGCCAGCGTTCGTCCTGAGCCAGGATCAAACTCTCCGTCAAAATCTCCGAAGCGCCAGCCACCGAGGTGGTTGACGTTTCATCGAATCATTTGGCTCACCGGGTACAAACCGGTGAACGAGTTTGCCTTTGGAACAGACCGTTGCTGTTGTGGGCATTCGCGTGTTCGAGAACGCACGAAGCCCAGTGAGCTTCGGTTGTTCCGGATTTGTTTCGTTTGCTTCCCAGTCACCACGTTGAGACAGTGACCGGTCAGCGGAATTGTCGGTGCGCATGATCGACGACTCGCATCGTCGGGCCATGCGCCCGCACTGACTATCTATCCTCTATTCCGTTTTCAAGGAGCACACCACACCGCCCTTCCCGGACTCGAAAGCCTGAGTTGGGTAGCGTGAGAGACACGTGGCCGTTGCGGCCGGAGGTGTCTCGGCTGCTTGCCAGCTGCGTTTTCCGCAGCCACAAGCGAAGACTGAAGTTACCGCCCACGCCACGGTTGTACAACCTCAGGCGGGGTATTTCTTCAAAGAAATTCGCGGTTTTTCGACTCCACCGCCAAACGTGGCCGAATTTCGATGGTTTCGCGCGGTTCGCGGTTGGTTCGGGATCGAACGGCGAGCCCCGACGAGGAGTCACAAAAAGTATCGACGTTCCGGGAACAATCGGGGCCTCCCGGGCGACTCATCGACCGCGTCGGCACTCCGCCGCCGCAGGACAAGGGAGATCCGGATGTACAGACGGACGTTTCTACTCGTCGCGGTCGTGGGCACGCTGCTCGCGGCCGGCCTGCCCGCGGCCTCGGCGCAACCGCCGGGAGGCAGCGCGGAGTGTGGCACAAGCGTGCTCAGCTACCCCGACAACGTTGAGCGTTACGGCAACGTGCGTGGCCATCACATCCTCCAGGATGCCGCTTTTGCCTTCCAGGCCCGGCACAAGCGCGGGTCGAACGGGGGCGTCGACCCGACAGCGCACTCCTGGAAGCAGGCGGGCCTGGCGATCAGCCAGGGGCTGATGAACCGGTGCGGGTGGAACCACGATGCCATGTCGGAATCGCAACGGGTCCAGCAGCGAGCGCTGTGCCAGGACAACGGTACGAACAGCCTCGACGAGCAGCGGCGCATCGGCCAGCGCGCGCTCGAGGCCGGTGGCGTCCCCCGATCGGTGGCCATCAAACTCGCCGACGCCGCTCACAGCAGGGCAATCGAGTGGAAAGGCTACAACTCGATTTTTCCCAGTCGCATCCCGGGCTGTGTCGCCCCAGCGGTGAGCAAGAGCAGTTGCTCGCGATGGAGCACGAGCGGCCAGACCGAACACCGGGCGACCCTGACCGTGCGTCACAGTGCGCTGAATGGCGAACCCGGCTACTTCCAATTCGTTCGCTGGGACTTCGACACCCCCAATCGGGAGATTGAACTCTCGATTGGCATTGCTGGTCGCAGCTCGGTGATCGGTCTGCAGTCGGGCAAACGGATCCCGTCATCGACCACCACCAACTACTCGTTTCCCGGGACCCGGGTGCCGATCCGGGTGGAAAACGATCCGACGTCGACCAGTACCCCACCGCGCAAGCTTTGGGAAGCGATTCGGGTAACGGTCGACTTCGAAGGGGGCGGCGGCGATCTCAGCTGCGTCCTCTGGATCTCGCCGGGTTGGAACCAACAGCAGATCAACCGGTTCAAGAACAACCAGACCGTCCAGGCGTTCGACAACAACGTGTTCAATCAGGATGTGGCCGACAGCCGCGATGCCAACTTCGATGAGGAACCGACCTCGCCGCCGCCATCGGGTAACGCTCGATTGCTGTGGCTCGGTTCGCCCTACAAAGACGGGTGGATCGACAACGGCAACGGCACCCGGCAGTGGATCAGCGAGGCGTGCCGCAACCAACTGACCGGCGCCGGGGTCACCCAGACCCAGGTCCGCTGGCCCGCGGTCTCGGGCCTGGGCGACACCACCAACCCCCGCAGCTGCGGCGACCTCCAAACCGCACTCGGCGGCACCGCTCCGCCTGGAGGAGCCCGGTTGTTGTGGCTCGGTTCGCCCTACAAAGACGGGTGGATCGACAACGGCGACGGCACCCGGCAGTGGATCAGCGAGGGCTGCCGCAACCAACTGACCGGCGCCGGCATCACCCAGACCGAGGTCCGCTGGCCCGCGGTGTCGAACCTGGGCGACACCAACAACCCCCGCGGCTGCGGAGACCTCGAGGACCTGCTGCGCTGAGCTGCTGACCGGACCACCCGCCCCGGACCGACGGGGTGGACAGTACGAGCAGGCGATGCGAGCGTCGGCCCGACCCCACCCGGGTCACCGGCGCTCGTGCCGCCTGCATCACCCGTCGATGACGACGAGGTGTTTGTTCTTCTTGCCCTTCTGGAGCAGCACAAAACGACCGTCGACGAGGTCGTCGGCGCCGAGCGCCTCTCGGCCGTCGAGCTTCTCGCCGTTCACCGAAATGCCGTTGTCACCGAGGGTTCTGCGGGCGTCGCTCTTTGACTTGGCCAAACCAGTGGTCACCAGCAGTTCGGCCACGTCACCGGTTGCTGCGGCCGTCGCCACGGTGGATTCGGGCACGATGCCCCGCACCGCGTCCAACGACGCGCCGGTGATCTCGCCGCCACCGAACAACACGTCGGCGGCGAGATTGGCCTGCGCGGTCGCCGCCTCGCCGTGGACCAACGTGGTGAACGCATCGGCCAGCGCCCGCTGTGCCCTCCGCTCCTGGGGCGCGTCGGCGTGGTCGGCCATGATCGTCGCCACCTCGTCGACCTCGATCAGGGTCAGCTGCAGCAGGAACCGTTCGACGTCGGCGTCGTCGGTGCGCAGGAAGTGCTGGTGAAACTCATACGGCAGCGTCTTGTTCGGGTCGACCCACACCGCGCCATCGACGCTCTTGCCGAACTTGGAGCCGTCGGACTGGGTTACCAGCGGCACGGTCAGCGCGTGCACCGAGGCCTCACCCCGGCGCCGCACCATGTCAACGCCGGCCACGATGTTGCCCCACTGGTCGCTGCCGCCCACCTGGAGCACACAGCCGTGTTCTCGCCAGAGTTCGTGATAGTCGTTGGCCTGGAGCAGCATGTAGCTGAATTCGGTGAAGCTGATGCCGTGCTCGCCTTCGACCCGGGCCTTGATCGATTCCCGGCTCAACATCGTGTTGACGGTCACGTGTTTGCCTACGTCGCGAAGGAAATCGAGCACGCCGACGTCTGCGGTCCAGTCGCGATTGTCGACGAGGATCGCCGGTGGGCGCCCGTCGGTCCCCTCGAAATCCAGAAAGGCCACCAGCTGCTGTTTGATGGCCGCCACGTTCGCGTCGAGTTCGGCCGGACCGAGCAGATTGCGCTCGCTCGAACGACCCCCCGGGTCGCCGATCATCCCGGTGGCGCCGCCGGCGAGCACGATCGGGCGGTGGCCGTGTTCCTGGAATCGGCGGAGCAGCAGCAGGGGCACGAGGTTGCCGACGTGGAGGCTGTCGGCGGTGGGGTCGAACCCGCAATACAAGGTGATGGGGCCAGCGCTCAGCGCGGCTCGTAGTTCGGCGTCGTCGGTCTGGCCGTGGATCAGCGATCGAGCGGCCAGATCGTCCAGGATGGCATCGGTGCGAAAGGTCACCCAACGATCATGCCGCGCAAAATCGCTCCCGCTGTCGTTTTGGGTCTGAAACCGGCAAGAATGGTGCCTTATGCAGCGAAAGCTCCCGGTGCTGATACTTCTCGCGGTCGCCCTCGTGGCTTCCGGCTGTTCGATGATCAGCTACCAGACCCGTGACCTGATCCCCCCGGAAGAACCCGAGGTCGCCGAGACCTCGCGGATTCTCGACCGCAACGGTGCCGAGATCACCGAGCTGAAGGCCGAACAGAACCGCATCCCGGTGCCGCTGGACCAGATCGCCGAGGTCATGCAGGACGCCGTCGTCGCCGTCGAGGACGAGCGCTTCTGGCTGCACAAGGGTGTCGACCTGCGCGGCATCCTGCGGGCGTCGGTCCGCAACGCCGCGGCGGGCGGTATCTCCGAGGGTGCGTCGACGATCACCCAGCAATACGTGGGCAACGTGTTCCTGGACCGCTCCGAGACCACGGCCAACCGCAAGATCGAAGAGGCGATGCTCGCCCGCCAGTTCGAGCAGCGCTTCACCAAGGAGTACATCCTCGAGAAGTACCTGAACTGGGTCTACTTCGGCGAGGGCGCCTACGGCGTGGAGGCAGCCGCCCAGCGATTCTTCGGCGAGGGCACGAAGGCATCCGACCTCACGATCGACCAGGCGGCCCTGCTCGCCGGGTTGATCCAGCTCCCCGGCACCCTCAACCCCTACGACAACCCCGAGGGGGCGAAGGAGCGGCGCAACGTCGTGCTCGAGCGGATGTACTCCAACGAGTACATCAGCGACACCGAGCTCGAAACGGCCCTCGTGGCGCCGCTGACCCTCGTCCCGGAGGTAACCCCCGAGTCCGAGGAGTACATCGCCGGGCACTTCATCGAAGAGGTGAAGTCGTGGTTCCTGTCGGGCCCGCCGGAGTGCGCCCGCATACCCGAGACCTACGAGGACCGGCTGAACCTGCTGTTCGCCGGCGGCATCACCATCACCACCACGCTCGACCCGGTGCTCCAGCGCGACGCCGAAATCGCCGTCGATACGCAGCTGCCCATCCTGAACGGGCGCGGCGCAAACCCCGACGCGGCCGCGGTCACCATGAACCCCGCAACGGGCGAAGTGCTGGCGATGGTCGGCGGTCGCGACTTCTGGGGCGACGACGACGACGCCAAGGTGAACCTCGCCACCGGCAAGGGCCGCCAGGCCGGCTCCTCGATGAAACCGATCGGGTTGGCCGCCGCGCTGCAAAAGGGCATTCCGGTGACCCGGAACTTCCCGGCCCCTTCCAACATCACCATCAACACCGGCTCGGGTCCCTGGAAGGTCAAGGGTGGCCGGGGTGGTCGCAACATCACCCTGGTCGAGGCGACCCGCAGCTCAACCAACACGGTCTTCGCGCAGCTCATCACCGACGCCGACGCCATCTCGACCACCGAGTTCGTCGACATGGCGGGTCGCCTCGGCATCAAGAGCCCGGTCGCCGCCGTGCCGGCCGCCATCCTCGGCACCGAGGACGTCACCATGCTCGACATGGCCACCGCCTACGGCACCTTCGCCAACGAGGGCCTGCGCCATGACCCGGTGTTCGTCTCCAAGATCATCGACCGCAACGGCACCATCATCTGCGAGCCCCTCGTTTCGGCTCCGCCGCCGGTGAAGGTCCTCGACCCCCCGGTGGCCCGGCAGATCAGCTGGGTGATGGAGGGCGTCATCAGCGGCGGCACCGGCAAGGAGGCCCAGATCGGCCGCCCGGCCGCCGGCAAGACCGGAACGGCCCAGAACTTCGGTGACGCCACCTTCGTCGGGTACACGCCCGATTTTGTGACCGCGGTCTGGGTTGGCTACCCGGAGGGCCAGATCTCGATGGAACCGCCGGTTACCGACGAGATCGTCTATGGCGGCACCTATCCGGCCCGCATCTGGCGCGAGATCATGAAGGCGGCCCACGGCGACAGCGAGGCCACGCCGTTCGGTGAACCGCCGCGCAGCACCACGAGTACCACCACGACCCTGTTCTCCCAACGACCGCTCGCCACCGTCCCGAACGTGGTCGGCCTGTGGGAGCTCGAAGCCTTCACCGCCGTAACCGAAGCCGGCTTCACGCCGTCGATCCGCGAGGTCGAGACCCAGACCCAGGCGCCGGGCAGCGTGATCGCCCAATCGCCGGGCGGCGATGCCCTCGCCCCACTCGGCTCCGTCATCACCATCGAGGTCGCCAAGCTACCGCCCGACGCCAAGCTCACCGTCCCACGCGTCACCGGCGTTGGAGTGGCCGACGCCAAGGGCATCCTCGCCGGCCAGGGATTCCAGTTCCGCGTGATCGTCGAGGATCCGCCGGGCGGTCCCGATCCGAGCAAGGCCGGCCAGGTGTACCGCCAGCGCCCGGCCCCCGGCCAGGTCGTCCAGCCCGGTGTCACGGTGCGGTTGTTCGTGCACCCGGCGCCGGTGACCCCGCCGCCACCTCCACCGCCGCCACCACCGCCCGGCCCGCCGGCTCCCCCACCACCGCCGGCACCACCAACGTCGGCGGCTCCACCGCCACCTCCGACCTCGGGCGGCTGAGCCCGGCCCGCGGCCGATGCGCCATCGCCCAGGCCGTCACCGCTAGACGTCGAGCGGGACCTCGCAGGAGTCCATGTCGTTCACGCGGGCGAAGCCATCGATCCACTCGGTGACGTGCTGGCCCTCTTTGCCGCTGACCACAAAGCGCACGTCGCCTTCGGTCCGCAGCCGCTCGGCATGTTCACGTCGGTCGGCGGCGAACACCTCCCAATCGTCGAGCCAGAGGCCGAGGTTGCGCACGTCGGAGTCCGACCCCGACACGATGGAGCGCAACTGCCGGATCAGGGTCTCGACCTCATCGTTGGCCTGGTCGAGCACGTCGGCCCGGGCGAGCACATCGGGGGCGCTGTCGGCGGAGGGCAGCTCACCGATTCGCGCCTTGGCTGCGGCACAAAGACCGTCGGCTTCCACCGCGAACGCGGACTCGTCCAACCGGTCCGGGTTCTCGCGCGACGGAATACCGGAAAAGGCATAGACCCAGAAGGCGAACGAGCCGACGATGAACAGGCCGGCGAGGATGCGGCCGATCGACCACGGGTTGAAGTCCTGATCCGGTTCACCGTCGTAGGGGTGACCCGAGGAGGTCTCGGTAGTTCGAGGGAGGTCGTCACGATCTGGCACGGCACCAGTCTGGAGGAACCGCCCGCGCTATGACACCGCGGGCACCCGCCCGGCCGCCAACGCGAACCCGCTCTCGGCCATGCGGACCAGCCCGGCATCGACGTCGAGAGTACCCAACTCCTCGAATGTCACCCATCGGTGCCCCTGCGACTCGTGGTTGGTCACCACATCGGCTGAGGACGGGGCGACGACGAGAAACCGGACGTCATAGTGCAGGTGGGCGTCCTCGGCCGGAGGGTCGACCTCATGGATATCGAGGTCGATCGCGTGCGGGAGCACTCGCAAGCCCTCGATGCCGGTCTCCTCGGTGGCCTCGCGCAAGGCCACCCCGGCCAGGTTCGCATCGCCATCGGCGTGGCCACCGGGCTGCAGCCAGCGCTGCAGCTTGGTATGGAACAACAACAGGGTCCGCGATCCGGCGGCGTCGACCACAAACGCCGAACCGGTGAGGTGGGCGGGGCGACAGGTGCGAACGAGGGCATCGTCGTGGGTGCGCAGCAGGCGCAGCATGTCTCGGCGATGGGCTTCGGTCGCGGGCGTCCGACACCGGGCGATCTGCAGCCATGCCAGCGACCGGTCGTCGCCGACCGGCGTCGCATCTGCGGCCAGGAGCGGGTTGAAAACCATTGGCCCATCCTGGCCCAGATCGGCCACGATGGTGGCCTTGCGCCGTCGCCTCGCCTCCGCCCGCTCCGACAACAACGAGGCAATGCACCGCAACCTCACCTTGCTGTGGCTGCACGCCGCGCTCGTCAGCTGGAGCCCATGGCTGCCGGTGCTCGTCCTGTTCACCCGGCGCGAGTTCGGCATCGACGGCGCGTTGCTGGTGGCTTCGGTGTACTACCTGGCGGTCGTCGTCGCCGAGGTGCCTTCGGGGTGGCTGAGCGATCGCGTCGGGCGGGTGGCCACGCTACGGATTGCCGCCGGCCTGTGGGTACTGAGCTTCACGCTGATGCTGCTCGTCGCGAGCGTGGGCCCGGATGTACACCTGAGCGGCGTCCTGGGCGCGCAGTTGCTGCTGGCCTTTGGCTACGCATCGTTGTCCGGCACCGATGTGTCGTTTCATTACGAGACCCTCGAACAACTCCAACTCGAGGACGCCTACGAACCGCGCCAGGGGAGGCTCACGGCGGTTGGGTACACCGTCGCCGCTGCGAGCACGGTGATCGGCGGGTTGGTCGGGCTGATCGACCTTCGCCTCGGGTTCGCCCTCGCCCTCGCTGCCGCGGTCGTGCAGCTCGGCGTGACCTGCCGGTTGACCGAGCCGATGGGAACGGCTTCGGGTCCCGCGGCGGCGTTCACGGCGCAGTTGGCCGAGTGCGGCCGCTACCTCCGCCACCCGGCGTTGGCCTGGCTGTTCGGCTACTGGATCGCCATGGTGGTGCTGGAACACGTGGCGTTCACGCTGGCCCAGCCCTATCTCACCGAAGTGCTGGGCCGTACCGCCGACGAGGTGGGCGCGACGCCCCTGGTGGCCGGGTTGCAGGCCGCCGGCTTCTACCTGATTGGATCCATCGCCGCGGGGCTCGCGCCCCGGTGGCGTCGCCGGCTCGGGCTCCCGGCGTTGTTGATCCTTCTCGCCGGGCTCTCGGCGACGATCGTTTCCGCGATGGCCTTGACCGCGCACGTGGTGGTCGCGGTGTTCATGTTGCTACGGAGTGTCCAGGGCGCCGCGGCACCGGTGGTGATGACCGCGCGGCTGCACCCCGAGATCGCCGGCTCCCACCGGGCCACGTACCTCAGCATGCATTCGCTGGCCGGCCGGGCCGCGTACGGGTCGCTTCTGTTCGTCGTATCGCGGTTGGTCGACTCCGAAGCGCTGGATCTCTCGCTGCGGGTGTTTTCCGTGGCCTCGTGGGCGTTGGTGGGCGCGGTGATCATCGGCTGGTACGCCACTCGCACCGCTCACGGCGCCGCTCCCGACCCCGACGAGCACCAACCGGTCCCCCGCTCGGGGTAGCCTGACGCCATGTCAGCATTTCATGAACTCGAGATGACCTCGATCGAGGGCGAAGCCGTCCCGTTCGACCAATTCCAGGGCCAGGCCTGCCTGGTCGTCAACGTCGCGAGCGCTTGAGGCCTCACGCCTCAGTACGCAGGTCTGCGTGCGCTTCACAACGACACCGACGGCCTCAACGTCCTGGGCTTTCCCTGTAACCAATTCGGCAACCAGGAGCCCGGTACCGACGCCGAAATTCGCGAGTTCGCCACATCGAATTACGACGTGAACTTCCCGATGTTCTCCAAGATCGAGGTGAACGGCGACGGCGCCGCCCCGCTCTATGACCTGCTCAAAGCCGAACAACCCGGCGAAGGCGACACCTCCGACATCACGTGGAACTTCGAGAAGTTTCTGGTGAACGGAGCGGGTGACGTCGTGGCCCGCTTTGCCCCGCCGACGTCCCCGGAGGAAATCGCCGAACAGCTTGGCGACCTGCTGTAGTTCCGCAGCCTCAGCGCCGCGACACCCACGGGCTGTCGGGCACATACCAGCGCAGTCGAAGATCGGCTCCGGCGGACAGGCCAATACGGGTCGTTCGCTCGGGCCGCTTCAGCGCGCCCACACCGTCATCCACCACGGTGATCCCCCGCTCGGCTCGCAACAGGTTGAGGCCCTTGTCGGCCTCGCCGATGTCGAGGGCGGCGCACAGTTTGGCCGGCCCGTTGGTGAGGTCGCGGTCTCGTTGGGCGCGGGGCCGACGAGCCCGCATCGCCTCGATCCCGACAAGCGGTTCCACCGCTCGCAGTAGCACCGCAGAGCACTGACCGGGTTCCGCACAGACGACGTTGGCGCACCAGTGCATGCCGTAGGTGAAGTACACGTACAGCCGGCCGGGTGGGCCGAACATGACCTCGGTGCGCGGGGTCGGGCCTCGAAAGCCATGACTGCCGGGGTCATCGGCGCCCTCGTACGCCTCGACCTCGACGATGCGCCCGGTGCCGTTGGGCGTCACCAGCACCTTGTTGAGCAACTCGGGGGCGACTTCGGTGGCGGTACGGGCGTAAAAGGCCCGGTCGAGCCGCCGAGGCCGGCCCATCAGTCCGCAGCGACGAGCGAACGGAATCGTTCTCGCTGATCGACGAGGGGTTGCAGTCCCGCGCCGCCGCGCGAGATGCGGCGGCGCACGCCGGCGCCTGGCGCCAGGAGAGCGACGGCATCGGCGCCGAGCGCCGGTTCGGCGGCGACGAGTTCGGCCATCGTGGCCTCGCCCGCCAGCGCCTTGCGCACGATCGCACCAACCACCCCATGGGCATCACGAAACGGCATTCCGGCCGCGACCAGATACTCGGCCAGGTCGGTGGCGGCGGCATAGGGGGAGTCGGCCTGCGCGGCCATGGTCTCGGTCACGAAGGTCGTGCTCGCCACCATGCCATCGAGCGCCAGCAGGGTCAGCCGGATGGTGTCGACGGAATCGAACAGCGGCTCCTTGTCCTCCTGCATGTCCTTGTTGTAGGTGAGAGGCAGCCCCTTGAGAGTCGCCAGGAATCCGCCGAGGTGACCGATCAACCGACCGGCCTTGCCCCGGGCCAGTTCCGCAATGTCGGGGTTCTTCTTCTGCGGCATCATCGACGACCCGGTCGAAAAACCATCGTCGAGGGTGGCAAAGCCAAATTCGGTGCTCGCCCACAAGATGAGCTCCTCGCCGATGCGTGACAGGTGCACGCCCAGCAAGGCGAGCACGAACATCGTCTCGGCGACGAAGTCGCGATCGCTTACCGCATCGAGGCTGTTGTCGAACACCGACCCGAAGCCGAGCAGCGCGGCGGTACGTTCCGGATCGATCGGCAACGACGACCCGGCCAGCGCCCCCGCCCCGAGCGGCGACACGTCGAGTCGACGCCGACAGTCGCGCAACCGGTCGAGGTCGCGCTCGAGCGCCCACCCGTGTGCGAGCAGGTGGTGGGCCAGCGGAACCGGTTGGGCCTGCTGGAGATGGGTGTAGCCGGGAAGGTAGGCCTCTCCCGCGGCATCGGCCTGGGCGAGCAACGTCCGCTGGAAGGTCCGAATCAGCTCCTGGAGAGAATCGAGTTCGCCTCGCACCCACAGGCGAAGGTCGGTGGCGACCTGATCGTTGCGGCTGCGACCGGTGTGCAGTTTGGCCCCGGGGGCGCCCGCCAACTCGGTTACCCGTCGTTCGACCGCGGTGTGGATGTCCTCATCGGAGGCAGCAAAGACGAAGGAGCCGGCCTCCATCTCGGCCTGGACCTCGTGCAGCGCGTCGAGAACGGCGGACACCTCGGCGTCGCCGAGTAGACCGACCTCGCCGAGCATGGTGACGTGGGCGACCGAACCGGCAATGTCCTCGGCGTACATGCGCCGATCGAAGGGCAGGCTGTCGTTGAGGGCCTGCAGCGCCTCGGCGGGACCGCCCTCGAACCGGCCGTGCCAGAGCGTCTTGGCGTCGGTCATGTCAGCCGTTCCGCTTGGACGCGAGCGTGCGCAGCCGGAGGGCGTTGAGCTTGATGAAGCCCTCGGCGTCGGCCTGGTCATACGCGCCGTCGTCTTCCTCGAAGGTGGCGATTCGTTCGTCGAACAGCGAGTCCGGGCTGCGGCGGCCGACGATTTCGATGTTGCCCTTGTAGAGCTTTACCCGCACATCACCGTTGACGTGTTCCTGGCTGTGGTCGATCGCGACCTGCAGCATCTCGCGCTCGGGGCTCCACCAGAAGCCGTTGTAGATCAGCTCGGCGTAGCGGGGCATCAACTCGTCCTTGAGGTGGGCAACGGCCCGGTCGAGGGTGATCGACTCGATGGCCCGGTGGGCCCGCATGATGATGGCACCGCCCGGTGTCTCGTACGCCCCGCGCGACTTCATGCCGACGAAACGGTTCTCGACGATGTCGAGCCGGCCCACCCCGTTGGCGCCACCGACGCGGTTGAGCTCGGTGAGCACTTGGGCGGGCGTCATGGCGACACCGTCGATGGCGACGATGTCGCCTCGTTCGAAGGAGAGTTCCAGATAGGTGCCCTCGTTCGGCGCGGCCTCGGGCGACACCGACCACCGCCACATCTCCGCCGGCGGCTCGGTCCACGGGTTCTCGAGCGGGCCGCCTTCATAGGAGATGTGCAACAGGTTGGCGTCGGTGGAGAACGGCGACTTGTTGCCGCGGGTCATGTCGATGGGGATGTCGCGCTCGGCCGCGTACGCAAGCAGGGTCTCGCGTCCCCCGAGATCCCATTCACGCCACGGAGCGATGACCTTGATGTCCGGGTTGAGCGCGTAGGCGCCGAGCTCGAAGCGAACCTGATCGTTGCCCTTACCCGTCGCACCGTGGGAGATCGCGTCCGCGCCGGTCTCCGCCGCGATCTCGACCAGCCGCTTGGCGATCAGGGGTCGGGCGATCGATGTGCCGAGCAGGTATTCGCCCTCATAGATGGTGTTGGCCCGAAACATCGGAAACACGAAGTCCCGCACGAACTCCTCGCGCAGGTCGTCGATGTAGATCTCCGACACCCCCATCGCTTCGGCCTTGGCCCGGGCGGGTTCGAGTTCTTCGCCCTGGCCGAGATCGGCGGTAAAGGTCACCACCTCACAGTCGTAGGTCTCCTGGAGCCAGGTGAGGATCACCGAGGTGTCGAGCCCTCCGGAGTAGGCGAGCACGACCTTGTCGACGTTCATCTTGGCGTTCATCGGTTCACTTTCGAAGGGGTGCAGATCACGGGTCGTCAGAGCCCGGCGAGATCACGGAGGATATCGGCCAACTCGGCCCCGCTCACCTGTTCGGCCGCGATCACCAGGATGGTGTCGTCGCCGGCGACGGTTCCGATGATTTCGGCCAGCCCGGCCCGATCGAGCGCGGATGCCACCACGTGGGCGGAGCCGGGCGGGGTGCGGGCGACCACCAGGTGATGGGCGTGCACGACCTCGACCACCCAGTCCGACAGGACTCGACGCAGGTGGTTCTCGGGCGCGATCTGTTGCGTCGGCAGCTCCGGGATGGCATAGACGGTCGCACCGCCCGGCACCCGCACCTTGATGGCGCCGAGGTCTTCGAGATCTCGCGACACGGTCGCCTGGGTGGCGGTGATGCCCTCGGATCCCAGCAGGTCGACCAACTGGGGTTGGCTGGTGACCTCCCGATCGGCGAGAAGCTGACCGATGCGATGTTGGCGCGCGGCTTTGGTCACCGGTTGACCTCCATCAACCACCAGAGCAGCCCGCGGGCGGCGTGCATGCGGTTCTGGGCCTGGGGCCAGATGCGGCTTCGGGGGCCGTCGGCGACTGCGCCGGACACCTCCTCGCCTCGGTGGGCGGGCAGGCAGTGCAGGAAGACGGCACCATCGGCGGCCTGGGCCATCAACCCTTCGCTCACCCCAAACCCCTCGAACGCAGCGAGGCGGGTCTCGCGTTCGGCTTCCTGGCCCATCGACGTCCACACATCGGTGTACACCGCGTCGACGCCGGCGACGGCCTCTTCGGGCCGATCCACCACCTCGACCTCGACACCGGCCGTAGCGAGCCGGTCGAGGTCGGTGGCGCCGAACCGGTAGCCGGGTGGGCTGGCGATGCGAACCGCCACCCCGAGCATCCCGCAGGCCAGTGCGAGCGACCGGGTGACGTTGTTGGCGTCGCCGACGTACGCGATCGACCGGCCCGCCAGATCGGCGCCGAATTCATCCTGCAGGGTGAGGACGTCGGCGAGCGCCTGGAGCGGGTGGGCCGCGTCGCTCAACATGTTCACCACGGGGACCGCGTTGGCCGCCGCCAGCGCTTCGACCTGCGCGTGGGCGAACACGCGAGCACCGATCATGGCGTGAAAACTGCCGAGCGTACGCGCGACATCGGCCGCCGACTCACGCACGTCGATCCCGACCTCGGCGCCCTGGATGTACACCGGGTGGCCACCCAACTGGACCACGGCCATCTCCATCGAGTTCCGGGTTCGGGCCGAGGGCTTGTCAAAGACCAGCGCCATCCCCTTGCCGTCGAGCATTCGCGCCGGCGAGGCATCGCGGGCCCGACGCAGGATTTCCAGGAGCTCTTCGGCGGTAAGGTCGTCGACCTCGAGAAGGTGTCGCATCATGACTCCTGACTGACCGCGGCGGCGATTTTCGCCACGCCTTCGGCCAAATGTTCGTCGGAAATGGTGAGCGGAGGCGCCAGGCGCAGCGATGCGGGCCCGGAGCCGATGACGACCACGCCTTCGGCGAGGCAGTCGGCCGTGAGATCAGCCCCGGTACGGCCCCCCAGCGCGTCCGGGTCGAACTCGACCCGTACGAGCATGCCCCGGCCGTGGGTGCTGACCACCGCCGGCAGGGCTTCGAGTTGACTCCGCAGCGCCGCGCCCTGCTCGCGGGCGAGACGCGGTGCATCGATGTCCTGCATCACCCGCAGGACCGCGGCTGCGGCCGCGGTTGCCAGCGGCTGACCGCCGAACGTGGATCCGTGGTCGCCGGGTTTGAACGCCTGGGCGACGTCGTGACGGGCCCATACCGCGCCGATCGGCATGCCGTTCCCGAGCCCTTTGGCCGAGGTGACGATGTCGGGCTCGATGCCGTGGTGCTGAAAGCCCCACCACTCCCCCGTCCGAGCCAGCCCGGTCTGCACCTCGTCGAGAATCAACAGGATGCCCCGCTCGTCACACAGCCGACGGATGCCCTGGAAGAACGCCGGGTCGCCGTCGATAACGCCGGCCTCGCCCATGACCGGCTCGAGCAGAATCGCCCCCACGGTGGGGTCGAGAGCGGCCTCGAACGCTTCGATGTCGTTCCATTCAGCGTGACGAAATCCCTCCGGCAGCGGCTGAAACGGCTCGTGCTTCTCAGGCTGGCCGGTGGCGGCCAACGTGGCCAGCGTGCGGCCGTGAAAGCTCCGAAACGCCGACAACACCACGTGACGACCCCGGCCCTGGTACTTCCGCGCCAGCTTGATCGCCCCCTCGTTGGCCTCCGCCCCCGAGTTCTGAAACAAGACCTGGCCGGATTTTTGACCTTTGGCGTTGTTGGTTTGATTGGTTCTGTTGGCGCTTTTGTCGGTTGCTGCACCTCCAGCTCTGTTGGCGCTCGTGTCGGTTGCTGCACCTCCACCTTCGGGTCTGCTGGCGCTCGTGTCGGTTGCCGCACCTGAGCCCGCCGCTCCGCCGCCGCTTCTGATGAGGGCGTCGAGGGTACGGGCGACCTCGATCTGGGGTTCGGTACCGTACAGGTTGGACACGTGCAGCAGCGTGTTCGCCTGCTGGGCGATCGCCCCGGCCACCACCGGATGGGCGTGACCCAGGCTGGTCACCGCCAGCCCACACAAGAAGTCGAGATAGCGGTTGCCGTCGACATCCCACAGTTCGGTACCGGCGCCGCGCACAAACGTCACCTTCGGCGCGCCGTAGTTGGGCATGATCGGGCAATGCGTATCGGCCTCGGGGGCGCGCATGGCGGTGCGGTGGGCGGTTGCGCTCATGGCGTCTCCGAGGGTTGAGCCGAAGGGTCGGCGGTGATCATGGTGCCGATGCCGGAGTCAGTGAAGACCTCCAGCAACAGCACGTGGGCGATGGTGCCGTTCAACATGTGCGCCGATGCCACCCCGTTGTTGACCGCGTGCAGACAGGCGTCGACCTTGGGGATCATGCCTCCGCTGAGCTGGCCGGAGTCGATCATTTCGCGTAGCTCACTGGCCGTCGACCGGGTGATGAGGGTGGCGGCGTCGTCGACGTCGGCCCGCAGTCCGTCGATATCGGTGAGATAGATCAGCTTTTCGGCATCCATGGCTTCGGCCACGCTGGCCGCCACGGTGTCGGCGTTGATGTTGTAGGCCTGCCCGTCGTCGCCCATCCCGATGGTCGAAACCACCGGGATGAACCCGTCGTCGAGCAGTCGTTCGAGCAGCACCGGGTTCACCCGTTCCACATCGCCGACAAAGCCGAGCTCGGGGCTTCGTTCGACGGCGGTGATCAGGCCGGCATCCTCGCCGGAAAGACCGACCGCAACCGGGCCGTGTCGATTGATGGTGGCCACGATCTCGCGGTTGACCTTGCCGACCAGCACCATGCGGGCCACATCGAGCGTCTCGCTATCGGTTACCCGCAGACCGTCGACGAACTCGGT
Organism: uncultured Acidimicrobiales bacterium; assembly: GCA_938041035.1. Taxonomy (GTDB): domain Bacteria; phylum Actinomycetota; class Acidimicrobiia; order Acidimicrobiales; family SHLQ01; genus CALHYX01. The sequence continues at coordinate 45,209 of CALHYX010000053.1, read as the reverse complement.
CTCCTTGCCCAGCCGGCCGAGCAGGTCGCCGATCTGCGGACCGCCACCATGCACCACGATCGGGCGCATGCCGACGGAGTGCATCAACACGATGTCCTCGGCGAACCGATCGGCGAGCGACGGGTCGGTCATGGCGTTACCGCCGTATTTCACGACGACGACCTTGCTGCGAAAGCGTTGGATGTAGGGCAGGGTTTCGACGAGGACCTGCGCCCATGCGTCGGGTGCGGTTCGGGGATCGGTGGTGCTCATGGTCACGGGTACATCCCAACGAGGGCGAGGCCGGTGGTTTCGGGAAGACCAAGGGCCAGATTGGCGCACTGCACGGCCATGCCCGAAGCCCCCTTCATAAGGTTGTCGAGGGCCGCGATGGCCATCACCGTGCCGGTGCGGGGATCGACGCGGGCGGTGAGGTGCACGGTATTGGCACCGAGGGTGGCCTTGACCGACGGAGAGGTTTCGCTCACGACCATGAACGGTTCGTCGGCGTAGAAAGCGCTCATGGCCGCGAGCGCGTCTTCGGTCGTCGCCCCGGACTTGGTTGGACGGCCGTAGCAGGTCGCGATGATGCCCCGGTTCAGCGGGGCGAGGTGAGGGGTGAACAGGACCGAGGCGGGTGTACCGGTGCGGTCTTCGAGCGCCTGTTCGATCTCCGGCGTGTGCCGATGACGCAACAGGCCGTAGGCGGTGACGTCGGAGTCGACGGTGCAAAAGGTGGTGTTCTCCTTCGGCGGCCGCCCGGCGCCGGACACCCCGACCACCAGGTCGGCGATCAGGCCAACGGGTTCGATGATGCCCGCTTCGAGAAGCGGGGCGAACGCGAACACGGCCGTGGCGGCGTTGCAGCCCGTCGCTGCGATCAGTTCGGCGCCCGCGATCTTCTCCCGGAACAACTCCGGCAGCCCGTACACAAACTCATCGAGCAGCGCAGGGCACTGGTGGTCGGCGCCGTACCACTCCGGGTACAGCGCGGCGTCGTGGAGTCGAAAATCCGAGCCGAGGTCGACAATATGGCCGACCCGGCCCCGCACGTCGGGAATCACCCCCATGCTGACGCCGTGAGGCAGGCCGCAAAAGACCAGGTCGAGGCCGTCGCACGCGTCGGGGGAAAAGGCGTCGAAGCTACGATCGGGGTAGGCCGCCGCCAGGCTGGGGTACAGCTCGGCGAGCGCCGTCCCGGCCTTGCTGTCGCCGGTGGCGAGCTTGAGATCGAGGTCGGGATGAGCGGCGATGAGCCGCAGAAGTTCGGCGCCGGTGTATCCCGATGCGCCAATGATGCCTACCGATGCTGCCATAGATGGGTGATCATACACATACCTGCATGATCATGCAGATCTTTTCCATCCACCGGCTCCGGCTCAGCGCTCGACGGTGACCTTGCCGAACGTCTTGCGGTCCGCGAGGTCCTGGAGCGCCTGGGCGGCGTCGTCGAAGCCGTAGCTCGCGTTGAGCAGCGGGTCGACGGCGCCCGTCGCCGCCAAGTCGAGGACCGAACGCATCTGCTCGCCCAGACTCGCCGGGTTCCGACCGAGCGAGGCACCCCAGTGCACGCCGACGACGCTGTAGTTCTTCAGCAGAATGTGGTTCGTCGCCATCTCCGGGATGCCGGCCACGAAACCGATCACCAGCAAGCGACCGTCCCAACCCATGCACCGGCGGACCTGCTGAAACGTCTCTCCCCCGACCGGCTCGTAGGCCACATCGACCCCTCCCCCGCTGAGCTCGCGCACGGTGTCGACAAACGCCGGCGTCTCGTGATGATCGATGACATGATCCGCGCCGAGCTCGGCACACTTGGCCACCTTTTGCTCCCCGCCGGCGACGGCGATCACTGTTGCACCGGCCGCTTTGGCGATCTGAATGGCGGCTGAGCCGACCCCGCCCGCGGCACCCGTGATGAGGACGGTCTCGCCGGCCTGCACCCGAGCCCGTTCATGAAGCGCAAACCAGGTCGTCCCGTAGTTCACCGGGATGGCCGCGGCGCCCCCGAACGACAGCGCGTCGGGAATCGCCCACGCAGAGGTGGCGTTGACCACAACCTGCTCGGCCAGGCCGGCCCCGCCGAGGAGCATGACCCGCTGCCCCACCTCGAGCCCATCAACGCCCGCACCGATCTCGGCGACGACACCGGCAGCCTCACCACCCGGGGTGTACGGCAGCTGGGTTTTGACCTGATATTCGCCGCGACAGCTGAGCACATCGGGAAACGACAACCCCGTGGCGGCCACGTCGACGACGACCTGGCCGTCCCCGGCGGTCGGAGCGTCGACGTCGACGATCGCCAGCTTGTCGAGCGGGTCACCGAGTTCTTGTATCTGCCATGCGCGCATCGCCTGAACCTAGCCGCGCGCCCCCACCGCCGAAACCTCCGCATCGGACACGCCTCCTCGGCGGTCTGCCCGCTGTGGTTACCGCAGGGTGGCCTGGTTCTTGGACTGCACCTGATCGATGATCGCCTGGCGCACCGCCGCAACCTCATCGTCGGTCAGGGTTCGATCCGGCGCCTGGAAGCGCATCCGATACGCCAGGCTGCGGGCGTCGTCCGCGACGCCCGGGCCGCGGTAGACGTCAAAGAGCTCGGCGCGCACGAGCAAAGCCCCGCCGGCCTTGCGAATCGACCCTTCGACCGATGCCGCCGTCACGGTGTCCGGTACCGAGAATGCGAGGTCGATGTCGCTGGAGGGAAACTTGCTGACCCGGTCATAGCTACGCTTGCCGTGCGGACCCGAGAGCACTTCGCCCAGGTCGATCTGCAGCCAGGCGACCCGGCCCTCGACGCCGTAGGCCCCGGCCACGGCGGGGTCGACTTCGCCCACGACCCCGCGTTCGCGACCGGCGATGACCACCGAGGCCGAGCGGGTGGGGTGCAACCCGGGTTGGGCGCCCTCGCGCAACTGCAGGTTCGGGAGCGCCAACGCGGTCGAGAGCGCATGCAGCGCCGCTACCGCCGCGGGAGCCTCGGACCCGGCGAGCGCAATCGCCAGGTACTCCCGTTCGTCGGGTAGCTCCTGGTCATCAGCCGATGGCAGGTACACGTGGCCGATCTCGAACAACTCGATACGACCGTTGCGGTGTGACTGGTTGTAGGCGATCGCCTTGAGCTGCCCGGGCAGCAGCGAGGTGCGCAGCACCGACTCCTCGGCATCGAGCGGGTTGGTGAGCACGATCCCGTCGTCGGGAAGGCCACAACGCTCCAGATCTCCGGGCGCCAGGAACGGCAACGGTTGGGCCTCGTCGTAGCCGAGGCCGCAAAGGACCTCGCGCACGCGCCGTCGGTCGGCCTGGTACTCGGTGAGCCCACCGGCCTGTTCGCCCCTCGGAACGGTGCGCACGATGTTGGCGTAGCCGTACATGCGGGCGACCTCCTCGGCGATGTCGGTCTCGGTCGCGGTGTCCCAGCGCCAGGTGGGTACGGTCACCAGCAGATCGTCGCCGTCGACGGTGGCCTCGAAGCCGATCGCCCGGAGGTGCCCGGCCATGTCCTCGGCGGACAGGTCGGTGCCGAGCAGCCCGTTGACCTTGGCCGAGCACACCGTCATCGGCGTGCGATCCGGCGTGGTGCCGCGTTCATCGATCACGCCCGGGTCGGCCACCGCGCCCATCTCTCCAAGCAACTGCACAAAGCGACGCAACGCCCGGTCCATGTTGTCGCCCCAGTCGGCGCCGCGTTGGTAGCGAGACGATGCCTCGCTGCGTAGTTGCAACCGCTTCACGGTGCGCGAGATCGACGGCGGGTCCCACCAGGCCATCTCGAGCAGCACATCGGTGGTGGCTTCGGAAATTTCGGTGCTGGCCCCACCCATCACGCCGGCGATACCGATCGCGACATCGTCGGCGTTGGCGATGACGCCGTCGGTGGCCACCAACGTCCGGTCGACGTCGTCGAGCGTGGTGATGGTCTCGCCCTCGGCGGCCCGGCGCACCCGGAGCCGGCCGTCGGGGACCAGGTTGAGATCGTAGGTGTGGTTGGGTTGACCGAGCTCGAGCATCACATAGTTCGATATGTCGACCACGTTGTTGATCGAACGTTGGCCGAGGGCTTCGAGCCGCTGTACCAGCCAGGCCGGCGAGGACCCCACGGTGACGTTGCGCAGTACCACCGCGAGGAACCGGCCGCACAGCGTCGGGTCGACGATCTCCACCGATGCCAACGCGGTACCGGCCGCGAGCGCCGGATATTCCGGGAACGAAAAGTCGACGCCCAGGGCGGCGGCGAGATCGCGGGCCACACCGGCCACCGACAGCGCGTCGGGTCGGTTCGCGTTGACCTCGAGATCCCACAACACGTCACCTTCGAGGCCGAGTACGTCGACGATCGGCGCACCGAGCGGGGCATCGGCCGCCGCGCCATCGCCGATGAGCTGATTGAGGATCATGATCCCGTCGCTGTCGGCGCCAAGGCCGATCTCGTCGGCTGAACAGCACATGCCGTTGGACCATTCGCCCCGCATCTGGCGGCGGGCGATTTCCATGCCGTTGGGCATGGTGGTGCCAATCGGGGCGAACGGGATGAGATCGCCGACCGCCATGTTGAACGCCCCACAGCAGACCTGAAGCGCCTCGCCATCGCCGGCGTCGACCGACACCAGCTGGATGCGGTCCGCGTCCGGGTGCGGGTTGAGGTCGAGGACGCGGGCGACGACGATGTCGCCGAGGCCTTCACCGAGGATGTCCATCTCCTCGACCGCGAGGCCGAGGGCGCTGAGGGTCTCGCCCAGCTCGACGGGATCACCGTCGATGTCGGGGGCGAATTCGCGAAGCCAGGACAGCAGTACTTTCATGATCGTTACCTTCTTCGTCCGGGGTTGGCTTTAGAACTGCCGCAGGAAGCGGACGTCGTTGTTGACGAGCTCGCGAATGTCGTCGAGCTGGTAGCGCATCACCGCCAGGCGGTCGATGCCGAAGCCAAAGGCGAAGCCCTGCCAGATGTCGGGGTCGATACCGCAGTTGCGCAACACGTTGGGGTGCACCATGCCGCAGCCGCCCAGTTCGAGCCAGGAACCGTCGGCGCGCGAGATGTCGAATTCGGCCGACGGTTCGGTGAAGGGGAAGTAGGACGGACGCAGACGCGACTTCACCTCGCCCCCGAAGAACGCCTTCACAAAGGCGTCGATGGTTCCGGCGAGGTCACCCATGGTGACGCCCCGGTCGACGACCAGGCCTTCGATCTGGTTGAAGGCGGGCAGGTGGGTGGCATCGGCGGTGTCGGTACGAAAGGTCCGACCCGGGGCCACGATGTAGATCGGCGGTTCCTGGTTCTCCATGGTGCGGATCTGCACCGGCGAGGTATGCGACCGAAGCATCACCGATTCGGGCTCGCCCATCTCGACGAAGATGGTGTCGAAGCTGCCCCGGGCCGGGTGCCACTCGGGGATGTTGAGCGCCTCGAAGTTGTACCAGGCGGTTTCGACCTCAGGCCCCTCGGCGACGTGATACCCCATACCGACAAAGACATCCTCGAGCCGGTCGCGGGCCTGGGTGACGAGGTGCAGATGGCCGCGCTGGAGCTCCGTCAGCCGTTCGGTGAGGTCGAGGCGTTCTCCCTCGAGCTGGGCGGCCCGTTCGGCGCTCTGGAGGACCAAGCGTCGGGCATCGAGGAGATCCTGAAGCCGTTGCCGGGTCTCGTTCAGCTCCTGGCCGGCCGCCTTGCGGGCCTCGGGGTCGAGGGCACCCAGCTGCTTCTTGGCTTCGGAGAGTTGCCCCTTCTTGCCCAGAAACTGGCCCGTAACCGCCTGAATCTGATCCAGGGTCGTGGCTGCATCGGCCGCGGCGGCCGCTTCGGCCAGCAGGTCTTGGGGGTTGAGGTCCATGGGTGTTCCCGGGTTGAGCGATGCGTTCAGAGTACGTGTTGCCGGAGGGCGATCGGTGCCTATTTCGCCGACGCGCCGGCCGAGCGCTGGCGCCGAATCTCGAAGGCGACCACGGTGCCTGCCATCGCCACGTTCAACGAGTCCGGTGCAGCTGCCATCGGGATGGTGAGGTGGGCGTCCACGGACGCGGTCTCGTCGAGTCCATGGGCCTCGTTCCCAAGCACGATGGCCACCGGACCGACCAGGTCGGTGTCATACATCGACGGCGCCCCGTCGACGATCGTGCCGACCCGGGTGACCCCGGCGGCGAGCAGTTCGTGCAGGCACTCCTCGATCGGTCCGCCCACGACGACTGGCAGCCGAAACAGCGCGCCGGCGGCAGCGCGAACGGTCTTGGGGTTGTACGGGTCGACCGAACCGGCCGACACGATCACGCCGTGTAGCCCGGCGGCCTCCGCCGCCCGCATCAGGGTTCCGGCGTTTCCGGGGTCGGAGATGTCGGCGAGTACCAGGAATGCCGGTATCGAACCCGAGTCTTCGCAGTCGCCGAGCACGCCGTGCACCGACGCCTCGCCCATCTCGGCCACGCCGACGGCGGGTTGGGGGTTCATCGTGGTGGTGAGGTCGTCGAACAGATCGGCATACACCGTGTGGGTAGCCGCACCGGCAGCCTCGGCCTCACCGAGCAGTTCCGCGTCGAGGGCCGCTCCCTCGGGCACGAACAGGTCGTGCACCACAACGCCGGCGCGCAGAGCTTCCCGAACGAGGGTTGGACCCTCGATCAGGTAGCGCTGAGCACTTTGTCGGTCGCGGCGGCGCCGCCCGAGTTTGCGGGCGGCTTTGAGCCGAGGGTTCGCCGGCGACAACAACGCCGGCCGGTTCACCACGGGTTCGCTTTCCGATCGTTCGGTCGAACGATCAGGCCGCCGACGGTGAGGCGCCGGCGGCGACGTCCACGAGCGCCTTGAACGCATCGGGTTCGTTCACCGCGAGGTCGGCGAGGACCTTGCGGTCAACCTCGACACCGGCCAACTTGAGCCCGTTGATGAACTGGCTGTAGGTGGTGTCGTGCTGGCGGCACGCGGCGTTGATCCGCTGGATCCACAGCCGCCGGAACTGGCCCTTGCGCGCCCGGCGATCACGAAAGGCATAGTTGCCCGAGTGCATCACCTGTTCGTTGGCCGATCGGAACGAACGGCTCTTGTTGCCGTAGTAGCCCTTGGCTTTGTTCAGTGTCTTCTTGTGCCGCTTCTTGGCGGTAACGGCGCCCTTAACTCTGGCCATGATGCGCGTCCTTTCAGATACCGAGCTGGCGACGGATCGCCCGCTCGTTGGTCTTGTGCACTTCGGATTCGCCGGACAGCCGGCGCTTACGCTTCGGCGACTTCTTTTCAAGGATGTGGCTCAGGTTGGCGTTGCGGCGCCGGATCTTGCCGGTTCCGGTGACCTTGAAGCGCTTCTTCGCGCCACGGTGAGTCTTCATCTTGGGCATAGCAGTTACCTCGTGGGTAAGGGGGTGGGATGTCTGCGACGGTCAGGGACCGCGCTGGGCGCGCCCGAGGGGCTCGCGACAGACGTGGGGTGCAGGATGCACGGTGGTTCGAGGGCGGGCCTCGAAGTATTGGCTACTCGGCTGCGGTTTCGGAATCGACAGCACCAACATCAGCAGCGGGTTCGACGGGCTCGTTCGCCACCGATGCCGCGGCGGCTTCCGCGGCCGCGGCTTCGGATTCGAGCGATTCCTGTTCGGCCCGCCAGGCCGCCTGGGCCTTCTTGTCGGGTCCGAGAACCATGATCATGTTGCGGCCATCCTGCTTGGGATACACCTCGACGGCACCAGCGTGTTTCACGGTGTCGGCCACATCATCGAGGATCTTGCGACCCAGCTCCGGGTGCTGCATCTCGCGGCCCCGAAACATGATGGTGACCTTGACCTTGTTCCCCTCGAGGAGGAACCCTTCGACTTTGCTGGTCTTGGTGTTGAAGTCGCCTATGCCGATCTTGGGCCGGTATTTCATCTCCTTGACGGTGATGTGACTGGCCTTCTTCCGGCTTTCCTTGTCTCGCTGGGCGGCTTCGTACTTGTATTTGCCGTAGTCCATGATGCGAACCACCGGGGGGTTGGCCTTCGCCGCTACCTCAACGAGGTCGAGACCCTGGTCTCGCGCCATGTTGAGGGCTTCGGGCAGGGGCTTGATTCCCAGCTGTTCGCCGTCTGGACCGATGAGGCGTACCTCCCGGGCCCGGATCCGATCATTGATCCGGGGTTCGTCGTTCCCGGGGGCAGCTATTGCCGATCACTCCGCATACACAGAGTCCTTTCCTTGGCTTTGGACCGGTGAAGTACCGGTCCCGGTAAACACCGCTTCGCCGATCGCTGCGAACAGCGGGGGTAAAAACGAAAAAGCGGATGTGGCGACGAGCGCGACATCCGCAGCAGCCGGTTTGGGCGAACCCGAGCCGGATTTTGGGCGTATCGACCCGGGCGCACGATTGGCGGCGACGAATCGCTACCAGGTGGCCGGGTGGGAGAGAAGCTCCACCATGGTGGTGAATGGCCTCGTCCCCGCTTGTCTTGTAGTTGTGGGCGATAGCGTAGCAGCCGTTGGCGATCGCGCCGACGCCGAGCCGATTGGCCCGGACGCAACTGCACCAGCACCACGAGAACGAGAGCGTAATCCCATGAGCCTGTGGACCCCCGGCGGCGAGCACCCCATCGACGACTCCCGCGGCGCCGGCCAGGCGGGGCCGAGCCCCGCCGGCGATCCGGCGGGTATGCCGTCGTTTGACGACCTGTCACCCGAAGACCAGGAGCAGGCGCGCGAGATCGCCGCGCAGATGGCCGAAACCCAGCAACGACTGGCCGGCGTGCCCGCGGCCGACGTGGTGGCCAACCACGTCATGGGACTCTATGAACTCGGCGCCATTCACCTGAGCCAGGAAACCCCGAACTTCGACGAGGCCCAGTTGGCGATCGACGCCATGGCCGCCATCGTCGACGGGATCCCCGGCCGGATGGGCGAAGCCGAGCCCACGCTGCGCGACGCGCTCGCGCAGATCCGTATGGTCTTCGTGCAACTCAAGACCCAGGTCGACGACGCCGCTGCGGGCGCCGACGACTAAACGTCCCACCGGTCGCGACCGCCGGAGTCTCGGCAACCGTGCGCAACGTCGGTGATCAACTACAGCTAATGGACGATCTTCGACAAGGGTAGTTCGATGATGTCGGTGGCTCGGGCGTCGCGCAGTGCCGGGATCAAGATGTTGATTTCGGACTTCGGGACGACGGTCTCGATCGAATAGCCGACCCCGCCGAGCAGCTCGTTCACCGTCGGCGCCTTCATCGACGGCAACAAGGTGGTGACCTCGTGGAGGCCATCGGTCGGCACGTTCATCTTCACCAGGACTTTGCCCCGCGCTTCGAGCGTTCCCTGGAGCAGCGTGTTCAGCTGTTCCATGGCGTGCCGCTTCTCGTCGTCCGCGTAGGCCGCCGGGTTGGCGACCAGCTCGGTGTAGCTGGTGAGGATCGTGTCGATGATCTTGAGCCCGGCGGCCCGCAGCGCCCGCCCGGTCTCGGTGATGTCGACCACCACGTCGACGATGTCGGGGATCTTGGCTTCGGTGGCGCCGTAGGACAGCCGGATGTCGGCCTCGACCCCGGCTTCGGCAAAGAACCGTTTGGTCAGCTCCGGGTATTCGCTCGAGACGCGCACCCCGTCGGGCAGGTCGGCCACCGACTCCCAGGCCGACTCCTCGGGTACCGCCACGACGATCCGGACCGGCTTGGAGGTCGCCTTCGAGTACTTCAGCTCGCCGAGTGAAACCACCTCGCTGTTGGTCTCCTCGATCCAGTCGCGCCCGGTGATACCGAGGTCGAACAGCCCGTCGGCGATGTAGCTGCCGATCTCCTGGGGCCGCAGAATCCGAACCTCGTCGATACGGGGATCGGTCACGCTCGCCTTGTAGCTCACCGACGAGTCGCGGTGGACGGCGAGATCAGCGGCGGCGAACAGCTCGAGCGTGGCCTTCTCGAGCGATCCCTTCGGCAAAACCAGTTGCAGCATCGCCACAACCTAGGGGCATCACCGATCCGGGTCGTACTCGAGCCGCAGGTCATCACCCAGCCGGGTGACGCTGACAAAGGCACCTCGGGTGATGTCGGCCATCGTGGCGGCGCCCGGACCCCGGAAGAGCGGGACGCCGTCATCGCCGCCGAGCAATGCCGGGGCAACGTAGATGACGTAGCGGTCGACCAGGCCACTTCGGTGGAACGCACCGGCGACGGCGGCGCCGCCTTCGACGAGCACCTGCAACGTGTCGGCGGCGCCCAGTTCGTCGAGCAACGGCGCCAGGTCACCGGTGTGCTGGCGCGCCGGCTGGACCCGACGGTCGTCGGGCACCTCGCCGAGGACGATCCGTTCCGGGTCGAGCGGGAGGTCGCCCATGTCGGTGGCGGGGCGAAAGTCCCGCACGGTGAGCTGCGGATCGTCAACGCGAATGGTGCCGGCGCCGACGACGATGGCCTGGCTCGCGGCCCGAAGGCGATGGACGTCGGCTCGAGCCTCAGGGCCCGTGATCCACTCGCTCGTGCCATCGGGCGCGGCGAGGCGCCCATCGAGCGTGGCGGCCAACTTCAACACGACGTAGGGACGCCCCGTGCGCCGATGATGCAGGTAGGCGGCGAGCTGTTCCGCGACGAGCTCCTCCCCCACCCCGACGACGACCTCGATCCCGGCGGCCTCGAGCGCCTTCACGCCGACCCCCGACACGCGCGGGTCGGGGTCGAGCACCCCAATGACCACCCGATCGATGCCGGCACCGATGATCGCGTCGGTACACGGACCGGTCCGACCGGTGTGATTGCACGGCTCCAGGGTCGTGTACAACGTCGCCGCTGCGGCCTCTTCTCCGGCCGCGGCGATCGCGATCACCTCGGCATGGGCTCCGCCTGGCGCCTCGGTGGCGCCATCGAAGACCTCGCCGAACTCCGAGACGACCACCGCCCCAACCCACGGGTTGGGCGGGGTGAGGAGCGAGACGTCGGCGGCGTTGGCCACCGCTCGACGGATGTAATGCTGATCGGCTTCAGCCACCGTCATGAGTACGCCCGCCACCGTCGCCTCCCGTCGTGTGATGAGGCTGCCCGTGAGGGTGTGGGTCCTGGTTGTCGACGAGCAGGCGCACCGCGTGGGGCACGACGTCGATGACAGCGCCGAGGCATTCGACGCATCCCTTGCTCGAACCGGGGGTGTTGACGATGAGCGCCGTGCCCCGCGTGCCGGCGACGCCGCGCGAGAGCCGACCGAGGGGGTTGATGAGCCGCATGGCTTCGGCGAGCCCGGGCGCCGATCGGTCGATGACCGCAAGGGTTCCTTCGGGCGTGTGGTCGCGGGGCCCAAAGCCGGTGCCGCCGGTGGTTACGATCAGCCCGTGGAAGCCGTCGGCGAGCAATCGGAGCTGATCGGCCACCGTGTCCACCCCGTCGGCGACGACCGCCCGGTCGACGACGCGGTGTCCGGCATCGGTGAGCATGGCGGCGAGCGCGGCGCCGGAGGCGTCCTCTCGGGTGCCGTGCACGACACCGTCGGACACCGTCACGATCTTCACATCCATCGACTCGGCCATCACGATGCAACGTAGTCGGCCCAGCCCGTCCGTCCGGTCATGAGTGCAACGATGCCACCGGTCGCCCGCGGGCCGACGGTCAGGTCTCGCGTCGATAGACGAACGCACACATGCCGTCACCGTCGTGGGCCGAACCCGCCGCCGGCAACACCCGTCCGCCCCGGCCGACAACGTCCCACGGGTCGGCGGGCGACCAGTCGACGCTCAGCTGTGGCAGTTCGACCCGCACCCGGTCATCGATCGCCGTCGATTCGGCCGCGGTGACGGTGCAAACGCTGTAGACGATTCGGCCGCCCGGTTTCACCAGCTCGGTCGCCGCCTCGAGCAACCGAAACTGGAGCGCCGCCAACCGGTCGATGGCGTCGGCACCAATCCTCCAACGGGCGTCGGGGCGCCGCCGCAGCGCTCCGAGGCCGGAACACGGCGCATCGACGATCACGGTGTCGGCCGACCCCGGCCGAAGCGGGGGCCGGGTCCCATCGGCGATCACCACGGCCAGGTGATCGCCGAGATCGAGCTCGGCCCGGTTGTTCACGATCAGGCTCGTGCGCGACGACCGCAGGTCCCCGGCGATCACCAGGCGCCCCGGGCGAGCGACGGCCGTGGCCTTCCCACCGGGGGCGGCGCAGAGGTCGACCACCACACCATCGCCGGTCACGAGGTCGGCGATGAGTTGAGAAGAGGGGTCCTGCCGGTAGCCGTCGGCGCGCTGATGCACCTGAGCCGGCTGGTTCATGCACTCGAGCATCGCCGCGGCACGGGTCGAGCCGAGATCGGCTTCGAGGGTGCTGACGATCCAGTCCGGGTAGCTGAGCCGGGTGGCGTCGTCGGGATACTCGACGGGCGCATCGGCCACCTTGCGCAACACGGCGTTCACGAACCCGCGCACCCGCTTGGGAACCGACGAAACCGTGGCTCCCACCGCGGCATGCGCCGGGGTTTCGAGCATCGCCAGCTGATACGCGCCAACGCGCAGCGCGCAGCGCACGATCGGCTCGACGTCACGCATCACGAACCGGTCGACCAGGTGGTCACACGCCCGCTGCATACGGGTCGTGCCGTAGACCAACTCGGTCACAAAGCCCCGATCGCGCTCGGCAAGATCGGAGTCGGCCAGCATCCGAGGCACGATCAGGTTGGCGAACGCCCCACCCTTTTCGATCCGCACGAGCGCGTCGATGGCCAACCGGCGGGCCGCTACCCCGCTGTCGCTCACCCGCCGAACCGATCGGCGGCGTTGGGTTGGGCCCCGTTGGCCCAGTCGGCGGCGGATCGCCGCGGCTTGCCTTCGGGTTGTACCTCGCCCAGCACCAGCACACCGTCGCCGGTTCCGACCAGCACGTCGCGGTCCGCCGACATGCCGATCGCGCCGGGGTCGAGCAGGTGCGCCGCCGAGCCCGGCTCGGCGACCCCCACCGACCACACCTTGAACCGTTTGCCGCGGAACGTGGTCCAGGCGTTTCCAAGCCGCACCACCCGAGCGAGGCCGACTGCGGAACGGTCCCAGTCGAGTTCGAGATCGGCGGCGGTGATCTTGTGGGCATAGGTCGGCTCGCCCACCTGCGGCTCGGGCTCACCCAAACCGACGCGGAGCGCGTCGACCAGCATCTCGGCGCCCAGCGCGACGAGGTGATCGCGCAGCGAGTCGAGGGTGGCGTCGGCATCGATGGCCACCTCCCGGCGGCGATACACCCCGCCGGTGTCGAGTTCGGGGGCGACGGCCATGACGCACACCCCCGTGGTCGAATCGCCGCTGAGCAGCGCTCGTTCGACCGGGGCGGCACCCCGCCAGCGCGGCAGCAGGGAAAAGTGCAGGTTCACCATCGGCACCCGTTCGAGCAGTTCGGTGGGGATGATGCGCCCGTACGCGACCACGGCGGCGAGGTCAGGGTTGACCGTTCGGATCGCGTCCAGATCGGTGGTGACCTCGAGCCCCAGGTCGAGCGCGGCCCGTTTGACCGGGCTCGGCGACAGGTCTCCGCCCCGCCCGCGCTTCTTGTCGGGCCTCGTCACCACCAGGTCGATGGTGAAGCCGGCCGCGTGGAGCGCGCGCAGCGGTGGCACGGCAACATCGGGCGTACCGAGGTAGACGATGCGCTCGACGACGTCGGGGGCGACGGCGAGTACGGGGGACGAATCCGGCGAAGACTCGTCGCTCACGGCAGGTGGAGCCCGCCCGTTTTCTCGCGATGGTCGAGCGCTGCCGGTGGGCCCGCCATGGCCCGGTCCCGCAGGACCCGCAGCGCGTGCTTGCGCTGATCGTCATCGAGGTGTTCGAGCATCAGGACGCCGTCGAGGTGGTCGAACTCGTGCTGAAACAACCGGGCTTCGAGCTCATCGGCTTCGATCGAAACCTCGTTGCCGTCGAGGTCATGGGCCACCAGATGAATCGTCTTGGGGCGAACGATCTCAAATGACAGACCCGGAATCGACAGGCAGCCTTCGTCGAAGAGCCACTCGCCGTCGGTCTCGACGATCTCGGGGTTGACCAGCACGCGGGGACCCTCGCCGATGTCGTAGACGAACAGGCGCTTTTGCACGCCCACCTGGGGGGCGGCCAAGCCGATGCCCGGCTCGTCGTACATGGTGGCGAGCATGTCCTCGGACAGCCGCACAAGCGTGCCGTCGATGTTCTCGATCTCCGAAGCCCGCTGCTTGAGCACCGGGTCACCAAAGACCCTGATGGTGTAAGGCGCCATGGAGATCAGGGTACCGTCTGCGCTGTGAAAGCTTGGCACTGCACCCACCGGGACTTCCCGACACCGTGACCGACGACCACTACTTCGCCGACCGGCCGAAGGTCGCGTCGAAACGCCAGCAGGTGACGCTCACCCTTCCCGACCTGCGGTTCGAGCTCACCACCGACCGCGGCGTCTTTTCGGCCAAGGGGGTCGACCCCGGCTCCAAGTACCTCCTCCTGGAGGCCCCCACTCCCCCCGCGACCACCACGAGCGCACTCGATATCGGGTGCGGGTACGGGCCGATAGCGCTCACGATGGCTAACCGCCTGCCCGACGCTGCCGTCTGGGCGGTCGACGTCAACGACCGGGCGCTCGACCTCTGCCGCCACAATGCGACCGAACTCGGGCTCGAGGGCGTGCGGGTCGCCCGCCCGGAGGAGGTCCCAGCCGATGTGCGCTTCGATCTGATCTGGTCGAACCCACCGATCCGCATCGGTAAGCCGGCGCTTCACGAGTTGCTGGAGACCTGGCTGAACCGGCTGCACCCCACGGGCCGCGCCGTGCTGGTGGTCCAGAAGCACCTCGGCAGCGATTCACTCCAGAAGTGGCTCACCGCGACCGGATGGCCCACCGAGCGGCTGAGTTCGAGGGCGGGCTACCGACTGCTCGATGTGCGCGCCCGCGACCAGGGGTCAGGCCCATGAAGAACCTCGACAGCACCGGGCTCAAGCGGCTTCATCGGCAATGGCGTCGATCGACCACCGATTCGGTGGCCCTGCTGCTCGACTCGGTCCAGACACCGTTCAACGTCGGTTCGATCCTTCGTTCCGCCGCCGCGTACCGCGTGGAGGAGATCTGGGCAGCCGGGCGCACCGAGTCCGCCCGCCACCCGAAGGTGCAAAAGACAGCGATGGGGTCCGATCGTTTCGTCACGATCCACGAACCGATCGAGACCATCGACGCGATCGGTGAGATCACCGCCGCCGGCTATCGGCTCGTCGGGGTGGAGTTGGCAACCGACGCTCGACCACTACATGAGCTCGACCTGCGCGGCCGCGTGTGCCTGGCCGTCGGCCACGAGGATCGCGGCCTGAGCCAGGCGGTTCTCGATGCCAGCGATGCCGTGGGCTTTCTACCGTTGCTGGGCAAAATTGGGTCGTTGAACGTCGCGACCGCGACTGCGATGGCGCTGTATGAACTGCGTCGTCAGGAGTGGACGGCGGACTAGCCGCGCGCCGGAACGTCGAGGCGCGAAATGCGCCCGGCCGACAGTTCGAACACGCCGCCGCATGCCGGGCAGCGCCCGCGAATGCCGCCCTCGGGGGCCTGCTGGAACGGCACCGTTCCGTCGCAGGTCGAGGCCTCACACTTGGTCCGAATGACCATTAGATCCCACCTTCGTCTGTAAACGCCCGCCAAGGCTGTCTCAGAGAGGAACCTAGCGCATGAAGCGCCGGCTGGTTTGGAAGGACTTTGGCTACTTTCGTCACGTTTCATAGACGCTGTGTGGTGGGCAGAAGTCGCGAATATTTCGTACATCTGGACAACTTTTCCGCCCGGGTCGCCCGAGTGGCCACCCAAGGCGCTTGATCGCGGATCGAGTCTCACGCAACGTGAAAAGGAAAAACCGCGGTCCATCTCCGCCAGAGGCGACGGGAGCGTCACACGCGGGGCGGATCCACCACTATCCGTAGGCGTCCGGCCGGCCGAACCGCGTTCGAAAGTTCGGCGCCGAGGACACGGGGCTCGGCCGCCTTCACCAGCCAGCGGCCGTCGCGGGGACCAAGTACCTCGACCGCTTCGCGATCGAGACCGGCCACGAAGGCATCGGCGGCCTCGCCCGATATCTCGGCCATCGCCACGACCGGGGGAAGCCGAAGCTCCTCCCGTCGGATCCGCTCGCGCTCCACCAGACGACTCGGATCGGCGTGCAGGGCGGCCTGAAGCACCTCGTGATCGGCCAGCCGGGTCTGAACCGCCAGCCGACCGCCGCCGTCTCGTCCCCCGACCAGCCGAGCGGCCCGGATCAACAACCCCATCGCCTGGACCCCGGCTCGGTACCGTTTCGCCAACAGTTCCTGATCGAAGTCGAGGAAGATCACGGTGGTCGCGTCGGCGAGTCGGTGCAGTACCGCCTCGGTCCCGACGTACACCTCGGCGGTCGGCAGGTTCGCAGCATCGGCGGAAATCTCGGCCGTCGGCCGTTGGCTGAGCGCCTCGACCTCCTCCCGCACCCGTTGGATGCCGGCGCGCAGGTTCTTGAACGTGGTCGAGCCACAGACCGAGCAGACCTGCGGGCGCGACGTGTCACACGTTGGGCAGGCAAACCGGCCGGACTCGTTCTGCACCAGGGGCACCGAGCACAGCTCGTGGATCGCTAACTCGCCGCACGATGCGCAGGCGAGGCGCCGGGAGCGACCCTTGCGGTTCAACACGCACACCACCCGACCATCCGCCCGCAGGAGCGGGGTCAGGCGCGGGGACAGCAGACCGGCGCGCACCGGGTCCTCGTCTCGCCGGTCGATGATGTCGACGTGGGGCCACCCTCGTCGCTCGCTCCCCCGGCTCGGACGCAGCACCGCGCCCCAATCGAGGGCGTGCAGGGTCGGTGACGGAGAGACCAGTACGGCGGTCGCGCCCGCCCGGTCCGCCCGCTCGATCAGCACGTCGCGCGCGTGCCAGGTCGGCATCCGCTCGTCCTGATGCACCTCATCGTGCTCATCGAGTAGCAGTGCCGTGGTCAGCTGCGGCATCGGCGCCCAGACCGCGCTGCGAGCACCGATAACCGAGCAACCCCCCGCGGCGGCTCGAGCCCAGTCGTCGGGGTAGAGCGCCACCGTCGCGCCGGCGCGCCGAAGCCGGCCCGCCAGTTGCTTTGCTTCGCCGACCGAGGGTGCGACGATCAGGGCGTCGCCTCGGCGGGCGGCCTCGAGCACCAGCGGAAAGCGGTCGGTGGCGGGAGGCAGCACCACCACGTTGCGTTGCTTGGCAAAGGCTCGTTCGACGCCGCTCTCCAGAGGTTCCGGCAACGGCAAGCCCGTGGGCGGCGCCACCCGCGACGTGACTCGGCGCGGCGGCGATGCCTGTTTGAGCAGCGTGGGCAGTCGACCCGCCCACCGCTGCGCCGCCCACCGGGCCAGCTCGATCACCTCGGCCGGCGGACCGTATCCCGAAACCCGGGCCAGTTCGGCCAGTTTCACCTCGGCCGGCGGTTCGACATCGACGTCGACGATCCATCCTCCGACCCGGCGACCGTGCAGATCGATGCGCACCTCGGAGCCAATATCGACCAGCTCCGCTCGGCCGTCGTCCTCCCAGGCCGCAGGTACGACGTAGTCAAAGTGCTTGGTGATCCCCGAGACGTCGGGAACGACGCGCACGACCCGCCCCGAAGGGCGGGCCGTAACCGCGTCGTCGTTTGCGTCCTCGCTCGGGGCTATCGGCTCCGGGCTTTCCCAGAGCCGACCCTGGTCCGAGTTGGGACTGGGGCTCAGAGCCCCAGAGCCGACTTCAGCGCGTCGACCCGGTCGGTACGCTCCCAGCTGAACCCGTCGCCTTCACGACCAAAGTGGCCATAGGCCGCGGTCTGGCGGTACACGGGGCGGCGCAGCTCGAGGTCGCGCAGAATCGCTGCGGGCCGGAGGTCGAAGACCTCGTTGACGGCCGCCTCGATCTTGGCCTGATCGACGGTCTCGGTACCGAACGTTTCAACCAATACCGACATCGGTCGGGCAACGCCGATGGCGTAGGCCACCTGCACCTCGCACCGATCCGCCGCCCCGGCGGCCACCACGTTCTTCGCCACCCATCGGGTCGCATACGCGGCCGACCGGTCGACCTTCGACGGGTCCTTGCCCGAGAAGGCACCGCCACCGTGGCGGGCGGAACCGCCGTAGGTGTCGACGATGATCTTGCGGCCGGTGAGGCCGGCGTCGCCCACCGGACCACCGACGACGAAGCGCCCGGTGGGGTTGACGAACACCTCGTAGTCATCGCCGGAGAACTGCTCGGGAATGACCGGCTTGATCACGTGTTCGATGAGATCGGGGCGGATCATCGAATCGCGATCGATGCCGTCGTTGTGCTGGGTCGATACGAGCACGGTCTTGAGCCGGGTGGGCTTGCCGTCGACGTATTCGAACGTGACCTGGGTCTTGCCGTCGGGGCGCAGGTACGGGACCGTGCCCGCCTTGCGCACCTCGGCGAGGCGCTCGGCCATGCGATGGGCGAGGTGGATCGGCAGCGGCATGAGCACGTCGGTCTCATTGCATGCGTAGCCGAACATCATGCCCTGATCGCCGGCCCCTTGTTTGTCGAGGTCGTCCTCTTCACCGGCCTGGCCGGAGCGGACTTCCTCGGAATCATCGACGCCCTGGGCAATGTCGGCTGACTGTTCGTCGATCGACACCATCACACCGCAGGTGTTGCCGTCATAGCCGAACGACTCACGGTCGTAGCCAATATCCTTAATCGTCCCCCGCACGATCGACGGGATGTCGACGTAGGCGTTGGTCGTGATCTCGCCGGCCACAACGGCGAGGCCGGTGGTGACGAGGGTTTCACAGGCAACCCGACTCATCGGGTCCTGTTCGAGTAGGGCATCGAGGATCGAATCAGAGATCTGATCCGCCATCTTGTCGGGGTGACCCTCGGTAACGGACTCCGAGGTAAACGTCCACGAGCTCACGTGGTCTCCTTGTTGGTGGTTCGTGTCCGCATCTCGAGAGCCGAGTTGACGACGGCACGCGCGATCTCGCGCTTGTCCGATAGCGGGATGTCATGTTTCGAGCCGTCGGCTCCGAGAATCGTCACCGCATTGGTGTCGTGCCCGAAACCCACGCGGGGGGCCGAAACATCATTAGCAATGATAAGGTCAGCGCCCTTTTTGGCCAATTTGGCCGACGCATTGTCGACCAGGTCCTGCGTTTCCGCGGCAAAGCCGATCAGGATTTGGCCCGGCGCCTTGCGTTCGCCGAGCCCGGCGAGGATGTCGTTCGTGGGCTCGAGCGAAATCTCGGGTAGCCCGTCGCGCTTCTTCAACTTCTCGCTGGCGGAACCGGTCGGGGCGAAATCGGCGACGGCGGCCGCCATGATCACGATGTCGGCCCCGACTGCGGCGGCATCGACGGCGACCTTCATCTCCGCGGCCGTCGCGACCACCTCGACCGTCGAACGCCACGGGGCAAACCGGTCGGCGTGTTCGGCGACGGTGGTGATGAGCGTGACGTGCGCACCGCGTGCGTGCGCTTCGACGGCGAGCTCGAACCCCTGCTTGCCCGACGACCGGTTGCCGATGAAACGCACCGGATCGATGGGTTCCCGGGTCCCGCCGGCGGAGACGACCACGCGGGTGCCAACCAGGTCGTGGGCCTGGCCCAGGACCGCGGTGCGGGCGACATCGACGATACGTTCGGGCGACGCGAGGCGACCAAAGCCAATATCGCCACCAGCCAGGCGCCCGGGTTCGGGACCGACCATGACCACGCCGCGTGCGGCGAGTGTGTCGACGTTGTCCTGCACGGCCGGTTGACCCCACATCTCGGTGTGCATCGCGGGGGCGACGACAACCGGGGCCTCGGTGGCCATCAGGGTGGCGGTCAGGAGGCCGGCAGAGCGTCCCATGCGGTAATCGGCGAGCAATCGGGCGGTGGCCGGAGCCACGATGACCAGATCGGCGCCCTGCCCCAGACGGGTGTGAGGAATCGGATTGTCCTCATCCCACAGCGACGTCTGCACCGGTTCGGATGCGAGCGCGTCGAAGGTGGCCGAACCGATGAAACGCTGCGCCCCGGCGGTCAGAACGGGGGCGACGTGGGCGCCTGCGTCGACGAGGCGCCGGCAGATCTCAACCGCCTTGTACGCCGCGATTCCACCGGTGACGCCGAGGACTACGCGACGATCGGCCAGGGCGCTCACAGCGGAAGGGGTGTCAGCTGTCGGATTCGACTTCGGGGGCGACGACGTCGCTGGGAACCTCGGCATCGGGGTCGGGTTCCACGGCCAGAATCTTGTCGGCGGCCAGTTCTTCGAAGGCGATCGACAGCGACTTGCGGGCCGTCGAGGTCACCTGCGGTGGCACCGAGGCGCCGAGACCGTCGCCGAGCTTGTTGAAGTAGGCATTGATCTGGCGAGCCCGCATGGCCGAAACGGTGACGAGACGGAACTTCGAACCGGCGCGATCGAGAAGATCCTCGATAGGGGGTTCGATCATCGTGTCGTGGGTTTTCGCCATGTTTTCCTCAGGTTCGGAAGCGAGATGGGCCAACTAGACCAGCTGGTAATCCTAGCACCGTCGCCGCCGGATCAGCTTCCCGGGCGTTCGTGGGCGACGTCGGAGGCCGCCGGCCGGGCTCGGGCCGCCGCGATGAGCACCTCGATGGCGGTGACGGCGTCGTCGATGTTGTCGTTGATCACCGTGGTGTAGGCCATGGTGGCGGCGAGGCGGCGCTCTTCGTCGCCGTGTTTCATGCGAGCTTCGACCTTTTCGGGTGGATCACCCCGCCCGACCAGGCGAGCCCGTTGTTCGTCCCGATCCGGGGTGTCGACGAAAATCAGCAGCGTGTCGGGAAAGCGCTCGACGATGGTTGCGCCGCCCTGGACATCGATCTCGAGCACCACGTCGTGCCCCGGAGGGGGGTCGGGTAACGGGGTTCCCTGCCGGTAGTCGAGGAAGTCGACCCATTCGAGAAACCCGCCGGCGTCGATGTGGGCGTCGAAGGTGGCGCGATCGACAAAGACGTAGGCGTCGGGCGCCTCTCCGGTGCGCGGTTCTCTCGAGGTCCAGCTGCGGCTGAGCCAGAGGGTTGGGTCCCGTTCGACCAGCCCTTCGACCAGCGTGCCCTTTCCCGCGCCGCCGGGGCCCGAGACCACGATGAGTTGTCGGTCCCGTACCGCGCTTTCCGGTGATCCCGGCTCGGGGGTGTTCACGGGTCAGTCGCCGAAAAGGGCGAGCAGCTTTTCCCGTTGGTGTTCGCCCAAGCCGCGCACGCGGCGCGATTCGGCGATACCGATCTCTTCCATGGTGCGGCGGGCCTTGACCTTGCCCACGCCCGGCAGTGACTCGAGGACGGCGAGCACCTTGATCTTGCCGACCACGTCATCGCCCGACTGCTCGAGAATGTCGCCGAGACCAACCGACCCCATCTTGAGGCGCGCCTTGAGTTCGGCGCGCGCACGTCGGACCCGGGCAGCCTTCTCCAGCGCGGCCTTGCGCTGTTCCGGAGTAAGCGATGGAGGTGTAGCCATTCGATGAACCCTAGCGAAGAGATTGGGCAGGAGCGACGCAACCTGGCATCGCCGGCTACTTTCCTTCGGCGGTGAGCTCGGCGACCATTCGTTCCGCCGCTTCCAGGGGGTCCGGAGCCGCGGTGACGGCCCGTCCGACGACGAGCAGATCCGAGCCGGCATCGAGTGCCTCGCGCGGGCTCGCCGGTCGAGCGTGGTCGTGGACCGGCCCGCCTTCGAGGCGGATGCCCGGGGTGACCCGCACCAGACGGGGCCCGTAGTGGTGGACTTCCTTGAGGTCGCCGACCGAGCACACCACACCAGTACAGCCGGCCTCCATCGCCGCTCCGACGCGGTTGGGCACGATGTGTTCGGGCGCCCCGCCGTCGGAGGTCAACACCGTGATGGCCAGGGAGTTCGGTACCTCGAGCCCGGCGTTGGTCGCCCCGTCGCTCAGGCCATCGACACCGGCTTTCAACATGTCGACGCCACCCTGGGCGTGCATCGTGAGATACGAAACGCCCAACGCGCCGAGCACCCGGGCGGACTTGTTCACCGTGGTCGGGATGTCGTGCAGCTTCAGATCGAGAAACACGTCGTAGCCCAGACCGATCATCGTGCCGATCGCGTCGGGGCCGGCCGCCGAGTACAACTCGAGCCCGATCTTGGCCACACCGAAGTACGGCGACATCGCTTTGCCGAGCCGAACGGCGGCGACCAGGTCGTCGACATCGACGACCAACGCCAGCTTGGAGCGGATCTCTGCGGGTACCTCAGTTGCTGCCATGTTTTCGGGTGTTCCTCGGGTTGGGGGCGACGACCCTGAGCGGGCCGGGGATTCGGGTGGCGCCTAGCGGTGTGCGGCGCCGATGATCTGATCGAGACTGTCCAGGCCCTGTGCGTGACACCACTCCGAGAGCTCGTCACGTACGCGGCCGATGCTGCGCGGATCCGCGAACGTCGCCGTTCCGACCTGCACCGCACGGGCGCCGGCGAGCAGAAACTCGACGGCGTCTGCCGCCGACGCTACCCCGCCGACTCCGACGATGGGCAGATAGGGGTGGGCGGCGTGGGTTTCAAACACGGCCCGCACCGCGACCGGGCGTATCGCGGGCCCGGAGAGCCCACCACTGCCGTTGCCGAGGAGTGGCCGGCGGGCGTCGGTGTCGATGACCATGCCGATGAGGGTGTTCGTGAGCGTGACCGCTTCGGCGCCCGCTTCGTGGGCCGCGCCCGCGACCGCGACGAGGTCGGGGGTGTTCGGGCTGAGCTTGGCCCAGCGCGGACGCCGACAAGCCTCGGTGGCGGCGATCACCTCGGCCGAGGCCGCCACGGAATGGGCAAACATGTTGCCCCGGTCCTCGGTGTTGGGGCACGAAATGTTGACCTCGACGGCCACGACGGAGCTCGGTGCGTCGGCAAGCATTTCGGCGGCTCGGCGATAATCGTCGACCGTGCGCCCCCAGATGCTGGCGATGACCCTCGTGCCCGTGGCGGCCAGTTCGGGCAGTTCCTCGGTGAGCCACCGCTCGACGCCGGGGCCCTGCAACCCCACGGCGTTGATCATCCCCGACGAGGTCTCGTGCACCCGAGGTGCCGGGTTGCCCTGCCAGGCGAACGGCGCCAGCGACTTGGTGACGATCGCGCCGACGTCGGCGAGGTCGAGATAGCGGGCCAGCTCGGCGCCGTAACCGGCCGTGCCGGACGCGCCCATCACCGCGTTCGGCAGCGTCAGGGAGCCAACGGTGGCGCGAAGCGCCGCTGCGGGCTCGGCTCGACGCCGCAGAAGGCTCACGGCGTCGCCGCGTGCCAGTCCTGAAGGCAGCGCACCTCGAGCGGGTGTTCGGCCCAGTCCATGAGTCCCCTCGCGGCGGCGAGGCCGGCCCGGGCGGTGGTGTGCAGCGAGATCCCCGCCTTGCCCGCCGCGGCGCGGATGTGGGCGCCGTCGGTACGCGATCCACGACCCCGGGGACTGTTGATCACGATGGCGACCTCGCCGCGCTCGATCAGTTCGACGGCGTTGACGCCCTCCTGGCCGAGCTTGGCGATGGTCTGGCCCACCGGAACATCGGCGTCGCGCAGCGCCTGGGCCGTGCCTTCGGTGGCCACCAGATCGAAGCCGAGCTCGACGAAAATTCGAGCGGTCTCGATGCCCTGGGCCTTATCCCGGTCGGCGAGTGACATGAACACGGTGCCCGAGGTGGGCAGGGTCGTGCCCGAGGAGAGCTGACTCTTGGCGAACGCCAGCCCGAACGTGCGGTCGATACCCATGACCTCGCCGGTCGATCGCATCTCGGGGCCGAGCACCGGGTCGGCCTCGGGAAACCGGTTGAACGGCAGCACGGCTTCTTTGACCGCGACGTGGTCGAGGTTTCGCAGCGGCGAGATGACGCCCGCGGCGCGGAGCTCGGCGAGCGTCTCACCCACCATGACCCGGCTGGCGATCTTGGCCATCGGGACACCCGTCGCCTTGGCCACGAACGGCACGGTGCGCGAGGCCCGCGGGTTCGCTTCGATCACAAAGACCTGGTTGGCCTTGACCGCGTACTGCACGTTGATGAGACCCCGAACATCGAGGGCCTCGGCGATACGACGGGTGTAGTCACCGATGACGTCGATCGTCTCGGCGCTGAGCGTCGGCGGCGGGATCACACACGCGCTGTCGCCGGAGTGCACGCCGGCCTCCTCAACGTGTTCCATGACCGCGCCGATCAACACCTCGCCATCGGCGTCGCGGATGGCGTCGACGTCGACCTCCCGGGCATCTTCGAGAAAGCGGTCGATAAGCACCGGACGTTCGGCCGAGAGCCCGCCCTCGATCGCGAGCGAGCCGAACCCGGCCAGCTGTTCCATTGCTGCGCTCAACGCCTCGTCGTCGTACACGATCTCCATGGCCCGACCACCGAGCACGTAGGACGGGCGGACCAACGCCGGGTATCCGATGCGGCCGGTGATCGCCAGCGCCTGCTCGACTTCGGTGGCGGTGCCGCCGGCGGGCTGGGGAATCTCCAGCTGGGCGCAGAGCGCGTTCCAGTGTTCGCGGTCCTCGGCGAGGTCGATGGCGTTCGGGCTGGTCCCGAGCACGAGCTCTTTGGGTAGGAGCCCAGCCAACTTGAGCGGCGTCTGTCCGCCGAGCGACACGATGATCCCCTGCGGCTGCTCGGCATCGATGATGTTCGACACATCCTCAAACGTCAGCGGCTCGAAATAGAGTCGGTCGCTCGTGTCGTAGTCGGTGGACACCGTTTCGGGATTGCAGTTGACCATGATCGTCTCGTACCCCGCCTCGCGCAGCGCGAAGCTGGCGTGCACGCAGCAGTAGTCGAACTCGATCCCTTGACCAATGCGGTTCGGGCCCGAGCCGAGGATCATGATCTTGGGCTTGTCCGACGGGCGAACCTCGGACTCATCGGAGTAGGTGGAGTAGTGGTACGGCGTTTCGGCGTCGAACTCCGCCGCGCAGGTGTCGACGGTCTTGTAGGTGACCTTCACCCCGGCGGCCTCGCGCGCCTCGCGGACCTGAAGTTCACTGATGTTCCAGAGGTAGGCCAGCTGGGCATCGGCGAATCCAAGTTGTTTCGCCCGGCGCCACCCGGCCCGCGTCATGGCGGGAAAGCCGGTCGCCTCGAGGTGAGCCCGCTCCTCGATCACCATCATCATCTGGTCGAGAAACCACGGGTCGATCGCCGTCGCATCGAAGACCTCATCGACGCTCAGCCCGCGACGCAGCAGTTCGCCGACCTGAAAGATCCGCTCCGGCGTGCCGATCCCGGCCATCTCGATGAGCTCGGGCGTCTCGATGTCGACCAGGGCCGCCTCGGCGGGATCCGCGTTGAGACCGAGCCGACCGAGCTCGAGGGACCGCAGCCCCTTCTGCAGCGACTCTGGGAACGTGCGGCCGATCGCCATGGCCTCGCCGACCGACTGCATCTGGGTCCCCAGCCGACCGGAGGTACCGGGAAACTTCTCGAACGCCCAGCGCGGGACCTTCGTGACCACGTAGTCGATGACGGGCTCAAAGCTGGCCGGGGTCTTGC
Source organism: uncultured Acidimicrobiales bacterium (assembly GCA_938041035.1). GTDB lineage: Bacteria > Actinomycetota > Acidimicrobiia > Acidimicrobiales > SHLQ01 > CALHYX01. Next base: position 19,832 of record CALHYX010000053.1, on the reverse strand, counting down.
GGGTGATGTCGTTCGGTATCTCGTCGAGCGTGTACCCGACGGCGAGCTTGGCGGCGATCTTGGCGATCGGGAACCCGGTGGCCTTGGACGCGAGCGCCGAGGACCGGCTCACCCGGGGGTTCATCTCGATGACGACCTGGCGGCCCGTGTCGGGATGTACGGCGTACTGGATGTTCGAGCCGCCGGTCTCCACCCCGACCCGGCGGATCACCCGCTTCGCCGAGTCGCGCATCTCCTGATACTCGACGTCGGAGAGCGTCTGGGCGGGGGCGACGGTGATCGAGTCACCGGTGTGTACACCCATGGGGTCGACGTTCTCGATGGCGCAGATGACCACGAAGTTGTCCGCATGGTCGCGCATGACCTCGAGCTCGTATTCCTTCCAGCCCTTGATGCTCTCCTCGATGAGGATCTCGGTGATCGGGCTGGATTCGAGGCCGTGGCGGGCGACGTTCTCGAACTCCTCCTCGGTGTAAGCGAACCCGGTGCCCTTGCCGCCGAGGATGTAGCTGGGGCGGATGACGATCGGTAGGCCGATCTCGGCGAGCGCGGCGCGCGCCTTCTCCATGCCGTCGACGACGGCCTGCTTCTTCGCCTCGATCGGGTCGTCGCTCGTGCCCTTTCCGTGGGCGATGGCCGAGCGGGGAACTTCAAGCCCGATCTCCTGCATGGCGTTCTTGAACTGCTCGCGGTCCTCGGCCGTGGCGATGGCCTCGGGGCTGGCGCCGATGAGTTCGACACCATGCCGGTCGAGCACGCCGGCCTCGACCAGCTCCATGGCAAGGTTCAACGCGGTCTGACCACCGAGGGTCGGGAGCACGGCGTCGGGCTGTTCGACCTCGATGATGCGTTCGAGAACCGCCAGATCGAGCGGCTCGATGTAGGTGCGGTCGGCAAACTCCGGGTCGGTCATGATCGTGGCCGGATTCGAGTTGGCCAGGATGACCCGATAGCCCTCCTCGCGCAGCACTCGACAGGCCTGGGTTCCCGAGTAGTCGAACTCACAGGCCTGGCCGATCACGATCGGCCCGGAGCCGATGAGCAGGATCGAGGAGATGTCGTCGCGGCGCGGCATCAGTTGGCCTTCCGGTGAAAGTCGGTCAGAAGCTGGTCGAAATCGTCAAACAGATACAAGCTGTCGTGGGGGCCCGGCCCCGCCTCGGGGTGGTACTGCACGGAGAACGCCGGCGCATCGAGCACCCGCATGCCTTCGCACACGCCGTCATTCAGGTTCACATGGGTCATCTCGGCGATGCCCGACAACGAGTCGGCGGCGGTCGCGAAATTGTGGTTCTGGCTGGTGATCTCGATGCGGCCGCTCTCGAGGTGATGCACCGGATGGTTCCCGCCGTGGTGACCGAACGGGAGCTTGGTGATCTCGGCTCCGACGGCCAGCGAAAGCAACTGATGTCCGAGGCAGATCCCAAAGATCGGCGTCTCGCCGAGCATTGCGGCGATGGTATCGGCGGCACCCGCGACCATTTCCGGGTCGCCGGGACCGTTGGACAAGAACACGCCGTGGGGGTCGCGGGCCAAGATGTCAGCCGCCGAGGTGGCGGCCGGAACGACCTCGACATGGGCCATCGCCGCCAGGTGGCGCAACATCGTGGTCTTGACGCCGTAGTCGACGACGACGATCCGCCAGGCGTCCCCATCGGTCCGGGTCGTCGCCAGCTCGTAGGGCTGGTCGGTGGACACCAGGTTGGCGAGGTCGATGCCATCGGTGCCGGGTTCGGCGGTGGCCGCCGCCTTGAGGGTCACCTCGTCCGCGGTGCCGAACGCGCCCGGCATCGAGCCGATGTCGCGGAGGTGTCGGGTGAGCCGGCGGGTGTCGATGCCCGCGATACCGGGCACCCCGAGGGCGCGGAGCGTGCCGTCGAGGTCGCCGGTGGACCGCCAGTTGCTGTGCCGGCGGGCGAGATCGCGTACGACCACGCCGCGACAAAAGGCCCGGGCCGCTTCGTTGTCGAGGTCGACCGTGCCGTAGTTGCCGATATGGGGGTAGGTGAAGGAGATGATCTGCCCCGCGTAGCTGGGGTCGGTGATGACTTCCTGGTAACCGGTGAGGACGGTATTGAACACGACCTCACCGGAGGCCACTCCCCCATCCGGGTTGGCGCCGATGGCTTCGCCTTCGAACACCGTGCCATCGGCGAGCACGAGCGCCGCTTCATGAATGCGGTTGTTCACCGTTGTACCTCTCCGTCGATCACGACTGCTTCGCCGGCGGTCACGGTGTGGCGAACCCGACCGCGCACCTCCCGGCCTTCGTAGGGACAGTTGTCGGACTTTGATGCCATGGCCTCTCCCGAGATCGTCCACACCTGGGCCGGGTCGAACACGGTGAGGTTGGCCGGGCGACCCACGGCGACGGGCCCACCGTGACGGTCGTCGATGCCGGCGATCCGAGCGGGCTGCCACGACATGCGGGCGATCAGCTGGGGCAGCGGAAGGTCGAGCTCGGTCAGGGCGAGCGCCAGGGCGGATTCGAGCCCGAGCATGCCCGGCGGCGCCTGGTCGAACGGCTTTTCCTTGTCGTGCCGGGTGTGCGGCGCGTGATCGGTGGCGATGGCGTCGATGGTGCCGTCGATCAACCCCGCCTTCACCGCGGCGACGTCGGTATCGGTTCGCAGGGGTGGGTGCACCTTGAAGACCGGGTCATAGCCGGCGCAGGCCGCATCGGTCAGGGTGAAGTGATGGGTCGTCGCCTCGGCCGTGACGGGCAGACCCGAGGCCTTGGCCCGGCGGACGAGTTCGACCGAACCGGCCGTGGACAGGTGTTGGAAATGCACCCGGGCCCCGGTGGCGCGGGCCAGGGCGATGTCGCGCATGACCATCAGGTCCTCGGCCTCGGCCGGTTGACCGGGGATGCCGAGCTTGGACGACCATGCCCCTTCGTGCATGAAGCCGCCCTCGGACAACGAATCGACCTCGCAGTGCTGGGCCAGGGTGACCGATGCCCCGTCGGTGAACGGTGCCAGTCCGCTCGAGTATTCGAGCGCCCGCTTCATGAGCCGGTCGTCCTGTACCCCGGTGCCGTCGTCGGTGAACATACGAACGCCGAGCTGGGCGAGTTCGGCCATGGGGCTGAGGTGCTCCCCGGCTCGACCGACGGTTATCGCGGCCGATGGCACCACCTCACAGGCGGCGCCGTCGGCGAGGTCGAGCACCTCGCGGATAACGGCGGCGGTGTCCATGCACGGGTCGGTGTTCGGCATGGCGACGACGGCGGTGAATCCGCCGAGCGCAGCGCCGCGGGCGCCGGTGGCGATGGTTTCGGCATCCTCCTTGCCGGGTTGGCGCAGGTGGGCGTGGAGGTCGACGAAGCCCGGGGACACGACACAGCCGTCCGCCTCCAGGACCCGGTCGCCGGCGAGATCGTCGCCGACGTCGACGATGACGCCATCGGCTATCGCCACGTCGGTGCGGCGTTCGCCGGTGGCGTCGACCACCCGGCCGCCCCGAATGACCAGATCAGCGTTCATCAGACACCCTCCACGGGTAGTTCCACTCCGGAACCCAACAACAAATAGAGCACCGCCATCCGGACGGCGACCCCGTTTCGGACCTGATCGACCATGACGGCCCGGTCGAGGTCGGCGACCTCGGGGGCGATCTCGACCCCTCGGTTCATGGGTCCGGGGTGCATCACCAGGGCGTGGTCGGCGAGCGCGCCGACCCGCTCCATCGTCATGCCGTACCCCATGGAGTACTCCCGCATCGAGGGCACCAGGGCTTCGTTCATGCGTTCGTTCTGCATGCGCAGCAGATACACCACGTCGGCGGACGGCACGACGGCGTCGAGGTCGTGGGAAACCTTGCAGGGCCACCCGTCGAGCGATGGCGGCAGGAGCGTGCGCGGCCCCACGAGCGTGACGTCGGCTCCGAGGGCGGTGAAGGCCTCGACGTTGCTGCGCGCCACCCGTGAGTGCTTGATGTCGCCCACGATGGCGACGTGGCGCCCATCGAGGGGACCGAGTCGCTGTTCGATGGTGAAACAGTCGAGAAGCGCCTGGGTGGGGTGCTGATGCCAACCGTCGCCGGCGTTGATGACCGAAGCGTCGGTCCACTCGCGGATGCGCCAGGGCACCCCGGACGAACCGTGCCGCACCACGATGCAGTCGACGCCCATCGCCGAGATGGTCTCGACGGTGTCGCGCAGCGACTCGCCCTTGTTCACCGAGGACGACCCGACGCTGAAGTTCATCGTGTCGGCCGAGAGTCGCTTGGCCGCCGTCTCAAACGAGAGCCGGGTGCGGGTCGAGTCCTCGTAGAACAGCCATGCCAGCGTCTTGCCCCGCAGCGCCGGCACCCGCGGGATCGCCCGCGCCGAAACTTCGACGAAGGTGTGGGAAAGCTGGAGGACTTCGCGAATCCCGTCGGCGCCGAGTTCTTCGATGGAGAGCAGATGGTTGGTCACTTCTGCACCTCCCCGATATCGACGCCACCACGGTGGACGTCCACCGCTTCGCTGCGCTTGGTGGGCAGGTTCTTGCCCACGAAGTCCGGCCGGATCGGCAGTTCGCGGTGGCCCCGGTCGATCATGACGGCGAGCTGCACCGCTCGCGGCCGGCCGAAATCGGTCACCGCGTCGAGGGCGGCCCGAATCGTGCGGCCGGTAAACAACACGTCGTCGACCAGCACCACCACCTTGTTCGTGAGGTCCACCGGTATGTGGGTGACGGCTTCGGGCATGACCGGGCGGAGGCCGATGTCGTCGCGGTACAGGGCCACATCGATGGTCCCGACCGGCGGCTGAACCCCTTCGATCTCCGCAAGGTGGCTGGCGACGGCCTCGGCCAGCCAGATGCCACCGGTTTGCAGGCCCACGAGGACGACGTCGTCGAGCCCGTGGTTGGCCTCGATGATCTCGTGGGCGATGCGCCGGAGGGCTCGGGTCATGTCCGACTCGGACAACACCTCACTGCGGGCAAGAAAAACGCCCCCAAACGGGGGCGACATTCGACGTTCACGTTCTGCCATCACGTACCTCTGCTCGTCCGTACGGGCCTCACAGAACCCGCTTCACGGTCGAGATCCGAACCTAGCAAAGCCAGCGGGCGCGAACCGCGGCGGGCCGGAGAATTTTACCGAAGGCCGGCCCCGCGAGCCCAAACTCCGGGTGTCGTCTCGCGAAATCCGTTCCGATCGAGGACGACCTCCGAGGCGGGATTGCCCGGTTCCACCCGCGCGATGAACCCGGGGATCCGAAGCTGGTCCACCGCGTGCTCGAGCAACCGGCCGAGCGCAGCCGTGGCGATCCCGCATCCTCGTGCATCGCTGCGCACCCAGTAGCCGACGTGCGCCGTGGCCAGCCGCTTCGAGAAGGGCCCGAGCCCCACTTCGCCCAGGACGCTGTCGGGCCCGTCGGCACCCGGTCGACCGATAACCAGGTCGAGGGCGAGACGTTGATCCCGGCGCCGCTCCCACCCGGCGATCCACCGTTGGGCCACCGCCGGCGAGGGGTCATCGGGCACCGCCGTGAACCGTGCGACGTCGGGGTCGTGCCAGGCGGCGACGAGCGCCGGGGCATCCTCGGTCAACCACGGGCGCAGGGTGAAACCGCTACGCTCCGCTTCCGCGACCGACATCATCGGCTCCGTGAGCGGCGGGACCTGCGGGCCGGGCGAGTCCACCGATCCGCCGCTCGCTACTCCCGCACATCGCGGGAGATGCCGGCGAGCAGTCCGTTCACAAACGGCGGCGACTTCTCCGTGCTGTAGCGGGTCGCCAACTCCACCGCCTCGTGCAGGATCACGCCGGTGGGGACATCGGGCCGGTGCATGAGCTCAAACGCGGCGATTCGCAGGATCAGTCGGTCGATGACCGGCATGCGGTTCACCGTCCACCCATCGGAGAACTGTTCGAGCACCTCATCGATGCGCTCGAGGTGTTCACCGACCCCGAGAATCAGCTCGGTCGGATAGTCCTCCACGGCAACGGCCTGGCCGGCGAGCGTGTCCGCGGCCGCCGCGGCGTTGATCTCGGCTTCGTACAACACCGCCAATGCGGTCTCGCGAGCCTCGCTGCGCGAGCCGACGAGCGGAAGTTTGGCATCGCTCATCCGGCACGACTGATGTAGTCACCTGTGCGGGTGTCGACCTTGATCGCTTCGCCCGGGTTGACGAACAGCGGCACGTTGACCACCTTGCCGGTCTCGAGGGTCGCCGGCTTCGAAGCTCCCGACACGCGGTCGCCCTGAACGCCCGGCTCGGTTTCGGCGATGGTCAGCACCACCGCGGCGGGGAGATCGACGCCGACCACCTCGTCGCCGTACATCAACAACACCGCGCTGTCGGACTCCTTGAGGTAGTCCGCCGCATCGCCGAGCGTCTCGGGTTCGACGTTGATCTGGTCATAGGTCGAGTTGTCCATGAACACGTATGCGGTGCCATCGCGGTACAGAAACTGCATGTCGCGCTTGTCGATGACCGCGCGTTCCACCTTTTCGCCGGCTCGGAAGGTGCGGTCGACCTGGGCGCCCGTCCGCTGGTTCTTCAGCGTGGTGCGCACAAACGCGTGACCCTTGCCGGGCTTCACGTGCTGGAAGTCGACCACCTGCATGAGGTCGCCGTCGAGGTCGAGGCTCATGCCGTTCTTGAGGTCGTTCGTCGTAATCGTTGCCATGTCGGGCCCTTCAGGAGATGACGGGGTCTTTGGGTGACGTGGAGAGCGTACGGCACCCGGCCGGGGTCACCACCACGAGGTCCTCGACTCGGACGCCGCCGTGGGCGCTGTCGTACAGCCCGGGTTCGATGGTGATCACCTGGCCGGGGGCCATGATCGCGGTGCCGGTCGCCGCGACGGACGGCAGCTCGTGAATGTCGAGCCCGACTCCGTGGCCCGTTCCGTGGACGAATCGGTCGCCCCAGCCCGCGTCGGTGAGCAGACCGCGGGCGGCGTCGTCGACCACCGAGGTGGGTTCGCCGGGCTGGACGGCCGCGACGCCTGCCGCCTGCGCGGCGGTGACCAGGTCGAGCATCTCGCGCTGGGTGGCACTCGGTTCGCCGATGGCGAACGTTCTGGTCATATCGCTGCGGTATCCCTCGACCAGCGCCCCCACGTCGATCACGACCAGATCGCCGGTCGCGATCACCCGGTCGGTGGGGCGAGCGTGAGGCAGCGCCGCGTTGGGACCCGAGCCCACGATCGTGTCGTAGGCCGCACCGGTGGCACCCAGCCGGCGCATCTCGGACTCGAGCGCGTCGGCGATCCATCGCTCGGTGCGCCCCGTCGCCAGATCGCTGATGACGTGGGCCAACGCTTGGTCGGCGATCCGGGCGGCCCGTTCGATCCGGGCGAGCTCGGCGTCGTCTTTCACTTCGCGCATCGCCTCGACGATGCCATTCGACGCAACCAGCTCGGACGCCGAGAACCAGTCGGCGAACCGCCGTTGCGCGGCCCACGTCACGCTGTCGGCTTCCAGGGCGACGCGGGTAGCGCCGCCGACCTGAGCGGAGACCCGCTCGCGCCGGCGGGTCTGGTCGCTGTCGACCTGCACTGCGGCACCGGCGAGTTCCAGCTGTTCGGGTGCCTGCACCGCGTAGCGGCCATCGGTGTACAACACGGCATCGGCGGCCGTAACGGCCAGCAACCCGGCGGATCCGGTAAAGCCTGTGAGATAGCGCACGTTGGTGAGGTTGGTCACCACGAGGGCATCGAGATCGCGATCGAGCAGGGTCGAGCGAAGCGCGGCGATACGGCCTCGGACCAAGAGCGGAGCCAACGCGGGCGAGGAGGACGCGCTCATCGCAGCGGCTCCATCGCCGCCAGCAACACCTGGCGATCGATCCCGGTGACCGGCTCCACGCCGTTGGGCCCATCGAGCACGAGGGTCACACCGTCGAGCGCCTTCTTGTCGCGCGAGAACAGGTCGACCAGTTCCTCGGGATCGCTCCCGGCGGGCAGGGTGGTCGCGAGGTCGTAACCGGCGACCACCCGACGGTGTTCGGCCACCGCATCGGCGTCGATGCGGCCGAGGGCGTGAGCGACCTCGGCGGCGTAGACGAGCCCGATGGCAACCGCTTCCCCGTGGCGCAGCCCGTACCGCCCGGCCGTCTCGAGCGCGTGGGCAAGGGTGTGTCCGTAGTTCAGGATCGCTCGCCGCCCGCCTTCGCGTTCGTCGGCGGCCACCACCTCGGCCTTGATCCGCACCGATGCGGCGACGCGCTCGGGAAGCGGGAGTTCATCGAGCCGACCACCCCCGAGAAAGTGATACTTCGCCAGTTCACCCATACCGGCGCGGTAGTCCGCCGGGGGCAACGAGGAGAGCGTGTCGGTATCGCACAGCACCGCCGTCGGTTGCCAGAACGCACCGACGAGGTTCTTGCCCTCGGCGAGATTGACCCCCGTCTTGCCTCCGATGGCGGCGTCGATCTGCCCGAGCAGGGTCGTGGGTACCGAGATGAACCGGATGCCTCGGTGATAGGAAGCCGCGGTGAATCCGGCGACGTCGGTGACGACCCCGCCGCCGACGGCGACGATGAGATCGCGACGCGAGAACCCCCAGCGAGCGAGCTCGCTGCAGAGCTCGCCGACAGTCGCCAGCGTTTTCGCCGCTTCACCGTCGGCGATCGTGAGCGTGCGGTTCTCGACCCCCGGTTCAACCTCGACACCAATGTTGGACTGGGTGATCACCGCAACCCGGCCGACGTCGTTGGGAAGCACGGCCGCGAGCGCGGTGCGGGCACCCGGGCCAACCAGCACCTCGTAGCTGCGGTCGCCGAGATCGACGGGGACGGTGATGAGGTTCGTCGTCACCAGCTCAGGATACGCCGAGCGCCGCTCGGGCCATCAGATGGCGGGGGCGAGAACATCCATGTACAGGATCACGGCGAGGCACCCGACGGCGAGAGCCGGGCCGAACGGAAAGCCCGCCGGTGCAGCGGTGTCCTCGGCCGTGTCCTCGGTATCGTCGGTGGTTGCGGTGTCGTCGGCGGACCGGCGTTCGGTGTCCACGGTGACCGATTCGACGGAGTCGGCCACCGCCGAGGAGTGTTCACCTTCGGGCGGGTCACCCCATTCATCGACGTAGGCGTCGGGACCCATCCCGTTGCCGTTGGCCTGCTCCGGGTCATCCATGGTGAGCGGATCGACCAGCACCTCGATGCCCTTGCGATGCAGGAGGCGCAGGATGAGACCGCCGGCCACGCCGAGAAGACACCCGATGACCAGAGCGATGAACACGGCGCGCACGGCGTGAATGCGACCGTCGGCGACGAAGCCGATGTGCAGCCCCATCGGCAGTGCCAGTCGAACGTCGCCGAACCCCATCCCCTGGGGATAGACCAACCAGGGAACGAAGAGCAGCACGAAGTAGACGACCATCGACAGCAGGGCGGCGCTGAGATGGGGGCCGTCGGCACCGGTCGTCAGTTCGACCGCGACCATGTAGATCAGCGAGATCCCCAGCACGCGGTAGGTCAACCGGTTGGGAATCAGGTACACGTACAGATCGGTGACCGAAGCCACGACAAGGGCCCAGGACAACAGCAGCACCGCCGGGAGTTCCCACGAGACGCCGAAGCGCAGCGCGGCGAGGGCCCACAGCGCGGCGGTCACGATTTCGACCGCCGGGTACACCCACGTGATCGAATCGTCGCAATGACGACAGCGCCGACCCTGGCGGAGCCAGGACACCAACGGGATCTGCTCACCGATGCCGAGCGAGGCCAGGCACTGTGGGCACCGGGGTCCCGGGTCGTACAGCTTGACGTTCGGGTCGGCGAGACGGTGTACGCCCATCGACGCGAACGACCCCGCAAACAAGCCGGCGAGGGCGAGCAGCAGGGAAAGGACGAGATCACTCATACGGGATCATCCAACCGGTTGTCGGGCGGGGCCGCAAGGGCCCCGCCGGGACCGGTCAGGAGTTGTTGGAACCGAGGAACCGGAGCAGCAGCCCACGGTTGACCGAGGAGTCCTCGGCTTCGGCGATGGCCAGGGCGGCGTCGCGCTCCTCAACGGTCGTGGCCCGCACGGCCTGAGCGACCGCCTTGGCCGCAGCCGGGTTCAGGTTGGCGAGTTGACGAGCCATTTCCGATGCATCGCCGTTGCCGTCGTCGGCGGGAAGACCGCTCGGATCCGACAGGAAGTCGGCCTGGGGCGCAGCGCCAGCCGGGTCGGACAAGAAGTCGGCCTGCGGGGCCGCACCAACCGGGTCGGACAAGAAGTCGGCCTGGGGCGCAGCGACAGCGGGCTCGGCGATGATGTCGTCGCCGCCTTCGGAGAAGAAGTCGGCCGAAGGAGCAGGATCGGCGAGGAAGTCCGAGGCGCTGGCCGGGGCCGGAGCGGCTAGGAAGTCCGAAGCGCTGGCCGGGACCGGCTCGGGGATTTCTTCCTCGGCGGCGTAGTCGACCGGGGGCGCCTCGAACAGATCGTCGGTGTTGAATTCGTCCGCGGGCGGCGGAGGTGGGGCGGCCGAAAATTCGTCGGCGGCACCGAAGGGCTCGGGGGTGAAGTCTTCGGTCATCGCCACGTCGGGCTCGGGGGAAGCGGCTGGCGGAGCAGGGGTGTCGTTGACATCAACGAGGCCCCGCTCCACCAGCTCTTTAACCGCCCGCATGATGCTCAGCTCATCGCGTTCGAGCTTTGCACCCATCTCACGGATTGAGGACCCGGAACCAACGATCACGATCTGGCGCCAGACGGCCTTTTCGATCTTGACCGAACCGTCGCTGAGCTCGGGGACCAGAGTCACCCAGCAATCGATGTCGGGAACAACTTCGGTGATCATCTTCCACTCGGCGAGCTTGCCCTCGGCATCGGCCAGGACAAGGTCGGTCGGCGTGTTGGTCGCCGACGGGCTGGGAGCGGTGGCTTCGTTCTCAAAGATGAACGAACCGGTCTCGAAGCGCAGCACCTGGAAGAGCACATCGGCGTGGGTGTCGCTGCTGTGGCTCCCGGGAGCGATCAGCTCGCTGCCCGAGATCGCACCGGCGTCGGTCCAGATGCTCGCCGTGCCGCGCTCGCCGCTCACCCGCAGGCGACCGGTCTTCTTGCTGCCGGCCAGAAGGCGCAGTACGTCGGGGAGGGCGAAGGATTCGATGGTGCCCTGAAGTGCCATTGTGTTGTCTCCGAGGTGGGTTCGGTTGGTCCTAGGAGATCAATCGGACGGAAGTGACCGTCCTTGAATCGTTTTGTCAGAGTTCGACAACTATTTCCGATTCTGCCGGTGCGGGCGCGCGAGTTTGGCCGTCGAAGACCGGGCAGGAGCGACCTACTCGGCTTCGAGCGCTCGTTCGGTGGCGGCGAGCATGGCGTCGACCGGTGCGGGCCGGCCGGTCCAGAGCTCGAACTGGCGCACGGCCTGGAACACGAGCATCGATACGCCGTTGTGGCAACGGAGCCCGCGCTCGCGCGCAGCGGCCAACCACGGCGTCTCCCGGGGGTCATAGACCAGGTCGAACAACACCTGTCCATCGGCGAGCCCGGCCGGGTCACACGGCATCTGGTCCGCCGTCATGCCGATCGAGGTGGCGTTGATCACCAGGTCGAAACCGGTGAGCGCCTCGCCGTCGTCGAGGGGCCGCCCGCAAGCCCCGGCCAGAGCGGCCGCGTCGACCGCCCGGTCCGGCGTTCGGTTTCGCACCGCCACCTCGGCCGCGCCGGCGGCGCCGAGCGCGTGGATAACCGCGCGAGCGGCTCCGCCCGCACCGATCACCGCGCACCTGGTTCCCGCGACATCGATACCCGCGTCGTGGGCGACGGCGCGCACAAAGCCCTCGCCATCGGTGTTGTGACCGGTCAGGTGCCCATCGTCGTTCACGACGCAGTTGACCGCGCCGAGCAGTTCCGCGGCCTCGGTGCGGGTGTCGACGTTGGCGGCGACATCATCTTTGTGCGGCATGGTGACCGAGAACCCGCGGATGCCGAGGGTGCGCATGGCCGCCAGAGCGCGGGCGGCATCGCCGGGCGCGACCTCGAAGGCAAGGTAGGCCCAGTCGAGCTCGGCTGCGGCGAAGGCCGCGTTGTGGATGGTGGGCGACAGCGAATGCCGCACCGGGTGGCCGATAACGGCCGCCAGACTGGTCGTACCGCTCGGGGCCACAGGGCTAGAGACCGCAGAGGCCGAGTTCTCGGCAGCGAGCCACGTTGGCGTTGTGCTCGTCGAGGGTGTTGGCGAAGGCGTGAGCCCCTTCAACACCGTCTTCGTTGGTGAGGGCGTAGAAGAGCCACTCCCCCGCCTCAGGCCCAAAAGCTGCCCGCAGCGATGCCTCGCCCGGTGCGGCGATCGGTGTCGGGGGCAGACCGATGATTCCGAGGTTACGGGTGTTGTACGGCGATGCGCTGTCGAGCTCGCTCTGCAGGAGCGGCTCCGCCGGCGTCTTGTTCACCGCGTACCGGGTGGTCGCGTCGATGCCGAGCGATTCGCCGTTCAACAGGCGGTTGAAGATGACCCGGGCGATCTTGGGTCGGTCGGCATCGATCTTGGCCTCTTCTTCGATCAGGGAGGCGATGATGATCATGTCGTACTCGGTGAGACCGAGTTCGTCGGCCTCGGGGGGAAGCCCGACCTCGTCGCTGATCGTGGCGACCCGATCCTCCATCGTTCGCACCATCCGGCTCAACAGATCGAACTCGTCGCCCGACTTCTCGCTGAGGATGTCGTAGGTCGCTGGGAACAACATGCCTTCGAGCAGATGGCGAAAGCCGTCGACCAGGAACAACCGATCGGTGGGGACCAGCGCCGATTCGAGTCGGCCGCTGTCGAGCACATCGTTCAGTTCGACGGGGTCGAATTCGGGGTTCTCGGCGATGAGCCGCGTACGGATCTCGTCGAGCGTGAGCCCCTCCTGCACCAACACGTCGAAGAAGGTGATGGGCCGAGGTCCCTCGTTGAGCCGATCGACGGCTTCCTGGAAGTCCATGTCGAGGTTCAGCGTGTAGTCGCCGGCCTGAAAGTCGCCACAGTCGTCCTGGCGGTTGCACCAGTAGCGGAAGACGGTGGAGTTGGTGATGACGCCGGTGCTGTCGAGCTCTTCGGCGATCCGGTTGAGGGTCCATCCGTCCTCGATGGCGAACTCCACGTCTTCCCCCCATGGCCCTGCGGGGGAGATCTGGCCATCGACCCAGTCGTTGGCGGCGCGATACACGTAGATGCCGGCGAGCAGGAGCACGGCTGCGACGATCGCGAAGCGCCGCATCGAACCCGAGCGACGAGGCAGCCGGACGTAGTCGCGGGGATCAAAGGCTTCGCCGGCCTCGGGATCGTGGCCCTCGGCCACCACCGGTTCGCGCCGCTCGGGCCGACGGGTTTCCTTCAGCGGTGGGTACACCTTCGGCAGTTCCGGCTCCCAGCTCGTGGGGGCACTTCGGGGTTGGGTGTCGCTCAACGCGGTACCCGTCGACGCCCGGCTGCGCAACGGCATGGCCTGTTGACCCAGATCCTCGCGGGTGACGAGTCGGAAGCCCTCGGGGGCCTCATCGCTGGAATCCGAGGCTGAGCCGTCCCGGAGATCGGTCGCCTCATCGGACCCGGTCGTGGGCGCCGCGTCGCGGTCGGCGGGTCGCTTGGCCGGGCGGGACGTTGGGGACTCGGGGGTGTCGTCGTCAGTCATCGGAGGTATCAGTCTGGTCGGCCGAGCGGCGATGATCGAGCCAGGCCTGAAGAATCACCGCGGCCGCCACCTGATCGATGACGGCGCGGCGCTCCTGGGCCCGAAGGTTCTGCTCTTTCAGCGCTCGTTCAGCGGTAACGGTGGATAGGCGCTCATCGTAGGTCTCCACGGGCACCGCGAGGGTGTCACGCAGATGACCGAGCTCCTTTTTCACCTTGCGGACCGCCGGTCCCTCGGTGCCGTCGAGTGACAACGGGAGCCCGACCACGACGATCTCGGCTTCCCATTCGGCCACCAGGTGGGCGATCGCGCCGTGATCGACGTGCCACTTCCGGGCCCGTTTGATGGTCTCTATCGGGGTGGCGACGGTGCCGTCGGCATCGCTGATCGCCACGCCGATGCGCACATCGCCGAGATCGAGCCCGAGGGCGCGCACTAGGCGAGACCAGCGGCCGTCCGGGCACTGGCCATGGCGTCGTCGAGCCCGTCCGGGTTCTTGCCACCGGCGGTGGCGAGATCGGGGGCGGGTCGGCCACCGCCGCCGATCGCCTTCTTGGCGTCCGCGATCAGGTCGCCGGCGTCGAGCCCGGAGTCCGGGGTCACGGCGCTGGCAAGGGCGGCACCACCGCCGGCCGGGGCCGACCCGAGTACCACGGCCCTGACGCCGTCGCGATCGCGGATGGCGACGGCGAGATCGCGCAGGGCGTTCTGGTCGAGGCCGTCGACGCGGACAACAACGACGCCGTCCTCGGCCGCTTCGGCCAGCTCACCGGCTCGGCCAACGGCCGCGGCGGTCTCGAGCTCGCCGATCCGCTTGCGCATGGTCTTGATCTCGGCCAGCCGCTTCTCGACCCCCTCGGTGAGCTCACCCACAGGTGCACCGATAAGGTCGGCGACCTCTTGGAGCTTGGCTTCGCTGGCGCGGAGGCGTTCGATGGGCGCGTTGCCGGTGACCGCTTCGACCCGGCGGATGTTCGAGCCGATCGACTGCTCGGACACGATCTTGATCGGACCGATGTCGCCCAGCGCTCCCACATGGGTGCCACCACAGAGCTCGGTCGAATTTCGGCCGGCTTCGAGCACCCGCACGATGTCGCCGTACTTGTCGCCGAAGAACGCAATCGCGCCGAGCGCCTGGGCCTCATCCATCGTGGTCTCGAAGTGCCGGCAACTCTCGTTGGCGAGCACTTCGGCGTTGGCGAGATCTTCTATCTGCGCGACCTGTTCGGCCGTGAGGGCCTCGTAGTGACTGAAGTCGAACCGCAGGCGATCCGGGCCCACGTAGGAGCCCTGCTGCTTTACGTGATCGCCGAGCACTTCGCGCAGCGCCCAGTGCAGCAGGTGGGTCCCGGTGTGATTGCGCCGGATGGCGTTGCGGCGGTCGGCGTCGATCACCGCGGTGGCCTGCTGGCCGACCTCGATCGTGCCGGTGCGTTCGGTGATGTGGTGACGGTGCAGGCCGGGGACGGCGAGCGTGGTATCGCCGATCGTGACGGTCCCGGTTTCGGTGGAAATCGTGCCGACGTCGCCGATCTGGCCGCCGGATTCGGCGTAGAACGGGGTCTTGTCGAGCACGATCGACGTCTCGTCGACGTACACGACCGTGCCGACGCTTTCGTCGGCGGATCGACCGGCGAAATCGGTTTCGCCGTGGGCATCGACCAGGCCTCGGAACACGGCGACGTCGAGGTCGCCGCCGCCCGACTTCGATGCCTGGTCGGCCTTGGCCCGCTCGCGCTGTTGGTCCATGGCGGCGTTGAAACCGTCGAGGTCGACCGCGATGTCGCGTTCGCCGGCGATCTCCTGGGTGAGCTCGACCGGGAAGCCGTGGGTGTCGTGCAGCGTGAAGGCGGTGTCGCCCGACAGCGATTCGCCGGAGCCAAGGCCGGCGAGTTCACCGTCGAGGATGGTGAGCCCGGACGCCAGCGTGCGCCGAAACCCCTCCTCCTCGCGTTCGATCACGTCGCGAATGAAGTCGCGGTTGGCGACCAACTCGGGGTACTGCCCGCCCATGAGGTCGACCACGGTCTCGACGAGGGTCGGCATCACTGGGGTTTCGATCCCCAACAGATATGCGTGGCGCACGGCTCGGCGCAGGATGCGGCGCAGCACGTAGCCGCGGTCCTCGTTGGAGGGGAAGACCCCATCGCTCACGAGCATGGTGGTCGACCGGGCGTGGTCGGCGAGCACCCGTAGCGAGAAGTCCGTCTTGTCGTCGTCGCCCTCGGCCACCCCAGCGGCTTCACCCGCCTTGGCGAGCAGGGCCTGAAACTCATCGGTGACCCAGACGGAGTCACCCCCGACGAGTACCGAGAGAATCCGTTCGAGGCCGGCGCCGGTGTCGATGCTCGGCGAGGGCAGCGGGATCTGTTCGCCGTCCGCCTGCTGTTCGAACTGCATGAACACCAGGTTCCAGATCTCGACGAACCGATCCTCGTCGCCGTGCGCCGGACCGCCATCGTCGCCGTATTCGGGCCCTTTGTCCCAGAAGATCTCCGAACACGGGCCGTTGGGCCCGGTATCGGCCATGCGCCACCAGTTGTCCTCGTCGAGGCGTTGAATCCGCTCGGCGGGGACGCCGACGACGTCGCGCCAGATGTCGGCGGCTTCGTCGTCGGTGAGGTGAACGGTCACCCACAGTCGATCGGGGTCGAGCCCCAGGACCTCGGTGACGAACTCCCAGGCGTACGGGATCGCCTTCTCCTTGAAGTAGTCGCCGAAGCTGAAATTGCCCATCATCTCAAAGAACGTGAGATGGCGAGACGTGCGGCCGACCTCATCGAGGTCGTTGTGTTTCCCGCCGGCCCGGACACACTTTTGAATGCTCACCGCCCGTTCGTAGGGCGGCGTCTCGGCGCCGACGAAGAACGGGATGAACGGCACCATGCCCGAGTTGGTGAACAACAGGGTGGAGCCGTGGGGAATCAGGCTGGCCGAAGCCACCCGTTCATGGTCGCGCCCGGAGAAAAACTCCTCGAACGCGGCACGGAGTTCGCTTGCTTTCATCAGGTGATCGAGTCCGCTGGTTGGGGTTTCGGGGTCAGGGGTGGGCGCGAGCGTGGGGCAGTCAAAACTAGCCGACGGGCCGGCGCGGCCGGACAAGTCGACTGAGGGGGCGGAGCCGGTTCCGGGCCGATCCGGACGCACCCGTGCGTTCCCCATCGGTGAGGTCGACGGTTAGGTCGGCGGCGTTGTCGGCAGCGTACTGGGCGTCGACGGTGCCCACCCGGTCGGCTCCGGATTTCCGAGCCGGTGGGTTCGGCCCGTCGGGGTCGTTGAACGCCCGCCGTCCCTCCCGGGCGACGTGGGCCATCTCCGAACCGGCAGCCCGCGCTCGCACCGCGAGGTCGCGTCCGCGGTCGAGGACTTCCTGCTTCACGCGATCGGGAGCCTGCTCGACGGCCTGTTCGACCGCCTTTTTCACCTTGCGCTGTACATATACCGAGCTACCGAACCCCAGGCCGTAGCCCACGCCGGTCCAAACGACTCGTTTGAACATTTCACCGCTCCTCATCGAGGGTTGACCGGACCAGCCTATCGAGCCGGGCCTCGTGCGGTCGGGTCGTTACTTCTCCGGCGCCACCGATGGATCACCGTCGTCGGCCGGGTGATCGGTACCCGTGAAGCGCTCGTAGGCGGCCTGGCGCCGGGGTTCGGCGCCGTGGGGCGACCATTCGTAGTAGGTCTCGTCGACGCCGTCGGGCCGGTAGCTCTGGTCGACCCACCCGCGGGGGTCGTTGTGGGGGAGGCGGTACCCGATGCCGTGGCCGAGCTCGGCCGCCCCCTTGTAGTGGCCGTCGCGCAGGTGCGGCGGCACCTCTCCGTGGCCATCGGCATGTCGGGCGGCCTCCCGGGCGCGGGCGATGGCCACGGTGACCCGATTCGACTTCGGTGCGGTCGCGAGATGCACCACAGCCTGGGCAAGGTTGAGTTGGGCTTCGGGCAGGCCGACGAATTCGAGCGCCCGGGCGGCGGCGTCGGCGACGACCAACGCCATGGGGTCGGCCATACCGATGTCCTCCGACGCCAGGATGACCAGGCGGCGAGCGATGAACCGGGCGTCCTCCCCCGCTTCGAGCATGCGCCCGAGCCAGTAGAGCCCGGCGTCGACGTCGGACCCCCGAATGCTCTTGATGAACGCCGAAACGATGTCGTAGTGCTCGTCTCGCCCGTAGCGCAGGGCCTTCATGCCGAGCGCGGATTCCGCGTCGTTGAGGTTCACCCGGGGCGGCGTCTCGCGGGCCGCAGCCAACACGATCGCCACCTCGAGACTGGTCAACACGTGGCGCCCGTCGCCGGCTGCGTGGCTGACGAGGTGGTCGAGGGCGTCGTGTTCGATGGTCGCCCCTTCCTCGGCGAGGCCGCGTTCGATCAGTTGGCGCACGGCGTCGCCGTCGAGCAATTCGAGGCGAAACAGCACCGACCGGGAAAGCAGCGGCGGATTCACCTCGAAGTACGGGTTCTCGGTGGTCGCCCCGATGAGCAGCAGCAACCCCGATTCAACCGATGGCAGCAGCGCATCTTGTTGGCTCTTGTTGAAGCGGTGGACCTCGTCGAGAAACAGGATCGTTGCGGTGCCGCGCTCGCCCAGACGGTGTTCGGCCTGAGCGATCGTCTCGCGGACGTCTTTGACCGAGGCGCTCACCGCGGACAGCTCGACGAAGTTCTTTGCCGTCGCCCGAGCGATCACCCGGGCAAGCGTCGTCTTCCCCGTGCCCGGGGGACCCCACAGAACCACCGACGACAACTCATCGGCTTCGATGAGCGTGCGCAACGGTCGACCCGGACCCAACAGGTGTCGTTGGCCGACGATGTCGTCGAGCCGCGTCGGCCGCAGGCGGGCGGCGAGCGGGGCTCGCTGCTCGAGTTGATCGCGCGCGGCGGCCGAAAACAGGTCGTCAGCCACTGGCTGAGCCGATGCTGAACATTCGGCGACGGTACTTCGGTCACGCCCCCGCTGCTCATCGGGCCACCTCGGCCGCTAAAGGACGGGGCGACGGTGCCGATTGGAGCGTCTTCTTTTGCACCCATGATCAACCGGCCCATCGCGGGCCACGCGTACCGATTGGAGCGGGATGCCGAACGTAATCGCCCTCGTGTTCTGGGTCTGGGTCATCGGCGCGGTAGTCGTCTTGGCCGGGCGGGTCTACGGCCGCGCCACCGGAAAGCGCAAAACCGTGTTCGAGTGGCGCAAGCCCAGCGAACCGGTGGCCGTCGACGGGCCCTCCGGCGACGAGCCGACCACGAGTGCGTCCGACGAGGTAACCGAGAAGTTGGCGCGCATCCTGGCGGCCAAGGAGGCCGAGGAAGCCGGAGAGGCGACCGAGAACTCCGCGATCGCTGGATCGGATACGGCCGCCGACGAGACCGACACCGACGAGACCGATACCGACACCGACGAGACCGATACCGACACCGGCGAGACCGATACCGACACCGGCGAGACCGACACCGACACGACGACCGACGAGACCGATACCGACACCGGCGAGACCGACACCGACACGACGACCGGCGAGACCGACACCGGCGAGACCGAAACCGATACCGACAAAGCGGAGACCAGCGACGCCGACCCGTCCGAGGCGGCCCACCCGCTGATCGCGGCCCGGGCCACCAACCCCGACTATGAACCGATCCCCGACCCGGCCGGCCTCGCCGAAGGGGAACTGCACCCCGCCGTACTGGCCGCGATGCGCGCCGAGCAGGGTCTCCCGGCTTCGGAGCCCGACGAGCAGCCTGCGGTCGTCGGCGGCCTGTTCGACCCGGCCAACCGCCAAGCGGTCTCGACCACGAGGGTTAACACCATGGCGCCGCTGACCGAAACGCTGCGCGACATCGAGATGCCGTGCGACCTGGCGCCCCTCACCGAACTCGGTCCGCTCGAGGCCCACGAACAAGACCGCGAACGCGTGGTCATGTGGACCATGGCCCACGGTGCCGGCGAAGTTGCGGCCAAGTTGGCCGACGAACTCGAACGCATCGGCCTCACCGTCACCTCCACCGGCGTCAACGCAGCGATGGCAACCCGCGGGAAACACGCCGCAGAAATTCGGATCCACGAGTTCCCCGACACGGTGTCGAACTCCTTTGGCCGGCTCTTCCCCCGGGTCCATGAGGATGCCGTCGTCGTCGAGTTCTACGCGAGCTGACTCACTCGCACTCGGTGTTCGCTCGCTGACGCTCGCTCGGCACCGATGCGGCTGCGCCGAAGGCGCCCAAAAGCCGGGACTCTCCCACCCGCGAACCATCTGGTGCCTGGCACCAGATGGT
>CALHYX010000052.1 GCA_938041035.1 uncultured Acidimicrobiales bacterium | reverse complement strand
CTTCTGGATCCGCTTCGTCGGCAACGACATCAACAAGCTGAACCACATGGCCCGGTCGATCGTGACCGACCTGGAGGAATACCGGAAGGTCACCATTGCCGGCTGCGGCATCCCCAACGATGGACCCGTCCTGCCGTTCCTGCCGACCACCCCGAAGGCGCCAACCCCCGCTCCGACGCCACCGGCCCCGGCGCCGCCAGCCCCGAGCGGCGGTGCGTTCATCATGAAGCAGGGCACCGGTGCGCACTGGTGGATCTCCAACGGCACCCGCGAATGGATCAGCCCCGCCTGCGCCAGCGGTCTGGTGAAGAAGGGGGTCAAGATCCAGAACGCCAACTGGACCCAGATCTCCAAGTACGCCAAACGCGACGTGCTCGGCTGCCCGTCCGCCTAGTTCCACCCCGGCCAGCGCCCACCGGCCCCCGAACCTGAGCGCTGCGTGCCCCTGCGCCGGGCCTGCTTTCCAGCAGGCCCGGCGTTCGGTGTTTTGGGGAGGAAAGACTTGCGCCTATCCCACAAACGAGAGCACCAGATCGATGAATTCTGTCGCCGGTCGACCCTCGATCGTGGCCGACCACGGGTCATCGGTCGCCGTTTCGACGACCAGTAACGAAGAACCACACTCGTCGAAACGAACCACCGTGTTGCCCGCATCATCGACCGCCCGGTTCTCGCCGGTGCATCCCAAGTTGGACGCCCACTCGTTCAACGCTGGGTGTGGACCCGAGGAGAGCAGAATCGTCGGTTGCCGCAGGGCACATGCCGGAGGGCCTGCCCGCGTCTCGAAGACATAGCCGAGCGGCGCCGTGCCGCGCACCGAACCGCACACCAAGCGCGCCGCGACCTCATACCCCTCCACGGTGCTGCCGAGCGCCAACCCGAATCCGCACATCTCGCCCTCGAGTCGAGCGAGCGCCGCATCGGCGCCGCCCGGTTCGAGCTGCACGGCCGCGGTGTGCACCATCCCGAAACCGCCGGGCGCAGGCCTTATCGCCGGCGCCGACTCGGTTTCGGTCGGCGCCACCACGAGGACGAGGTTCGCTAGATCGCGGAACTTGCCCCGCACCGAGACGACCCCGGACAAACCACCATCTGCTTCGAGGGCGTAGCGGTCGACTCGATCGATATCGTCGACGGTTCGAGCACAGTGGGCCTGGTCTTCGTATGCGGCTAGCACGGCTCCGGGGCTACTTGGCTGAGGCGTTGCCGAAGTGTCCGACGGAGATCGGGAGACCGAGGTGGCGCTTCCTTCGCCACCAAACTGTTCGGCCGGATTCTCCAACCGCACATCGGCGTCACCGCCGCCGAACTTGGTGACCAGTCCGGCGCCGCCGATCGCCAGTGCAAGAACGCAGGCGGCCACTACCGCAACTCGCCGGTACGAAGCCGGTGATGTGGGCGGAGCTGGCGTTCGACGGATTAGCACCACGGTTTCGGCCGACGGCGAACGATCCAGCCGCTCGGCCACTCGGGCCCGGGCGACGGTGTTGATTTCGACGTCGGAAGCTCGGTTGGCGAGCGCTTCGGTCAACCGCGGCGCGTCGGGCCACTCCGAGTCTGCTTCATCTCGTGGTTCAGGCATCGCCGAGCTCCTTTCGCATCTGTTTCAGGCCCCGGTGAACGAGTGACTTCGCGGTGCCCGGTCTACAGCCGAGCGCTTCGGCAATTTCGTCGGCCCGGTAGCGCCCGTAGTACGCGAGCACCAGTGCAACCCGCTGTCGTTCGGGCAGCCGTTCGAGCGCATCGAGGAGGTATTCGGGCTCGGATTCGGAATCTCGCGGTCGGATGACCCGGGAGTTCTCCCGCACGATCGCTCGGCGGCGGGCACTTCGACCCGCGGTGCGGGCGGACAGATTCACCACCGACCGGCGAAGGTACCCGGCTGGATTCAGCAACCGATCCCACCGCTCGTGAACCGCGAGAAAGGCATCGGCGACAACGTCCTCGGCCAGTTCGCTGGAGCCGGTCAGCAGGAAAGCCAACCGCACCATTGGTTCGTATTCCCGCTCGAACAACTGCGCGGCCGATCGGGCCATCTCAGAGCGATCGATCGCGCTACGCCGCCGCCGAGCCAGAGGAGTCACTCCGCGATCGCCCGCTGAACCCACGGAGCGAGCACGTTGGCCATGGCCTCGTAGACCGACCCGTCGAACCCCACCCCACTCGTCTCTGTTGGCAGGCCGTAGCCGACGACAAAGGCGTCGCATTCTTCGTGCGCCAACTCGATCGGCGGCCGATCAGCGCCCAGGCCCTCGAAGGTCTGCTCGGCGGGATCATCGGTGCAGCCGTTCACCGCCGCCCAACCGGCGACCGCGGCGGGGCCGGAGGGCACCTCCCCAACCAGATCGATCTCGATATCGACAGGTGGAGTCCAGGCACCGTCCCAGTGGCCGCCGACCACCGCGTTGAAATCGTACTGGAGCACGCCAATTACCGGAACCGGGTTGGGCGGCTGACAGTCGTTCATCGCCACCATGGTGAAGGCCTGGAACAGCAGGTCGACCGGTACCTCACCCTGGCAGACGGCCTGACCCGCGGCGAGCGCTCCCTGCCCAACGCCTGAGAGTATGACTCGCATCCGATCGAGACAGAACGAGGAATCGAGCGCGGCAAACAGTGTTTCGAGGTGCTCGACGTTGTAGCTCGCCGACCGCGACCAGAACGGGTCCGCCGACTGGGCGTTTGGGTAGACGAATGCATGGCTTCCCTCGGGCAAGCCGGTCAGCCCTTTGTCGCGATCCGTGAACCCCTTCGCCCACGGCCACGATTCGGCGGGCGGGTGCAGCGCGACCCACAACACGCCCCCCTCGGCGAGCGCGGACTCGCCCTCGACATACACACCCATCGGGATTGCCTCCCCCGCGAGATCGAACGTGTACTCAACCCCCTCCGCGCCGAGCTCATGGGCGGCGGCTGTGGCACACGGATCGCCGGAGGTTGGCAAGGTCGAAGCCGACTTTCCGGTCGCGTCGGTGGTGGTGGTGGGAGAGGTAGTGCTCGGAGCAGCGGTGGTGGGCGCAGTGGTCGGCGCGGAAGTGCTCACCGAAGTGGGGCCAGGTGCTTCCGTAGTGGGAGCCGCCTGCGTTGTTTCAACTGCCGCTTCCTGCTGCGTTGGCGTCGCGGGGTCGGAACCGCACGCACTGGCGACCAGGCCGACCACGACGAGCGCAACCGCCCATCCTCGTTTGTTCTGTGTCCCGGACATCGTTTCCCCCACGCTCGCTGGCTTTCACCACCACGAGCCACAACCCCCGGGAATAGTTGCACGCGGAACCAAATTCTCGCGGCGTCACCCAACCGCCGACCCGCAGCCCCTGCGCCGGGTCCGCCTTCCAGCAGGCCGTGATCGTTGCCCGCGGTCGCAAGATGGTGATAGGCGTGTCACAGCTGGATAACCCCGCCATTCCAGCTGTGGAGGATTCGTGCTGAGCATCATCGTCGACGGCCGCGAGGTCGCACTCGACCCGACCAAGGACCGTCTACTCGTCGGCCGAGGCGCCGGCAGCGACATCGTGCTCGACGCGCCGAACATCTCGCGCACCCACCTCGTGCTCGAACGGCGCGGCGACCGCTGGTTCGCCGTCGACCAGGGGTCGGCCAACGGCACCACCCACCGAGGCCAGCGGGTGAGCGAACTGGCCATCGATGGCGAAACCCAACTGCTGCTCGGCGGCGCCGGTCACGTCACCATC
>CALHYX010000051.1 GCA_938041035.1 uncultured Acidimicrobiales bacterium | reverse complement strand
TGTTTGGTGGGGGCGAGGTCGCGGCCGCCGTCGGTTTCGTAGAGTTGTTTGGCTTGGGCCTGGAGGGTTTGGAACATGTGGTCGATCGAGGCTTTGTCGCCTTCGATGCGTAGCCCGTACATGTCGCGGTCGTGGTCGCGGTAGCGAGTGACGTGGCGGCGGCGGTGGCGGCGTTGTTCGGCGGTTTCGACGTCGTCGAGGCCTCGTTGGGTGTCGACCCAGTCTTTGGCGCGTTGGCGGGCCTGATCGGGGGTGCCCTGGCGTACGGCGTCGACGAGGTCGTCGTCGACATTGTCGAGGGTGTTGGTTTCGGCGGCGGCGTTGGCGATGGCGTCGAGTTGGTCTCGGCCGAGGTCGCCGTTGGTGGCCTGGTCGGCGAGTTCGGGGTTGTCGTCGATGAGCTTTGAGCGTTTCGTCGCGTTTTTGGCGGCCCGCCGGGTCGACTTGGTTTGGGCGGCCAGCGATTGTTCGATATCGGGGTCGGGGACACCGGCGGCCTGCATGCGGGCGACCTGGCGGTCCATGGCGACATCGACCCACCGTTTCACCCGGGCCAACGACACCAACGCGGCTTCGGGGCCCTGACCCGCGACCAACGCCGCCAACGCCCCGATCACCGCACCCACCGAACCAGCCCGCCCGGACCCACCAACCGCAGACCCACCAACCGCTGCACCAGCGGCCGGCGAACCGGTATCAGAAGTGGTCCTCGGAGCCATACCCACACCCTAAAGAAGGGGTGAGACACTCTTGACCAAACCCCCGACCACGAGCCGGGAAAGACCAACGCCTCGGGAAAGTCCCTAGGGCATCACGGGAATCGGAGGTTCGCTCACCCACGGCGGCACCGTGAACGGCGTGGTCGGGAGCTCCATGCCGACGAGCAGTTGAGCATCCTCACGGTCGTTGAACACGGAGGTCGGCCACTTGGCGTTCGTCGCCGAAACGTGGCCGGAGACCTGTGCGGATCCCGCCCCCAGCACTCCCCAGATGGCTCGGACGGGAATCTCGAAGGTCGTCGCCCCGTCGCAACGGGCCGGCTCCGAACGGCCGCGCGCCAGAACCTTCTCGCCGTCCGGGTATTGGAGCACGAAGACCTCAGCGTTGGCTTCGGGAATCGGGGTGTCGCACACGGCGTCGACGAACATCACCAGCTCGCCGTCGACGACGGTTTGGCGCACCTGGTCGACGCGAAGGTTCTCGCGGTCGAATTCGATCCGGGGTGCCTCGGCCTCGACCATCGGTGCGGTCACCGGCTCGAGCTCGAAGTTCATCTCCGTCGACCCGACGAGCAGTTGGACCTTTGGCGTCAACTCGACATCGTCGCCATAGGCGAAGTTCTCCATGCTTACGCCGGACGTTCGACGTTGCGGCTCGGGCGAACAGTCGAACGGCCTCACGTACGTGGTGTAGCCGCCGTACTCCATCTGGACGACGGCTCGCGCCGGTTCGGCGCACGTGACGTCATACGTCACGGCCCAGCTGGACAGCTTGATGATGTCGACCTGGATCAGATCCTCCGTCGCCGGGTCGGTCCATGGCAACGCGTTGGTCGATGGCGCCGCGTCGGACGATGGCTGGGCAATGGCGGCGAGAGCCAACCCCGCCAACCCCGACACGGTCAGTACTACGGTGATGATGACGACGCGTCCGACGGACAAAGGGCTCCTGTTCGTTGCTGATTCGTGGCTGATTTACTGCTCAAGTTGTCGACGCGATACGCCGACAACTTGAGCCGAATCGCCTCGAGCACGGGCCCCGGGGCCCTGCCTACGAAACCCTGCCTACGAAACCCTGCCCGCCTGCACGGTTCGACAGCCCAGAAGCGTGTTGCCACCCGGACCGGCGCCGACGGCATACAGGCACACCCGCTGGGGTTCGGGCGAGGCGGGGGTCGTGAAGAAGAACCCGTGGTCGGGGCCGTGCCAGGTGTAGACGGCGCCAACGTCGGGACGGGCGACATCGGCCGCGAACCCCGCAACGTAGCGGCGATCGTCGTAGAGGTGGATGCCGATACGGCCCCGCCGGTTCGGGTCGAGGGCCCAACCGCCGACCTCGATGATCGCCGGGTTTGCGCCCCGCCGCACGAAGTCGAGATGACCGATCGGGGCGCCGGTGGGCGTGACCCGCAGGATCTTGTCGTTACTCCCGTTCGACGTGGTGATGTACAGCGCGCCGTCGCGCCCCATCACCGGCGAGCGAAGCCGGCCAAAGGTGCCCCGCAGTTCGGGCACGTCGTCGACCCCCTCGAGTCGCCCGTCGCGACTCAGTCGAAAGATCCGCAGCGACCGGTTCTTCAGCGAAGCGACGGCCAGATCGCCGTTCCAGGCGCCCCACTGCCGACCCTTGATGATGGCTCCGCCGCTGGTGGCCAGGGTGGGGAAGCCCGAGGACCACACCGCCGGCACCGCATCGGGAAACTCCCGCAGGTCGGTCATGGGAACGTTCTCGTCATACCCCGGCACCGGATTCCAGCCATAGTTCCCACCGGGCTGCAACAGGTTGACCTCATCGTCGCGCCGAGGCCCGTGTTCGACGGCGAACACCTGGCCCCGAGCGCCGCGCACCGCCAGACCCTGCACGTTGCGGTGACCGTAGGTGTAGACAAGCCGGGCATTGGCGTTCGGGCTGGCCGCAAACGGGTTCGCGGCGTGCCCCGCCCCGGTGAAGCGATCGACTCGCAACACCTTGCCGCCGAGCGACGAGAGATCCTGCGGGTGGGTGCCCACCGCGGCATCGCCCGTAGCCACGAGCAGGCTCCCCCGGAAGAAGGCCAGTCGACAACCGCCGTGGCGGCCGGTCACCAGCGGGATGCCCCCGACCAGCGGGTCGGCCACCCTCGTCAACCGGGTGAAGCCGGCATCGACCGTCCAGGCCACCACCTGCACCGACGGCCCCCGTTGGGCCTGACACGTGTAGACCCGGCGGTTCTGCGCGAACCGGGGGTCGGCCGCCAGGGCCATCAGCCCCGACTCGCCGCGCACGAACAGATCGCTCAGATCGGCCTGGAGCCGGCGGGTGGTGCCATCGGGCAGCCGTACTCCGAACCGGCCGGCCCGCTCGGTGTACAACAACGTCCCGTCGGCCAACGGGACCACATCCCAGGGGATGGCCAGCCCATCGACCACAACTTCGACCCGCACCGACGGCTGGCCCGGCAGCGCCGTCGCCGGCGACGCCGTGGACAGCACCGCCGCCACCGCAGCCAGCGCCAACCACACCACCCCGATTGCTCGGAGTCGTTTGGTCCGTCCGGTTCGTCCCATCGATGGTCCCACCCCTGCCGCCGCGCGGCCTCGCTCCCGTCGGCCCGATGCTAGAGCGAACGCCGACCCTAGGGCGGCGCGTTCGCCGGACTACAGATTGGCCAGGTGGCGCTCGAGGACGTCGGCGTACCGGGCCTTGGCATCGGCCCGGCGATAGGGGAGGTGCTCCGACGGCCAGTCGCCCTCGGCGGGTTGATACCCCTTCAACACCTGGCGGGCCAGGGTCTGCTTGTGTACTTCGGTCGGCCCGTCGGCGATACCCATCACCACGCTGTTGATCAGCATCGGCGACAACGGCATCTCGTTCGAGATCCCGAGTGCGCCGTGCAACTGAATGGTGCGCAGCACGGTCTCGCGCAACGTCCTGGGCGTCGCCACCTTGACCCCGGCGATCTCCTTGCGGGCCGCGTGGCCGCCCACCTGGTCGACCGTCCACGCCGCATGAAGCACCTGCAACCGAAACTGCTGGAGCTCGATCCATGTGTCGGCGATCTTCTCCTGCGTCATCTGGAGACTGGCGAGCGACTCGCCCCTCGTCGTCCGACTCAACGCCCGCTCGGCCATCATGTCCAGACACCGACCCACGACCCCGACGGTACGCATCGCGTGGTGCAGCCGACCACCGCCCAGGCGGGTCTGGGCGATCACGAACGCCTGCCCCTCGGGCCCGAGCATGTTGTCGGCCGGCACCCGGACGTCGTCGTAGTGCACCAGCGGATGGTTGCCGCGCCCCTCGGGTTCGGTGCCCACCCCGGTGCGACGCACGATGTTGATGCCGGGCCTGTCGGTCGGCACCAGAAACATCGACGTGCCCTTGTACACCGACACCGTGGGGTCGGTCACCGCCATGACGATCGCGAACTCGGCGTACGGCAGGCTCGACGCGTAGAACTTCTCGCCCTGCAACACCCACTCGTCACCGTCGCGGGTCGCCCGAAACCGAAATTGGCTCGGGTCGGCTCCGCCCTGGGGTTCGGTCATGTTGTACGACGACGAGATCATCCCGTCGATCAGCGGCTGGAGGTACCGCTCCTTCTGCTCGGGGGTGCCGTACTCGGCAATGATCTCGGCATTGCCCGAATCGGGGGCCTGGCAGCCGAAGATGCTGGGCCCGAACGTGGTGCGCCCGAGGATCTCGTTCATGTAGGCCAGCTGCACCTGTCCGTACCCCTGTCCTCCGAACTCCGGCGTCAGGTGACACGACCACAAACCGCGCTCACGTACCTTTTCCTGGAGCGGGCGCAGGACCTCGGACCACAACACGCTCTTCTTGTTGTACACCGCCTCCTCGCCGCCGAACGCGAGGTCGATCTCCACGATTTCGTCATCGACGAACGCCCGCATCCACTCGAGCTGGTCCTGCAGGGTGGGATCGATAGCAAAGTCGGCCATCGACCGACCATAGAGCCGGGCTCCGCCCACCGAAAGATGACCGGAACGACGGTCAGTGAGCGTGGAAGTGCAACACCGCGTCGGCCAGCTGATCGAGTTCGGCCGCCCAATCGTCGGGTTCGTCGGCCGGCATCACGACAAACTTGGTTGCCCCGGCATCGCAGAATTCGGTGATGCGAGCGCTCAGCGCCTCGCGGCCGGCGACGATGATGTCGCCCGGCGACAGCTCCGGTCGCCGAGCCTCGATCACCCGAGCGAACCGCTCGGGCATCGAACCGTCTTGGGTGTAGACGATGAGCGCCCCGACGTGGCCCCGATCGATGGGGTCGCGGCCCGCATCCGCACTGGCCTGATCGACGACCGCCATGCCGTCGGCGACGTCGTCGGGCGTGCAAAAGCTCGGCAACCAACCGTCGCCGAACCGTCCGGTTCGGCGCAGCTCGCTCGGCGCAACGCCGCCGAGCCACACCTCGAGCGGGTCCTGCACCGGCTTGGGTTCAACCTTCACCCCTTCGAGGTGAAACCGCTCGCCGTCGTGGTCGACCCGGTCCTCGGTCCACAGCCGGCGCAGCAACGGCAACGCCTCGTCGAACCACGGCGACCGTTCCCGCCGCTCGACGCCGAACGCCTGATGGTCGCCCAGGTTCACCGCACCGAGACCAAAGGCCGGCAGCAGTCGACCGTTCGACACGCGATCGAGGCTGGCCAGGGACTTCGCCAGCAGCACCGGATTGCGGCCCGGCACCACCATTACGCTCGGCCCGAACTTGAGCTTCTCGGTGCGCGCCGCGGCCCAGGTCATCGCCACCACCGGGTCGAGGGTGGCGCCCGCGACCCGCTCGGCGAACCAGATCGAATCGAACCCGTGCCGCTCGAGCCCTTCGATCAACGGAGCCAGCCGGTCCGGATTGTTCGTGTGACTGTTGGTGCCCAGCCCAAAACCGATGCGGATAGTCTCGCCATTCGCTGCCTTCATGCTCGCCAATCTTGTGGTCGTGTCGGTGGGTAGTCAGGACGGTGTCGGATGCCGGTCGTGCCAGGCCGCAACGGCTTCGTCGTAGAGTGCGTGGTCGGCCCAGTTGGCGCTGTGCACCATCGCCACGATGGAGTCCGGCACGTCGATGGTTTCCGAACTGTTCATTCGGCGAACCTTCGGAACGGGCTCGCGCAGGAGGCCGAAGACCTCCCGCACGTACGTGTCGACGTGGTCCATGAGCCCGAGGACCGCGAGTTCGTTCAGGTTGTGCACCGCGCGGGTCAGGTGGTCCGGGCCGATGTCCAGTTGCACTCGATTCGGTGCCGGGAGACCTTCGCCGTCGGCTAGCCCGAGCAGCCGGGTCTGATGGTTCACGACGATCGCCTGGGTCAACGGTCGGTGATACAGCTCGTCCCAGTCGGCATCGGGATGTTGGGCTCGAAGCATCTTCAGCATCGAAACGGCCCTGGCCGTGGGCTCGCGCAAGATGGCGACGGGGCGGAACCCGGGAAGATGCGCCGCCGACCACAGCGGACCGTGGGCGACCACAATTCTCAACTCGTGAAGCCGTTGCGCGTCGAGACCGTGAAGGTACTCCACGTTTTGCACGGCCTCGATGAAGTCGATGGACTCGCCACCGTCGAACGGAAACGCAGCCGCGTGACCTACTTGGGAGCGCGCCATCCAGAGCAAGCTGGTTCCGCCCGTGCGCATAATGCTCACGACGAGTACCTTCGCCGCGCCGCCCTGTACGTGTCCTTCAGCTGTCATGGCCACCGTGGTCAAGAGTTGATCTCCACCGGCTCGCGCTCGACGAGCGGGTCGACGCGTCACGGTAACGCAGCCGCCGTTCAAGTCCCAGTTGTCGCGGGCAACGGTTAGGCCGCCATCGACAGCGTGACGACATCCTCCATGACCCGCCAGAGGTCGTCGCGAACCGTGTCGGCGCGCATCCCCTGGAGATGGTTGGCGACGATGATGCCTTCGATCATGTCGGCCACCACCGCGCCCCAGGGTCGCCCGCGAATCTGAATGGCGACGGTGGCACCGCCGGGGGTTCGGCGGCGGATGGTGCGATGGGTTCCGCCGGCGGGTGGGCTGCGAAACGTCGGCGGGTCAAGACCCAGATGGCGCGATGCTTCGCACAGGTCGCGAACGGCGGCAGCGAAGTGCAAAGAGTTGGCAGTCATGGCATCTATGACTATGCCGACCCGGTGAGACAGTCTTGGTCTCAGTCCTTCTTCAGGTCGGCCAATTTGCTGAACGCGCTGGCCAGATCGTCCTTCGAGGCCACCGCGGGGGTGGACTTCACCTTGGCCTTGGAAAGCGCGATCCGCTCCGCCTCCGCCTCTGCTCCGCCGGACGCCTGCGCGGCTTCCAACGACTCGGTGAGCTCAGCGATGCGGGCATCGCGCTCGGTGATCTCGTTGCGCGCCGCGCCCAGTTCCTTGTGTAGCGCGGACAGCTTCTCGGTGGCGTCCTTGGCCTCTTTGCGGGCCTGGTCGAGTTCGCTGGAGACCGTGGCCAGATCCTTGACCAGGTTGGAGGTCTTGGCCCGTTCGACGTTCAGGTCGTATTCGGGATTGTCCGACGAATCCGGGCTGGCCGGCGTCGCGGCCGCCAGTTCTTCGTTCACCCGAACCAATTCGGCGTTGCGCTTGGTCAGCTGACCCTGGACGATCGAGAGCTTCTCCCTCGTGTCCATCAGCTCGCGATCGCTGGTGTCGGCCTGAGCCTCGACCGCGGCGAGCGTTTGGTTCAGCCGACCGATCTCGGCGCGTTGTTCCGCCAACCGGACGTGCAGATTCTCGCTGCGGTCCGGACCAGCGGTGAAGGAATCATCCTTCTCCGTCGGTTCTTCGGGCGAGGTTGGGGGTGGTGGTTTCGGGGCGCCGGCCGAGGCCTGATCAGCCCCTTTGGCTTTGCGGCCGAACGGGGCCGCCAGGGTGATCAGGACGAGGTATGCGGCAGCTCGAAGTGCAAAGAGCATGCCTGCGGTACCTACCCTGCCGGTTGGGGAACAGCGTCGTCGCTGTCGACCTCTTCGGCATCGCTGCCGGAGGAGTCTTTGCTTTCGGCGGCCTGTTCGCTGATCCGGCTGAGGACGTGGTGGCACAAGCGCACCATGACGTTGCGCACCGAGTCCGTCTTGCGGGCGTCGCAATGGATCATCGGCACCGCACTATCGATGTTCAGTGCGTAGCGCACCTCTTCGATGTCGTGCTCATCCGCGCCCTGGAACTGGTTGAGGGCCATAACGAAGGGGATGCCCTTGGCCTCGAAGTAGTCCAGTGCGGGGTAGCACTCATCGAGTCGGCGGGTGTCGACGAGCACGATGGCGCCGAGGGCACCTTCGGACAGGTCGTCCCACATGAACCCGAAGCGGTCCTGGCCTGGAGTTCCGAACAGGTAGACGACGAGCGATTCGTCGATCGTCAACCGGCCGAAGTCCATGGCCACCGTTGTGGTCGTCTTCCCCGGAACCTTGGTGCCGTCGTCCACGCCGATGCCCTTGGAGGTCATCTCACCTTCGGTGCGGAGGGGTTTGATCTCCGACACCGAGGTGACGTACGTGGTCTTTCCGGCGCCAAATCCGCCGGAAATGACGAATTTTGCTGATACTGGTCGACTCATGGGTCTTTCTCCGTTACTTCTCGAGCGCATGGAGGATCCTGCGCACGATGTCCGCGTCGTCGGATGCCGCGGTGTCGAAGGTTTTCAGGTAGTTGCTGTCAACAAGGTCGGCCACCAGAACGCGGGTGATACCGAGGGGTAGGTCAATTCGTGCGGCGAGCTCCGCGATGGCAACCGGTTTCGGGCAGGCGTTGAATATTCGCCGTGCCTCATCCGCCAGGTCACCCGCGTCTTGGCGCTTGGCCACAACCAACATTTCTACCGACAGGTGACTAGCCGCAGTGCGGCCGCGCGTCACCATGTACGGCCGAATAAGCCGGTTTTCCGCAGCGCTCGCGTCGTCGGTGTCGGGTTCCATGGGATCAGACCGTGAGCAGGTTCTTCAGCTCGGCCATGAGTTCGGGCGTGAGCGCCTCACCGACACGATCGACGAGCAACATGATCTCGTAGCCGACCAGACCGAGATCACAGTCTCGGGCGGCGTGGACCGCAAGCGCGGACCCATCGCTGATCAGCGAGAGGAACAGGTAACCCTGGTCGGTCTCGATAAGGACGTTCTCGAGCGCATCGTGGTCGAGGAAATCGACCGCGCCACGAGCGAGGCTGGACATACCGGCCACCATGGCGGCCAGGGCATCGAGTTGATCTCGCCCATCTTGACGGGACGAGCCGATTAGGAGGCCGTCGGAGGAAACCGCGGTCGCCTCACGGACGCCTGCGGTGTTCTCGACGAAGCTCGACAGCATCCACTCGAACGCTGCCGCATCTTTCACTTCGGACATTACTTCTGCTCGCTTTCCGTCAGGCCCTCATCGCCGATGACGTCACGGGCATCTCGCAACCCGGACTGCATGCGGCTAAGGGGGCTCTTTTCATCGTCGTTGGACGAGGTCTTGTCGTTCTTGTTCTTGGCACCGGTGTTTTTGGCATCGGTGTTCTTGGGATCGGTGTTCTTGGCGCTGGCCTTGGTTTCGGCCTGGCCCGGCTTTTCCACCGGAGCCTTCGCGGTCGGCTTGGTGCCGGCGGGCGTCGTCGCCTTGGGCGACTCGGCCGCGGCAGCCTTTTGCTGACCGGACTGGAGCGAGGCGAACCGGGACCGGGTCTTTTCGGCGTCGGCGTCGGCGGGCTTGCCCATCGTCACCTTCTTCTGGCGCTTGGGCTTGGCCGGGCTCGATGCTTCGGCCGGGGCCTTGGACCGGCGGGTGAACCCGCTCGGCGAGGCGTCGGCCGCTTCGGCCGCTTTCTCGCTCGGCTTGGCTCGGCGGGTGAACCCACCGGCCGTGTCGGCGGGCTTGGCCGGCTGAGCCTTGGCGGCGGCGCCCGTCGGCTTCGCCGTGGTCGACTTCGCGTCGGTCTTGGCCGGCTGGGCCTTGGCGTCGGTGGTGGTCGACTGCGTGGTTTTCGCCTGGGTGGTGTTCGACTGGGTGGTGGTCGGGGTCGTAATGACGCTCGGCTTGGCCGGTTCTGGCTTCTGGGCCTTGCCGGTATCACCCTTGCCGGTTTCACCCTTGGCGGGAGCCTTCGTGCCGGGAGTGGTCGGGGAGACCTTGGCCTTCGCCGGTTTCGCCGGCTCGGTCCTGGCCGAGTCCGTCGCGGGCTTGCGCTTGTCGCTCTTCGCTTCTGGCTTGTCCAGCTTCGCCGGCGCCGCCGCGTCGGAATCGCCGGTTCCCCGTCGACGGAAGCCGGTGGAGGTCATCTCCGCCGGAGCGGCCGGCGCGGGCTTGGCAGTGCCGGTCTTGGTGGCGCCGGTCTTGGCCGCGTCGGTCTTGGTGGTGCCGGTCTTGGCCGTAGCGTCGGTCTTGGCCGTGTCGGCCTTGGTGGTGCCGGTCTTGGCGGTGCCGGTCTTGGCGCCGTCGGTCTTGGTGGGGCCGGCCTTGGTGGTGTCGGACTTGGGAGTTCCCTCCGGCGCCTTGGTCGTACCGACTGGGGCCGGGATGGCCGGGGCGGCGCCCGACTTGGCCTTTGGAGCGGTCTTGGTGGCCGTGGCGTCGTACAACACCGCAGTCGGTAGGTGCACGGTTACGAGCGAACCCGAACCCTTGGCTGCCGAAATCGAAACGGTGAAGTCGTGACGGGCGGCGAGGCGGCTGACCACCTGCAGGCCGAGATACGAGCTCGACTGCTGCGCAGCAAACTCGGTGTCGGCGAGACGACGGTTCATCTCCTCGCGGCGCTCGGCGCTCATGCCCACGCCTTCGTCCACGATCTCGATCTGGTAGCCGTCCTCGACCTTTTGGCCCGAGATGTTGACCCGGCTGGTCGGCGGCGAGAAGTTGGTGGCGTTCTCCACCAGCTCGGCCAGGGTGTGCACGAGGTCGCCGATGACATCGCCCTTGACCTTGGCTTCGTCGAACTTGTTGAAGTCGACCCGCTCGTAGTCGGCGATCTGGCCGGCGGCACCACGAACGATGTCGCGGACCGGGGCCGGGGCGCCACGGCTCTTCTTGGCCTCGGTACCCGAGAGCACCACGAGGCTTTCTGCGTTCCGGCGCATGCGGGTCGCCAGGTGATCCAGGGCGAGCAGGCCGCCGAGGGTCTCCGAGTCGGTCTCGTTGCGCTCGAGCGACTCGATCTGCTCGAGGGCCTTGCTCACCAGGTTCTGGTTCCGGCGACCGATGTTCAGGAACAGGTCGGTGCGCTGGCGACGGGCGATCGCCTGGCCGACCGCCATGTCGGTGGCGGTGGTCTGCAGCGAGTTCATCGACTGCGCCAGGTGCTCGAGCTCATCGCCCGAGGAGATGACGATCGGGGCCGGGGTCGGCGGCTGCTCGTCCGGACCCATGTCCTCGATGGCTTCGAGGGTTTCGGGCAGCGAGCGCTCCGATGCCGCCGTCGCCATGGCGGACAGGCGACGAATCGGCTTCACGATCTGGTTCGCGACCACCGTCGAGCCGATGAGACCGGCGATGACGGCGAGCAACAGGGCGATGGCCATGGCGGCACTGAGCGCGCTTCGGCTGTCATCCACGGCCTCATCGATGGCTTCGAACCCATCGATGGAGGCGAACGCGGTTTCGGCCGGGCGCTCGACGATGATCGTCCAGCGGCCGAGCCGGTTGAGCTCGGCCTGCATGCGCTCGTCCATGACGAAGTCGTTCACGGCCCGGCCGAGGTCCGGGTTGCCGACCTTGGCGTAGCCGCTCACGGTTTCTGCGTTGATGGAGAAACCGGGGTCTTCGGACCGGCTCGCCTCGAAGATCAGGCTGCTCAGGCGCTGGGTGCTGTCGGCCATGACATCGGAGCTGTTCACGGTGCCGGCGGTGGCCTGGCTGAAGAGGAAGCCGTCGCCGAGGCTGATCGAGAGCGTCTCGTCGGTCCCGATGGTGTAGGCGGCAGCCAGCTCGTCGAGGATGTCGAGGCTCAGCGTCACGCCGATAACGCCGCGCGCTTCGCTCGAGCCTTCGTCCATGATGCGGCTACCCACGGTGAGTTCCCAGCCACCCGTTTCCTGGTCGAGCTTCGGCGGGCTCACTGCGGTGCCCGTCGTCCAGGCCTCGTTCCACCACGCCTCTTCGCGGTAGACGTACTGACCGGTGTCGCTCGACGACCCGAGGGTGATACCCCGGCTGTCGGTCAGGACGAACTCGGTGTAGACCTCGCCGACCTGGCTCTGCAGGAAGGCGGTCGCTTCGGGATTGATGTTGAGCGAGTTGCCGGCCGGCGCTTGCGCTTCGGCTTCGTCAACGGACAGGTTGGCCAGACCGCCGCGGGACTCGACCAGTTCGTCGCCGTCGACCACGGTCGACGAGATGAGCGGGATGACACCGACGAACCCGATGTGGCCCACGTGGGTGGCCAGGTAGACGGTCAGCTGGTCAGCGGCGTTCTCGGCGCGTTCCTGGGCCTCGAAGCCCACGACGTCTTCGCCGAGCGCGGTTTCCGATTGAGCCAGCGCTCCGGTGGTGGTGGTACGCAGACGGCTGAGACCGATGGAGGCGACGAGCGCCAGAATCAAGGTCGGGACGACCACGAGGGGCACGAACCGGGTGATGATCTTCCGCTTGATGCTCGATTGGGTTTTGCTTGCCATTCCGCTGTTTCCTTGCGTAGCAGTGGGTGAAATCTTGGGCGGGACGGACCCAGGCGGGAGCCTGACGGCAGTCCATCCGTAGGGTCTGTATCGGTCCATCGGGCCTACTACTGAGGAAATCCACCGGCGTTCGGCACGCATTGTTCGACAATGGTCCGTTCAGCCCATTGGTATGCCTCGCTCGACTGTCGCCCGGCACGGCGTTCGCCCCGGTCGCCGGCGGTCGATTCGGTGGTGGCGAACGGAGCGGGTGAAGGCACACTGGACCTCCGATGACTGAACCAGCCGGACAGACCGAAACACCGAGCGGGCAGGCCAACCCGGCCGAGCCCCACCCAACCGGTCGGCTGACCGAATCGGTGATCTACGTCACGGGTGCGGCGACCGGCATCGGCGAGGGTACCTGCGCTCGGCTCGCCGCCGAGGGGGCGTCGCTGTTTCTCGTCGATGTCGCGGCCGATGAGCTGGCCGGCACCGCCGAGGCGGCCCGGGCCGCTGGAGTTCGGGTCGAGATGCATGCGGTCGACGTGCGCGAGCAGGACCAGGTCGACGCTTCGATCGCGGCCTGCGTCGAGGCGTTCGGTCGCCTCGACGGTGTATTCAACGCCGCCGGCGTGCAGTCCTGGGCGCACAGCACCGAGATGCACACCGCCACCTTCCGTCGAGATGTGGAGATCAACCTCGTCGGCACGTTTCAGGTGTGCCGAGCCGCGCTGCCCCATCTGATCGAGAGCCGCGGCAAGATCGTCAACACGGCTTCGACCACCTCGTTCGCCGGACTTCCGTACTCCGTTGCCTACGCGGCCAGCAAGGGTGGGGTGTTGGCCCTCACCCGATCGCTGGCCGTCGAGTTTGCGAGCGTTGGCGTCCGGGTGAACTGTGTCGCCCCGGGATCGATCTCCACCCGCATGAGCGAACCCGACTTTCCCGACGGGATCGACTATCAGGTGTTGATGCGCCAGATGTCGCTACTCGGCTTCGGTCAGCCGGCCGACGTGGCCGGCGTTGTCGCGATGTTGTTGTCCAACGACGGCAACTACATCACCGGTCAGGCGATCACCATCGATGGTGGAGCCCTCGCCTAACGCACTGGTGAAGTCGGCATTGGCGGCCGACGGAGCGGTCAGTCCAACGAATCCGCGAGGTAGGCCGACGCGGTGGGCTTCAGCGGCCGGGCATACCACAGCGGTCGGCGCAGGCCGCCCGGGCCGGGGCCGGGCCGGGTCTTGCCCAACCAGTCGAGGTACGCCTCGCGCGATTTGGCGGTGTCGACGACCACGTCGCCGTACTCGTCGCCGGCTTCGGCCGGGGTCACCCGCACGGCCTGGTGCCAGCACTGCATGCCGGAGATCGGGTCGGGCTGCACACAGAACGTGAGGTTCTGGTGCACACCGGTATCGCTCCACCAGATGCGATCGGTATCGGCATCGTCGCTGCCGTATGCGCTGGCGCCGGCCGTGCGTTTCAGCGACCACGTGTGGTGCCCGTCGCTCGACGGCGCCGAGTCGACCTTGGCGATACCGGCGCTCCACGAGCGAGCCTTTTCGTCCTCGAGCCGCCAGCGGCCCATGTGGTGGGAGGCGGCGACCACGCCGGGCCGAATGCCCTCGGTGCGCCAGGCCTGGATGACGAAGTGGCCGATGCGCGTCGTGATCCGCACCAGGCCGTTTTCTTCGATTCCCAGCTTCTCGGCGTCGCTCGGATGCACCCACAGGGGGTGGCGGTGACTGATTTCGTTCAACCACTTCGAGTTCGCCGACCGGGTGTGGATCAGCGTGGGGATGCGAAAGGTCGGCAACAAGATACGTTCGTTGCCGGCGAGATCGAGGTCTTCCCAGTGCACGTGCGACGGGATCCAGGTCGGGGTCGCGTACTCCGGCCAACCCCAGTCCTTGAGGGTGGTCGAGAAGAGTTCGAGCTTCTTCGACGGGGTGACGAAACCTTCCTTGAGGTCACCGTCGATCTCGATCGCCGGTGACCCGTCGCCCAGCGGTGACAGCGTCAGGTCGCTCACGCTCTCGGCTTCGCCATCCCACGCACCCGGTGTGCCGGGCTTGCGGTAGACCCCGCCGTCGTCCTTCTCGCATCCCTCGACCACCGAGGGGTCGACCGTGCGCTCATAGGGCGTGTACTGGTCGCCCTCGACCGCGAACGCCCCACGATCGCGCATGTAGTCGAGCGGGGTCTGACCGGCGGCTTCGGCCGCTTCGGCCAGCCCGGGCACCGACTCGGAAAACATCTTGCCGTAGTACTCGTCGATGCCGACCGGCTTGCCCGGATGCTCGTCGCTTTCGAACCATTGGCGAATGCCCATGGACCCGTCGGGGTCGATGCGCCAGCTCAAATCGACCCAGAACTCGTTTTCCTCCCACACCTCTCCGGGGTTGAACTCGTGGGTTCTCGAGTCGGCGTCGAGGCCCGGCGCCCCGGTCTGTTCCGCCCGAATTTCGGCGAAGCGGCGAAACACCGATTGCCGGAAGGCGATCCAACGGCCCGAGTGGGTCTCGTACGACACGACATCGTGGCGTTCGGCCCCCACGCCCATCGGCAGGACGTAGTCGGCGAACCAGGCGGTTTCGGACCAGGTCGGGGTGAGGGCGACGTGACACGCCACCTTGTCGGGGTCCCGTAGCGCTTCGAGCCAGGTGAACCCGTCGGGGTTGGTCCAGATCGGGTTGTAGACCCGGCTGAAATAGGTGTCGAGCTTGCCGCGGCCCTCGTTGAGGAAGTGGGGGAGCAGGATCGACATCTCGTGGTACGACAGCGGGTACTCCGCCGGCCATTCGAGCTCGTTCCACCGGGTGAGGGGCGGCGCCCCCTTGGGGGCGGCGGGCTTGAACTTGTTCCAACCGTTGCCCGACGTGCCACCGACCGTCGCGACGGAACCGGTGAGCACGGCGATGAAGAACAGGCAGCGCGCCACCTGCCAACCGCCGAGGTGGCCGGCCCCGGCCGCCCGCCAGTTGTGAGAGGCGAATTTGGTGGGATGTTCGCCGATCACCCGGGCGATCTCGCGGATCTGTGCCGCGGGGATACCGGTGATGTGTTCGGCCTTCTCGGGCGTGTACTCGGCGTAGTGCGACTTCAGCGCCTGCTCGACCGACGCGAACGTGTTCGGCAGGTCGGGGAACTCCTCGGCGAGGAAGGTGTCCCAGTTCACCCAGCGTTCGACGAAATCGCGCTCCCAGGTGCCGTTCTCGAGGAGTTCGTGGACGATCGACAACAACAGGAACGGTTCGGTGCCCGGCCAGGTGGGCAACCAGTGGTCGGCCTTGGAGCCGGTGTTCGAGAGTCGTGGGTCGACGCAGATCACCGTCGCCCCCTTGGACTGCGCCTCGATGATGCGCTGTGCGTGCGGGTTGAAGTAGTGCCCGGACTCGAGATGCGAGGAGATAAGGAAGATCACCTTGGCGTTGGCGTAGTCCGCCGACGGGCGGTCGTGACCCATCCAGGACTGGTACCCGATGCGCGCGTTCGACGAGCAGATATTGGTGTGGGAGTTGTGGCCGTCGACCCCCCACGATTTGAGGACCCGGTCGGTGTAGCCCTCTTCGCCCGGACGGCCGACGTGGTACATGACCTCGTTGTGGCGGTCCTGCTCGAACGCGGTGCGCAACCGGGCACCGATCTCGTCGAGGGCCTGATCCCAGGAGATGCGTTCCCAGGCGCCGCTGCCGCGCTCGCCCACCCGCTTCATGGGGTACAGAACCCGCTCGGGGTCATACACCTGATTCAGCGTCGCCGGCCCCTTGGCACAGTTGCGGCCGCGACTCGCCGGGTGCTCCGGGTTGCCCTCGACCTTGGCGATCTCGCCGGTCTCGTGATCGAAGTAGGCGATCAGCCCGCACCCGGCCTCGCAGTTGAAGCACGAGGTCGGCACGAGGGTGTAGTTCTTCTCGACCTTGTCCGGCCACGCCTTGGCGTCGAGTTCGGTCCAGTCGTGCCACTTGTCGAACGGGGGGTATTTGTGCAGATCGGTCATGGTCGAGTTCCTAGGAGAGCGGTACCGATTGTCCGGCGCGTACGAACGAGTCCTCGTAGAACCACATGCCGACGAGAGCGGCGAGACCGGCAACGGCGGGCATGGCCGGGCCGAGGTCGGCGGCGAGCGAGATGATCACGAGCACGGCGGGGATGACGATGCCGAGCCCTATGCCACCGAACCAGAACTTGTCCCGGTAGGCGCCGTGGGTCATCTCGTGCACCGCCAGCTCGACGTGACGTGAGCCGTGCGAGGTGAGCTCCACCGCAATGAGCGCGGCGACGGCGAGCAGGCCGCCGAGCAGGACCCACCGGATGGCGTTGGTTTCGGGCACGGCCATGAACACATCGACGATGGCGTACACGGCTCCGCCCGCGGCGACGGCCTGGGCGATCAGGGTGGGGAGCAGCAGCGGGGTCTGCCACAGATCGCGGCCTTCGCACTGGGCGAACAAGAACGCGGTGTACCCGGCGCACCCGAGGGCGCCGATAACCGCCGGGATGGCGAGTACTTTCAGGAGTCCCTCGGACTCGATGAGACCGGCCAGCCACCACAGGGCGCATACGAGAGCGAACGCCATCAGCACGTAGGCGCCCTTCACCAACCACGACGACAGGTTGCCCTTGGTGAGGAGGTAGTGGAATCGGGTCGGCTGTTTCAGGTCGGTGACCAGGAGGAAGCCGGTGACGGCGAGGAACACGCCGGCGATCATGGGCGGCACGACCCCGACGGCGGCCTGGGCGTCGGCGTGGCCGAGCAGGACGAGCAGAGCGGCGACCAACATCGCCCCTGCGGCGATGGCCTTGGTGACCAGATAGCCCGAAACCCGGGCCTTCCAGGTCATCTGATGGCTGGTGGTGTAGGTAGTGCGGGCGACGACCCCGTCCATCGATTCGGGCTTGGCCCCGATGGTGACCGGCACGCTCGGGTGCTTGGCGCTGCCGTCGGTCGGGCGCAGCGTGTCGGCCCAGATCATCCCGTCGTTGGCGATCGCGGTTCGGGTGGGGTCGAGCGCCGCCTGATCGGCGCCCCGGTAATAGACCTTGGGTTTGGTGTTCTGCTCCGGAGAGCGCACCGCAACGTCGTCGCGGGCGATGATGCGGCTGATCTCGGAGTTGGGGTCGTCGAGGTCGCCGATCTTGATGGCCTCGGTGGGGCACACGATCTGACACGACGGTTCGAGCCCAACCTCGACGCGGTGGTTGCACATATTGCATTTGTGCGCGGTGTTGGTCTCGGGGTTGATGTACAGCGCGTCGTAGGGGCAGGCATTCATGCACGACTTGCAGCCAATGCAGTCGTCGTCCTGAAAGTCGACCACCCCGTTGTCGGCTCGAAACAGCGCCGAGGTCGGGCAGATGGTCATGCACGGGGCGTCGTCGCACTGGTTGCACCGCATCACGTTGAACTTGCGCGAGACGTCGGGAAAGGTCCCCGTCTCGATGTATTTGACCCACGTGCGGTTCACGCCCAACGGCACGTCGTGTTCGCTCTTGCACGCCACCGTGCACGCGTGGCAGCCAATGCAGGAGTCGGAGTCGAGCAAAAAGCCGAGTCGGGTCAACGGTGGTGCCTTTCTGAGTGCGTCTCGCGCCGATGTCCCCCGGCGAGGCGGGGCGACACGAACCCCTCTCGCGCCGCGGTGACGAGGAAGTGAAGAGGGGTCGCGTTTTGGTAAGAGACTATCACCTGGGGCCCGGGCGGACGGTAGTGGTGCACCACGAAGTCTCCGATCCAATATCCTTCCAACTTCGTGCAATCCCCCTCCCGTTCACCGCATCTCACACCGAGTCCCCCGGCGCTTCTCTCAAGATGGCGCCATGCCAGTCGGCGGCCCGTTCGCCGGCTCGTCGCGCTCGGTCTCGCGTTGGCGCTCACCGGCGTGGCCTGCGCAAGCGACGGCGACGACCTCGACGCCTTCATCGAAACCGCCCTGTCGGCCGAGGAGGTCCTCGCACCGCCCACCTCGGCCGCCGCGGTCGCCTTCGACACCGCGCCACCATCGTCCCCTCCCACCACGGTTCCTCCAACCGTTCCCCCAACCGTTCCCCCAACCACTGTCGCACCCACGACCACCGAAGCGCCGTGCACGGTCGATACCTGCACGCTGGGTGAGCTCGGGGAACGGTCCGGCCGTCGCATCGGGGCCGTGGTCTGGGCGGTAGGACTCGACGACGCCCAGTACGTCCCCGTCGCCACCGAGGAGTTCACCGGCGTAACGCCCAACTTTGAGATGAAGTGGCGCCAGCAGGAGACCGTGCGCGGCGACGTCGCCTGGGAGGACGCCGACCGCATCGTCGACTTCGCGAACGCCAACGGCCAGGAGGTGCGCGGGCACACGCTCGTCTTCGCCCAGGCCGCGCAGATCCCGGACTACGTGTCGGCCATCACCGATCCGGCCGAGTTGCGGGCGGTGCTGCGCGAACGGGTCACCTCCGTCCTGGAGCGCTACCGCGGCCGGGTGGCCCGCTACGACGTGGTCAACGAACCGCTCGAACTCGCCGGGGTCGGCCGAACCGACAACGTCTTTGAGCGGGTACTCGGTCCGGGGTGGATAGCGGAGGTGTTCTGGATGGCCAAAGCCGTCGACCCCGACGCCGAGCTGTGGCTGAACGAAGCCGGCATCGACTCCGTCGACGGTAAACACGAAGCCCTCCTGGCTCTCCTCGCCGAGCTGCAGGCCGAGGGGGTGCCCGTCGACGGTGTGGGCCTCCAAAGCCATGCCATTCCCGGGTTGTACGACGCGGCGGACTACGCCCGAATGGTGGCGGAATACGTGCCCACGGGGCTCGATATCGCCCTCACCGAGATCGACTATCCGGGGCTTCGGGACCGGCCGTTCACCCGCGAGCAGCAGGTGCAGGCCTACGTCGACCTCGTCAACACCTGCCTCGGTGTCGACGCGTGCAGCGAGATCACCTTCTGGGGCTGGAACGACCGGTACTTCAACTTCCAACGCATGGGCAACGATGCCCGCCCGGGTCTCTGGGATTCGTCGTTCGCGACCACCGAGATCTACGCCGCGGTCCGCGCCGCCCTGGTGGCCGCAGCCGGCTTCTAGCTGGGATTGACCGCGGACGTTGTCTCCACCGTTCCGCACCCCGGTCGCCACGTGCGAGGATCGGGGCATGAAACACGGCGTAGCGATCTTTCCCACCGACTACTCAATGCACCCGATGGAGTTGGGTCGGGCGCTCGAGGAGCGGGGCTTCGAGTCGTTGTGGGTCGCGGAGCACTCCCACATTCCCCTGTCTCGAGCGTCACCGTGGCCGGGTGGCGATGAGCTGCCCAAGATGTACTACGACACCGCGGATCCGTTTGTGGCCTTGTCGATGGCTGCGGCGGCGACCACCACCTTGAAGCTGGCCACCGGTATCTGCCTGGTTGTGCAACGCGACCCGATCCACACCGCGAAATCGGTTGCCAGCCTCGATCTGTACTCCGGCGGCCGCTTTTTGTTCGGGGTGGGCGGTGGCTGGAACGCCGAGGAGATGGCGGACCACGGCACGCCGTTCGAGGGCCGCTGGAAGCTGCTGCGCGAGCGCATCGAAGCCATGCAGGCGATGTGGACCGAGACCGAGATCTCCTATGGCGGCGATCGGGTCGCCTACGAGCCGTTTCACATGTGGCCCAAGCCGGTGCAGAAGCCGCATCCGCCGATCCACGTGGCGGGCAGCGGTCCGGCCGCCATCCGGCGGGTCGTCCGGTATGGGAACGGTTGGGT
Organism: uncultured Acidimicrobiales bacterium; assembly: GCA_938041035.1. Lineage (GTDB taxonomy): Bacteria > Actinomycetota > Acidimicrobiia > Acidimicrobiales > SHLQ01 > CALHYX01. The sequence goes on along the minus strand of CALHYX010000051.1, from coordinate 102,900 downwards.
GCCGATCGGTTCGCGCGGCTTCGACCCCGGCGACATGGGCGCACTGCGCGACGCGGCCACCGAGGCCGGTCGCGACCCCGACGAGATCGAGGTCAGCATCTACTACGCGCCAACCGACCCCGATGCGCTCGCCGCGCTCGCCGAAACCGGGGTCGATCGGGTCATCTTTGGCCTACCGTCGGCCGACGCCGACACGCTCCTGCCCCTGCTCGACGAGCTCGCTCAGGTTCCGTAGACGGGGACGCCCTCGCCGTAGGCGGCGGCGAACAGGTCGAGCACTTCGCCCTCGTTTGCGTGGCGCCCGATCTCGTTCTTGGAGAAGATCGTCTCGCCGTCAACGGTCACGTCGAAGACGCCTTTGTCGCCCGTCACGAGGGTGAGGTCGTCGATGACGTGCTGGTACGTCGAGAGCAGATCGTTCGCCGCGCTCACGGCGCGGGCCGAATAATCTCAAGGTACGCAGTAGGTGATGCTGATCCGGTGGTTGGCCATGCGCTGAGTCTACCGACGCGTGACCTACCAGGCACGGGTGTCCGAATGTGACTGGCTCCATGGGTTGCCGGCCGCGAGACTGCACCCATGGCAACGGTCGCGATTCAGGGAGTGGTCACCACGGGCATCTACTGCCGCGCCGACTGTGCGGCCCAGCCCCATGCCCGCAACGTTCGGCCCTACCCGTCCATGGTGGCCGCGAGCGCCGCGGGGTTCCGCCCGTGCCTCAAGTGCCGTCCGGATCGGCTGATCGACAATGCCGCCGAGGTACCGCCCGCCGTGGCGCAAGCGCTCGTGCTGATCACCGAGGGGGCCCTCGACGAAGGTACCGAGGCCGATGTCGCCGCTCGGGTCGGCTACAGCGGTCGCCAGCTCCGCCGCCTGTTTCTCGACCACGTCGGCGCCACCCCCGACTATGTCGCCCGCAGTCGACGCGCCCACTTTGCCCGGCGGCTGTTCGACGAGACCGACCTCACGATCACCGACATCGCATACGCCGCCGGGTTTTCGAGTGCTCGGCAGATGAACCGCGACGTCAAGGCCATGTTCGGTTTCACGCCCACCGAGTTGCGCCGGCGACGGCGCCGTACCGACCTGCTCGCCACCGACGGAGGTCTGCGGCTGCGGGTGGCCTACCGGGGCTCGATCGACGTCGCCGAGGTGCTCGCGTACCTGGGCTCGCGCGCCATCCCCGGCGTGGAGACCGTCGTCGATGGCCGGTACCGCCGCACTATCGAAAGCTGCGGCTACCCGGGCGTCATCGAGGTCGCCGACCACGGTGACGGGCGCCACCTGGAGGTGACCGCTCACCTACCGACCATGGCTTCGGTCATCGACGACGTGGCCCGGGTCCGACAGCTCTTTGGCTGTGATCACGATCAACTGCCGGCCTATCGGCACCTCTCGGCGGATCCGGTGATCGGGGCGCTCGTCCGGCGCCGGCCCGGGCTGCGCCTTCCCGGCGCCTGGGATCGCTTCGAAACCTCGGTTCGCGTGCTGCTCGGCCAACAGGTCAGCGTGGCCGGAGCCTCCACCATCGCCGGTCGGATCGCCGCTGCATACGGAACGGAGGTGCCCGGGCTTCGGGACGGACTCAGCCATGTCTTTCCGACGGCTGAGCAGCTCGCCGACGCCGACCTCGAAGGGTTTGGCATGCCGAAATCCCGCGGGGCCACCATCGTCGGGTTCGCCCGGGCCGTGGCGAGCGGCGAACTCGACCTGTACGCGGGCGACGACCTCGACGCAATCACCGTCGCCCTCACGGCGTTACCGGGCATCGGCCCCTGGTCCGCGGCGGTGATCGCCGGCCGGGTCATGCGTCACCCCGACGCGTTCGCGGCCTCCGACCTCGGGTTGCGCAAGGCCGTCGGCCGCTTGCTAGCGGCCGACGAACCCCCGAGCGCCGCCGAGGTCCTCGACCACGCCGAAGCCTGGCGGCCGCACCGCACCACCGCGGCTGCCCACCTCTGGTTCTCCGCCGCCGATGCGCCCGTCGAACCTTCTCGCCAATCCCCGATTCGTTCGTCCCCTCCCTCCCGCCGCCAAAAAGCATGAATTACCGAACCCACCAGGATGACTCCATGAACCCCACCTCTACCCCCAATACAGCCCCCAGCACGGCCCCTGACACCGCCCTGACCCGTCGCGTCGTGTCGTCGCCGATCGGCGACCTGACGCTGCTCGCCTCGGCCACCCACCTGGTCGCCGTGCTGTGGCCGGGCGACGACCATGCCCGGGTCCGGGTCGACGTCGGCGCCGCGGTCGAAGGCACCAACGAGGTGCTCGACGCCACCGCCGCCCAACTCGACGAGTACTTCGCCGGCGACCGGCTGGACTTCGACCTACCGCTCGATGCCGACGGCACCGACTTTCAATGCGACGCGTGGGTCGGGCTCCGGCAGATCCCGTACGGAACCACCGTCACCTACGGCGAACAGGCCGCCGCCATCGGCCGCCCCACCGCCGTGCGGGCGATCGGCGCGGCGAACGGCCGCAACCCGCTCTCGATCGTCGTGCCCTGCCATCGGGTGGTCGGCGCCGACGGCTCCCTCACCGGGTTCGCCGGAGGTATCGAAGCCAAGCGATACCTGTTGGACCATGAGGCGGCCCACCGGGCAGACTCTCCGGGTGCCAACCCCCGCTGATCCCGCTTCCGGCGTTCTCTCCCGCCGGCACAAGCGAGCAATCTGGAAGCAGGCGCTGTCGATCGCCATCGCAATCACCCCGTTCGGCGTCGCTTTCGGGGTGGCCTGCAACGAGGCCGATCTCGGCTGGCTGGTGGCTCTTGGCTACTCCAGCCTGATCTTCACCGGCGGCGGCCAGTTCGCCGCCGTCAGCGTGCTGGGGGAGGGGGGAACGGCCGGCGCCGCGATCCTGGCCGCCGTCTTGTTGAACCTGCGCTCGCTCGCCTACGGCGTGGCGATGGCTCCGTCGCTCAAGGGGTCCCTGCCGTGGCGGGCGGCGGTCTCCCAGCTCATGATCGATGAGTCCGTGGCCGTCGCATCGCCCCAGACCGGTGCGCAGGCGCGCACCTACGGGTACCTGGCCGGCGGGTTGAGCGTCTTTGTGCTCTGGAACATCTCGACGCTGGTCGGGGTGCTCGCGTTTTCGTCGGCCGGCGACCTGGTCACCGATCTGGGCATCGACGCCACCATCCCGGCCGCGTTCCTGGCCCTGGTGTGGCCGCGGCTCTCGACGAACGAGGGCCGGGCTCTGGCCGCCGGGGGAGCGGTCATTGCGCTCGTGCTGGTCCCGCTGGTTCCGGCCGGCATCCCTATCGTCGCCGCCGCGCTCGCCGTGGTGTTCGCCCGACCCTGGCGCCCCGGCGATCCGACTTCGGAGCCGCTGGCGGTGACCGAGTCATGAATACGGCCGTCGTCGTTCTTCTCGTGGTCGCCACCGTCACCTACGGCTTCAAAGCGGCCGGCCCTCTGCTGCTCGGTGGGGACCGCCAACTCCCGGGGTGGCTGCTCCGCACCGCCGACGCGCTGCCGGTGCCCCTGTTGGCGGCACTGGTGGTCGTCGCCACGGTCGTGGCCGACGGACGGCTCGTCATCGACGCCCGAATCGCCGGTCTCGCCGCGGCCGCCATCGCGCTCGCCCTGCGCGCCCCGTTCATCGTGGTGGTGATCATCGCCGCCCTGGCCACCGCCGGTGTGCGCGCCGTGGGGTGACCCATGTCCGACGTGCTAGACCACGGGTTCACCATTCGCGAACAGAAAGTGGACCCGTCATGGCCGAAATTACGCTCGGAGGCGACCCGATCAACACGTCCGGCGATGTGCCCGCCCCCGGCAGCACCGCCCCGGACTTCACCTTGACCGGCACCGACCTCGCCGAGGTCACCAGCGAAGGTTTGCGCGGCCAGCGGGTCGTGCTCAACATCTTCCCCAGCGTCGACACCGGGGTGTGCGCCACCAGCGTCAAGACGTTCAACGAGCGGGCCGCCGACCTCGACAACACCACCGTGCTGTGCGTCTCGGCCGACCTGCCGTTCGCCCAGGGCCGGTTCTGCGCCGCCGAGGGAATCGAGAACGTCTCGAGCGCGAGCACCTTCCGAAACAGTGATTTCCTCTCCGACTACGGCGTTGCGATGGTCGACGGAAAACTCGCCGGTCTCGCGGCCCGCGCCGTCGTCGTGCTCGACGCCGACGGCACCGTGCTGCACAGCGAACTGGTGCCCGAGATCGCGCAGGAACCCGACTACGGCGCCGCCATCTCGGCGCTGGGCTGAGGCGTACCCATCGATGGCCGTGGAGGTGGAGCGGTTCGGCGATCTCGTCGCGCTCGAACCCCACGGCCCCGATGTGTACGTCGGCGTCAGCCCGGAATACCCCTGGGAACGGGTGTATGGCGGTCAGGTCGTCGCGCAGGGACTGGCGGCCGCGGCCGACACCGTTCCCGAGGACTACGCGGTGCACTCGCTGCACGCCTACTTCATCCGCGGGGGGACGTCCGACGAACCCATCCGCTACGAAGTCGACCGCATCCGTAACGGACGGTCGTTTGTGACCCGGCGCGTGGTGGCCCGTCAATCCGGTGGGGCGATCCTGAACCTGTCGGCATCGTTTCACCGCCGCGAGGATGAAGCCGAGGTCGCCCTCGTGGGTCTCCCGGCGGACATCGCCCTACCCGATGAGCTGCCCAACGATGACTGGGGTTCGTTCATCGAGCGCCGAACCGTGCCGAACGACTCGATCGAGGCGTCGTCGGCCGCCTGGCTGCGACTGCGCGGCCCGCTCGGCGACAACCCGCTCGATCACGCGCTCGCGATGGCGTATGCGTCCGACGACGTGCCCACCGAGGCCGCGGCCCACGACCACCCGGATATGCCGGCGTCGGGGGAGTGGGACGGCAGGTTCATGAGCGCCAGCCTCGACCACGGACTCTGGTTCCACCACCATGCCCGGGCCGACGAGTGGCAACTACACATACTCGACGGCCTCGGGCTCAACGGTGGCCGGGGTCTGAGCTTTGGCCACGTCCTCGCGCTCGATGGAACCCACGTTGCCTCGGTGAGCCAGCAGATTCTGCTGCGCCGAGCGCGCCCGTGAGCGCTCCGCCCGAGGACGACCACGAGCTGGCCGTGCGCCTCGCCCGGGAAGCGGGAAGCGCGCTCCTCGAGCTGCGCGGCCGGGCCGAGCGCGATCGGTGGAACGGGTGGCGTACCCAGGACGAAGGCGACGCCATGGCGCACGACCTGCTCATGGAAGCGCTCGCTGCCGCCCGCCCGGACGACGCCGTACTCTCCGAGGAAGGCCACGACGATCGGGCCCGGCTCGATTCCTCCCGGGTGTGGATCGTCGACCCCCTCGACGGCAGCAACGATTACGGGTCTCCGTACAGCGACGACTGGGCGGTCCACGTGGCGCTCGTCGTCGACGGCGTCCCCACCGCCGCGGCGGTGTCGGTGCCCGCCCACAGTCGGGTGTTCGGAACCGCGATGAGCCCGATTCCGGGAATCGGGGATCGGTCCCGGCCCGACGTGCCGACGGTTATCGCCAGCCGGGCCCAGGCCCACTGGGGTCAACGCCTCGCGATCGATCTCGGCGGCCAGGCGGTCGTCGCCGGGTCCGCCGGGGTGAAGGCGATGGCGGTAGTGCAGGGCCATGCCGACGTCTACATTCACCCGACCGGGCTCTACGAATGGGACGTGTGCGCCCCGGCCGCGGTGGCTCAGGCGGCCGGTCTACACGTGTGCGGTATCGACGGCGCGCCGTTTTCCTTCAACCAACCCCGACCGGTCGTGGTGGGATTCGTCGTTTGTCAGCCCGCGCTGGTCGACGAGGTGCTCGGGCTGCTCTGACCGACGCTCGCCGGGCTACGGTGCCGCCGTCGCCCAGGCTTCGGCTACTGCGGCGTCGCCAAAATGCTCCGTGTCGCCACGGCCGCGACCCCACAGGTACAACAGCAGCGCTTCGGCGGTGCCCCGCACGGCGGCATCGCCCTTGCCGTGTTCGTGGGTGACGACGAGTTCGCCGTCGACGGCCTGGACCATCCATTCGCCGTCGCCGTCGGTCTGGTGCAGGTGGAGCGATCCGCTCGGCCACTCGCCAACCGGGCCCCGGGTGCGGAACCGAATGCCGACGTCGAACAGTTCGTCGATGCCATCGGCGGCCAGGGCCGGGTCGATCGGGTCGACCGCGTCGCCGGCGGCGAGCTGGGCGTCGTAGCGATGAATGAGCGTCTCGTGGGCCATCCGGCGGAAGTAGAAGCCGTTGTCGGTGCGGTCGGACCACGTCCACGCCGCCGCGGTTGGATCCGCCTCGCCCAGCGCGGCCTGGATCTCCTCACAGGTTTGATCAAACCAGTCGACGGCGTCGATGGCTTCGGGCTTCGATGCGGGCGTCGCGATCTCCTGGGCCTCGCTGCGCACCTGGGCGACGATGAAGTTGTACACGTCGCCCATGTGGTCGAGCAGCGCCATGTTGTTCCACTCCGGGCACGCCGCGACGGGGGCGTCGGGCGCGGCGAGTACGGCGGAGCGCAAGCGCTCGGACTCGGTGGCCAGCGACGCCATGTAGTCGGCGTAGACCGCCGGGTCGTCGAGGTTGGTCACATCGGTGGAGTCGTCCATGTCGGTGGCGTTCCTTCGCTCAGCTGTCGAAGTCGATCACGGTGCGAACCGATTCGCCCCGCTTCATCATCTCGTATCCGTCATTCACCTCGTCCAATGAAATGTGCGCCGAGACCATCTCGTCGAGCTTTAGTCGGCCGTCGAGGTAGAGCTCGATGAAACGCGGCATGTCGGTGCGGAACTGGTTGGAGCCCATCATCGAACCCTGGAGCTTCTTCTCCATCAGGAAGGTCTCGTGGGCCGGGATCTCGATCGTTTGGCCGAAGGGGATCATGCCGATGATCGTCGCCGTGCCGCCGGGGCCGAGCATGGCCCAGGACTGTTCGGCCGTCTGCTTGAGGCCGATGGCCTCGAAGGAGTAGTCGACGCCGCCGCCCGTGATCTCCTGCACCTGGGCCACCGGGTCGCCGTCGTTGGGATTCACGGTGTGGGTGGCGCCGAGCTGGCCGGCCTGCTGGAGCTTCTCGTCGTTGAGGTCGACGGCGATGACCCGGGCGGCGCCGGCGATACGAGCCCCCTGAATCGCCGAGGTGCCGATGCCGCCGGCGCCGAGCACGACGACATCGCTTCCCGGTTCGACCCGGGCGGTGCGAAACACCGCGCCGAGCCCGGTGGTCACCCCGCAACCGATCAGGCAGGCCTTGTCGAGCGGCATGTCCGGACGGATCTTCACCAGTGCGTTCTGGTGCACGAGCATCTCTTCGGCGAAGGAACCGAGCCCGGCCATCGGCATGGCGGCGCCACCGTCGGCGCGGGTGTGCGACGGACCCGAGCGCTGGGTGAGCGCGAACCGGTTCTCACAGATCGACATCTGGCCGTTCGTGCAGTATCGGCACGTGCCGCAGAACACGGACAGGCAGGAGATGACGTGGTCGCCGGGCGCGACGTAGTCGACGTTGGAGCCGATCGCCTCGACCACACCGGCGGCTTCGTGGCCCATCACCATCGAGGGAGCCATCATCGGCCACGAACCGTCCATGAAGTGCAGGTCGCTGTGGCAGAGCCCGGCGTTCACCACCCGAACCCGCACCTCGTTCGGTTCGGGGTCGGCGAGGGTGATGTCCTCGATGTCGAGGTCGGCGGGGGAAGAGTTGAGAACCGCTGCTTTCATGGTGACCACTTTCGTTGGGGTGGGCCCGTTCGGGCCGCGGGATGGTGGAACGACTCGGTGGCGCTACCCGTTGGCGCGCTGCTCGGTGAGCTCGTCGCGAATGAGGCGCTTGAGGATCTTGCCCTGGGGTGAGCGCGGCAGCATCTCGTCGCGCAGTTCGACGACGGACGGAACCTTGAACGCCGCCAGTCGTTCGCCCACGTGGCTTTGGATCTCGCCCGCCGTCGTCGTCTCGCCGGGCTTCACGTACACGGCGCAGGCGAGCTCTTCGCCGAGGCGATCGTGGGGAAGGCCGAACACGGCGACCTCATACACCGCGGGATGTTCGGCGATCGCCGCCTCGACCTCGATGCAGCCGATGTTCTCGCCGGCCCGGATGACCATGTCCTTCGCCCGGTCCTCGATGAAGACGAAGCCCTCGTCGTCGATCCGGCCGAGGTCGCCGGTGCGCAGCCAGCCGTCGTAAAACGCGTCCGCGGTGGCCTCGGGCTTGTTCCAGTACGCCCGGATGATGTTCGGACCGTAGAAGCAGATCTCACCCTGAACGCCGGTGCCGACGTCGTCACCGTTCTCGTCGACGACCTTGACCTGCATCATCGGGATGGCCCGGCCGGCGCTGGTCGGCCGATTCAGATAGTCGTCGCCGGAGTTGGTCGTGCCGTAGGCGCAGGTCTCGGTCATGCCGTAGCCAATCCCGGGGGAGCTGCCCTTGATTTCGCTCTTTACCCGGTTCACCAGTTCGGGCGCAGCGGCGGCACCACCACCGCCCACATTGCGCAACGACGAGGTGTCGAACTCCTCGAACCGGGGGCATTCGAGCAGGTCCTGGACCATCGTCGGCACGCCGACGAACTGCGAGACCTTCTCCCGTTCGATGAGCTCCAGGGCCCGTTCGGGATCCCACTTGTACATCATCACCAGCTTCAAGCCGCCGGCCAGGGCGCCCATCATCACGGGCAGGAAACCGGTGATGTGAAACAGCGGCACCGCCAGGATGAAGACGGGCTGATCGTTGGCGGTGGCTTCCTCGCCCCGGTCGGCCAGGTCCGCGGCGGCCCGCATGGTGTCGACCGCACCGCGGCAGGCGTACGCCATCAGCGCGTTGATGTGGGAGCGATGGGTGGCGACGGCGCCCTTGGGGTTGCCCGTGGTGCCGGAGGTGTACATGATCGTGGCGTCGTCGTCGGTGTCGATGACCACCGGATCGGGGGTCTCGCCGGGGGTGACGGCATCGGCCAGGTGCACCGCACCCTCCGGAAGGTCACCGCTGGCGCGGGCGACGATGGCGCGCAGGCCGAGGTCGGCCAAGTGGGGGGCGATGCGCTGAAGTCGGGCCTCGTCGCAGAGGGTCACCGTGCTCCCCGAGTCCTGGAAGCCGTACACGAGCTCCTCGGCCGTCCACCACGCGTTGACCATGACGGCGACGGCGCCGATGGAGGTGATCCCGATGACCGAGGTGATCCACTCGGGATAGTTGCGCATGGCGATCGTGACCCGGTCGCCTTTCTGCACGCCGTAGTCGCGGGCCAGGGCGGCGCCGAGGGCGTGACCGGCGGCGATCGTCTCGCCGAACGACCACGTCTCGTCCTCGTAGACCAGAAAGGTGGCGTCGCCGCGCGCGGCGGTTGCGTTCCACAGATCGGCGAACGAGGGCGGTGCGTGTTTGAACACCTTGTAGGTGTGGCCGCGGACCTCGGCGTCCACCAATTCGAACGGAGAGTCGGCGGAGGTGATCTGGGCGCAGGCGTCGGCAAAGCTGAGTGGCATAGTCGCCGACAGTAGCCCTTGGGGACCCCGGACGGCATTTGGGCCGCGGGAACCGGTCAGCCGGGGACGGTGACCTCGAGCCGCGTCGAATCCGCGGTGATCGTCGATGCGAGAGGGATCAGGAGGACCGTGGCGCTGTCGCCCTCGTTGGTCTGGAGGTTCAGTTGGCGCCGCCCGCCCTCGAGGTCCTGGCCGCTGGCCACGAACCAGTCGTCCTCGGTCGTGAGGGCGTCGAAGAAGTCATCGGCCCGCTCGATCGACAAACCGACCTTGTACACCTTGGTGTCGCCGGTGTCGGCGTCGTCGAAGTTCTGCCGGGTGGCACCGTTGGGGATGGGGATGTTGGGCAGGTCGCGTGGTTCGGTGCTCGCCGTCGGCGGTGGCGGCGGCGGTGGTGTGGTCGGAGCGACGGTGGCCGCGGTCGTGCTCGACCGGGGGAGGGTGTCGTCGACGGGCGCCGTCGTGGGCGTCGACTCCGAGGTGGTCACCGGCTGGACGGTGTCGGTGATGGTTCCGTCGTCGCCCCCATCGCTCCCGTCGTCGGTGCCGCCCGGGTCCACCGTGGGTGCCACCGTCACGGTCACGACGGGGTCGTCGCCTCCGCGTCCGGTCAGAAGCACGCCGAGCCCGATGGCGGCAAAGACAAACAACAATGCGACCGCTCCGCCGACGATGCGCCAGTCCACGCCCCCGGGTTGGGGGGCGGCCAGCGCGGGGGAGGGGCGTGGGGGTGTTGGCGCGGCGAAGTTCGGGGTGCCCGGCTGCGGAGCTGCGGGTCGGGCGAGGTCTTCGACGGCGCGCAACGATGTGGCCAGTTCGCCGGCGCTCGACGGCCGCTTGTCCGGATCCGGGTGCAGGACGCGCGAGAGTACGTCGTGCATCGCCGGAGGGGCCTCGCGCCGGGTTCGGCGAACGTCGGGCAGCTTGCCGTATTCCTTCGGGTTCGCCGCCTTGGCGATCGTGTCGCGCTCGAATGGCATCGTCCCGGTCGCCAACTCATAGACGATGATGCCGATGGGAAAAAGATCGGCCCGGGTGGTGATGGCCTCGAGGCCGCGGGCCTGTTCGGGGGCGACATAGCCGGGGGACCCCGCAACCATCGTCAGCGCGGAGGAGGCGGCGTCTTTGGCGAGACCGAAATCGGCGAGCACGAAACGTTCGTCCGGCGCGAGCCCGGGCGTGGGCGTCGACTTGCGCTTGTGCGGCGGGACCGACTGAATCAACACGTTGCTCGGCTTGATGTCGCGATGGATGCTGCCCAGGTCGTGTACGACCTGCACGCCGTCGCATATCGCCGCGCCGAGACCGGCGGCCTCGGCCACCGTGAACCGTTCGCCGCTCTGGAGCCGCTCGTTCATCCGGTCGCGCAACGTTCCTCGATCGGCGACCGCCATCACGAAATACGGTCGGCCATCCGGGAGTTCGTCGACGTGGTGCACCCGAATGATGTGGTCGCTGTCGGCGCGCCACAAAACCTTGGCCTCTTCGATGAACCGGCGGCGAACGTCGAGGTCGCGAGCCCAGTTCTCGGCCAGCACCTTGATCGCCACCCGGCTGTCGATGACCGGGTCGGTCGCCAACCAGACCGTGGCGAAGCCGCCGGCACCGAGAAGGCTGTCTACAACGTAACGACCGAGGCGGTCCGGTTTCTGCACAGATGCCAATCGTAGCGTTGCGCCGCTACCTGAGCGTTTCGTCCAACTACGATCAACTTCGTGGTCGACCTGGAAGCCCTGGAAGAAACGGCAAAGCTCGCGGCCGGTGGCGATGCTCGCGCCCTCGACAAGCTGCTCGTCGACTGCCGCCCTCTCGTGTTCGCCCGCGCCGGTCGTTTCCTGCCCAACGAGCTCGATGCCGAGGAAGCCTGCCAGGACGCCCTTTTCGCCGTCAGCCGCCGCATCACCTCGTTTGAGGGTCGCTCGAAGTTCACGACCTGGCTCTTTCAGGTAACCACCAACGCCTCGATCGACTGCTACCGCAAACTCAAGCGGCGGCGCAGCGTTCTCGAAGCCCCGCCGGAGATCCAGGCCCCCGGGCATACGCCGAGCGTCGTGGTGGGCGCCCGGGTCGACCTGCTGGAAGCGGCCGAACAGATGGACCCGAAGTTCGTCGAGCCGGTGCTGCTGCGCGACCTGTGTGACCTCGACTACGCCGAGATCGGCGAGCTGTTGGGCATTCCCGAAGGCACGGTGAAGTCCCGGGTGCACGAGGCGCGAGGCCGACTTCGGCGACTGATGAACGGATGAAGCCATGCCGCGGACGGCGACGGGGTGGGCTTCATTTCCCCTGATCAGACGCCGATACGGAAAGAACGTGCCAAATTTCGAACCGATCGGGTCCGCTCGCCGTCGGATCGGTTGTCACCAAAAACGCAGAACCATTAGTCGGGCGGCCCGCGAGGGCCCACACAAGGCTCCGGGAGAGGGAACCACGTATGCGACGAGTACGGAAGTATCGAACACTGCAAGCCACGACCGGTAAGGCCGGGTCCAACCGAACCCGAGCCATCGCCGGGCTGGTCGCCCTCGGGCTGACCGCAACGGCGTGTGGTGGCGGCGGCACGATCGTGTTGCCCGAAGCGACCACGCCTCCCGGCCAGGTCGTGGACGACACCATCCCGGCCCCGGCCACCACCCCGGCGACCACGCCACCGGAGACGGTCGAAACCCCCGAGCCGACCGAAGCGCCCGAGCCGACCGAAGCCCCGGCGACGACCGCGGCGCCCGAGACGACGCCGGCCCCGGCGACGACCGAAGCGCCGGAGGCCACCGACCGGCCGAGCGACACGACGCCGGACACGCCGGTCTCCTCGGAATCGCCGGCCGACATCTTCGCTTGGCGAGATCTCGTCGCCGGACTGCACGGACCGGTCGACAGCGTGGTCGATCCCCTTCAGGAACTGTTGTTCTTCCCGGACGATGTTCCCACGCCCCCCAACACCGCGCTCGAACTGCGGGAGCTGCGCGCGGGCTTCGACACCCGCTGGGATTCGTACAACGAGAAGACCACCGGCACGATTTCGGCCGAGGGAACGTTCGTCACCGACGCCAACTTCGAAGATCTCGCCGACTTCTTCGAGACCCAGGTCGTCGCCGGTGGCACCTGGGAGCTGGAGAGCACCTCCAACCGCACCGAGGACGACGGCACGCTCGTGACCTTCTTCGACTTTGCCCGCCCCGGCGGCTCCTACGCCGAAGGTCTGCTGGACATCACCGTCGTGAAGACCGAGAAGGAACTCGTGTACTTCGAGGCCGAGTTCCGTCAGACCGACGTGGAGGATCTCACCCTCTTCGGGTACCTGAGCACGATGGCCAACGATGTGCCCCGACCGATGGGCGCCGAGCCGACCGAGTTCAGCATCTACACCAACTCGTTCATCCGCAACACGATGCACTTCGACATCGAGTTCGACGCCGAGGGCACCGAGGATGTCGAGGCGGTCGTGGCCGACATCGAGTCGCAGTTCCCCTCCGGCCCCTACACCTTCGGTGAGTGGGACGACCCGTACGTGAGGTTCAACCTGGAAGGCGCGGACGACGCCAGCTACTTCATGGGTGTCTACACCGACGACCAGGTCTCGGCCGGAGCCTCCATCGACTTTGAGTTCGACTACTAGGCCGACGAGTACCAGGCCGACGAGCCACCGGGCCGACGAGCTACCGGGTCAACGAACAGCAGGCCGAACAGACGACGAGGTCCGACGATCGAGCGACGCGGCCAACCACAGGCGACGAGGTCGACCGGAGAGTCCGGCCTCACGGTTTCGGTCCCGATTGGGACCGGAAGCAAACCAGAAAAGACAACACGAATCCTCTCCGCTTCGGCACCTCGGGTCTTTGACCCGGGGTGCCGTGGCGTATGGCCTTCGCCGGGCCCGGCTATTCGAATCGGGTGCCGCTCTCGCGTAGGAAATCGATCCACTGCGCACCCGCGTCGGGCGCCAGGTCGCCGGGCGTGAACGTCACCGAGTTGAGCGCTCCGGTGTAGGCAAACGGGCCGTGGGCCGCGAACACGGGCCACGACACCGGCGACCGTCGGTTGATACCCACATCGATGCCCTGAAACGGGGCCATGGCGAACACGATTTCGAGCCCGGTCAACGAACCCCGCAGTTCGCCGCCGATCCGGGCTTCGACGTCCTGCATCCGATTTCCGGGGGCCAGCAGGTCGACCACGATCTCCGTCGTGCCCCCGGGCACCGGTCCGGCATCGAGTTCGGCGAGCCGCCCGAACGATGAGTACACGACCCACAGGTGGTCATCGAGGATGTAGGCGCCGTAGCCGCCGCCCTGGTCGCCGTGGGCGAACAGGTAGCCGCGATCTCCGGTGACGAACCCGGCGAGGTCGACCGAGATACGGCAATTGCGGCTGTCGATCAATCGCTGGGATCGGTAGCGCTCGAGCTGAGGCGTGCCCGGGAGGATGGTCACCGGCTGGGCATAGACCTCCTCCGACGGCGGTCGCTGCACCATCTTGAGTCCGGTGCCCTCGTCGAGCGGATACACCTGGTTCGCCCACGCCGCCTGGTCGAAGGCGTCGATCAACTCGGCGAGCTTTTCGGGGTGGGTCTCGGCCAGGTCGGTGGTCTCGGTCGGGTCTTCGGCGAGGTGATACAGCTCCCACTCGTGGTCGCCGAACGGCGTGCGGGGCAGATGCATGGTCACCGCCTCCCACCCGTCGCGATACATGCCGCGGTGCCCGATCATCTCCATGTACTGCTCGTTGTGCGCCGACGGCTCGTCGTCCCGGATCATCGGGACCATGCTCGTGCCCGCGAGCGGCAACGCGGGCGCGCCGCGGTGCTGCTCGGGGCGATCGATGCCGGCGAGTTCGAGCAACGTGGGCATCAGGTCGGTGATGTGCTGGTACTGGTCGCGGCGGATGCCGGTACCCAGGTCGCCCGCGGGCCACTGCATCACGAACGGCACCTGATGGCCGCCGGCGTGGGTGTTGATCTTGTACAGCCGGAACGGCGTGTTGGAGACCATCGCCCAACCCCGCGGATAGTGCGGCAGCGTCTGTGGTCCACCGACAAGGTCGATTCGGCTCAGATCAAAATCCTGGCTCGCATACCCGCCGGTGACCCCGGCGGCGAGTCGCAACGCATCGAAATAGGAGGACGTCCCCATCTCCTCGCCCTCGCGGGACCCGCCGTTGTCGCTCGTGAACACGAAGATGGTGTTGTCGAGTTCGCCGAGCCGGTCGAGTTCGGCGAGCAGCGCCCCGACGCTGTCGTCGACGTCGGTGACCATGGCGGCGAAGACCTCCATGTAGCGGGCATACAGGCGGCGCTGGTCGTCGGTGAGGTCGGCCCACGCGTCGACGCCGTGACCGTCCTCGTGATTGCGCGGTGGCAACACGGTGCCCTCGGCCATGATGCCCAACTCGAGTTGGCGGGCGAATCGACGGTCGCGGATCGCATCCCACCCGGCGTCGTAGTTGCCGGCCTGGGCGGCGATGTCCTCGGCGGTCGCCTGGAGCGGCGCGTGCACCGCCCCGTGGGCGTAGTAGAGGAAGAAGGGACGACTCGGATCGCCGGCCTTGGACTCCCGGATCATCGCCACGGCCCGATCGGTCAGATCGTCGGTGAAGTAGTAGTCCTCGGGATACTCCTCGATGTCGATGCTGTGATTGTCCTCGTACAGCCGGTGCGGGTGATGAAAGTTTGTGAAGCCGTCGAGGATGCCGTAGAAGCGATCGAAGCCCTTCTGCAGGGGCCACGAGTGTTTCGGGGCGCCGTCGGACAGATGCGAGTCCTTGGTGAGGTGCCACTTGCCGACCATCATCGTCGCCCAGCCGTTGTCTCGGAGCAGCTCGGCGAGGGTGGCGGCCCGGTCGGTCATCTCCATCGCGTACCCGGGGAAACCGGGATCGCTGTGGCAGACGTGACCCACGCCGGCGAGATGCGAGTTGAGCCCGGTCAACATCGATGCCCTCGTGGGTGAGCACATCGGGTTGACGTGAAAGTTGGTCATCTGCACGCCCGCGCTCGCCATCTGGTCGATGTGCGGGGTGGCGATCTCGGATCCGTAGCAGCCGAGGTCGGCGAACCCTAGATCGTCGGCGAGCATGACGACGATGTTCGGGGCCCGCCCGCCCGGGTGGGGATAGTCGGGCCACTCCGGGGTGCTGGTGGCGAAGATCTTGCCGACCTCGCCGCCAAATCCCTCATACGGACGATTGCCGACGGATTCCGGGTGCGGGGTGGTCATGGGTTCAGCGCTCCACGAGGTCGATCACGGTGACGATCCCGGTGGTGCCGTCGACCTCGATGAGGGCACCGTCGGGGATTCGGCGGGTGGCATCGGTAACGCTCACCGCACAGGGGATACCGAGTTCACGCGACACGATTACCGCGTGGCTGATCTGGGCGCCGACATCGACCACGACCGCCTCGGCGGGGACGAACAGCGGCGTCCAGGCCGGGTCGGTTGCCGGGGCGACCAGCACGTCGCCGGGACCGAGGTCTCCGGGTTCGGCCGGATCGAGAACGACCCGGGCTCGCCCCCGAGCCACACCCGGGCAGCCGGCGATGCCGGTGATCGATTCGCCCGCCGCGACCGTAGGGGGCGCATCGGCGGCATCGAGAGGAACGCGCCGTTCCCATTCGTCGATCGGGGGGATGGTGCCGCTGAAGATGAACGGCGGGATGAGTTCGGCGAGGGTCTCGCGCATGCGGCGCCGCTCGGCGATGGTCGCGGTGAAGGCGGCCGGGTCGTGCCGGTAGGCGGCGACCTCGGCCTGGAGGACGAACCACAGGTCGTCGGGTCGACCTTCGGGGGTGCGATCGGCGAGACGGGCCCCGAGCTCTCGAGCGAGCAGGCGCACGCCGTGAATAGCGCGAACGACGGTGGTCTTGGACCGTTCGCGGCCGACGAAGAAGAGCTGGGCGGTGCGTTCGGCCATGTCGAAATAGCCGCGCAGCGGGCGGGGGAGCGCGGCTCGGGCCTCCTCGCTGGCGGCTTCGCGCTCGCGGCGGAGCCGGTCGCGCTGGAGGCTGGGATCGTGGTCGGCGTCGGCGAACCGCATGCGGTCGATGATGGCGAGCGGGAGTTCGGGGCGGGTGCCCCAGGTATCGCAGGCCGACTCCCACTCGTTGGGGCCACGGCATCCGTGGGTATCGATGAACCGGTCGAACGCGGCTCCGAAGGCGACGAGGTCGGGGTTCGAGGTGGCATCCGAAGCGAGGGTTTCGCTTACGGTTCCGATGCCGCTGTCGAACAGGGCGGTGAGGGCGCTGCTGTCGGCCACCCGTCGACCGAGGTCCCACAGCTCGAGCGACGGCGCGGCGGAGTCCACGTCGCCCAGGCCCGAGACCAGGGTCATGGCGAGCGACTCGTCGCCGAGCCGGTCGGTGCACAGACCCTGAAGCGCTCCGAGCCCCACCGCGGCCTGGCCGGAGATGAACAGATGGGTCTCGAACAGCGAGAAGATCAGGGCACTGTCCTCGAGCTCACGCACGAGCTCGTCGTCGGTGGCGGTGGTCGGATCGGGCAGCCCGGCCAGCCAACGGTCGACGGTCAACTGGTCCTCGGTGAGCTGCGGCAGTTCCGTCGTGCGCAGGGTCTGCCATGCGTACCGGGCACCTCGCAGGGTGGCCCGCAGGTTCTTGTCGTCGGGGTGGGGCACATACGGCGGGGCCTCGGAGTTGCCCAACACGGCGCGGTCGACATCGTCCACGGTCGCTCCGAGCATTCGTTGGGCGACCATGCGGGTGTAGGACAGGTTGAGATAGGCGTATCCCGCGAACACGCCGCTGATCTTGGCGGTGTCGGGCTCGGTGAAGTCCTCGGGCGTCGTGATGCCGGAACGATAGGACGAGCGCAGGAACGCATCGTCGCCATCGGCGGCGGTGAGCGACCACGACAGCGGGTAAAAGACCTCGGGGTACACCTCGCCGGCGTTGCCGCGCGTGTACACGGGGTAGCGCCGGCTGGGAGTGTCGTCGATGTACAGACCGTCGCCGACGGGGCGAAGCGTCGGTTCGCGGCTGCCCGATGCGTTCGTCGGCCCGGATGCGGTGTGATCCGCCGCGTGATCCGCCGTGTGATCCGCCGTCTGATCCGGCATGTGATCCGCGGTGCTATCCGGCATGTGATCCCCCAGGTTCGAAGCGCAAAGCGCGCCGGCTTGGCCGCTCGAGCGGCTTCCCTTGGCTACCACAGCGCCGGGCGCGGTTCGAAGTGTGGCGGCGGGGTGTCACCCCGACTGCATCCGCCATTCCGTAGCATGAGCAGGCTGTGTCGAACTCGACGAAATCCCCCCGATCCCGCGGCTCGCGCCGACGCGCTGGTAACGCCCTGCGGCCGACTGGCGCGGTGACCTGGCGTGGGCGAGGCACAAACCTGGCGGCGGTGCTCGGCGCTGCTGCTCTCGTCCTCGCCGGGTGCTCGTCGGACGGTGCCGCCGACCAGGGCGACGGCGCATCGCCGGGGGTCGAGCGGGTCATCCCGGGCAGTGCGTTCGAGGGCATCGAGTTCGAGGACGCTCCGGAAACGATCATCGTCGGTGTCGTTCTCGATGCCACCGGGCCAAACCGTGCGGTTGAGGAGGCGATCGGTGACGCGATTCTCGAAGCGGCCACCGAGATCAACGAGGGTGACCTTCCCCTCGGCCAGGCGATCGAGTTGCGGGTGTTCGACACCGGGTCCGATGTCGACCGGGCTCTGGACGCCATCGGTCGGTTGGTCAACGTCGATGCTTCGGCGGTCATCGTGGGGTGCGACGCCGAGGTGGCCGCCCCGGTGGCGACGCGGGCCTCGGGTCAGGGGATGCTCGCCGTGAGCGCCTGTGCCACCACCGCCGACGTCAGTTCGGCCGCCGGTGAGCTGGTGTTCAACCTCGGCCTCGACGCGGAGGTTCAGGGACGGCTGCTCGCCGAGTCGGCGCTGGCCGCGGAATGGGACTCGGTGGCCACCGTCTCCGGGCTGGCCGACGCGGCGAGCGACGCGACCTGTTCGGCGTTCGAGACCTTCTTCTCCGGCGCCGGAGGCGTGACCCGAACCCGGCTCGAAGTCGGCGACGGCGCCACCACGCCGGTCGAGGTTGCGTCGAGTATCGAACGCTTCGCCCGCGTCGATGGCGTGGTGTTGTGTCTCGATCCGGGTGCGGTGCCCGACGTGGCCAAGCGTGTCCGCGACACCTTCGAACAGGCAATCCTCGTCAGCGCGTCGGGGGCCGACGCCATGGGGACGGGCGATGCCGCCGATGTCGACAACGTGTTTTGGTTGGCGGCGTCCACCGACGCGGCCGATACGCCGATGCTGCACCTCGCGGGCCGGTCGGCGATGGAGGCGATCGTGACCGCGATCGAACAGGCCGACTCGGAGGTGCCCGCCGAGATAGCCGCCGCACTGCGCGGGTTCGACGACGTCGACCTCGCCCTCGGCAAGACGACGTTCGATCGCGACACGCAGGTGCGGCGACCGCTCGACGTCGCGTTTTTCTTGAATCAGGGCGGCTCGGCCAGCCTGGTCGGGCGGTGGAGCGAGGGTGGTTCGGTCGTCCCCACGGCTCCCGACCCACCGATCGATCCGCCGGCGACGACGCTGCCGACCCTGCCGCCCGCCACCCGTCCCGTCGCGACCGCCCCGCCGGCCACCCGACCCGTGGTACCCCCCGCGCCACCACCGACCGACACCGGGCCCACCACCACCGGCCAACCGGGCGGTTCGACCACCCTGCCACCCGCATCGGTGTCACCGCCCGGTGCCAGCGTGCCCGCCGGCACCACCTCGTTGCCGCCTGCATCGGTGTCCCCGCCGAGCGTTGTCAGCCCACCCGCGGCTCCGTCACCACCTCCAGCCCCGCCACCGCCGACGGATACCGCTTCGCAGCCGCCACCCGACACCGCGACCGAGGCACAGCCGAATAGCCGCTAGTACCCGGCCTCGACATCGACGAGGCTCACCAGCTCGTCGCCGCGCAGCCATCGGCCGACGTTTTCGGTGACGGTGGTGGCCAGCAGGGTCAGCCCCATCGCGGGGGTGTTGCCGATGTGCGGGGTGATGACCACGTTCGGTTCGTTCCACAACTCGCTGTCGTCGGGTAGCGGCTCGGTGTCGTGCACGTCGAGAAACGCGCCCCCGATGCCTCCGGTGCGCAGGGCGCTGAGCAGGTCGGCGGTGACCACGTGCGGTCCCCGGCCAACGTTTACGACCCAGCCGTGATCGGCCATGGCGGCCAGCACCGTCTCGTCGACGATGCCGGTGGTCTCCGGGGTGAGGGCGGCCGCCACCACCACGACATCGGCTCCGGCGCAGGCGGTCGGCAACTCGTCGGTTCCGACCACGAGGTCAGCGCCGGCCATCGGCCGCGGGGTGCGGCGCACCACCCTGGTCTCACAGCTGAACGGTTCGAGTAGCGCGAGAAGCTCGCCGGCGATCCCGCCGCCCCCGATGATCGTGACCACCGCGGCATCGAGGTTGTGGCCGATCGGTGCGCCCCAGGTGGACGCCCGGGCATAGGTCGGAAAGCCGCGCAGTCCGGCGAGTATGGCGCCCAGGGCGTATTCGGCCACCGGCCGGGCGTAGGTGCCCTTCCCGCAGGTCCAGATGTGGTCGGCATCGAGGTGTTCCACGAAGGGGTTGATCCCGGCGTACGGGAGCTGGATCCACGAGACGTGGGGGGCCTGGGCGATGATGCCGGGAAAGTCGGCCGCCGCCTTCGGGTCGGCCCAGATGAGCGCACCCGCGTCGGCGAGCCCACCGAGGCGACCTCCAGCGTCGACCACGGCCCGGGCGAGGACGTCGTACATCTCCGGGCGGCTCCGGGGCGCAACCGCGATCGGGCGATCGTTGGGATTGGTCATGTCCGCACTCTGCCATGCCGAGCGGTTGGGTCGGTCGTTACCCGGCGGTTCTAAGGCAGACTGGGCCGACCGGAATGCCGACGGCCTCGTCGAGGTTGTGATGGTCCGGGCCAGCATCGAGCAAGGAAGTCTCATGGACATCGCGGAATCGGTACTCGACATGATCGGGAACACCCCGATGGTGCGTCTGCGACGGGTGGGCGAAGGGATTGCCTGCCCGGTCGTGGCCAAGGTCGAGATCAACAACCCGGGCGGAAGTGTGAAGGACCGCCCCGCGGTCGCCATGATCGATGCCGCCGAACGCGAAGGTCTGCTGAAGCCCGGCGGCACCATCGTCGAACCGACGTCGGGCAATACCGGGGTGGGTTTGGCCATCGCCGCTGCCCAACGGGGTTATGAGTGTGTCTTCGTCATGACCGACAAGGTCAGCCCGGAGAAGGTCTCCCTGCTCGAGGCGTACGGTGCCGAGGTCGTGGTGTGCCCGGTCGCGGTCGCCCCGGAGGATCCGAACTCCTACTACTCCACCGCCGAGCGGCTGGTGAAGGAGATCCCCAACGCGTACCGCCCGAACCAGTACGAGAACCAGGTCAACCCCCAGGCCCACTACGACTCCACCGGCCCGGAAATCTGGGAACAGACCGACGGCAAGATCACCCACTTCGTCGCGGGCGCCGGCACCGGCGGCACCATCAGTGGTGTGGCGCGGTACCTGAAGGAACAGAACCCCGACATCAAGATCATCGCCGCCGACCCCGAAGGTTCGGTCTACTCCGGTGGCTCCGGCCGTCCGTACCTGGTCGAAGGGGTTGGCGAGGACTTCTGGCCGACCACATATGACCCCGCGCTGGTCGACGAGACCATCGCGGTCACCGACCGCGACTCGTTCCTCACCGCCCGCCGGGTGACCCGCGAGGAGGGCTTGCTCATCGGTGGCTCCTGTGGCACGGCCGTGCACGCGGCCATCGAGGTCGCCGAAGGCCTCACCGCGGACGATCTCGTCGTCGTGCTCATCCCGGACTCGGGCCGGGGTTACCTCTCGAAGCTCTACGACGACGACTGGCTGGCGTCCTACGGGTTCCTCACCGACGAGGTCGGCCCGACGGTCGGCGCCGTGCTCGAAACCCGCCGCAGCGACAACCCGCCGCTGTTGTATGTGCGGCCCGACACGACGGTGCGCGAAGCGGTGAGCACCATGCGGGAGAACGGTGTGAGCCAGCTACCCGTCGCCAAGGGCGACATGCCCATCGCGGCGGCCGAGGTCATGGGTGCGGTCACCGAACTCCGTCTGATGGAGCTCGCTTTTGAAGCCGACGCCGTGCTCGACAAGTCGGTCGAGGCGGTGATGGGCCCGCCGCTGCCGACCATCGGCGCCGGTCAGCGGGTCGAACTGGCCGTCGAACTGCTCGAACAGGCCACCGCACTGCTGGTGCTCGACGGCGGTCGCCCCCGTTCGGTGCTCGCTCGCACCGACGTGTTGCAGTTTCTGTCGCCCGACAACCCGCTGGGAGCCTGACGATGGCCGACGATCAGTTCCTCGACGCCAACCGGTTCGGCTTCGAGACGCGGGCCATCCGGGCCGGCCAGCCCCACGATCCCGCCTCCGGCGCGGTGGTGACCCCCATCTCGATGGCCACCACGTTTGCCCAGCACGGCGTCGGCGAGCACCGCGGCTTCGAATACGGACGCACCGGCAACCCCACCCGGAAAGCGCTCGAAGAATGCCTCGCGTCGCTCGAGCAGGCCGACCACGGCCTGGCCTTCGCGAGCGGCATGTCGGCCACCGACGCCATCCTGCGCCGCCTGCGCCCGGGTGATCACCTGGTGCTCGGCGACGACGCCTATGGAGGCACCTTCCGTCTGATCTCCAAGATCATCGCCCCGATGGGCATCAGCTGGACCGCCGTCGACCTCACCGATGCCGACGCGCTGGCCGCCGCGTGGACCGACACCACCCGGCTGGTGTGGGTCGAAACGCCGACCAATCCGTTGCTCACGGTCATCGACATCGAAGCGGTGGCCGCCGCGGCCCACGCTCACGACGCGCTGCTCGTGGTCGACAACACCTTTGCCACGCCGTACCTCCAGCAGCCCATCACGCTGGGCGCCGACTTCGTCGTCCACTCGACGACCAAGTACTGCGGTGGCCACAGCGACGTCGTCGGCGGGTTCGTCGCGGTGAACGACGATGGCCTCGCGGAGGAACTCGCGTTTGTCCAGAACGGCGTGGGCGCCGTGCCGTCGCCGTTTGACGCCTACCTGACGCTGCGAGGTCTCAAGACGTTGTCGGTGCGACTCGATCGCCAGTGTGACAACGCCGAACGGGTCGTCGAGCTCCTCCAGGGCCACGACGCGGTCAGCGAAGTGCTGTACCCGGGGCTCGCCGAGCATCGCGGACACGCCGCCGCGGCGAAGCAGATGAAGCGCTTCGGCGCCATGGTCTCGTTTCGGGTGGGTGCAGGGCGCGATGCGGCCATGCGGCTCGCCGCCGGCACGACCGTGTTCACGCTGGCCGAATCCCTCGGCGCGGTGGAATCGCTGATCGAACACCCCGGGGCGATGACCCACCTGTCGGCCGAGGGCTCACCGCTCGAGGTGCCCGACGACCTCATCCGGCTGTCGGTCGGTATCGAGGCGGTCGATGACCTGCTCCTCGATCTCGGCCGCGCCCTCGACGCGCTCTAGCACGACGGACGGCGACGCCAGGCGGGTACGTCAGGCGGTCGGTCACAAGCGGCTGGTTGAGGCCGATCGGATAGTGGTGGGCCCGATCGGGCCGCCGATAATTCGCTGACCGCTAGCGGTAACGTTTCTGTTGCTGCCCCGTTCTCTGCTGCTTTCCTGTCCTGATTCACTTTCCTGCTCCGGGAGTACCCGTGACCGACGTCTGGGCGCCGATCCAGTCCGAACCCAACTCGCAATCCTCGCTCCCGCCTCCGCCGCCGGGCCCCGCCCCGTCGCGGCGCAATCAGCGGGCGATCGCCGGCGCGGTCGGCGGTCTGCTGTTGGCGCTGCTGGTGGCGCTGCTGTTCTGGCTCCTGCGCGATGATCCGGGTCCGAGCGTGCAGGACCCGACCGACACCCCTGGAACCGAGCAACCGGCGCCCGCCACCGAGCCTCCGGTCACCGAACCCCCAACCGCCACCCAGCCGCTCGGCACCAACGAGCTCCCGACCCCGACGGACCCGCCGCCCCTCGGCACCAACGAACTGCCCGCCGACCCCGACCCCGAGGCTCCGACCGGAACCCTGGAGGCGCCGAGCAACGCCGCCGACGCGGAGTTCGAAGCGACCATCGATGAGCTGATCGAGATCGTCGAGGAGATCCGCGGGCTCGAGTTCAAGACCCGGCCCGTGGTCGTCGCCCAATCCGAGGCCGACTTCCTCGATGGCTACAACACCCTCGTGCGCGAGGACTTCGAGGAAAACGAGCAGGACTACACCGACGCCACCGGGTACTTCCACGCCCTCGGTCTGCTCCCGACCAGCGCAACCTTTCTCGAAGCCAGCGAGGCGCTCGCCTCCGGTGGCATCGTCGGGTACTACAACACCGAAACCGACGATCTGTTCGTGCGGGGTACGGAGCTGTCGCCGTTCGTGAAGCTGGTGGTCGTGCACGAGCTGGTGCACGCCCTCGACGACCAGTGGTTCGAGCTCTACCGGCCCGAGTACGAAGACCGCGAGGACGAGATCAGCTTCGGCTTCGGCGCCGTGATCGAGGGCAACGCCCGGTGGGTCGAGGAACAATACCGACGCGGGCTTCCCACTGACGAGCAGGCCGCGATTGCGGTCGAGGAGCTGTCCGCCGGCGGAGACTTCGACTTCAGTACCGTCACCATCGAATATCTCCAGCTGATCATCTCCCGCTACGACTACGGCGAGCTCCTCATCGACGAGCTGCGGGACTCCGGTGGCCAGGAAGCCGTCGACGCCGCCTTTGTCGACCCACCCGACACCAGCGAGAAAGTGATGGTGTTCGGCGCCTTCACGAACGACGAGGATCGTATCGAAGTCGCGCCACCGCCCGCCGAGGGCGACGTCATCCTCGAGGGTGTGCTCGGCCAGATCACGCTCGAGATCATCCTGGGCTCGGTCATCGACCGCAACACCGCGGCCGAGGCTGCGGCGGGGTGGGGCGGCGACTGGTTCGTGACCTGGGCCGACGGCGACCGCACCTGCCTTCGGGCCGACTTCGCGTCGGACTCGGCCAGCGACGCCGACGAGCTGGAATCGGCACTCGAACGGTGGGCCGACCGCCAAAGCGACGCCTCGGTAGCGTCGATCGACGGTGGGCTCCTGCGCCTGACCTCCTGCGCCTGAAACCCCACCCGCTGACAGGTCCATTCGTGGTTGCGTCGCTCATTCGCTAACGTCACGGCTACGGCGGAATCGCCGGACCAGGGCGAAGTACGGGAGGCACTGTGCGGCGAAACCGCAACCAGGGGCGATGGCGTGCCAGCGTTGGCATCACGATCGCTATCATGTTGGTGGCGGCGCTGACGTCCGCGGCGGCCGCCGACGACACCGAGGTGGCGCGGGAGCCGGCGGTCGGTACCGAACCGTCGCCGTTGGGCGAACACGGCTCCGGACCCCGTTTGCGCGGCGAGCTGCCCGCGAGCCTGTGTCGGGGTCTGCTCGGCCCCGACGATGCCCGGCTCGCCCGCTGGAAGGTCACCTCGTGGCGCCTTCAGCGCTGCATGCGACTCAACCAGATCCAGGTCATCGGCACGCACAACAGCTACAAGCTGCTTCCCGAGCCGGGCTTGTTCACCGCGTTGGCCACGTTCGATCAAACGCTGGCCGACAGCATCGAGTACGAGCACAGCCCGCTGGCCGAACAATTCAGCGACGAAGGTGTCCGCCAGATCGAACTCGACGTGTTCGCCGACCCCGAAGGCGGGCTGTACGCGGATCGGCCGATCCTCGACGCCCTGGGCCTCGACAACGTCACGCCGCCCGAACTGCTCGAACCCGGCTTCAAGACGCTGCACATCCAGGACGTCGACTTTGCCTCCAGCTGTTTGACGTTCGTGAGCTGCCTCGAACAGGTCAACGCCTGGTCGAGCGCGAACCGGAACCACCTGCCCATCGTGATTCTCGTCGAGTTGAAGAGCGAGTCGATCCCGGACCCCCTCGACCTCGGCTTCGTCACCCCGCTCGCCATCGGCC
Source organism: uncultured Acidimicrobiales bacterium (assembly GCA_938041035.1). Classification (GTDB taxonomy): domain Bacteria; phylum Actinomycetota; class Acidimicrobiia; order Acidimicrobiales; family SHLQ01; genus CALHYX01. Next base: position 77,479 of record CALHYX010000051.1, on the reverse strand, counting down.
CCGATGACCTCGATGAGCTCGACGCCGAGATCCGTTCGGTGTTCGATGAACGCCAGATCATCAGCCCCGATGACGTGCGCGGCGATTACGCCACCCTCGAAGAGGCGGTGCTGGCCGGCCGCTGGCCGACCCTCGCTCAGTCCAAAGGCAAGGTGATGTTCCTGATGGACAACGCCGGGACGGCCCGAACCGACTACATCGACGGCCGTCCGTCGCTCGAGGGGCGAGTGCTGTTTACCAACTCCACCCCGGGTAACCCCGACGCCGCGTTCGTGAAGATGAACGAGCCCCGCGGTAACGAGGACGCGATCGCCGAGCTGGTCGCCGACGGCTACATCGTTCGCACCCGGGCCGACTCGCCCACCGATGAGGCCCGATCCGGGAGCACCGAGCGGCGAGAAGCGGCGTTGGCCAGCGGCGCCCAGTGGGTGAGCACGGACTACCCGGTGCCCGGGCGGTCACCCTGGTCGGACTACGAGGCGCTGATCCCCGGCGGGCAACCGGCGCGATGCAACCCGATCAATGCCGGGCCGCGCTGTGAGGCGAGCAAACTCGAACGGATCAGGCCGAGCTAGCGCCCGCCGGACCTCGTCGGTTGGCCCGCTGGGGCCGCGTTGTCGATTGGCCGAGTTGTCGATTGGCGGAGCTGCCGTTTGGCTGGGCTGTCCGCCCGCTAGGGGAGCGCCGGGGTGCCCGGGTAGGCGGCCGGATCACCATTCACCGGCACCGGGGGACTGTTCCAGCCGAGCAACTCCGAGAAGTCATCGGTGACCTGGTCCCACTCCTGTGGGTTCCACCCTTCGGCCGCGCCCACGATCTTGGTGTCCTGGCGGATGGCGACGAACGCCGGCAACAACTCGAGCCCGAGCTCGGCGACGACGGCGCGGTCCGGGTCGGCAAAGGCGAGGAACTCATCGGCCAGCGGGCCGAGAAACGAGCGGGTGCCGTCGACGTCGGCGGTCGACAAGAAGGCGGTTCTGCAGTCCGCCGCCCGGTACTCGAGGAAGAGCCGGCGAGCGGTGTCGAGGATCCACGAACTCTCGTAGGTGTAGGGGTCGACGACGACCAGGATCATCGGGAAGGTGATGAGCCATTGGTCGAGTGCTCGCTCGGAGCCGCTCAGCGACGTCAGTTCGATATCGGTGGAAGGTGCCTTGGCCACGGCCACGAACGGTAGCGCGTGCACCCTCTGAGTTGAGACATCCAGCTAGATTCATCCTTGTGCACCCCATGGAACGTCTGCGTTACGTCGCCCGAGCATCCGGGGCCTCGCAGGCCATGTTGGTGCGCGAAAGCGCCGACGCGCTCGTGTCGGTCGCCGGTGACCGGGCCGGACTCCTGACCGCGTGCCTCCGCATTCTCGACCGCCAACCCACGTCGGGTGCCCTGGTTTGGTTGTCGGCGCGATTGCTCGGCGCCGACTCCCCGGCGAGTGCGGCCTGGGAGCTGTGCGACGAGATCGAAGCCGATCGAACGCCGCGCGAGCTCGCCCACGCCTTCCCCGATGAGGCGACGGTGTGCGTGCTCGGGTGGCCCGAACTCGTCGGCCAGGCCCTGTTTCGGCGCGGCGATGTGACGTCGCTCATCGTCGACCAACTGGGCGAAGCGGGCGGGCTGATGAGCCGGCTCTACGAAGGCGATGGTCTGGTGGTCGATGTCGCGCCCGAGTCGCTCGGCGCCGCGGCCGCAGGGGCCGACGTCGTGGTCATCGAGGCCCTGGCGGTCGGTCCCGATGAGTGTCTGGCCGTCGTCGGCTCGCGGGCCGCGGCCGCGGTGGCCGCCGACGCGGGCGTACCCGTGTGGCTGGTCGCCGGGCTGGGTCGTTCGATGCCCGACCGCATGTGGGCCGGGTTTCGGTCCCGGCTCGAAGCCCAGGGCGACGCTGACGATGCCTTGACCGCCACCGAGGAGATCGTGCCGATGCGCCTGATCGACCAGGTCGTCGGTCCGAACGGTCTGACGGCCCCGGCGGAGTACCTGGGTCGGCCCGATGCGCCCGCCGTCGCGGAGCTGTTCGTCCGTTGACCTCGCGTTGGGCATTGGTCGTCGGCGTCGCCGTCGTCGTGGCGGTACTCGGAACCGTCGCCATCGCCGGCCCGGCGGGCGATCCGGAGCCGGTCGCCACCCTCACCGCGGCATCGCCGAGCCCGCCGGACCCGGTTTCGACCACCGCGGTTCCCGCTACCGCCGTTGCCCCGCCCGCGGCTCCCGCCACGGCGGTTCCCGCTACCGCCGTTGAGCCCTCAGCGGCGCCGTCGACGACGGCCCAACCCCCCGGGCGCACCGCGACGCTTGCGTTCACCGGCGACATCATTCCCCACGGAGCGGTCGTCCGACAGGCCCAGGCCAACGCCGGCGGTTCGGGGTATGACTTCGCGCCGATGTTCGCCCAGGTGGCGCCGATCCTGTCGGGGGTCGACCTCGCCCTGTGTCATCTCGAGACGCCGCTGTCGGCCGACAACACCGGCATCGGGGGCTACCCGACCTTCAACGCGCCCCGGGAGCTGGCGACCGCCATCGCCGGCGCCGGGTACGACGGATGTTCCACCGCGTCGAACCACTCCTATGACGAGGGCCGGTCCGGCGTCCTCGAAACCGTCGATGTCCTGGAGGCCGCAGGCGTCGGACAGGTCGGGATGGCCCGCAGCGCGGTCGAAGCCGGCACCCCGAAGCTGTACACCGCCAACGGCATCACGGTTGGCCACCTGTCGTTCACCTATGGACTGAACGGCTTCGAACTCCCGTCCGACGGGCTGTGGATGGTGAGCCGAACCAACGTTGAGCAGATCCACGCCGCCGCCACCAGAGCCCGGGAGGCCGGCGCCGAGTACGTGGTTCTCTCGATCCACTGGGGCGTCGAATACCAACGTCAGCCGAGCGACGACCAGCTCGCACTCCTCGACCAACTGTTGCCGCACCCCGATCTGGATCTGATCGTTGGTCATCACGCCCACGTGGTGCAACCGATCGATCGGCGCGGGGACGATGTGGTGGTTTTTGGCCTCGGCAACTTCTTGTCGAATCAGTCGCCCGAGTGTTGTGTCCGGGCCAGCCAGGACGGTGTGATCGTGAAGGTCACGATCACCGAGGATGTCGCCGAAGGTCTCTCGGCGACCGTCGAGTACGTCCCCACCCGGGTCGATCGCTCCGACTACACGATCACGCCGGTGGCCGAGGCCCTCGCGGCCGGCGCCGGCAACCCCGAAACGCTGCAGGCCTCACTGGACCGCACGGTCGAGGCCATCGGCCTGCTGGGCGCTGAGGAGTGGGGCGTCACCCCGGCCGCGACCGAGCCGTGACCGCCTTTGCCCCGGAACTGCTCGCCTGGACCGAGCACACCCGCCGCGACCTGCCCTGGCGCCGGACCCGTGACCCCTGGGCCATCCTGGTGTCCGAACTGATGCTGCAGCAGACCCAGGTCGCGCGGGTCGTCCCGAAGTACGAGACCTTCCTCGCCCGGTTCCCCACGCCGGCCGACTGCGCCGCCGCTCCACAATCGGAGATCGTGCGCCTCTGGGCGGGACTCGGCTACAACCGCCGTGCCGTCAACCTGCATCGCTGCGCCCAGGCGGTGGTCGCCGACCACGACGGCCGGCTGCCCGCCGACCTGACCGCACTGCTCGCCCTTCCCGGGATCGGGCCCTATACGGCCCGCGCCGTGCTGGCGTTCGCCTTTGCCCACGACGTCGCGGTCGTCGACACCAACGTCGGCCGTATCCTCGCCCGCCGGGCCGGGCGTACCCTCGCCCCCGCTGAGGTGCAGACGATGGCCGACGAGTTGGTGCCCGACGGGAGGGGTTGGGAGTGGAATCAGGCCATGCTCGACCTCGGGGCCACCGTGTGCACCAAACGATCGCCGGGCTGTGATCGATGTCCGGTGACCGAGGGTTGTGCGTGGGGCCACCACGGCGGTGACGACCCGGCGACGGGTTCGGCCGCGGTTTCGGGCCCGCAATCCCGGTTCGCCGGAAGCGATCGGCAGGGGAGGGGCCGGCTGATCGAGGCGTTGCGGTCCGGGCCGGTGGCGACCCGAGACCTGGCCGAGGCGATGGGCTGGCCGGGCGACGCCGCGAGAGCACAACGGGTCGCCGAGACGCTGGTGCGCGACGAACTCATCCGCGTCGAAGGCCCGAGCATCACCCTGGCCTGAAGCGCTCGCGCTCGCTACTGGGCGGGGCCGGTCAGTGCGCCGAGCAACGCGTCGACGGCCCGGTCGGCGATCGCGGTCATCTCGTCGTCGGTCCGGTCCTGGATCGGATGTTCGACGAACACGCGGGCGGTGCCGTGGCCGAGCGCCCGGGCCTGGGTCTCGGCGGCATCGACGAAGGTGTCGGAGGCTACGAAGACTCCCGGGATTCCCCGTCGTTCAAGGTCGCTGATGTCGTGCACACTGCACGTCGTACACGAACCTCAATCGGCGAGCGCTTCGATCACCGCGTCGCAGCTGGTGGCGATCTCCTGGCGGAGATCGACCGGGGCGGGCTTGGCAAAGGTGGGCTTGGTGAAGCGTTTGACCGCCGCCCCCAACTCCACCAGATGCTCTTCGACCCGGTTCAAGAACACGTCGCCGCGCGGTTTGGAGATGTCGAGGAGGCCGACGGTGAGCCCGGTCAACGACTCCGGCCGCGCCGCGCTCTCGCGAGCCACCACCGCCGTTTCGTCGGTCGGGTCGAGCACGATCCTCGGGGAGACCGAGGTGCTGGCTGAGGTCATGGCGTGATCTCCTTGGTCACCGGAAGGCTACCCTTGTCGCCGCGCACCCAGCCACCGATGATCGACGAGAACAGTCCGGCGGGACCACCGGCGTGGGTGACGAGCAGCCCGTCATCGAGGGGGAACTTGGTGACATCGATTCCCTCGAAGCCCGCCGGTAGGCCCTCGTCGATGCCGTCGACCCCGCGGATGATCGCGTCGCTCTTGAAGGTGAGGTGGGCGTTGATCTCCTCGTGGAACCGCTGGCGGTCCCAGCCCGCATCCCGGTACCGGGCCATGTGTTCGGGCGACAGGACCAACATGGCGTCCATGCCCATCACCATGCGAGGTGACACGGTCGACAACATGGCCTGGGCCAGCAACTTCGTCAGTGACTCGGGGGTCCGGCTCATCTGATCGACCACGATTCTGGGACCTTCGCCGCAAAAGGCGGTGACGGTGTCGGTGCCGGAGTCAAAGCCGAGGTGTTCCGCGAGCGAGTTCCACGGCGAGCCCTCTTCGTCCTCGGCGAAACAGAACCCCAGCTTGCCGGGGTTGCCCTGCGCCGCCCGGTCGATCTCGCCCGGTCGGCCGCCGCCGAGGTTGCGGATCACGAGTTGGACCGCCCGGCCGATGGTCGCGTTGGCCCGATTGCCGTGGCCGAGCGCATTGATGCCGCTGTTCATGCCGATGCGGTGGCGGATCGGGCCGTTGACGACGAAGATCGGACCCACGCCCATCGTGGTGGCCAACACGCCGTGCATGTTGAAGCGATCGGTGCAGACGGCTTCGACGGCGGCGAGCACGACCGGTAGGTATTCGGGCTTGCAGCCCGCCATCACCGCGTTGATGGCGACCTTTTCCACCGAGGCCTCGGCCAGGTTGGGCGGGATCACGGCCACGATGTCCGATGGTTCCCGGGTGGTGCCCGCGAGCATGGCTATGACCCGGGCCTCGGTCGGCGGCACGACCGGCAGACCGTCCGTCCAACCCCGGTCGAACATGGCTTCGTGGTCGTCCTCCAGCGTGGCGACCTCCACGCGGCGGCTGTGCAGGTCCGAACCGCCGAACCGCACCGTGAGTTCGTCCACCAGGTTGGGGTCGACGCTCAGGGACCCGCAGCCGGGCCGACTCTCGGGGAGCCCCTCGCCGATCGAGGCGTCACCGCTCAGTGCCCGCCAGTGTTCGGCCGACCACCCGACGGTGCGGTCGGACTCGCCATCACCGACCCGTAGCAGGGTCGGCACCGTCTCGATGTCGTGATGCCACGACATCGACAAGGACGTGTCGTCGACGACCCAGTCGGCGTCGCTCGGAAAGGACGGGTCGTCCTGGGTGAACACGGTGAGCGATGCACCCGAGGCCGCGAGTTGTTCGAGCACCGGGGCGACGAGCTCACACGTTGGGCAGTCCCGCTTCACGAAGGCCACCAGACCCTTGGGCAAGGTTGGTCGTTCCATGCACCGTGTTTACCGTGACCGCTCCGGCCGCGACGAATGGCTGCGGTGAATTTTGTCACTCGACCCTTCCGTAGAGGGTGGGCTTTGCCCTACCCTGCTGACTGGGGAAACAGCCAGGGGGAAACCGATTTGCTCGAGGTCACGTTTTACGGAGTGCGCGGGTCGACTCCCTGCGCGTGTCCGGACAAACAGCGCTACGGCGGCAATACGTCGTGTGTGGTGATGACCGGTGACGACGGCGACCCCATCGTGTTCGACATGGGCACGGGGCTCCGGTTGTACGGCTGCGCCTACGGCCTCGACTCGGTCTTTCGCGGCACCGCGCTCGTCACCCACATGCACTGGGACCACGTCCAGGGGCTGCCCTTCTTCACCCCGCTGCACGTCGAGGGTTCCCAGCTCGAGGTCTTTGGCCCGACCGAAGGTGAGGGGACGTTGGCCGACGCGTTCGCCACGTTCGTCAACCCGCCGTTCTTCCCGATCCATTACTCCGATCTCGCGGCGGACATCACCTTCCGCGATGTTTCCTCGGACGACATGCAGATCGGTCCGGCCCGCATCCTCAGCCGACCCGTGCCCCACGTCGGTGCCACCGTTGGCTACCGCGTCGAATGGAACGGCCGCTCGGTCGCCTACCTGCCCGATCACCAGGAACCGGTGGACGACCCGCAGGCGGTGGCCGACAGCGTGCTCGAGTTGGTCGACGGTGTCGATCTGCTCATCCACGATGCCCAGTTCACGCCCGCGGAGTTCCAGGCTCGCGCCCACTGGGGCCACTGCACCATCGACTACGCGCTCGAGGTCGGCAGCCAGGGTGGCGTCGGCACCGTGGCGTTGTTTCACCACGATCCCTACCGAAGCGACGACGAGCTCGACGTGCTGCTCGAACAGGCCGTGGATCGGGTCGGCTCCCTCAACGTGGGCCGGGTCATCGCGGCCAGCGAAGGTATGAAGGTCGGGCTCGACGGCTGAGCGTTGGGCGGCGGATTCGACCGCTCACCCACGCAGGCTAGGTTTGCCCGCACACCCGAGCGTCGCGAGACCAACCGCTGGCGACACCGCGCCCATGCGCCCAGCCCATAGACCCAGCACATCGAGCCAGCACACAGGGCCCAAGACACAGGCCCAAGACACAGGCCCAAGAAATAGACACAGCACACTGGAGGAAGTGGCGATGGAACATCCCGAGATCGACGGCGGTGAATACCGGCGAGTCTTTGGTCGGGTGCCGACCGCGGTCAGCATCGTGACGGCGATGGACGGCGACCAGCCGGTGGCCATGGTCATCGGCTCGTTCGGCTCGGTGTCGATGGACCCTCCGCTGGTGCAGTTCATGCCCGGCAAGTCCTCGGAGTCATGGAAACGCATGAGCGGCGCCGGCAGCTTCTGCGTGAATGTGCTCGGCGACGATCAGGTCGATCTGTCCAACTCGTTCTTCGTGAAAGACGTCGACCCGTTCACCGCGTGCACCTGGGACACCGCGGTCACCGGGGCGCCTCGCATCGAGGGTTGCGCGGCGTGGATCGACTGCGTCACCCACGAGGTGGTCGACGCCGGCGACCACTGGTTGATCCTCGGCCGTATCGTGGGCCTCGACGGCGACAGCGATCGGGCCCCGCTGGTGTTTCTCGGTGGCTCCTACGGATCGTTTGAGGCCCACTGATGGCCATCTATGCCCTGGGCGACGACGAGCCGATCATCGACCCGCTCGCGTTCGTTCACCCCGAAGCCACCGTCATCGGCCGGGTGAGCATCGGCCCCGACTCCTCGATATGGCCGGGGACGGTGCTGCGCGGCGATCCGGCCGGGATCGTGATCGGCGAGGGAACGTCGGTGCAGGACGGTGCGGTCATCCATTGCCTCGAAAACCGCCAGACCCTCATCGGTGACCGCTGCACGGTCGGCCACAACGTCCACATGGAGGGCTGCACCATCGCCGACGAGGCGCTCGTCGGCTCGGGTTCGATCGTGCTCCCGTTCGCCGAGATCGGTTCCGGTTCGATCGTGGGTGCCAACGCGGTCGTCACCGAAAAGACGATCGTGCCGCCCTTGTCGATGGCGCTCGGCGTCCCGGCCAAGATCCGCGAAGGCGTCGTCGCCGAAGGGACGACCCTGCTGAACGCCCACGCCTACATCGAGCGCTGTCGGTACTACCGCGAGAACCTGCGTCGGATCGACTGACGTGACCGCCCAGGCCGTCGGGTGCCGCGGCGCAGCGGCACGATGAGCGTCACCGTGCCCGGCGAGGGGACCGGTCTGCGGTCCTGGATCGCCGAGGAATTGGCGATCTCCGACGAGGACAAACGAGCCTGGGCGGTGATCCTCACCGTCATCGGGGTGGTGATCGCCAGCCGCTACCTGGGCTCGTTCGGCAAGGCGAGCTGGATGGTTGACGTATTCGACACCGTCGGGCTCGACGCGGCGGCATCGGGGCTCGACGGCCTGCTGAACGACCCGGTGCACCGGAATTTCTACGACAAGCTCTATTTCGCCCTTTTTCGCGTCGTGATCTACCTCGTGCCGGCGTTCCTCGTCGGTCGGTACATCCTCCGGACCTCGATGCGTTCGCTCGGCTGGGCGGTCGATTTCTCCTGGAAGCACGTACGCATTTACGTCGGTCTCTACGTCCTCATGGTGCCGCTCGTGGTCTGGGCCTCGACCCAGGCGTCATTCCAACAGCAGTACCCGTTTTACGACCCGGCGGTCGGCGAGGGGATCTGGCCCTACTTCGTGGCTTGGGAAGCGGCCTACTTCCTGCACTTCATCGGGCTCGAACTGTTCTTTCGCGGATTCGCCATCCACGGGCTCGCCCCCCGCTTCGGATCGATGGCGGTCGCGGTGATGGTGATTCCCTACGTGATGATCCACCTGTCGAAGCCGTTCCCGGAAGCGATGGGCTCGATCGTCGCCGGCACCGTGCTCGGCATCTTGTCGCTGCGCTCGGGCACGGCACTGCTCGGCGGGGTTTTGCACTTCGCGGTGGCGATCACCATCGACGTGCTCGCGTACTGAGCCGGTTCGGGCGCGGCGGCCGGTGAAACCCGCCTAGTGACCCCGACGGGGGCGGTAGCATTGCGGGTTCATGGCAGATATCACGGTCAACCTTCCCGACGGTTCACAGCGCTCGCTCCCCGAGGGCTCCACCACCGCTGACCTGGCGGCCGCCATCGGCCCCGGCCTCGCCAAGGCGGCGGTTGCCGCCACCGTCGACGGAACCGACATCGATCTGAATGTGGCCCTGCCCGACGGCGCCACCGTCGCCATCGTCACCGCGACCTCCGATGCGGGGCTGCACACGCTGCGCCACTCGACCGCGCACGTGCTCGCCCAGGCGGTGCTCAACCTGTACCCGGGCACGCAACTGGCCATCGGGCCGCCGATCGAACACGGTTTCTACTACGACATCGAGCTGCCCGACGGCGCCACCATCAGCGACGACGACCTCGAGGCCATCGAGGCCGAGATGCGCACCATCGTGGCGGCCGACCAGCCGTTCGTCCGCCACGAGCTGAGCCTCGCCGACGCCGAGGCCTTCTTCGCCGACGAGCCGTACAAGGCCGAGATCATCGAACGCGTCAAGGGCGGCGATGCTTCGGGTGAGGACGCGGCCGAGACCGGTGGCGCCGACACGATCAGCTACTACGCCAACGGAGACATGGGCGCCGCGGGCACGTTTCGCGACATGTGTACCGGCCCTCACGTGCCCTCGACCGGCACGCTCGGCCACTTCGCCCTGCAAAAGGTGGCGGGCGCCTACTGGCGCGGCAACGAGAAGGGCCCCCAGCTCCAACGCATCTACGGCACGGCATGGGCCTCCAAGAAGGAGCTCAAGCAGCACCTTCAGCGCCTGATCGAGGCCGAGAAGCGCGACCATCGGCGCCTTGCGGCCGAACTCGATCTGGTGTCGTGGCCCGAAGAACTCGGCCCCGGCCTGGCGGTGTGGCACCCGAAGGGCGCCACCATTCGCCGGTTGATGGAGGATTACAGCCGCGAGCGTCACGAAAACGGCGGCTACGAGTTCGTGTTCAGCCCCCACATCGCCAAGTCCGTGCTGTGGGAGACGAGCGGTCACCTCGATTTCTATGCCGACGGGATGTACCCCCCGATGGAGATGGACGGGGCGACGTATTACCCGAAGCCGATGAACTGTCCGTTTCACGTGATGATCTTCCGCAGCGGACTGCGGTCCTATCGCGAGCTGCCGCTCCGGTTCTTCGAGCTCGGCACGGTGTACCGCTACGAGCTCTCGGGCGCGGTCCACGGCCTCATGCGCAGCCGAGGCTTCACCCAGGACGACAGTCACATCTTCACGACCCGCGAAGACATCCAGACCGAACTCGCGTCCCTGCTCGACTTCGTCCTGTCGGTACTGCGCGCGTTCGGGTTCAGCGACTTCCAGGCAAAACTCTCGACCCGACCACTCGAAAAGGCGGTCGGCGACGACGAGATCTGGGCGACCGCGACCGAGGGTTTGCGCGCCGCACTCGAATCGGCTGAGGTCGACTACATCGTCGACGAGGGCGGGGGCGCCTTCTACGGGCCCAAGATCGATGTCGACGTCCGCGACGCGATCGGCCGGGCCTGGCAGCTGTCGACCATCCAGCTCGACTTCAACCTTCCCGAGCGTTTCGGGCTCGAGTACGTGGGCGCCGACGGCGAACGGCACCAACCGGTCATGATCCACCGGGCGTTGATGGGTTCCATCGAACGCTTCTTCGGCGTGCTCATCGAGCACTACGCCGGGGCCTTTCCGGCCTGGCTGGCCCCGGTGCAGGTGCGGGTGCTGCCGGTCGCCGACGAACACCAGCCCTACGCCGACTCCGTCGTCGAGCAACTGGCCGCCGCCGGGTTCCGGGTCGAATTGGTCGAGGCGAACGAAGGCCTCGGCAAACGGGTCCGCAACGGCAAAGTCGACAAGTTGCCCTACGTGCTGGTCGTCGGCGACGACGATGTGGCCGGCGGCACCGTCGGGGTGAACAAGCGGGGCGAGGACAGCCCCGAACGCGATGTCCCGGTCGCCGATTTCGTCACCCGACTCCAAGCCGAAGTCGACGCCAAGCAGTGAACGAAGGCCCGCCCCTTGACCGCCTGTGGGCGGGGTGGCGTATGCCCTACATCGGGCGCGACGACGACAAGCGGGCGATGGAGATCCCGGAGGGGCTCAGCCTGTTCGAGGGCATCGAGCAAGCCGATCTTCCCGACGAGGAGACCTATGTGGTGTGGCGGGGTGAGCGGTGCTTCGCCCTACTCAACGCCTACCCGTACACGTCGGGACATCTGATGGTGCTGCCCAAGCGGGCGGTGGCCGAGCTCGAATCGCTCGAATCCGACGAGTACGACGAGCTCTTCGCCGCCGTGCGCAGCGCGGTGGTGGCGCTGAAGGTGGCCTATTCGCCCCACGGCGTCAACGTCGGCATCAACCTCGGTGAGGGCTCCGGCGCCGGCGTGCCCAACCACCTCCACGTGCATGTCCTGCCGCGCTGGACGGGCGACGCCAACTTCATGACCACGGTGGCCGAGGCCCGAGTCCTTCCCGAGGCGCTGCCCGATGTCTGGCGGCGGCTGACCGAGGCCTGGCCGAGGAGCTGAGCCGGCCGGGCTACGGGTGGGGTCTGATCGACAGATTCTCCTACGATCACGCCATGGCCACCCCCGGCGCCGACGACGGCGAACCGTTTGACGAGGAGCATCCCGTCCCCCGCGACGTCCACCGCGAGGCGGGCCCGAACCATGCATCCACGAGCGATGCCGAGGTCACCGATTCGCTGCCCGCCGACCTGGATGTCACGGCGCTCGAGAGCGACTACGAGTTCCCCAACAACAGCCGTCGCCGGATCCCGGGTGCGATCTACCTCGGCCTCGGGTTGCTGGCGATCGTCCTCTGGCTGGTCTTTGACGACTCCGCCCTGGTGAACCGGGGGTACCTGTTCGGCGGCATTGGTCTGATGGTGTTCGGGGCCTATCACATCCAGGCCGGATGGGATCTCGCCATCGACGAACGAGACGCCCTGGTCGCGGCCACCCGCGAAGTCGGGTTCCCGGTGGGGCATGCGTCGGCCCAGCTCGGTTGGCGTGGTCTGCGCAGTCGGCCGACGTGGCGCATCCTCGTGTATTCGAACGAAGCGCCCCCGAGCCAACGTGGTCTCGTGATGGTCGATGGCGTCGACGGGGGCATCGTCGACCAGTTCGTCGAAGACAACCCCGAGGACTGGACGGGCTACGAGGACGCCTGACGGGGCGCCCCGGCCGCGTCAGTTGAGCTCGACCACCAGCGCCTCGAGTTCGCGCAGCGAGGTGATGGCGGTGCGGGCCGCTTCCTGAGCGATGCTCATGGCGTCGATTTCGCCGCCGCCCGCGACGCCCACCGTGCGGCTCCAATCGGCCGCGGGGACCGAGTCGATCCGGTCAGCCATCGTCGTCACGGCGTCGTCGGTGAGCTCGCGGGCATCGGTCAGCGAACCCAACCGCTCCGGCCAGGAGCGGGCATCACGATTCACGACGCCTTCGTGCACCGTGGCGTCGTCGTGCAGCAGAGTCTGCTCGAGGGCCCGATCGAGCAACGCCAGGCTTCGCCCCAGATCGCTCACCACGTCGACGGGTGAACGGCCGGCCGCCCCGATCGTCTCGGCGTACTCCGATGCGGGACGTTCGGTCACCTGACCAAAGGCGCCGCCGATGCGGCGGGGGAGCGACCGCAGGGTTGTGGCGACGGCGTCGGGGGCGAGTTGGTCGTACTGGTCTGGCATGGGTCCACCCTATTGGTACCCTGGCCCCGTCAAGGAGTCCTCATATGTTCGATGGAAACTGGCGCACCGCGGTCGACCGTGGTCTCGAACCGATCGGTGCCAGCCTTCGCAAGACCGGAATAAGCGCCGACGCGGTCACCGTGGCCGGTATCGCCATGGCGACCGCCGCGGCGGTCGCCATCGGCAATGGCCGCATGCGGCTCGGCCTGCTCTTCCTGGTCCTCACCGGCATCCCCGACGCGCTCGACGGGGCCGTGGCCAAGGCGTCGGGCACGTCATCGGTGCGCGGCGCCTACCTCGACTCGGTGTCGGATCGGGTTACCGACGCGTTGTTGTTCGGCGGCGTCGCCTGGTTCCTCGCATCGACCGAGCCCGGGCGCATCATGATGTTGCCGGTGGCCCTGATGGCCGTCGCCATGATGGTGTCGTATCAGCGGGCCAAGGCCGAATCGCTCGGCTTCGACGCCAAGGGCGGCATCATGGAGCGGGCCGAACGCTTCATCGTCCTCGGCTTCGGTCTGTTGTTCTCCGAACTGCTCATCGGGGTGCTCTGGGTGATGTTGGCACTCACCGCGATCACCGCCATCCAGCGGTTCGTAAAGGTGTGGCGTCAGGCCACCGCCGTGTCGCCCGCGCCCAACGAGAAGGTGGCGCGCCGCCGCACGGCTCGGGCGAACCAGCTCGCCGAGCGCCAGGCGCGGCGGGCCGATCTGCGCAAGCGCTGGGTCGATGATCGCAAGGTTCGGCGCGACTGACCCTGCGTGGGACCTGACGTAGTCACCGCCTACCAGGCGGTCGCCGCCCTCGCCGAGCGCATCCCCGCCGGTGCGCGCGGGGGAGCGGGCCGGGCGGCCGGAAAGGTGGCGGCGCGTCTCGACGCCCGCCGCCGGTTCCTCGTGCGACGCCACCTGCGGCGCGTCGTCGGAAGCCACCTCGGTGGGTCGGAACTCGACGCCATGGTGGACGCCGCCTTCGCCAGCTATGCCCGCTACTACATCGACAGCTTCCGGCTGCCGAAAACGCCGATCGCCGAAGTCGATACCGGCTTTACCCACGAGGGATTCGAACACCTGGTGGCCGCGCGCGAGGCCGGCACGGCACCGATTCTGGTGATGCCCCACCTCGGCAGTTGGGAATGGGCCGGGTTCTGGCTGGCCCTCGTGCCCGGCTTTCGGGTCACCGCCGTCGCCGAGGCGCTCGATCCCCCCGAGTTGTACGAGTGGTTCCTCGACTTCCGGCGCGGGCTGGGTATGAACATCTTGACCCTCGGCGCACCCGAGACCGGGCCGGGCCTGCTCCAGGCGATCAAGGATCGCGACATCGTGGTGCTGCTCGCCGACCGCGACGTCGGCGGATCGTCGGTCGAGGTCGAGTTCTTCGGCGAGATGACCCGCATGCCCGCCGGGCCGGCGATGATGGGGTTGCGCACCGGCGCCCCGCTGCTCCCCACGGCCGTCTATCTGCGGGACCACGGCTGTCACGGCATCGCCAAGCCCCCCGTCGAGACGGTTCGGCGGGGGAAGTTGCGCGACGACGTACGCCGGGTGACCCAGGACCTCGCCCACGAACTCGAAGCGCTGATCCGGGTCGCGCCGGAGCAGTGGCACCTGATGCAACCGAACTGGCCGAGCGACCACGAAGCCCTCGCCTCGGCCGGCTTCGCGGTCGAGCCGGAGCACACTACGGGCTCGCCGGGAATGAACCGGTAGGCTGCGCCGGTGCGAATCGGGATCGTAAGCCCGTACAGCCTCACCGTGCCGGGCGGGGTGCAGGGGCAGGTACTGGGACTAGCCAGAGCGTTGCGCGAACGCGACCAGCAGGTGCGCGTCCTGGGGCCCTGCGACGGTCCGCCGCCCGACGCCGGGGTTACGCCGCTCGGCAATTCCCTGCCGACCGCGGCGAACGGATCGATGGCCCCCATCGCCCCCGACCCGTCGGCGCAGTTGCGCACCATCCGGGCGATCCGCGACGAAGACTTCGACATCTTGCACCTGCACGAGCCGCTCGTTCCCGGCCCCACCATGACCAGCCTCGTGCTGCGACCGACCCCGATCGTCGGGACGTTCCACGCCGCCGGTGGCAGCACCGCCTATGACCGGCTCGGGGCAGGGGTGCGATGGTTGGGTCGTCGCATCGATCGATCGGTCGCCGTTTCCGAAGCCGCCCGCGAGATGGCCCAACGCGCCGTTGGGGGTGACTTCGACGTGCTGTTCAACGGAGTCGAGATCGCCCGCTACGCGGGCGCTCAGCCCCACAAAGCCGATGGTCCAACGATCTTCTTCGTCGCCCGACACGAGCCGCGCAAGGGTCTCGAGGTCCTGCTCGACGCCATGGTCCGGCTGCCCGCGTCGGTGCGGCTGTGGGTGGCCGGCGACGGGCCCGAGACCGAGCGGCTCCAACGCAAGGTGGCGGGCGACCCCCGCATCGAGTGGCTGGGCCGGCTGACCGAGGCCGACAAAGTCGCTCGTCTCCGAGGGGCCGACGTCTTTTGTGCCCCGTCGCTGCGCGGCGAGTCGTTCGGTGTGGTGCTCCTCGAGGCCATGGCCGCCGAGGTCGCCGTCGTCGCCAGCGACCTCGACGGATACGCCACGGTGGCGCGCCGAGGGGCCGATGCCCGACTGGTCACACCCGGAGACGTCGATGCGCTGGCGGTCGCACTCGACGAGGTGCTGTTCCAGCCCGAGACCGCACAGGGCCTCATCGAGTCGGGCCGCCAGCGGGCGAGGGAGTTCAGTATGGGTTCGCTTGCCGACCGTTACCTGGCCATTTACCGCGAGATGACGCCGGCGCGCTAGGGGCTGGCGACAGCCGGGAATCGCGGACCCGGTGACCGAGTCACCCGTGCTCATCTCCGTGTTCATCTCCGTGTTCATCTCCGTGCTCTTCCCGCATGTTCCCCTATGCTGGAATCGCCCCGGGTTCGGGGTGGCGGCGGGAAGTCCGCCAAGCGCGACGCTTTCGGAGGCATTCGTGGAAATCGTATTGATCGTCATCCTGGTACTCATCGTCTTGCTGGTGTTGTTCGTTGTCGGGCAGTACAACGGCCTGGTCAAGTTGCGGAACCGGGTCGAGAACGCGTGGGCCCAGATCGATGTGCAACTCAAGCGGCGCTACGACCTCATCCCCAACCTGCTCGAAACGGTCAAGGGCTACGCCAGCCACGAAAAAGAGACCCTCGAGTCCGTCATCCAGGCCCGCAACATGGCGGTGTCGGCCACCGGCCCTGCCGCTCAGGCGCAGTCGGAGAACATGTTGACCGGAGCGCTCAAGTCGCTGTTCGCCGTTTCGGAGGCCTACCCCGACCTCAAGGCCAACCAGAACTTCCTCGAACTCCAGGAAGAGCTCACCGGCACAGAGGGGCGCATCGCGTTCGCCCGGCAGGCCTACAACGACAGCGTGCTGAAGTACAACACCAAGATCCAGCAGTTCCCGGGTGTGATCTTCGCCGGTCTGTTCAACTTCACCGAGCGCGAGTACTTCGAGACCGACGGCGACAGCCGCGAGAACGTTCAGGTCTCGTTCGACAACTAGCGGGTGAAGTCGAGTACGACGATCCAGCCGAGCAGCTGCACGTAGGGGACCGCGAGGAGCCTGGCGTCGATCGCCTGGGCGGCGCGTAGCATCGTCGGTCCACCCGGTAGGTCGAGCAGGGGCGCTGCGCCGAGGGTCGACAGCCCGTGGAAGCTGACATCGGTCGTCGAGAACGACCGATCGAACAGGTCGAGGTCTCGCCGCAGCAACGGATGTTCGTCCGGGGTGCGGATCTCCGGCGTCATGCGCCGGTAGAGGTTGATCAACGGGTTGTACCCCATGGGCTCGAGAAACACCGCGCGGCCACCGGGTTCGAGCACCCGGGTGATCTCGGCGACGGCGAGTTCCAGGTCGAGATGATGCAGAATGCCCGACCCGATCACGAGGTCGAACGAGGCATCCTCGAAGTCGAGTGCTTCGGCGTTCATCGCCAGGAACGTGGCCTCGACCCCCCGGGCCTCGGCTTCGTCGGTGGCCATCTCGATGGCCACGTCGCTGATGTCGATGCCGATGACGTCGGTACCGGCGGCGGCCAGATCAAAGGCGGATGAACCCCGGCCGCAGCCGTACTCCAGCGCCCTCGAGGAGTCGACGGTGCGCACCAGGTGGTCGTAGGCCGCGGTGGCGGTCTCGGTCGCCCGGTAGAACTTGTCGGTTTGGCGGACTTTTTCGGTCCCGAACCGATGGTCGTGGAACGACTTTTCGCGTTCGATGCGGTCGGAGACGGCGGTGCTCGTCACAGTGATTCCTGAGGCTTGGAGGGACTTGGAGGGAATAGACGGGAAAGAGACAGATAAGAGAGACAGAAACGGCAGGAGAGAAAAACAGTGGTCGGGAGGCTGAAACGGGGTGGACCCGGGGTTCCAATCGGCCCCCGGGCGAGCGGGTTGAGCCCCGAGGGGCGACGGTGCGCCCCCACCGCCGTGTTCCACCGATAGCCTTTGGCCGGTATGCCATCGAACCGCTTTCTCCCGTACCTGGCGTTGCCCGCCATCGTGCTCGCCCTGGTCGTGCTCGTGGTGCTGCTCCTGGTCGGCCTGCCGTGGTGGGCGGCCCTGGTACTCGGCCTCATCGCGGGTGCGGCCCTGTTCCTCTGGGTGGCCCGCACGACCGACGGGCGAGCTCTCGGCTCGCTCCACGTCGCCGAGCTGCGCGCCGAGGAACACCCCCGGCTGTTCAACGTGGCCGAGGGGCTCGTCGCCTCCCACGGTTTTACCGAGGCCCGCCTCACCTACGTGAACGACGAATCGCGCAACGCGGCCGCGTTGGTCGATGCATCGGGTCCCACGTTGGTCTTCACGCGCGGGCTGCTCGGAGCGCTCGACCGCATGGAACTCGAAGCGCTGCTCGCGCACCTGTTTGCCCTGACCAGACGGGATGGGCAGGCCGACGCGACCACCACCGCGGGACTATCGCTGCTCGCCCCCGGCGCGCTGGGTTCCGCGCTTCGCGATCGACTTGTTGTCAACCGGGTGCCGTTCGTCGCCGATGAAGAAGGGGTGTCCATCACCCGCTATCCACCAGCGATGATCAAGGTGCTCGAAAAGGTTGCCTCCGGGTCGACCGTCGTGGCGTCGGCCTCTCCGGCCACCGCCCACCTCTGGATCGCCGACCCGCTCGGCGCTGGCAGCGAAACGGTCTATGACCGGGCCCCACTGGGGCAGCGGATCGACTTTCTTCGGGAGCTCTGATCCATATGAAAATCTGGCGTTTGATCGCCCTTCTCGCCTGCTTTGCGATGCTCGCGGCCGCCTGCGGTGGCGGTGACGACGCCGCCACCGACTCCGAGGATTCGGGCGCGGCTGCCGATGACGGCGACGGCGATGGCGATGGCGACGGGGATGGGGAGGGATCAGCCGATGCCGAGGATGCCCCCGCCGGCACGGTGGCTCCGGCGCCGGCTCCCGAAGCCGGACGCGCCATTGAGCCGCTGACCGGGCGCGACCTCACCGACCCGACGCTGGCGAGCCGCCCGGCGCTCGGGTTCAAGATCGACAACGATGACCAGGCCCGCCCCCAGGTCGGGTTGAACCGGGCCGACATCGTGATGGAACTGCTGGTCGAGAACGACAAGACCCGCCTGCTGGCGATCTTCCAGTCCGACATTCCCGACGAGGTCGGTCCTCTGCGGTCGGCCCGAACGAGCGACATCGACGCGCTCGCGAACCTGCGGATCGCCCGGCTGGTGTACGCCGGGTCGAACCCGACGGTGAAGGCGCAGCTCGACGCGGCTGCCGAACGCGAGACGCTCGCCCGGTTCAACTACATCGAAGACAAGACCGAGCAGAGCTGGTACCGGATGCAGGACCGGCCGGCGCCGCACAATCTGATCGGGCTCACCGCTCCGGTCATCGCGGCGCTCGGTGAACCCGAGGTGCCCCAGCTGCCGATCTTTGGCTACAGCGAGTCCATCGACCTGATCGGTTCGGGTGGTGGCGTGCAGCTGACCACCAACCAGGACGCCCACGTCGCCTATGTCTGGGACGGCGAAGCCGGGTGGCTGCGCTTCCAGGGCGACACGCCGCACCTGGCGGCCGACGGTGGCCAGGTGAACCCGACGAACGTTGTCGTGCTCCAGACCGAGTACGGCCAGAGCGCGGCCGATGCGGAGTCGCCGCAGGCGTTCACCGTCGGCTCCGGCAAGGCGTGGGTGCTCACCCGCGGTGGGGTGATCGAAGGTACGTGGAACCGCAGCGAGGTGGGCGACGCCTACACGTTGCTCGACGGCTCCGGTCAGCCCATCGGCCTGTCGCCCGGATCGACGTGGGTGGCCTTTCCCCAGCCCGGCGAGACCACGGCCTTCACCCCCGATGAAGCCATCAATTACCGCTCCACCCACGGGGCCTGACCCCGCCCGGGACCGGTAATCAACTTGCGGTAAAAAATCCTGCCCGGCTATAGGCTCGGTGGATGAGCGAAAACGAGCGCCAGACCGGGTCCACCCTCGTCAAGCGGGGGTTGGCCGAGATGCTGAAGGGCGGCGTCATCATGGACGTCGTCAATCCCGAGCAGGCCAAGGTGGCCGAGGATGCCGGCGCGGTCGCCGTCATGGCTCTCGAACGGGTACCCGCCGACATTCGCGTCGACGGCGGCATCGCCCGAATGAGCGACCCCGAGATGATCGACGGCATCCAGGCCGCGGTCACCATTCCGGTCATGGCCAAGGCCCGAATCGGGCATTTCGTCGAGGCCCAGATCCTCGAGGCACTGGGCGTCGACTATGTCGACGAGAGCGAGGTCCTCAGCCCGGCCGATGAGGCGCACCACATCGACAAATGGGCCTTTACGGTTCCATTCGTGTGCGGGGCGACGAACCTCGGCGAAGCACTGCGCCGGATCAGCGAAGGCGCCTGCATGATCCGTTCCAAGGGTGAGGCGGGAACCGGCAATGTCATCGAGGCCGTGCGCCACCTCCGTTCGATCATCGGCGACATCAAGAAGATCGGTCAGGCCGACTCGGCCGAACTGTTCGACTGGGCCAAGCAGCTCCAGGCTCCCCTCCCGCTCGTGCAGGAAATCGCCGAGACGGGAACCCTGCCCGTGCCGCTGTTCTGCGCCGGCGGCCTCGCCACCCCCGCCGACGCCGCGCTCGCCATGCAGCTCGGCGCCGAAGCGGTGTTCGTGGGCTCGGGCATCTTCAAGAGCGACGACCCGGCCCCGCGCGCCAAGGCCATCGTCGAGGCGACCACCAACTTCGCCGACGCCGACATTCTGGCCAAGGTCAGCCGAGGCCTCGGCGCGCCGATGACGGGTATCGGTATGGACGACACGCTGAAATTCGCCGAACGCGGCTGGTGACCACCCCCGTCGGCGTACTGGCGCTGCAAGGCGCTTTCGCCCGCCATATCGCCGTGCTCGAGGAGCTCGGCGTCGAAGCCGTCGAGGTTCGTCGGCCCGAGCACCTCGACGACGTGGGTGCGCTCGTGATGCCCGGCGGCGAGTCGACGACCATGTCGATGCTGCTCGAAAGCTCGGGGCTGTTCGATGCCATCGAGGCTCGGCTGGACGCGGCCATGCCCGTGTTCGGAACGTGCGCGGGCCTGATCCTGCTCGCGTCCGACATCGCGGACGGGCGCCCCGACCAGCGCAGCTTCGCTGCGCTCGACATCTCCGTGCGCCGCAACGCCTACGGCCGCCAGGTCGACTCCTTTGAGACCGACCTCGCCGTCGACGTGATCGGGGGCATGTTCCCGGCGGTGTTCATCCGAGCGCCCGGAATCGAACAGGTCGGGGCCGACGTCGACGTACTCGCATCGGTCGACGGACGGCCGGTGCTGTGCCGACGCGATCACGTGCTCGCGGCATCGTTTCACCCCGAGCTGTCCGCCGATGGCCGGCTGCACCGGTACTTCATCGACCAGGTGGCGACCGGAGTAAGCTGAGCGCTTCGTCGTCTCAGGAGGCTGTCGATGTCGGGTCACTCCAAGTGGGCCACCATCAAACACAAAAAGGGCGCCGCCGACGCCAAGCGCGGCAAGCTCTTCGCCAAGTTGATCAAACAGGTCGAGGTCGCGGCCCGTACCGGCGGCGGTGACCCCGACGCCAACCCAACGCTGCGAACCATGTTCCAAAAGGCGCGGGACAACTCGGTGCCCCTCGACACCATCGAACGGGCGGTCAAGCGAGGAACCGGCGAACTCGAGGGCGTCAACTACGAACCCATCACCTACGAGGGATACGCGCCTCACGGCGTGTCGCTGTACATCGAGGCCCTCACCGACAACCGCAACCGCACCGGCGCCGACATTCGTTCGCTGCTGTCGAAGAACGGTGGCGACCTGGCCAAGCCGGGCGCCGTCGCCTGGCAGTTCGAGCGCAAAGGCGTGGTCATCCTCGACCGCAGCCTCGACGAGGACGAGCTGATGATGGTCGCCATGGACCATGGGGCCGAAGACCTTGTCGACGAGGGCGACACCTGGCGGATGACGTGCGAGCCCACCGACCTCAACGGTCTGCGCGACGGGCTCGAAGCCGCGGAGATCGCGTTCTCCTCGTGTGATCTGTCGATGTTGCCGACCCAGACGGTCGCACTCGACGACTCGGGATCGGCCAAATCGGTGCTGAATCTGATCGACCAACTCGACGATCACGACGACGTGCAGGACGTGTTCTCGAACTTCGACATCCCCGACGACATCATGCAGTCGCTCGAGTAAGGGCGCGGTCTACATCTCGTCTGCGACGCGGTCTACATCTCGTCTGCGACGCCGAGCAACCGGCCTCGGCTGACGGACTTCATGCCCTTGTACAGCCCGATCGCCGCGACGCCCCATGCGATGCCGCCGATCAGGGCCGACGTGCGGTCGGCACCGAACAGGGCGCCGGTCGACTGGCTGTAGGCGATGCCGATGAGCGGCAACGTGACCAGGCCCGATGCCTGCTGAGCAGCCGCGGTGCTCTTCACCCGGGCGGAGAGCCGCAGCACCACCGACAAGGTGATGGCGAGGAACGGTGGGACCACCCACAACATGAGGATCCACCACTGCTTGGTCGGGAAGAACCAGCCACCGACCTCCGGCCCGACGATGACGTTCACGATGATCGAGTAGATACCGAAGCCCACGATCGTGGTCGCGTAGCCGGGGATCAGGCTGGCGATGAGCTTGCCCATGTAGATCTCGCGGGTTCCCGCCGGGGAGTGGGCCAGGAACTCACCGGTGCCGCGCTCGCGTTCGCCGACGATGGTCGCCGCGCCGACCGCGGTGGAGATGGTGAGCGGCACCACGATGGCCACCGGGGCGAACAAGAACACGGCGAGGGCATAGGAGGCCCGGCCGGCATCGGTGTCGCCCTGGATCTGCTCCTGGGCCTGCTGGGGCAGAACCTCCACGGCATCGGCCACCTTGGATATGGCTTCGACGTCGCCCAGCGACGTGAGCGCCAGGAGAAGAATGGTCGGCACGACCACGAAGAAAATGGCGCCCAGGATCGACATCGGAACCCAGAAGTCCTTCGCCTGGGCCAGCTGGCGCAGGTCGGTGCGGGCAACGGTCTTCACGTGCTTCCAGTTCACAGCGAAACTCCCCGGTGGGTCGTGCGTTCGGTGGTGACCGCGGATTGGTCGATGGCGTCGGGATCGGGTCTCGGCGCCAGGCCCCCGGTTCCGGCGTCGGTCGCCAGATCGTCGGTGGACAGCTCATCGCGGTGTTCGCGCCGTACGGCGAAATAGAGATCTTCCAGGCTCGGTTCGTACGGCTCGACCCGGGTGAGCCGGACCCCCTGGGCGGTGAGCGCAGCGATGAGGTCCGGCACCCGGTCGATGGAGTCCACCGAGACGGTCGTCCGGGTGGCGCCGGGTTCGACCCGCAGCACCCCGTCCAAGTCGCCGATAGCCGCCAGGCCCGAGCGATCCTCGGCGTCGATGTGCACGGTGGGTGTCGGCCAGTAGCGGCGAACGAGATCGTCGGGGTCACCGCTCACCAGATCGGTGCCGGTGTCGAGGATGATGACGCGGTCGGAGAGCCCCTCGGCCTCGACGAGGTGGTGGGTGCACATGACGACGGTCGAACCCTCGGCGGTCATCTCGCGGATCAGCGCCAGCACGGCGGCCGAGGATTCGGGATCGAGGCCCGACGTTGGTTCGTCGAACAGCAGAAGTTCGGGTCGATGTAACACCGAGCGAGCGAGCGCGAGGCGGGTCTTCATGCCCGTGGAGTAGCCACCGACCTGCTGATCGAGGGCGTGTTCGATGCCGAAGCGCTCGGCCGCCTCGCCGATGGTGGCGCGCCGATTCTGGTCGACGCCGTACAGTGCGGCGGCGTAGTCGAGGTTGTCCCACCCCGACAGGCGGTCATAGAGGCTCGGCTTGGCCGACACGACACCGCATCGGCGCCGCACCTCCTCACCGTCGACGAGCGGATTCAGCCCGAATACCGACACCGTGCCCTCATCGGGGGCGAGCGCCCCGGTGATCACGCGGATGGCGGTGGTCTTGCCGGCGCCGTTCGGACCCAGCAAAACGGTGATCTTTCCGGTCGGCACCTCCAGGGTGAGATCCCGCAGCGCCTGGACGTCGCCAAAGCGACGCGAGACATCTCGCACGGCGACGGTGAGTCCGGTCTGGGCAGCTTCGTTGGTCACCATCACCTATCGGATGACCAGTCGGTTTCTTTGAGTTTCGCAACGAATGTGCCGAGAGTGATCTGACGCAGGACGCTAGGTTGGCGCCTAGTGCTACGAGGAGATGTGCAATGACGACGCCGATAACCGTTCTCTACAACGGTGGCGAAACCACGTTTGGCCCCGATGTTGAGGTGCGAATCGGTCGTTCGGCGACGAACGACATCGTGGTGGAGGACTCCCGCGTTTCGCGCGATCCGCACCTGGTGCTGCGCAACGAGGGCGGGGTTTGGGTGCTGGAGGACCATTCGGCCGGGGGCACCTACGCCGGTGGGCAGCGCATCGAGCGGGTGTCGCTTCCCGACCGTCACAGCTTCACCCTGGGTGCCGTCGATGGCCCGGAACTGACCGTGTCGGTGGGGGCCGCGGCGGCCCAACCTCCGGTGCAACCGGCCGCCCAGCCGCCGGCGCAGCCGGCCGCTCCCCAACCGCCCGTCCAGCAACCGGCCGCGCCCCAACCGCCCGTGCCGCCGCAGCAGCCGGCGCCGGGGCTCGGTAACCCGGCCCACGCCGGCGCGGCGATGGCGGCCCCGGTCGCCGGGGCCGCGGCGGCGGCCCAACCGCCGGCCGCCCACGTTCCCCAGCCCGATCCAAACGCCACCGTTATGCACTCCGAACGCAATCTTCGGGTGAGCGCCGGCGACGACGAACGGGTCGTGTATCCGGGTCAACGCCTCGTCGTCGGGCGAGGCGAGGACTGCGACCTGGTGGTCGACAATTCCCTCGTCAGCCGCCACCACGTGGCCTTTGAACACGACGGCAACCAGTGGACGGCGACCGACCTCGGATCCTCGCGCGGCACGTTCATCGACGGTTCCAAGATCTCGGGCCGCAAGCCCATCCAGGGTGCATTCAACATGGTGCTCGGCGACGACGATGCCGGCGAGCAACTCCGCATCATCACCGGCGGTGTCCACACCAAACCCAAGTCGAAGCTCCCGCTGCTCGTCGGGGCCGCCCTCGCTCTCGCCGCGCTCGCGGTCGTCGTCGCGCTCGTCGCCTCTCGGGGCGGCGACGACGGCACCGACCTGGCCAACAGCGACGAGCAACGCATCGCCGCCCGCGCCGCCACCGGTCAGATCCTGCTGCTCGACGGCGACCGACAGGCCATTGGCATCAGCGGCAGCGGCGTGCTGATCGATGACCAGGGCACCATGATCACCAACGCTCACGTCGCCTACATCGGTACCTACGACCGCCGTATCGGCCAGGAACCGATCGCCGAGGACGCACCGTTCTTCGGCATCGCGTTCGCGAGCGTCGATGGTGGCCAGCTCGACAAGTTCTACATCGCCGAACCCGTCGCGGTGCACCCGTACCACGACGCCGCGGTCATCCGCATCGTCTCCAACGTCGACGGCAGCCCCGCAACCGACCTCCCGGCGCCGTTAGCGCTCGGTACGTCGAGCGATCTCAAGCCCGGCGACGCCATGGACTCACTCGGCTTTCCTGGGAGCGCGGTGACCGACCGGCTCAGCCTCGCGGTGGTGAACTTCCAGAGCTTCAAACGGGTGGCGTCGTGCTCGGACTCCCAGACCCAGATTCAGGTCTCCAACGGCGTCTGCAACCCGTCGGGCGCGGTCGCCGAAGGCTGGCTGAACGTCGCCGGAGCGGGCCTGGGCAGCGGGTCATCGGGTGGGCCGCTGGTGCGCGACGGCGTGGTCGTCGGGCTCAACGAGGGCAACCTGCGCCTCGGCGAGCAGGACGAGGGCGTCGAAGTCGGCGTGCCCATCGACGAGGTCATCTCCGGGCTCCCCGTCGGCTAACAGCCGCGCTTGAGCGTGTGGGCCTTGATCGTGGCGCCCCACTCGTAGACCGCCCGGATGGCCGCACGCTGGTCGTGATCCACGTTGACCATCAGGATCTCGCCGTCCCAGCAGCGCTCGAGCAACATCCGGGCGCGACTCACCTGGTCGGTCGACGCAATCATGATGATGCGCTCCCAGCCGTTGGCTCGGGCTGCATCGGCGATGGCCCGGACCTCACCCTGGGTGGTGTTCGGATCGGGGTCGTGGCAGATCTGGGTGGTCCCATCGGGGATGCGCAGGGCGTTTTTTGAGTTGCAGTACTGGTTCGCGGTGAAGGGGTCGGTCGACCGGCCCGGGTCGGAGAACCAGATCACATCGGCATACCCCTGCTCCAACAGCGCGACGCCCGGGTCGTACCGCTCACCGCCGCCCTGAAGCACCACGATCGCGTCGACCGCTTCGGGGGTGTCGACCGCCGGGTTGATGAAGAGCGGGAAGGCACCGAGGACGAGGGCGGCTACGACCAGCGCGCCGAACCCGACGATGGCGAACGGCCACCGGCGGCGCCGAACGCGAGGATGCGCGCCGTCGGTTGCCGGCCGCTCATCGCGGTGATCTGTCGACGCATCGGTGGGTTCGTCCATTGGCGACAACGGTAACCGGTGGAGGCCCCCACCTCGGCGCTCGGCGTCCGCAGCATGGCGGGCTCGGAGCGCTATCGTCGTACACATGTTCGTTCTCGGGATAGACCCTGGCCTCTCGCGCCTGGGCTATGGCTGCGTCGCCACCGCGAAACGCCGGCAACCCCGAGCCGTGGCCGCCGGCGTCATCACCACCCCGACCGACGCCGCCGTCCCGGAACGGTTGGCCGAAATTCAGCGCGAGATCCGAGGTTTGATCACCGAGTTCCGCCCGCAGGTGGTGGCGATCGAACGGGTGCTGTTTCAGGTCAACGTCAGCACCGCCATGGGGGTGGGGCAGGCGAGCGGCGTGGTGATGGCCGAAGCCTCCGCCGCGGGGTGCACGGTCATCGAGTACTCCCCGAACGAGATAAAACAGGCGGTGGCCGGCTACGGGGCCGCCACCAAGGATCAGATGGAGCAGATGGTGCAGGGCCTTTTGAAGATCGAGCAGCCGCTGCGGCCGGTCGACATCGCCGACGCGTTGGCGGTGGCGTTGTGCCACATCGCCCATGCGCCCCTGGCCAACGCGATAGCGGGGCGGACCCAATGATTGGATCGCTGCGCGGCACGTTGCTCGAACGCGGGGTCGACGGCGAGGCCATGATCGAGGTCGCCGGCGTGGGCTATCGGCTGCAGGTGACCCCGGCGACGTCGGTCGGCCTGGGCGATATCGGCGCCGAGGTGTTCGTCCACGTGCACCACCACATTCGCGAGGGCGACCAGTCGCTGTACGGATTTGCCACTCGAGATCAACGGGTGGCGTTCGAGATCCTCATCTCCGCCCATGGCGTCGGCCCCAAGCTGGCTCTCGACATCTTGACCGTCCATGCCCCGACCGATCTGCGCACCGTGCTCGCGAGCGATGACGTCGAGGCGCTTTGCCTCGTCCCGGGAGTAGGCAAGAAGACCGCCCAGCGGCTGCTCGTCGAATTGAAGTCGAAGCTCGACCTGCCCGAGGTTGATCTCCGTGAACTCGACGGCGACGACAACGTCGCCGCCGGGCCGTCCGCGCTCGCCGATGTTCGAGACGCCCTCACGGGCCTCGGTTATCAGCCCGACGAAATCCGCGGCGCGGTGGCCGACCTGCCCGCCGACGGCGATTCCGCCGAGCTCATCAAGCAGGCGCTCGCCGCGCTCGCCGGGGCCAACTGATGCCGCGCGACGACGTCTTTCGGGCCGACGGCGACCCGTTTGCCGACACCGACACCGACACCGGCGATGGGGATCGGGGCGACGGCTACATCGATTTGTCCGGCGACGGCATCGAATCCCTCGACCAGATCGCCCGCGGTGGCGACATCGACGCCGGTCTGGAGGTCGGGCTCCGGCCCTCCACCCTCGACGACTTCGTCGGCCAGTCCGAGCTGAAGGGCAAACTCGGCGTCATCCTGGGCGCGGCGCGCAAGCGGCAACACGCCGCCGGTCACCTGTTGTTCGCCGGCCCGCCCGGGCTGGGCAAGACCACCCTCGCCCACATCGTGGCCGGCGAGATGGACGCGGCGCTGCACATCACGTCGGGCCCGGCGCTCGAGCGGCCCGGCGACCTCGCGTCGATTCTGAACCAGCTCGAAGATGGCGACGTGTTGTTCATCGACGAGATCCACCGACTGTCGCGCACCGTCGAAGAGGTGTTGTACCCGGCGATGGAGGACTTTCAGCTCGATCTGGTGTTGGGCAAGGGTCCCGCCGCCCGGTCGATTCGGCTGCCGGTGTCGCCGTTCACCCTGGTGGGCGCGACCACCCGGGTGGGTCTGCTCACCGGACCCCTGCGCGACCGCTTCGCCCTCGAAGCGCGCCTCGAGTACTACGAGGTCGACGACCTCACCAGCATCGTCGAACGCGCGGCGCGGATCCTCGACGTCGACATCGACGACAAGGGCGCTCACGAGATCGCTCGTCGGTCCCGGGGCACGCCCCGCATCGCCAACCGGTTGCTGCGCAACGTGCGGGACTTCGCCCTCGTCGAGCGCGATGGCCTCATCGACCTCACGGTGGCCCACGAGGGCCTGGAGTTCTTCGGGGTCGACGACCGCGGCCTCGACAAGCCGTCGCGCAACCTGTTGTTGTCGGTGTGCGAGATGTTCGATGGTGGTCCGGTCGGGCTCAACACGCTCGCCATCAGCGTCAGCGAGCCCAACGAGACGGTCGAATCCGTCTATGAGCCCTACCTGATTCAACAGGGGTTCCTCATGCGAACCCCAAAGGGACGGGTGGCCACGGTGGCGGCCTGGGAACACCTTGGTCTCGACCCGCCGATCACCACGGTCGACGATCGCGCCCTGCCCGGGCTGTTCGACGACTAATCGCCCCGGCCCGTGCTCGACGACTTTGGTTACGAACTCCCCGACGCGGCCATCGCTCAGCGCCCGCTCGCCGACCGCACGGCCAGCCGCCTGCTCGTCGATTCCGGCGACGCCATCGAACACCGCACCGTGGCGGAGCTGCCATCGCTCGTTCGGCCCGGCGATGTTGTGGTCGTCAACGACACGCGCGTGCGGCCCGTTCGCCTGAGGCTGCACAAATCCACCGGGGGAGCGGTCGAGGTGCTGTTGCTCGAACCCCTCGGCGACGATCGGTGGGAGGCGCTGGTCAAGCCCAGCCGCCGGGTGGCTGATGGCACCGAATTGCGCGGTCCCGGGATGACCGTGGTCGTCCACGAGCCCATGGGTGGCTCCGGCACCCGGAGGGTGCAGCTCCGCTACGAAGGTGACCTCGACGATGCGCTCGCCCAGGCCGGCGAGATGCCGCTTCCGCCCTACATACATGAGCGGCTCGAGGACGCGGACCGCTATCAGACCGTGTTCGCTCGATCGCCCGGTTCGGCGGCGGCTCCGACGGCTGGCCTGCACTTCACCCCGGAGCTGCTCGACCGCATTCGGGCCGCTGGCGCCCAGGTGGTGACCATCGATCTCTCGGTCGGGCTCGACACGTTTCGCCCGATCATGGCCGATTCGCTCGACGACCATCGGATGCACAGCGAGCGATATGCGGTGCCAAAAGCGACCTGGGAAGCGTGCGCCGCGGCCGACCGGGTGATTGCGGTGGGCACCACGGTCGTGCGGGCGCTGGAATCGGCCGCGGCCAGCGGTGAGCTGGCGGGGCGTACCGAGTTGTTCATCCGGGCCGGCCATGAGTTCGCGGTCGTCGATCTGTTGATGACCAACTTCCACATGCCCGGCTCGACCCTGCTGGTGATGATCGACGCCTTCGTGGGACCCCGGTGGCGCGAGCTCTACGCCGCCGCGCTCGCCGATGGGTACCGGTTCCTGTCGTTTGGCGACGCGGTGTTGCTGACGCGTTTGTGAAATCTTCGCTCAGGTCGGCGCGGCAGAAGGCCGAAGACCGCAGAGACCGTTCTTCCGGTCTTCGGCCACCGACAGGAAATCACCCGTGTCTCGCAACGTTGTCCAGATCGTCACCATGCGCCTTAGCGATGTCGTCCTCGGCGACGTCGTGAACCGCTCGGCCGACTCCTTTGAGGGCTGGTTCGAGGTGGCGTCGATCGACACGCTGCACAACGGCCAGAGCGCCCTCGCCGACGAACGCCGCCAGGAAGCCATCACCGGCAACGGCTTTGATCTGGTCGGTGTGCAACTGGCTCGCGAAGTCGATATGCCCACGCCCGAAGTTGCCCTCCGGGCCGCCGCCCAAGCCGCGCAGGAGCAGGCGGTGCAGGAGCAGGCCGATCAGGCCCAGGCCGACCAGGCTCACGCGGAGGCCCAGGCCCAAGCCCAGGCTGAGGCCCAAGCACAAGCGCACGCGCAGGCCCCGGCGCAGGCCGTCGCCGCGCCGGCCGTCGACGCCCACCCCGGCGCTCTTATCGCCGGCACCGCGACCGCGGCCCAACCGATCGCCACCGCCCAACCCGCTCCCGCCGCGCATGCCGCCCCCACCGCGCAGCCCGCCCCCGCCGTCCAGCGGGCGGTCGCCCCGCAAGCCGTCGCCCAGTAGCGCAGCCCCACGCAGCGAAGCCGGATCAAAACATCGGCCAAAATTTCCCCCCGCGAACCATCTGGTGCCAGGCACCAGATGGTTCGCGCGCGAAGAAGGGCCAAAATTTCGGCGTAGTGATCGGCGAGTGCGGTCGGTGCATGGCCGGGCGGCTGCGCGTGCGAACCTGAGGGAATGCGCGCCACCTTCAGCCTCAGTGCCGCCGACGGTTCGGCCCGGGCCGGGACGGTAACGACCGCCCGGGGGTCGTTCACGACACCGTGTTTCATGCCGGTGGGGACGCGAGGCGCAGTGAAACACCTGTCCTCGGCCGACCTGGAGGGCCTGGGAGCCGAGGTCGTGCTCGCCAACACCTACCACCTGATGCTTCGCCCCGGTGCCGACATCGTCGCCGAACTCGGCGGGTTGCACCGCTTCAGCGACTGGCACGGCCACATGCTGACCGACAGCGGCGGCTACCAGATCTTCAGCCTCGAGCCTTCGATCGACGACGACGGGGCCGTGTTCCAGTCGGTGTACGACGGCAGCAAACACCGGCTCACCCCGGAGAGCGCAGTCGACATCCAGGCCCGGTTGGGGGCCGACATCCAGATGACTCTCGATGTATGCGCGCCGCTGCCGTCGAGCCCGAAGGTCATCACCGACGCCGTCGAACAAACCGCACGGTGGGCCGAGCGGGCCCGCGCCGCGTTTCTCGCCGGGGACTCGCCCGCCGTGCAGAGCCAGTTCGGCATCGTGCAGGGCGGCGTCGACCCGACGCTACGGGTCACGAGTGCCCGGCAGATCCTCGACATCGGCTTCGACGGCTACGCCGTTGGCGGGCTGTCGGTGGGGGAGGGGCGCGACGAGATGTTGCCGGCCCTGGCAGCCGTCACCGAACTGTTGCCGGCAGACCAGCCGCGCTACTTCATGGGGCTTGGCGACCCCGTGGGCATCGTCGAGGCGGTGGCCAGCGGCATCGACATGTTCGACTGCGTGCTGCCGACCCGGCTCGCCCGCCACGGGACGCTGCTCACGTCGTCCGGCCGGGTGAACCTCACCCGAGCCGAGTTCGCCCGATCCGACGAACCGATCGACCCCGCGCTGGCCAACAGCCCCGTCGCCCGGTGGTCCAAGGGGTACCTGCGCCACCTCCTCCAGGTGAAGGAACCGACCGCGCCCCGCCTGCTCAGCCTGCACAATCTGCACTGGTTGCTGACGTTCGTCGCCGAGCTGCGGACGTCGATTGTCGAAGGCGAGTTTGACGGGTTCCGGCGGCGCGTCCACGAAGTGTGGAGCTGAGGCGATAAGATCACCCGGTTCTCCCGGGTCGGGCCGGGCTGAGGAAAGACGTAGGCATGCAACTCCTTCCCTTCATACTTTTGCTGGTTCTCATGTACGCGATCATCATCGTGCCGCAGCAGCGGCGGGTGAAGAAGCAACAGGCCCTGTTGTCGTCGCTGGCCGAGGGCGACGAGGTCATCACGACCTCGGGCATCTACGGTGAGATCGTCGAAATCGATGGCGACGAGCTGTACGTCGACATCGGTGGCGGCATCGAAATTCGGATGGTGCGTTCCGCGGTCGAGGCCAAGGTCGGCGGGTCCGCCGTCACGGCTGGTACCGACGACAGCGCTGAAGATGATTCCGACGAGGCGGACGCCGGCGAGGGCGACTCGTACAAGAAGCTGCTGTCGAAGAAGAACGTCGACGACGTCGTCGACGAAGAAGCCTGAACGAGCGGGCCCGTTGGCCAAGGAGATTTGATTCGTGTCCAGCCGGCAACGGTATTCACTCATTGGCATCATCGCGGTATCGGTCCTCGGGTTGATCTGGACCTTCGTGGCGGGAAACGAGCCGCTGCTCGGACTCGATCTGCAGGGCGGCGCGTCCGTTGTTCTCGAGCCGACCGAGGATGTCGAGAGCGACCAGATCGATCAGGCGATCGAGATCATCCGCAACCGGGTCGACGCCATCGGTGTCGCCGAACCGGAGATTTCGCGTCAGGGCGGCAACATCTTGGTGCAGCTTCCCGGCGTGGACGACCAGGACCGAGCCCTCGAGTTGGTCGGCCAGACCGCCGAGTTGCGCTTCCGTCCGGTCATTGCCGACTTCGGCCTGATCCCCGTCACCGACGAAGCGCGCGAAGCGTTGGAGGAGAGCGCAACGTCGACCACCGGTGATCCGTCGACCAGCGGCGACGCGGGCACGACCGTGCCGGGTTCGACGGCTCCCGCGACCACCGTGCCGGCCTCGACCCTTCCCTCCACCACGGAAGCCCCGACCACCTCCGACGCTCCCACCACCAGCGGTGACACCGACGCCTCCGTGCCGCCCACATCCGACGGGCCGAGCACCACGTTCGCGCCGCCGGAGCCCGCCACCGCCGACCCGGCCGCCTCGATGGGTACCCCGGAGCGCTGCCTCGCCGAATTCATGGACCGCGAGTTCGACGCGATCCGAAGCGAGAACGGGGTGTCGGAAACCAACGAAGACGGCATTACCGATCCGGCGGAGGATCGGGCCTGCGACCTCGTCACCCTCGCCGGCCTGCCCGACGACTCTGGATTCGCCAGCGTGGTGCTGCTCGGCCCCACCTCGTTCACTGGCAACATCACCGCCGACGCTCAGGCTCGCCTCGACAGCGGCGCCACCTGGCGCGTCGAGCTCGACCTCAACAACGACGGCAACAGCCTGTTCAACGAGTTGGCCGCGATCTGCTTCAGCGGCAACCCGCAGCTGTGCCCGACCCAGCGCATCGCCGCGGTACTCGACTCCGTCGTGCTCACCTCACCCACCGTCCAGGCTCCGGAATTCACCGGTCTCGTACAGGTCACCGGCGACTTCGACGAAGGCGAGTCCAAGGACCTCGCCCTCGCCCTCCGGTACGGCGCTCTTCCGGTCGAGCTCGAAGTGCAGACCAGCCAGAAGGTCTCGGCCACGCTCGGCACCGACGCCCGCGACGCCGGCATCATCGCCGGCCTGGTCGGGCTCGGGCTGGTGGCGCTGTTCATCATTGGCTACTACCGGGCCCTCGGCGTCATCGCCATGTTAAGCCTGGCCATCAGTGGTGCGCTGTTGTGGACCATCATCTCCTGGCTCGGCGAGAGTCAGGGTTTGGCGCTCACCCTCGCCGGCATCACCGGGCTCATCGTCTCCATCGGTGTGTCCGTGGACTCCAACATCGTGTACTTCGAGCACTTGCGCGAGGACGTGCGCAACGGTCGCACCCCCAGATCCGCGGTCGACAAGGCGTTCCCGGTGGCGTTCTCGACCATCGTGAAGGCCGACGTCGCCTCGCTGATCGGCGCCGCGCTGTTGTTCTTCCTCACCGTCGGCGCGGTCCGAGGCTTTGCGTTCTATCTGGGCCTCGCGACCATTCTCGACCTCGTGGCCACGTACTTCTTCATGGGGCCGGCCGTCCGCTTCCTGACCCGGTCCGCCTCCTTCGACGAAGACTCGGGCAAGTTTGGCATCCCGCCGAGACTGAACGACGACCTTGAGGAGGCGACGACATGAGCGGCTTTGGCAAGCTGTACCGAGGGGTCCACCACTTCGACTTCCCGAAGGCCTGGCGCACGATGCTCGCGGTATCGGCGATGTTGCTCGTCGTCAGCGTCGGCGCGCTGATCTTCCGGGGTCTGAACCTCGGGATCGACTTCGAAGGTGGTACCTCGTTGGAGGTCAAGACCGATGTGTCGGTCAGCGATGCGCGCAACGCGCTGGCTTCGGTCGGTGCCGCCAACGCCACCATCCAGACCGTCGGGTCCGACACGCTGCGGATCCGCACCGACATCGATGAGTCCGGGGCCGTCGACGAACTCCGCGCCCAGGTCGCCGATCTCGCCGGTGTACCCGAGAACGAGGTCTCGGTCAGCACGGTCGGCCCCTCGTGGGGTGAGGAGATCACCAACAAAGCCACGCGGGCGCTCATCTTCTTCTTCATCGCCATCGCTGCCTACATCTCGGTTCGGCTCGAATGGAAGATGGCGATCGGTGCGCTCATCGCGGTCGCCCACGACATCTTGATCTCGGTCGGGCTGTACGCCCTGTTCCAGTTCGAGGTCACCCCGGCGACCGTCATTGCCTTCCTCACCATCATGGGTTACTCGCTGTACGACACGATCGTCGTGTACGACAAGGTGCGCGAGATCACCGGACGGGTGGGGGCCACCGGTCGCTACACCTACACCGAGATGATGAACCTGGCGCTCAACCAGGTGTTCATGCGGTCGTTGAACACGACCATCACCTCGGTGTTGCCGGTGCTGTCGATGCTGCTGATCGGTTCGGTGCTGCTCGGCGCGGTCACCCTGCGCGAATTCGCGATCGCTCTGCTCATCGGTCTCATCGTCGGCGGCTATTCGTCGCTGTTCGTCGCGTCCGCGGTCGTGGCCTTCCTGAAAGAGCGCGAGCCCGGCTTCGTCGAGATTCGCCGCAAGGTCGAATCCCGCGACGACGACGGTGGCGCCACCCGCAAGGTCAGCGCCGAGGACGCGTCGCGCGGCGCCGCCCCCAAGCGGGCCATTCGCACGACCAGCGGCGGCCGGGAAACCTCGACGGTCAGTCGGCCGGCCCCGACCGGAGCCATCCCGCCGCGGCCGCGCAAACAAAAGCGCAAGAAGTAGGCCGACGGCCCCTCACCGCGACCGTGCCGGGAGCGGTACCGTGGGGTGATGGCAGACGTCGTCGCCGATCTGATTCGAAGCATCCCCGATCACCCCAAGCCGGGGATCCTCTATCGCGACATCACACCGCTTCTCGCCTCGGCATCGGGCCTGCAGGATGCCGTCACCCGGCTGGCGGCGCCGTGGGTTGATGCCGCGATCGATCTCGTGGTCGGCATCGAAGCCCGGGGCTTCATCTTCGGCACGCCGGTCGCCGGCATGCTCGAGGCCGGGTTCGCTCCGATGCGCAAGGCGGGAAAGCTACCCTTCGACACGTTCTCTCAGACCTACGAGCTCGAATACGGCACCGACACCCTCGAGATTCACGTCGACTCGGTGGCGGCCAAACGGGTGCTGATCATCGACGACGTGCTGGCAACCGGTGGCACCGCCGCCGCGGCCGCCGGGCTGATCGCGCGGGCGGGCGGCGAACTCGTCGGCATGGGCTTTCTGGTCGAGATCGGCGCCCTCGGGGGCCGCGATCGGCTGCCATCGACACGCGTCGAGGCGGTGGTGCGCTATGACTGATGCACCGATGCTGAAGGATCTTCTGTAGATGGCGACCGTTACCCGAGTGCTCCCGTGGCGGCGCAAGGACGAGACGCTCTCGAGCGATCTGCGTCACCTCATCGACGCGTACCGCGAGAAACACCCGGCGGCTCCGACCGAGCGCATCACCGCGGCTTATCGCATTGCCTTCGACGCCCACGACGGCCAGACCCGGAAGTCGGGGGAGGCCTACATCCACCACCCGCTCGCCGTAGCGGCCATCGTCGCCGAGCTGGGCCTCGACGATGTCACGATCGCCGCGGCGCTGCTGCACGACTCGGTGGAGGACACCAAAGTCGAACTCGCCGAAATCGAGTCGGCGCTCGGGCCCGAGGTGGCCGCGATCGTCGACGGCGTCACCAAGCTCGAGCGGGTCAAGTACGACACCAAGGAACACCAGCAGGCGGCCACCATCCGCAAGATGCTCGTGGCGATCGCCAAGGACCTCCGGGTCCTGATCATCAAGCTGTGCGACCGACTGCACAACATGCGCACGATCGCCGCCCTGCCGGAGTTCAAACAGGAAAGAACCTCGCTCGAAACGCTTGAGATCTACGCCCCCCTGGCGCATCGCCTCGGCATGCAGGACGTGAAGCAACAGCTCGAAGACCTCGCGTTCGCTGCGCTGCACCCGAAGCGGTACGCCGAGATCGATCACCTGGTGGCGCGGCGAGCCCCCGAGCGGGAGATTTACCTCGCCCAAGTGCTCGGCGATGTGCAGGCCCGGCTGGCCGAACTCGGCATCGACGCGTCGGTGAACGGCCGCCCGAAGCACCTCTACAGCATCTACGAGAAGATGCAGCTGAAGGGCACCTCGCTGGAACAGATTCACGACCTGGTCGGGATCCGGGTCATCGTGGCGAGCGTGCGCGATTGTTACGCCGCACTCGGTTCGATCCACGCCACGTGGAAGCCGGTGCAGGGGCGATTCAAGGACTACATCGCCATGCCCAAGTTCAACCTCTACCAGTCGTTACACACGACGGTGGTGGGGCCCCAGGGCAAGCAGCTCGAGGTCCAGATCCGCACCCAGGAGATGCATGACCGGGCCGAGTTCGGTGCCGCTGCGCACTGGGACTACAAGGAGAACGGCGCCTCACCCGCCTCGGAGATGGCGTGGCTGAACCGCATCGTCGACTGGCAACAGGACACCGAGGACCCCAACGCCTTCATGGCGAACCTCAAGAACGATCTCGAAGAGGACGACGAGGTCTTCTTGTTCAGCCCGAAGGGCATGGTCAAGAACCTGCCGATCGGTGCCACGCCGGTCGACTTTGCCTACGCGGTGCACACCGAGGTCGGCCACGCCTGCATCGGCGCCCGGGTCAACGGCAAACAGGTCCCGCTCGACACGCGTCTCGCTTCCGGCGACCTCATCGAGGTGCACACATCCAAGGTCGAGGGGGCCGGTCCGTCGAGCGATTGGCTCTCGTTCGTCGTCACTCACCGCGCCGCCAACAAGATCCGCCAGTGGCATTCGCGCGAGCGGCGCGAGGATGCCATCGAGTCCGGGCGCGAGGATCTCGTCGACGCGCTGCGCGCCGGCGGCCTGCCGGTCAAGAAGGTGCTGAAGGGCGAACAGCTCGCCGAGATCGGTGCGGCGATGAACTACGTCGACATCGAATCGTTGTTCGCGGCCATCGGCGAGGGTCACGTGTCGGCCAAGGCGGTGGCGGGCCAGATCGACAAGGAGCTGCGCGGCGGCGGCCCCGAACAGATCTCGCAGACCATCGGACGACGGCGACGCCGCAACGACGGTGGCCCGGCGGTGCACGTCGAGGGTCTCGACGACATGTTGATCCGGCTGTCGAAGTGCTGCACGCCGGTACCGCCCGACGACATTATGGGGTTCGTCACCCGCGGCCGAGGCGTGTCGGTCCACCGAACGGATTGCGCCAACGCCCAGGAACTCATCGCCGGGCACGCCGAACGCATGATCGAAGTCGAGTGGATGGCCGAGCACTCCGGCCATTTCGTGACCTCGATCGAAGTCAAGGCCCTCGACCGCTCCCACCTGCTCGCCGACATCGCCCGAGTGATGGCCGACAACCGACTCAACATCTTGAGCTCGGACAGCAACACGGGCAACGACCGGGTGTCGCGCATGCGCTTCGAGCTCGAACTCGGCGAGGTCGGACACCTCACCGCGGTGCTCAGCGAGATCCGTGACCTCGATCACGTGTACGACGCGTACCGGGTCATCCCCGGCAAGGGCGCGTAACCCGGTAGCCACCGAACGGTAAAGGCCACAGGGTTGGCCGGAGGCGGCGGTAGCCTTGCTGGTCGTGGCCAAACCCCTCTTCCAGGCGCCCAAGGGCACCCGCGACATCTTCGCCCCCGAGTCGGGTCGACAGAGCGCGCTCATCAGCGCGTTTGCCGATGCGGCCACCTCGGCCGGATACGGCCAGATCATCACGCCCATGTTCGAGGATCTCGGTGTCTTCAAACGGCTGGGCGAGGCCACCGACGTCGTCACGAAAGAGATGTACGACTTCGAGACCCGCGACGGCAAGACCGTCGCCCTGCGTCCGGAACTCACCGCGTCGGTGGTGCGGGCATTCGTCCAACACCGCCCCGGTGTCCCGTGGAAGGCCTGGTACGAGGGCCCCCAGTTCCGGTACGAACGCCCCCAGGCCGGCCGCTATCGGCAGTTCACCCAGGTCGGCGTTGAAGCCCTTGGTACCGACGACCCTCACATCGACGTCGAGGTCATCGCTCTCGCCTGGCGCTTCTACGAAACGCTCGGTCTTCGTCACGTCCGGCTCCTTCTGAACAGCCTGGGTGACCCCGAATGCCGCCCGGCCTACTTCGCCGCGCTCACCGACTACCTGACCGGCCGCCGAGGCGAGCTGACCGAGCAGTCCCAGGCCACGCTCGACATCAACCCGCTGCGGGTGCTCGATTCCAAACGCGAACCCGACCAGGCCGTGATCGCCGAAGCCCCGCTGATGGTGGACCATCTGACCGATGAGGCCGGCGCCCACTTCACCGCGGTGTGCGAGGGCCTTCAGGCCCTCGGTATTCCCTATGAGATCTCACCCCGGCTGGTGCGAGGCCTCGACTACTACGTGAAGACGACCTTCGAGTTCGCGGGCGACTCGCTCTCCGCGGCCCAGAACGCGCTCGGCGGTGGCGGTCGCTACGACGGTCTGGCCGAACAGCTGGGCGGCCCGCCGACGCCGGGGATCGGCTTTGCCCTCGGTATCGAACGCATCTTGATGGCCTGCGACGCCGAGGGTGTGTTTCCCGGCCCCGACCAGCAACCCCAGGTGTTCGTCATCGACGTCACCGGTGGCGAGGAGGCGCTCGTCGTAACCGACCTCCTTCGACAGGGTGGCATCCGTGTCGACCGGGCCTGGGACGGCCGCAACATGCGGTCGCAGATGAAGGTCGCCGACCGATCCGGTGCTGCCCTCGCGGTGCTCATCGGGGAGGACGAACTCGCCGACGGCGTCGTCACCGTTCGAGACCTGCGCGGCGACGCCGGTCAGGTTCGCATCGACCGGGCCAGCCTGGTCGACATCATCACCACCCGGCTGGAAGACCCAGCCGCCGACTCTGTTCCCACTGGAGAACCCTCGTGAACGATCAACCCCTCACCGATGCAACCTCGATGCGCAGCGATCTGTGCGGATCGCTCCGCATCACCGACGTCGGCCGCGAGGTCGTGCTGTGCGGCTGGGTGAACGGTCGCCGAGAGCACAGCGAACACCTCGCCTTTATCGACCTGCGCGACCGCAGTGGACTGGTCCAGTGCGTCGTCGATGGGGCGCGCGACCTGCGGTCGGAGTACGTCGTGCGGGTGACGGGCACGGTGCAGCCCCGACAGGAGGGCACGGTGAACGACGAACTCGAGACCGGTGAGATCGAGGTGCGCGACTGCACGGTCGAGGTGCTCGCTGAGGCCGAGCCACCACC
The DNA here is from genome assembly GCA_938041035.1 of uncultured Acidimicrobiales bacterium. Taxonomy (GTDB): domain Bacteria; phylum Actinomycetota; class Acidimicrobiia; order Acidimicrobiales; family SHLQ01; genus CALHYX01. The sequence goes on along the minus strand of CALHYX010000051.1, from coordinate 38,436 downwards.
CTTCCCGATGCACGAGCGCACCCAGGTCGACGAGAACCTTCGGCTGAAGCACCGATACATCGACCTCCGCAAACCCCGAATGCAACGGAACCTGCGCACCCGGGCCACGGTGAACAGCGCCATCCGACGGGCGATGGAGTCCCAGGGTTTCGTCGAGATCGAAACCCCCATGCTGATCGCCTCGACCCCGGAGGGGGCGCGCGACTTCGTCGTTCCGTCGCGCCTCAAGCCCGGCTCGTTCTATGCCCTTCCGCAGAGCCCGCAGCTGTTCAAGCAGCTGTGCATGGTCGGCGGCTTCGACCGCTACTACCAGATCGCCCGGTGCCTTCGGGACGAGGACCTGCGCGCCGACCGCCAGTTCGAGTTCATGCAGCTCGATGCCGAAGCCAGTTTCGTCACCCAGGAAGACGTGTTCACCTTCATCAACGCGGCCATTCGCGCCGCGGCTGAGGCTGTGACGGGGGAACGACCGGGCGAGATTCCCACCATGACCTGGCACGAGGCGATGGAACGGTTTGGCTCGGACAAGCCCGATCTTCGCTTCGGCATGGAGCTGGTGGAGCTGACCGATCTGTTCTCCGAGACCGAGTTCAACGCGTTCAAGGCCGACTGCATCAAGGGCATCCGCTTCGAGGGTGGTGCCGAGATGGGCCGCAACAAGCTCGATGGCATCACCGATGACGTGAAGAGCTGGGGCGGCAAGGGTCTGGTGTGGATGAAGGTCGAGGAGGATCTCAGCCTCAACTCGCCCGTCGCCAAGTTCTGCTCCGAGGCCGAACTCGCCGGCCTGGTCGAGCGGCTCGAGGCCAAGCCGGGCGATCTACTGCTCCTGGTCGCCGATGCGCGGCGGACGGTGCAAATGCTCCTCGGACGGCTGCGGTTGCAGCTCGGACGCCCGCCGGTGAACGAGGGCGGTTTCAACTTCTTGTGGGTGGTCGACTTTCCGTTGTTCGAGGAGATCGACGACGCCGGTAACCCGACGCCGCTGCATCACCCGTTCACGATGCCGCACCCCGACGACGTCGAACTGTTGATGACCGCCGAGGGTGAGGCATTTCTCGACATTCGTTCCCAGGCCTACGACCTCGTACTCAACGGTTGGGAGCTGGGCTCGGGCAGCGTCCGAATCCACCGCGGGGACATCCAGCAACAGATCTTCTCCCTGCTCGGCATCGGCCCCGAAGAGGCCCAGGCCAAGTTCGGGTTCCTGCTCGATGCGTTCCGTTTCGGTGCGCCGCCTCATGCCGGTTTCGCCTTTGGCATCGATCGGCTCACCGCGCTGCTCGCCGGCGAGGAGAACATCCGCGAGGTCATCGCCTATCCGAAAACGCAGTCGGGGGCCGATCCCATGACCCAGGCCCCGTCGGCGATCGATGACCGACATCTCGACGAGCTCGGCCTGCGGCTGGCCCCGCAGACCGACTGACGCGGATCGGTTCCGGGAACGTGGTCCGGCGAGGTGAGGTGGCCGACGGTTGGACCTGCCCCGAATGTGACCGGCTCTTTGGCCGCAGGGGTCAGTCCCATGATTGTGCGCCGGGGCTGAGCCTCGAGGAGTACTTCGCTACCGGTCCGGACCACGAACGGCCGGTGTTCGATGCGGTAATGGCCCACGTCGAGACGCTGGGCCCGGTCCATCTCGATGTCGTGGCGGTCGGCATCTTCTTGAAGAACCCCGCCCGGTTTGCCCAGCTGCGACCGATGACGAAATGGGTCGCGGTGTCGTTCTCGCTCGATCGCAAGGCGACCCACACGACCATCACCCGCAAGCACGTCGAGCACGGGGGCCGGTTCTGGCACGTCGCCAACGTGGCGTCGCCCGACCAGGTCGACGATGCGCTGTGCGATCTGCTCACCGAGGCCTACCAGTCGGCGCGTTAACCCGACCCGCGAACCATCTGGTGCCAGGCACCAGATGGTTCGCGCCGACGATCCAAGGGCGCGGTAAACGCCGAGTAATCCCCGGAAAATCAGCGACACGCACTATCTGGTGCCTCGGTCGCGAGGCGGTTTTGGCCGCGTTTGTGCCAGGCACCAGATGGTTCGCGGGTGGGTGGGGTCGGGTTAGCCGGAGACGGCGGCGACGCGGCTGAAGAGGTGGTCGCAGGCGGCGGTGAGTGGGGCGTGGGCGCCGCCGCCGGTGAGCGGGGCGATCGCTGCGCCGGCGTCGTCGGCGAAAGCCTGAGCCATGGCCAACGCCTGCTCGACGCCACCCGAGCCGCGCACGAGGTCGCGGGCGGCATCGCGCTGGGCATCGTCGAGCTTGGACCCCAGAAGTTCGGTGAGCTGGGGACCCACATCGCTCTGCAACGCCCGCAGCACGGGCAGGGTGTAGATGCCCTCGACGAGGTCGTTGCCCGCCGGCTTGCCGAGCTGTTGGTCGGTGGCGGTGACGTCGAGGATGTCGTCGACGATCTGGAACGCCATGCCGTAGGCGTGGCCGAATTTGGTCAGCGTGTCGATGAGGTCGCGTGGCAGGTCGGCGACGATGGCGCCGATCCGACACGACGTGGCGAGCAGCGATGCGGTCTTACCCTCGATGGAGATGAGGTAGTCGTCCTCGGTGCGGTCGATGACGTAGGCGTCCTGCAGCTCGCGCACCTGGCCTTCGCAGAGGCGGGCGATGGTGTTGGCGAGCAGGCCGGCAACCTCGGTCCCGAGTGACGCGGCGATCTCGGAGGCCCGGGCCAACAGGTAGTCGCCGGCGAGGATGGCGCGCAGGTTGCCCCAGCGGTGGTTGACCGACTCGACGGTGCGCCGGGTGGCGGCTTCGTCCATGACGTCGTCGTGATACAGCGAGCCGAGGTGGACAAGCTCGCAGGCGACCCCGCCCATCACCGCCTCGATGGTGACCGGGTCATCGGCGTTGCTCTGGGCCATCGACGCGGCCATCGAAAAGCCGGGTCGCACCCGTTTGCCACCCGCGGCGATGAGATGGCCGGCGATCTCGGTGAGGAACGAGTCGGAGGTGTGGACCGAGGCTCGTAGCTCTTCTTCGGCCTGATCCAGACCGATCGCCAGTGGGGGAAACGCTCGTAGAGGATTTGACGAGGCCATAGCCCACGGTACGTGGGCCGCCACGATGTTGAGAAACCGAATGCAAAATATGTGGGAAATGTGAAGATCGGGCCGCTCATCCCCGAGGCGTTACGTGCCGATGGAGAGAAGAGGGTTCCCGCCTTCGAAGGAGCCTTTGAGGGATTCGAAGGAGCTTTCAAGGGAGCATTCAAGGGAATAGCCCCGCCGGGGATGAATGTTGGACCCAACCCACCGATAGACTGCCCCCACCACTTCTAGGCGAGAGGAAATTGCGTGTTCGAAAGATTCACCGACCGAGCTCGCCGTGTTGTCGTTCTGGCTCAAGAGGAGGCCCGTCTCCTCAACCACAACTACATCGGCACCGAGCACATTCTGCTCGGGCTCATCCACGAGGGCGAAGGCGTTGCGGCCAAGGCTCTCGAATCGCTCGGTATCTCCCTCGAGGCTGTTCGCAGCCAGGTCGAGGAAATCATCGGTCAGGGCGGATCGTCCCCCAGCGGACACATCCCCTTCACCCCGCGGGCCAAAAAGGTCCTCGAGCTGTCGTTGCGCGAAGCACTCCAGCTCGGTCACAACTACATCGGCACCGAGCACATCCTGCTCGGGTTGATCCGCGAGGGTGAGGGCGTTGCCGCCCAGGTCCTCGTCAAGCTCGGCGCGGACCTGTCCCGCGTGCGTCAACAGGTCATTCAGCTGCTTTCGGGCTACAGCGGACCCACCGGTTCGTCCGGTTCGGGCGACAAGGCCGGAGCCACTTCGGGTGGCTCGGGCGGCACCGAAGGTCAGTCCGGGTCTCTCGTGCTCGACCAGTTCGGTCGCAACCTCACCCAGATCGCTCGCGACAAGGGTCTCGACCCCGTCATCGGTCGCTCGCGCGAAACCGAGCGAGTCATGCAGGTGCTGTCGCGCCGCACCAAGAACAACCCGGTCCTCATCGGCGAGCCCGGCGTCGGCAAGACCGCCATCGTCGAGGGTCTCGCTCAGGCCATCGCGGCCAATGACGTCCCTGACACCATCCGCGACAAGCAGCTCTACACGCTCGACCTCGGCGCCCTCGTCGCCGGCAGCCGTTACCGCGGCGACTTCGAGGAGCGCCTCAAGAAGGTGCTCAAGGAAATCAAGACCCGCGGCGACATCATCTTGTTCATCGACGAGCTCCACACCCTCGTGGGTGCCGGCGCCGCCGAAGGCGCGATCGATGCGGCCTCGATCCTCAAGCCCATGCTCGCCCGGGGTGAACTCCAGACCATCGGCGCGACCACGCTCGACGAGTACCGCAAGCACCTCGAAAAGGACGCAGCTCTCGAACGGCGCTTCCAGCCCATCAAGGTCGAAGAGCCCACCGTGCCACACACCATCGAGATCCTGAAGGGTCTGCGCGAGCGCTACGAAGAGCATCATCGGGTCACGATCACCGACCAGGCGCTCGTCGCCGCGGCGAACCTCGCCGACCGCTACATCTCGGATCGTCATCTCCCGGACAAGGCCATCGACCTCATCGATGAGGCCGGTTCGCGCCTGCGCATCAAGCGCATGGAGACCCCGCCGGACTTCAAGGAGCTCGAGAACGAGCTGGCCGAGGTCGTGCGCGAGAAGAAGGCCGCCGTCGAGGAACAGCGCTTCGAGGAAGCCGGTTCACTGCGCGACCGCGAGAAAGAACTGTTGGCGCAGAAGTCGGAGAAGGAAGCCGAGATCAAGGCTTCCGGCGTCGACCTGTTCGACGAGGTCGACGAAGAGGCCATCGCCGAGGTGCTCTCGATCTGGACCGGTATCCCGGTCTACAAGCTCACCGAGGAAGAGACCCAGAAGCTCATCCGGATGGAAGACGAGCTGCACAAGCGCGTTATTGGCCAGGAGGACGCCATCAAGGCGGTCAGCCAGGCCATCCGGCGCACCCGGGCCGGGCTCAAGGATCCGAAGCGCCCGTCGGGCTCGTTCATCTTCCTGGGCCCATCGGGTGTTGGTAAGACCGAGCTGGCCAAGACGCTCGCCGAGTTCCTGTTCGGCGACGAACAGTCGCTGATCAGCCTCGACATGTCGGAGTACATGGAGAAGCACACGGTGAGCCGCCTCGTCGGTTCGCCCCCCGGCTACGTCGGCTACGAAGAGGGCGGCCAGCTCACCGAAGCGGTGCGCCGCAAGCCGTTCTCCGTCGTGTTGTTCGACGAAATCGAAAAGGCCCACCCCGACGTGTTCAACACATTGCTCCAGATTCTGGAAGAGGGTCGCCTTACCGACAGTCAGGGCCGTTCGGTCGACTTCCGCAACACGGTGTTGATCATGACCTCGAACCTCGGCACCCGGGATCTCCGCAAGGCCAACCTCGGCTTCACCAAGGGCGACGATGCCATCAACTACGAGCGGATGAAGGAAAAGGTCAACGACGCGCTGAAGCAGCACTTCCGGCCGGAGTTCCTGAACCGCATCGACGACACCATCGTGTTCCACGAGCTTTCCCAGCCCGAGGTTCGCCAGATCGTCGACCTGATGGCCAAGCGGGTTGCCGTGCAGCTCGCCGCCCAGGGGATGGGACTCGAGATCACCGACGCGGCCAAGGACCACCTGGCCGACAAGGGCTACGACCCGACGCTGGGTGCACGTCCGCTGCGTCGGGCCATCCAGCGCTTGATCGAAGATCCGCTGTCGGAACGGCTGTTGTTCAAGGAGTACCGCGCCGGCGAGATCATCATCGCCGACGTCGAACCCGACGAAGAGCGCGAAGGCGAACTCAAGGTGGTCTTCCGGGCCATCGAGGGCTTCGAGCCTCCGCCGGTCGAGGAGTTCGCGGAAGCAACCGAGTAGATCCGCTCGTACACCGTACGGAACGGAGCCGGGCCCACGGGCCCGGCTTCCTTCGTTTTGGTCGCGTCGGCGGGCTCGATGGTCGGTGCTCGCCATGTCGGCGGCGATTGACGCAGCGCAATAGGGTGTCTCCGATGCGGCCACCCCGACTGCTCCAGAGAATCGCCGCGGCCGTGGCGCTGTGCGTTCTTCTTGCCGCGTGCCAGGTCGACGGTCGGGTCGAGATCGACGTCGCCGACGATGGTTCGGGCACGATTGAGGTCAGCGTTGCCCTCGATGACGCCGCGGTGGCCCGAGCCGGCGATCTGAGCGAGCAGCTCAGCATCGCCGACATGGAGGCCGCGGGTTGGGGTGTGGTCGGGCCGGCGGTCGAAGACGATGGCCTTACCTGGGTGCGGGCCACCAAGGCGTTCGAGGCCGCCGACCAGGTGGCGGCGGTGAGCGCCGAGACCGGCGTGTTGCGCGACGTGCGGATCGAACGGTCCCGTTCGTTCTCCAAGACCGACTACGAGATCTCCGGCCTCGCCGATGTCACCGGGGGCATCGAGCGCTTCGGCGACGACGACCTGGCGGCGCTGCTCGGAGGCCGGCGGGTCGGAATCGACCTCGAGCAGCTCGAGGCCGAGATCGGTCCGATCGCCGACGCCACCTCGTTCACCCTGGTGGTGCGCATGCCCGAGGACGACGACGAGTCGGTCTGGACGGCGGGTATCGACGACCCGGATCCCCTGGTCTTTTCGGCGTCGAGTTCCCGGGTGGACCAACGCCCCCGGCTGTGGGCGGTGATCGCCGGGGCGCTGATGTTGTTGTTCTTTGCGTCCATCGTGTTCACGGTGCTGCGCATCTTTGCCCGCCGCGATGAAGATCGACGCGCCGAGGAAGTGCGCCAGGCGCAGCGGCCGGCCGAGATCACCGAAACCCCGACGGCGGTGGCCGAGGAGCCCCGTCGACTGGAGCTGGTCGTCCTCGATGCCATGGGGGTTCTCTTCGATGTCGGTGACGACGTGGGCCGCATCCTCGTGCCGTTCGTCGAAGAACGTGGGGGAACGGTCGACGCCGTCCACGACCTGTATCGGATTCTGAGCCTGGGCCGAATGTCGACGGCGGAGTTCTGGGTCGGCGTCGGGTTGGAGGACCCGCCCGAGGAGCTCGACGCCGACTACGCCGATCGCCTCGTCGCCAACCCGGCTGCGCTGGTCTTTCTGGAGCGGGCCCAGGAGCAGGGAACCCGAGTCGCGGTGCTGGCGAACGGCGTCGGCAAATGGATGCAACTTGTGCGAAAGCGCTACGACCTCGACCGCTATGTCGAGCTGTGGCTGATCTCCGGCGAGATGGGTGTACGCAAGCCCGACATCGGCTCGTTCGAGGCGCTGCGCCGCGTGTCGGGCGTGTCGTTCCGGAACTGCTTGATGATCGACGACCGGCTCGAACATCTCGATTCCGCCCGCCAGCTGGGAATGTCGACCGCCTGGTTCGACCCGCCCGCTGGCGTCGACGAGGACGATCACCCGCCGCTACGCAACTTTGCGGCCTTGACGGGTTAGGTCGGCACCGAGTCCACAACCGGGTCGGCGAATCGGAGTTCGAGGATTGCGGTGTCGGCCCGGTTGGCCATGATCCGATGGCGGATCTGCGGCCCCAGCGCGTAGGCCGCCCCGGCGCTGAGTGGCTCGGCTCGGGTGGAGCCGTCCGCTTCGGTGACGGTCAGTACCGCGTGTCCGTCGAGCACGGTGGCCCATCCGCCGCGACCCCCGAGCGCCACCGGGTCGGTGGCGGCGTCGGCGGCGTCGGATCCGGGCGTCAACACCCGGCCCCGAACCGAGCCGCCGGTTCCCCCTTCGAGCCCCAGGCTCCGTTCGATCAACCCGGCATGGTCGGCGGGGGCCGACTCGGCGGTGGCCACCCGATGGTGCACGAACGTCTGACCGTCGAATGCGCGATCGGGGCGAAGGTCTGCGGTGGGCAGCGTGAGTTCGTGGTCGACCAGCGTGTCGTGTTCGGCTGGACTGGCGACCTCGATGACCTCAAGGCCGGCCGAGCTCTCGAGCACGCGGTGGCGGATCCCGGGGGGTTGGGTGACGGCGTCGCCGGCGGCGAGCACGAACGGGGGTCCTTGGTCCTCATACACCACCCGCACCCAGCCGCGATGACAGTAGATCAGCTGGAAGCCCACCCGATGGTGGTGCACGTAGTCGGGCACCGGACCGGCCTCGGCGATGCTGATACGCGAGGCGATGAGCCCGCCGGCGGCTCGGTCGGGCAACAGATCGAGGTACACGAGTCCTGCTCGGCCCACCGTCGACGCCTGGTCGGCGGCAACGACGGTGACGCCGCTGAAGGCCGGGGGCTGGAGTTCGTCGGGCGGGTCGAGGAACTCGATCCGACAGCCGTTCGGGGCCAGCAGCTCGGGGCCAACGTCGAGGTCGATCGCATCGCGAGGGATGTCGCGAGGAAGGTCGCGAGGAAGGTCGCGAGGAATACGGAGTAGCCCGCCCTCGGGACCGTCGCGATCGAGGCGCAGGTGCAGACCGGGTCGCGAGAGCAGCGCCGATCGGGGGTCGTCGGCGGGTGAGATCACATCGAGGCGGAAGCCGAGCCGGGAGACGAAGAAGTCGATGGTGGCATCGAGGTCGCCGGCGTGGAGGCATACCTCGGGGGCGCGACCGGGGTCGCCGGGGGAGGCGGTCATCGTGGGCTACCGTAACAGTCGGAAATTCGCTGGCGGTAGCCGATGAAGTCGGCCATCGTGGTACGTGGAGAGGTGATCGTGGGAACGATTCACCAGGAGGAAACCACATGCGCCGGGACCACCTGCGCTGGGGAGAGAGCCAGCTCATGCAACGCACCGCCCGATCGGGGCGGTCATTTGCCGCGATCCTGGTGGTGTTCGCGCTGGGCATCACCGCGTGCTCGACCCGAATAACCACCGAGCCATCGACTATCGAGGCGGTGTTCGGCACCGGTTCCATCGACGCCGACTGTGCTGCGGCGGCCGCGTCCGCGGCGTCCTCCGACGAGTACGTGATCTCGCTCGGTACGCTCCGCGCCGGCGATGAGCGTTGCCTGTCCCAGCAGCTGACGGCCCTGACGCCGCAGCCCTATGCCCCCGGAATCGATAGCCGCACCGGGTTTGGGCTCATCGCCTACGCCCTCAGCGGCGACGTGCTGTTCGAGTTTGGTTCGGCCGAATTGACCGAAGAGGCGGAGGCGACGGTTCGCGAACTGGCGCGCACCGTGATGAGCGAGACCGCCGGCGGCCGCGTCGCGGTACTGGGCCACACCGACAGCATTGGTTCGGAGGCGGCGAACCTGACGTTGTCCCAGCGCCGAGCGGCCGCGGTGGCCGACGTGCTGGCGCCCGAGACCATCGGCGTGGAGCTCATGGTCCAGGGCCTCGGTGAGCAGGCGCCCCGAGCGCCGAACGTCACCCCCGACGGGGCCGATAACCCCGAGGGCCGGGCGGCAAACCGGCGAGTCGAGATCATCGCCGCGGTGCGCCGATAGCGCGACCGGGTATCGGGGCTGAAAAAGCAACCAGCCCCTGGCACCTTCGGGGCGGGATCCGATGGGCCAGGGGCTGATTCAGTGATGTTGCCGTGGCGGGATACGACAGCATCTGGGGGGATTTAGCGTGGAGGTCTTTGTTGTTCTGGCAGGAACGATCTTGTAGAGGGAGTCAGGCGGCCTGACGGTGTTCGGTGCGAAAGCCGACCGGCATGACGTCATGGGCAACGGCATGTCGGGCTCGGTTCGCCGCATGTTGAGCAGAGTGACCCGATTCCCAGAAGAACCGGAACAGGTCCCGAAGCAGTTCAGCTTCGGTGCTGCTGTCCATTGGGGGGTGCGGCGTTGCGTTCACGATGGATAGACGCCCCCCCGGTCGCGAAAGTCGCGAAGAAATTCAAGAAAGTTTCGCCGAGTGTGAGCTTTTTGGTCACCCGGGGTGATTTTTCGCCAGAAACAGGGATATCTGGCCGAATTCTTTCGTCAAGAATCTCGAGAATTGTGGCCCGTAGCGCCGAAAATGACACCGTTGGTGGTGGTGGTGAGGTTGCTGGCGGGCACAGACCTTGCCACCATGGCATGGGACCCTTGGTGCGGTAGCCCCTTCCGGCGGCGGGTAGTCCATTCGAGGTTGTTGGAGCCCTCAAATCGTGCAGTCTTCCCCTATTGATCTTGGTATCGACGGCCTCGACGAGGTTGCGCTCATCGACCGCGGGGGATCTTCACTCATCTATCGGGCCCGCCAGACAGCGCTCGATCGCACGGTCGCCATCAAAGTGATCTCCGGGCACTGGGACGAGAGCATCCAGCGCCGATTCCGACGGGAACGCCGGGCGATGGGCAAGTTGTCGGATCATCCCGGCATCGTGCCCGTGTACCAGGCGGGAGAAACCTCGAGCGGCAGTCCGTACCTGATCATGCCGTACCTCGAAGCGGGTTCGCTCCAGGACCGCATGGCGACCGGGCCCATGCCGTGGCCCGATGCGGTCGAGGTGGTGCGGGTGGTCGCGGAGACCATCGCCGATGCCCATGCCCACGGCGTGCTGCATCGCGATATCAAGCCGGCCAACGTTTTGATCGCGGGCGATGGCAGCCCGAAGGTGGCCGACTTCGGAATCGCTCGACTCGGTCCCGATGGCGCCGCTGGTCGCTCAGCCTCGCTGACCCTCACGCCGGCGTACAGCCCGCCCGAGGCGTTCGATGCGGTGGAGCCGACCACGGCCTACGACGTCTACGGCTTGGGCGCCACGCTGTGGGCCCTCATCGCCGGGCGGGCGCCGTTTACCCGGTCGGGCGAGCCGGATGCGTCGATGTTCGTGCTGATGCGACGCGTCGCCGACGAGGCGCTCGAATCGCTCGAAGACCTCGCCCCAGCGGCGGTGTTCGAGGTCATCGAATTCGCCATGGCCAAGGATCCGCTCCGGCGATACCAGTCGGCTCGAGACATGGCTACCGACCTGGCCGAGGCCCGCGCAATGGCGCTGGGCGCATCCTCGCTGGGCGGTCGTCGCGCGACCGATCAGCTCCGGTCGAGCACGTTGCCGCCGCCCCCTCCGCCGCCGGAATCCGAAGCGGCGACCGCAACGCTACCCGTTGCGGTCGGCGGGTCCGGTTTGGTGCTTACGCCGGTCCCCGATGGCGACCGGTCGCCGTTGCCCATTCCGGCCATGCCGAGTTCAGCTTTGCACGCGACGCCCACGTTGGCCGGTGACGGGCCGACCGTTCTCGACCTGTTCGCGTCGACGACGCGCCCCGATGTCATCGATCTCCGTGAGCAGACGACGATTCCGCCCGCAACACCCGGCTTTCGCGAGATGCCCACCATCGTGACGTCGGAGGTCTTCGCGGACCCCGAGGCGACCTGGGTGGGCGAACCGCTCGACGACGAGGTCGATCGGTCCGATGATCCGCTCGACGATGACGACCTGGAGGACCGGGCCGGCGAATCCGGGTTCGTGCGCGAGGTCGACACGTGGACCGGCGAGCCGGTCCAGGACGAGCTTGAGCACGAGTACGCCGAGGACGACGGAGCCCAGGAGCACGGCGAAGCCCAGGAGTACGGCGAAGCCCGGGAGCACGGCGAAGCCCGGGAGCACAGCGATGAGGCTTCCGGGCACCGCGGCCCACGCTGGATCTCGAGTGAGAACAAGATCACCTACCTCGACGACGCGGAAGAGCCACCCTGGCGGCGCCGCCAGGACGTCATCAACCTCGACGACGCCGACTCCGATGGCATCATCGGCGCCATCGATCTCGCGCCCGAGCACGTCATCGAGGCCGAAGCCCCGGGCGAGATCACCTTCGACCGACCGGTGGAGGGCCAGGCGGGGGCCATCGATAGCACCAACGCCCGCTGGCAACGCCACGAGTCGACGGCCGAACGGCGCCGGGCCCGCCGGGCTCGCCTCGACCAGGAAGCCGGCGTTGAGCCGATCCAGGATGCAGCTTCCAGCGACGAGCTCGAGCTGACCGAGATCGATCTGCGCGATGGTGCGCAGGAGTCCGTCACGATCCCCTGGGCCGACCCCAGCGTCGATGCCGGCGGGGATGATTCCCTCCTCGATGAGGCCGACGATTTCGATGGCGACCAGCTCGATGACGCGGCCGACTTCGATGGCGACCAGCTCGATGACACGGCTCACATTGACGAGGTGGCCGCCGCCCCGGAGATCGTGCAGCGGTCACTGCGGATTGAAACCGGACGCCTCGAGGTCACCGAACCCATGGAGGGTGACATCACGGTGCTGGGTGGCCAGCTCATCATCACCGCGCCGGTCTACGGCAACCTGTTCGTCGAAGGCGGCCGGGTCGTGGTGTTCGCCGAGATCTTCGGCGACGTCAGCAACATCGGCGGGAACGTCAGCATCGAGGCCCAGGTACACGGCCGCATCAAGGGCCAGCCCGACTTCACCAAGGTCTCGGTGGGGAGCCAAACGGCTGCGCCCGACGACGACCAGCCGGCTCCGGCTCCGTCGGGAACCCGATTCGTTGCCCTCGACCAGGATGAGTTCGCCGACGACGAGGGGCCCGAACCCCCGCGCGGTCGTCGCTGGCCGTTCCGGCGCTAGTTCGGTTAGCCCGTGGCGGTGACGGGTGCCGCTCGTTCCGCGTTCGTGACGATCGCGTCGACGATCTCTTCCCAGCGGCTCGGTGGCAGGGAATGGCCCATGCCGGGAAACATCAGCAGCCGCGATTCGCGGATGGCTTCGGCGGTGGCGATGCCGCCACTCGGTAGCACCAACGGGTCGGCGAGCCCGTGGATCACTAACGTCGGTGCGGTGATGGCCGAGAGCAGTTCGGTGCGATCCGGGCCCGCCATGATCGCCGCGGTCTGGCGGGCGGTGCCTTCGGCCTGATAGCTGCGGGCCACGTCGGCTTTGGCGGACTCCCGGTGGGTCGCCTCATCGAACTCGTCGCCGCCGATCGCCCGGAACAGCGCCACCGACTTTTCTACGGCCTGGTCGCGATCCTCGGTGATCAACCTCGGCAGCTTGGCCAGAAGGCTCGGCGCGGTGCCCCCGCGCCGGTTGCCGGTGTTGGACATCACCGAGGTGAGGCTGCGCACGAGTTCCGGGTGCGCCAGGGTCAGCGTCTGGGCGATCATGCCCCCCATCGACATGCCGACGACGTGGGCGGGGCCCACGCCGAGCGCCCGCAGCAGCCCGGCGGCGTCGTCGGCCATGTCGGTCAACCGGTAGGGCACGTCGGTCCGGCGGCGCAACACGGAGGCCAGGAAGGTCTGACGTCGGGTCGGGGCCGGACCATCGTGGATGGTGGAGAGACCGCTGTCGCGGTTGTCGAACCGGATCACCTGAAACCCGCGTTCGACGAGGAGATCGACAAACCCCGGGGGCCAGCTCGTGAGTTGACCGCCGAGGCCCATGACCAGCAGCAGCGGGGTTCCCGCGCCGCTGATCTCGTATTCGATGGTGATGCCGTTGGCTTCCACTGCCGCCATGGCGATACGCCCTCTCTGGTGACTGGTTGTTTCGGGTCGTCCGGAGACGCTTGGTCCCCGCTTCTGGTCTACGGCTTGATCCGGGCCGGCGCTATTCGGGCAACAACGCGAGGTCGTCGGTGCTGACCAGGCCGGTGGTGACCGCAAACTCGACCAGGTTCATCTTCCGGTCCTTGGCGAGCCCACCACCGCCGTCGTGCAGCCCCGGTACGCCAACCGATGCCAGCCGTTTGCACACGTTGTCGAGCTTGCGGTTGAAGCGGGTGTAGGTCCAGTCGAGCCGTTGGGCGGCCTGGCGTGACGTCGGCGGCCGAAACGGTGCCTGCGGTTCGAGTAGCCGCTGCTCGGCCAGGGCGACGATGAGACGGCGTTGGTCGTCGGTGAGCTTCAGTGAGGTCACGTTCATGGTGTCGCTGCTGGTCTGCACCGTGACGCTCGGGTCGACGGTCGTCGTGAGCTCGATTTCATAGGCGGTCGGGCCGGCGGAGAAGCGCACGATCGAGTTGCGGTAGGCGATCGGATGCGCGCTACCCGACGAGATTCGAGCACTGGACTGGGAGTCGGCATCGAACAGTTCGAGGAGCAGGCTGCTACCGATGTTGGCGATCCACCAGCTGCCGCCCTGGCTGAGGAACCGACCGAGCCGACGATGGAGGTGGCGGTTTTCGCCGTCGATCGTGAGGTCGGCGTCGCGTCCGAACTCAAACTCCGTGCCGGGTTCGAGCACGATGACCTCGCCGCAGAAGTCGAGCGTAAGCGCTCCTGGGTCGCGCCGGTCGACAGCGCCTGGGGATCCCGTCATCGGACGCCAAGTCTCGTCGAGCCTGATGTCGACGTCAACGACCGCAGCGTCGAGTGCGTCAGCACGATCCGGCACCGCTGCCGTCGCGCACGAGGCGCACCTGGTCGACCCAGACCTCGGCGTCGACACCGGCCTGTTCGACCACCGCGACGCGATTGGTGACCGAACCCTGCAGCGCGAACGCCTGTATCGGGATGCGCACGCGGCGCCACTCGGAGGTAACGGAACCGACGCTGCAGACCCGGGAGAAGACGGTCGCCGACTCGTTGAGCCGTACACCGAAGCGGGCTCCCGGGGTGGCGGTGCGAATGAAGAGCTCGACGCCGGTGACGCCGGTCAGGTCGACAGCATCGTTACGCGAGATGGCGACGGCACCGTAGCCGGCGAGGTTGGCCCGGATCGCCCGTCCGCCGGTGATGGCGACATTGAAGTCGAACGAGCCACCCCAGCCGTCGCCGGACCAGCCCGATGCGACGCCGTCGTCGTACAACACGATCGGATTCACCGGCGTGGGGGCGGTCGGCGTTGGTGGAGGTGTCGGGGGAGGAGGTGGTGGGGGTGGGGACGGCGCGGAAGCCGTGGTGGTCGGCGCGCTCGTCGGGGTCGGCGGAGCCGGCGGGCTGGTGGGCGCCGGGTTGGGTGGGGCCGGTGGCGCGGGTGCCGGTGACCTGGTGGTGGCCGGGGCCGGCGGCTGGGCCACCGCGCCCGGAGCGGGTGATTGGGGCGCCACCGGTTGGGCCGGCGCGGCGGCCGAGCCCGTATCGGATCCGGCGGGGACGGTGGTCGAGGTGGTTGGCGTCGCCCCGTCCGTCGTCGCCGTTTCCGTCACCCCGGCAACGGTGGGGCTGGGGTCGTCGGCTTCGATCGTGTCCGGTGGATCGGTCGGGTCCGAGCTGGGCGGTGAGGGGTTGGAGGTGGCCGAGCCGACGGCGGAGGTGGGGGGAGCGGCCTCGGTCCCGGTAGGGGAACGATCGATCGAGAGCGCCAGGGCGGCGCCACCCAGGACGATGAGCAACAGCGCGGCGAGCGCCACGGCGGGTTGGTTGTACCACCGGCGGCGCGATGCGAGCGTGGGTATCGCGGCGGCCCCGCCGGCCCGGGTGGCGTCGGCGAGAATCGTCCGCATCGACTCGGTCCACTCCGCGATGGTGGCGTGGCGTTCCTCAGGGTCGTTGGCCAGGCCCCGGGCGAACTCGGCGCGCAGCCGCGCCGGCGTGGGTTCGGCGAGGTCGGCCCGATCGGCCAGCCACGCGAGTAGCGCCGTCGCGCCGTAGACGTCGGCGCGCTGGTCGACGATGCCGGCGGGTGTGCGCTGCTCGGGCGACCGGAAGCCAGGGGTTCCCCCGCCGCGGGTGAACGGCGTCGTGTCGGTGAGGTCCTTGGCGTAGCCGAGGTCGCTGAGCAGGAACGACTCCGAGTCCGAGAGCATGGTCAGGGGTGGGCCATCGCGGTGCCGGGTGCGGATCAACACGTTGGTGGGCGAGAGGTCGCGGTGCACCAGATCGGATCGGTGAATCTCACCGACCGATCGGCCCAGAAACTCAACGACGGCGAGCAGGTCGGCGGGGCCCGGCTCTGAGCGTTCGGCCTCGAGCATGGTCACGCGGGCATCGAGATCGCCGTGCTCGGCGTAGGTGAGCACCAGGTAGGGCTGGCCGTCATCGGTCTCGCCCACGTCGTGAACGGTGACGACCTCCGGGTGATCGAGGCGACGGAGCAGTTGGCCTTCGCGCAGGAAGCGCTCGCGAATGTCCGGGTCGAGGCTGTGGTTCTCGGCGAGCACCTTGATGGCGACCTCGGACTGCAGGCGTTCGTCCTCGGCCCGGTACACCGTGGCGAACCCACCGGCACCGATCGGCTCGATGATCCGATACTGACCGATTCGGCTGTCGGGCGGCTGGGCCATCAGGCGACCCCAACCGCCGCGGCGAGCAGTCCCCGACCCCGGTTGATGCGGGACTTCACCGTGTTGATTTCGAGGTCGAGCGCGGTGGCGATGTCCTGGTAGGAGCACCGTTCGAGGTCGCGCATCGACACCACGACCCGATAGTGATCGGGCAGGGTGGCGAGTGCGTCGCGGACGAGTTGCTGCTCGGCCACCATCGAGCTGACCCGGCGGGCTGCCCCGGCGCGCTCGAGCTGGTCGGTCGGGAGGTCGGGGTCGCGACCCCGTAGTCGGCTGATCGCGATGTTGCGGCTCACGCTGTACAGCCAGGTGCTGAACCGGGCCGAACCCTGGAATCGGTGGATACCGCGAGCGACGGCGACGAGCACGTCCTGGCCGACCTCCTCAGCGTCGGCGTCGTTCACGATGAGGCGGCGCACGGTGCGCATGGCCAACCGGTGGTCGTCGATTAGTCGAAGCAGCAGATCGAGGGCTTGCCCATCGCCCGCCGCCGCGGATCGGGCCACCGATTCGAGGATGGCGCGGGCGTCGGCCTCCTCGGCGTTTGCGTATGCGTTGGCGCGTTCGGCCGCGTAGGAGATCCCGTAGTCCGGGGCGTCGCTGGGTTGGTCCATTCCGGCTGGCAGTTCGTGGCGGGTTCGGGATCCCGGGCGCTGATGCGACGGGGAGGCGTACCTCACAGTGTCCCACGTGCGCGGGGGATCGTCGATCCGCCGGAAGCGGTACTCAGGGGGTCGATCGCCGCCCTCTTGCGGAGAGCTCGCGGGGTACCGTGGTTGACCAATGCGTCAGAAAACACCTGCCGGTGCCGATGGAAACGCTATGCGTCTTCGTCGCTCCCGCCTCGCCGCCCTGCTGTCCGCCGGGGTGCTCGTGCTCGCGTCGTGCGGCGCGGGTGGTGCACAGGATCGATCGGCTGCGCTCGCCACCGCCCAGTCCGAGGTGGAGACGATCGCGGCGGCGTTCTTCGGCTACCCGTCGCTCGGGCCGCGCGTGGCCGCGACCACCGACGAGGCTCCCGGCTATGTCGAGGTCCTTCTCGAAATCCCCGCCGGCGCCGACCCCGTGGGCGACACGCTCCGCGCCGCCGGCACCAATCGCCTGGAGATGGTCACCGAGGCGTGCGCCAGCGACGCCGGTCAGGCCGCCCTGTTCGTCGATGACGACGGGCGGGCGGTGTCGGTGAGCCTGACGGCCTCGCAACTGCGCGTGCGCTCCGAGCTCGACGCGGACCACCTTCGGCTCGCACCGGCACAGACGTCGTTCGTGACGTCGGGCGTCGGGTGCTGGAAGCTCGACGCGAGCTAGGGCTGCACCGCTCGGGCTTTGCAACGGGTACCGGGTCCGCGAGACTGCTTCGGAGACAAGTACTGGGTGACGGCCGCGAGTCGGGCGCCACCAAGCGGGATCGAGTCTCACGAAGGACCTCCGGTGATCGCATTTGGTACGAACGCCAGGATCGCAGCCGCATCGATGCTCCTCGTCGCGCTTGCGGTCGGCGTCGGTGGCCCCGCGGTCGCCGGCGCGTCGGTGGGCGCCCGCCAGTGCCGCGGAGCGGTAGCCACCGTTCAGGGCACCCCCGGCGATGACTGGTTGGTGGGAACGTCCGGCGCCGACGTCATCTGGGCGGGCCCCGGCGATGACCTGATCTCCGGGCTCGAAGGCGACGACCTCATCTGCGCTGGGCAGGGTGATGATGTGGTGCTCCCCGGTGCCGGCGCCGACAAGATCTTCGGGGCCCAGGGCGCCGACACCCTTCATGGCGGAGACGGCGACGACCTGATCGTCGGTCACGGGGGCGACGACCTCATCACCGGCGGCGGTGGTTCGGACCGCATGATCGGCGGCGCCGGTGCCGACTCGATCTCCGGCGGTGCGGGCGCCGATACGGGTTTCGGCAACGCCGGGGCCGACATATTGACCGGCGGGCTCGGCATCGACTTCGTCGACGGCGGCCGGGCTGTCGACGAATGTCTCGCGGAGACCGAGCAGAACTGCGAGGCTCGACCATCCACTGGCGTCCCGGTCGCCGGTTTCGTATTCAACGTCCCGATCACCGGGCCGCTGGCCATCTTCACCAACACCTCGTCCGGTGAGGTCACGTCGTTTGCCTGGGACTTCGGCGACGGCAACACCTCGTCGCTCGAGAATCCGGTCCACAGCTATGCCCGGGGAGGCACCTACTCGGTGACGTTGACGGTGGCGGGGCCTCTCGGAACCGACCGTGTGGTCGACGTGGTTTCGGTAGGCGACCAGCCACCGCCCGACCTCACGGGGCCGCTGCGCCTCCTCGGACCCGTCGTCGTGAACGTGACCTCGTCGACGTCGACGACCCTCACGTTCGCTTCGACCCGGTGTGCGACGGCCCGGTTTGTCGCTTCGAACGACGATGTCGCCCAGGCCCAGAACGCCCCGATGTTCTCGACGGCGACGACGGTGGTCTGGGAGGCCCCCGGGTACCCCGATGCCGCCGATCGCTGCTGGTCGGCTCATCACGCCGACCTGGGGGTGTGGACCGAGCCGCTGACCGCCTGCGCCGCCTACCGGGTGGAGATCGAACTCATCGACATCAACACCAACCGCCACGTCGAAGAGGCCCGCTTCGTCACGTCGTGCTCGTAGGTGGGGTACGCCGGTCAGCCGGCGGTGGGGGTGACCAGGATCCGTTCGATGAAGTAGATGCGGATCTCGGTGTCGGGGCGGATCTCGCTGAGGATGTTCTCGAGTCGGCGCGGGTTGGGCCGACGGGCACCGACCAGCTCGACCTCGATCGTCTCACCGTCGAAGCGAACCTCGTCGATCGATAGCTCACGATCGACCGCCCAGTCCTCGGCCGCCGCGGTGAGGCTGCGCAGCACGGCTTCGATGGTGGTTTCTTCGTCGTCGGTGATCCGGGTTCGTTGGGTCCACGTCACGTCGATCTTCGGGGCGATGCCGAGTTGTTCGGTCAGCCGTTCCGCGAGCAGGTCGACCGCCGGTGGGGGGTTCACCGAGGCAACGTCGATGGTGATGGCACTGTTGTCCTCGGCGACATCCACCCGGGTGAGGTCGTAGTCCTGCTCGCCCTCACCGGCGAGCAGCCAGTCGCTAACGACGGCCTCCACCGAAGCGAGTTGGATCTCGGCATCGGTCGGTTCGGTCGAACCGGCGCGTTGGGCCTGGGTCCACAACACCTCGACCTCGGCATCGCTGTCGATGCCGTCGATCGCTCGAATGGATCGACGCAACAGGTCGATGTCGGGCGGTGATTCCGGCCCTTCGATCTCGACCGCCACGGCGCTCCGGGTGATGCTGAGCTCCTCGACCTCGTCGCCGGTGCCCTGAAGCCAGTCCTCGACCGCGAGTGCCACCTCGCGGTTGGTGGCCGCGGTGATGCTCGTGAGCGTGAGCGGGATCGCAACCGCAACGATGATGCCGAGGGCGATGACCCCGCCGAGGATGACCCTCGGGGTGGTGTCGGCCAGGCGCCAGCTCGGCACGAACCCGGTGGCGATGAAAACAATGGTGGCCGCCAGCACGATGGCGGCCAGGTTGGTGATGTAGAGCAGCAGGGCGCCGAGGGCGAGGTCGCCCCGCCCGGCGGCCAGGGTGATGCCGACGACGGTGAGCGGCGGAACGAGCGCCACCGCGATGGCCACGCCCGGCAGTGAGCTCGACGTGTCGGGTCGTGCCGTGGCGTATGCGCCCGCGATGCCGGCGGCCAGGGCGACGATGAGGTCGCGAATGTCGGGGCTGGTCCGCGAGAGGATCTCGTTCGTGAGCGGAAACGGCAGGGCGAGCCCGCCGATGTAGCCGAGGCCGATGGCCCCAAGCGTGGCGACCACAACCGTGGCGATGGAGCGCATGAGCGCGGGGCCGATGACCATGGCGATGGAGGCCGCGATACCGAGTACCGGGCTCATGAGCGGCGCGATCAACATGGCGCCGATGACAAGTGCGGCGGAGTTGGCGGTGAGCCCCATGATGGCGACGATGGTCGACATCAACATCATGAGGCCGAAGTGCATGCGCCATCCCGAACGTTGGAGCAGGAGGCAGGCCTCCATGACCCGGGCCCGATCTTCGGGATTCATGCCCCAACGGTTTTTGCGCGAGGACTTGGGAAGGTCGATCAGGCGGGGTCGTTTGGCGGGCGCCGCCACCACCGGCTCGGCGTCGCCGTCGGACTCCGGCGATGGCGTCGCTTCGCTGGTCTCCCCGGCGGCACCCTCTTCCGGAGAAATGCGTGCCGAGGAATTTGGTACCGCAGCGGTGGCGATACCGCGCTCGGCGCCGAGCGTTTGCTCGGCCGATTCGCCATCCTCGGTGTCGGTGTCGGTGTCGGTGTCGGTGTCGGTGTCGGTGTCGGTGTCGGTGTCGGCCGGTGCGGGCGATGCGTCCTCCGAGGACGGCTCGTCCTCCGGTGCCGCATCATCGGCTATCGCTTCGACCTCGGCGGGTTCGTCGTGCAGGAGCTGTTCGAGCGCCTCGAGTTCCTCCGGGGCGTTTTCCAGGGCCCTACCCTCATCGGTGCTGTCTACATCGGTGCCGGCTTCATAGGTGCCGGCTTCAGGGCCGCTGTCCTCGTCGGGTTGGGGCTCGATGTCGACGTCCTCGACCGGCTCCGAGGTCAGGGTCTCGTCGAGATCATCGGCCGGTTGGGCATCGGGAAGGGGATCGGGCTGACGCTCGGGGGTTTCGTCGCGGGAATCGCTCATCTTCCTGCGAGCGTAGTCAGCCCGGGAGCGGCCGGTTTGCCAGGTGGACCGCGACAACGCGAGGGTTTTCGGTTCGCGGCGCCGTTTGGCGGCCGTTCCACTTCCCGGCCTCACAGGTTCTTTTCATGTCCAGCACTTCCACCCGCGCGGCTGCGCCGGTGCGCAATCTCCTGGTCCTTGCGGCCGCCATCGCCGCGATTGGCTCGCTCATGGTGTCGAATCCCGCGCTCGCCGTCGATCTCGACGCGCCCCGGTGTCGCGACCAGCTCGCGACGATCGTCGGCACGTTCGATGCGGACGAACTGGTCGGCACCGACGGCGATGATGTGATCTGGGCCGGCGGCGGGGCCGACGTGATCGACGGTCGAGGCGGCGACGATGTGATCTGCGCGGGTGCGGGCGACGACGTTGTGAACGCGGGACCGGGCGACGACAAGATCTTTGGCTACTACGGCGACGACGAGATCGATGCCGGTGCGGGTGACGACGTCGTGGTCGGCGGCGCCGGCGACGACGCAATCTGGGGCTCCGACGGCAACGACATGTTGTCCGGCGGCGGAGGGGCGGACGAACTGCGCGGCGGCCTGGGCGACGACCGACTGGAAGGCAACGCCGGGCCGGATGCGATCGACGGCAACCTCGGTGCCAACGTCATCGACGGTGGTCGGGGGCTCGACCGCTGCGAAGATGGCATCAGCAACGGGTGCGAGGACCGCTCCGCCTTCGCCGAGTAGACCGGGGTTTCCCCCGCCCGTGGTCGGTTCGAGGTCGGGTCTCCGTCGTTGGGGTCTCGCTAGCCGGGCTCTCAGCAGTTGGGGTCATGGCCCAGCAGGCAGAGTCCCAGTTCCATAACGCCGCCCACGCAGGGATCGATGAGGCGGTAGTGGATGTGGTTGCCCTCCCGACGGGTGGCCACGATCTGTTGGTCGGCCATGCGTTGGAGATGGTTGGAAACCGCCTGGCTGGTCGACCCGATCTCGTCGGCGATGGCGGACACCGACTGTTCGCCGGCGCGGGCGATGGCGTGGAGGATGCGCAGACGGGTGTCGTTGGCGAGCACGCGAAACAGCGCGGCCAGCTCGTCGACTTCGGTCTCGTTGAGAAGCGGCCGGCGCGACAGCGCGGGCGGGATCGGCTCTGGAACAGGGGTTGACATCACACCTTCAACGATACATAGTTCATTATTACATAAAACCGTGTAATAGTGGATTATGCCCTTCGCTGCGGCGAACGGCGGATACAGGAGATGGTATGTCCAGATTTCAGCTCTCGCTCAACGTCGACGATGTCGAAGCATCGGTGGCGTTCTACACCTCGCTGTTCGGGGTGGCACCGGTGAAACAGCGACCGGGCTACGCAAACTTCGTGGTTGCCGACCCACCGATGAAGTTGATCGTCATCGAGAACGAAGGCACCCCTGGATCGATCAACCACGTGGGCATCGAGTTCGACGACGGCGCGCAGGTTGGCGCCGAAACCGCACGGGTTGCCGCGGCCGGCTTGCCCGTCGAGGTCGATGACCCGCACACCTGCTGCTTCGCGACGCAGGAGAAGGCGTGGACCCGCGACGCCGACGGCGTTGCGTGGGAGCTCTATACCGTTGTGGCCGACACCGCTCATTTCGGGGCCAGCCCCCGGGGTGGAACGCCGGTCGACATGGTGCTGCCGCCGATATCGATCGAGGAGCTCGAAGCCGGTCTGGCCGATCCCGACGTCGTCGTAATCGATGCCCAAGGCCAAGGGCAGTTCGCCGCCGGCCACCTGTCCGGGGCCCTCGACTTCGCCCTCGAAGGCGTCGAGGCCCAGGCAGCCGAGGCGATCGGGGACCGGGACCAACGCGTGCTCGTCTACTGCACGGACAGCGATTGCCTCGGCGCGGAGTACGTCGGCACCTTGCTGGTGCAGGCCGGCTACGCCAACGTCGGCCGGTTTCCGGGTGGGCTCGGAGCCTGGCGGGCGAGTGGTCGGCCGGTCCGGGTCGACAACGAGGTCGATGCGTGACGTCTGCGCCGGTGACGATGCTCGGAGCCCGGGATCGGTTCCAACCCGTCGTTTTGCTCGCCGCCATCGGCGTCGGGCTCGGTTTGGCTCGAGCGGCTCCGGGGCCGGCGGCCCGACTCGGCCCCGTCGTTTCCGTTGGCGTCTTCGTACTCCTGTACCTCGTGATGCTCGGGGTGGATGCCGGCCGCGTCGCCGCCGCGTTTCGACACCGGCGTTTCCTCCTGGTCGCGGTCGTGTCGAATTTCGTGGTGAATCCGGCGTTGGCCTGGGGGCTCGGAGCCGTGTTTCTGCGCTCCGAGCCGGATCTGCGAATCGGGTTGTTGCTCTTTCTCGTCACCCCGTGCATCGGCTGGTACCTCGTCTTCACCGAGCTGGCCGGCGGTGACGCCCCGCTGGGGGTCAGCCTCCTCGGGCTGAACGTGATTCTCCAGGTCCTGCTGTTGCCCGGATATCTCTATCTGTTGGGCGGTGGGTTCGGCGACCTCGCCGTCGGTGAGGTCATCGGCAGCGTCGCCCGGTATCTCGTGGCCCCGATCCTGGCCGCCGCGGCAACCCGGTCGGCGATCGGAGCGACGGGCCGCTCGCCGACCACCACGCTGGGTCGGCTACACCTGGCCGACGCCAAGATCGGCGCGCTCGTGATCGTCATTTTCGCGATGTTTGCGTCGCAGGCCGACGCCCTGTTCGACAATCCGGGCGTCCTGCTTCGACTTGCGCCGCCGCTGGCCGCGTTCTTCGCGTTGGCGTTCATCATCGCACTCGCCGTGGGTCACCGGCTCGGGCTTGCCTACGAACAGGTTGCTCTGCTCGTGTTCACCACCACGTCGCGTAACTCCGAGGCCTCGCTGGCCGTGGCGGTGACGGCGTTCACCAGTCCGTTGGTGGGGCTCACCGTCGCCGTCGGTCCGATCCTGGAACTGCCCCTGTTGGTGGTGATGGTGCGGGTCCTGGCGCGACTCCGGCCGAGAATCGAAGCGTCCGCCCCGCCCGCCCCGGTCGAGTCGTCGACGGCCCTTCGCGTGGAGCCGCAGCCGTGAGCGAGAACCGACGACGCCATATCAAGGCGCTGTACACGTTCGATGCCGTGGTGCGTCGGGTGCCCGAAGAACGATGGGATCATCCCAGCCCGTGTCCCGGTTGGTCCGCCCGCCAGGTGGTGAGCCATCTGGTGTACATACTGCCGCTGTGGATCGGTGAGGACGCTCCCGAGGGCGACGAGATCGGACTCGCCGACCACGATCCATCCTCCGTTTGGGCCGCCGCGCTCGACCACCACCTCGCTCGCATCGATGATGAACATCGGTTGGGCGAAGTGGTGAACACGAACATGGGCCCGATGCCGCTCGACACCTCGCTCGGCATTCTCCTGGTGGATCCGCTCATCCACGCTTGGGACCTGGCCACGGCGGCGGGAATTGAGGCGTGGCTTCCGGCGGATCTCTGCGGGAACGCCTACGACGTCCTGGCCTTCGCCCGGTCGTCCATCGATGCCATGTTCGCCCCCGCGACCATCGGGGCCGATGAGCACAGCGATGTCGTCGAAAGGATGCTGCGGATGAGCGGTAGAAACCCGAACCGTCACGGCTGAGGGCGCCATCGGGACGCGAAAAGAGCGGGGCGTCGAAACGCCCCGCTCCTACGCATCCGTTAGCTCCGGCTATGCCGTGAACTCACCCGTGGGAAGGCGAGACCACCGCAGGCCGGCGGGATCAGCGTTCCTCACCGCTTCGGCGGGAACCGAACATGAAGAACGCCCCCAGGCCGAGCAGCCCGAGACCGACCCACAGGATCAGCAAGGTTGAGGCACCGGTGAGGGCCAACGGATTGCCCCGCGGCGTTTGGGTGGACGACGGCGGCGTCGTGGGTTGGGTCACCGTCGCACCCGCTGCCGTCGTGAAGCTGGTCTGCGCCACATCGGTGTTGTTGGTCTCGTCGGTTTCGGCCGGAACCCCGGCGACCGAACTGACCTGCACCGAGTTGGTCACCGTGACCGCCGAGGAGACGGCGTCGGTGACGACGGTGATGGTGATGGTGTCGCCCGAGGCGAGCGAGCCGGCCTGCACGCAGGTGAGCATGCGGCCCGCCAGCGAGCATTCGGCCTCATCACTCGCCGAGGACACGTACACGAGCTGCGGCTCGAGGTCGTCGACGATGGTGATGGGGCCCAACGCGGTGTCGGGACCGTTATTCGTGGCCACGACCTGCCAGGTCACCCGGCGGGCGTTCTGGTCGACCGAAACCACGGTCTTTTCGATCGTGAGATCGAACTCGCGGACCACTGGAACCACTGCGGGATCGTGGTCGTCTTCATCGCCACCGTCGTTGTTGGTGACGTTGTCGTCGACCAGCGGGTCGCCGCCGTTGTCGTTGCCCGGGTCGGCGTCAGGCGTCGAGTCGATATCGGGGCGGGGGTCGCCCCCTTCGTCCAGAGCACTGACGATTTCGGCGTAGTTCACCAGGTCACCGTCCGGGATCTCGTCGGCCACCGTGGTGACGATGGTCAACGTGGCGCTGTCGCCGGCGGCGAGAGGGCCCGGAATGGTGTTCTGGATGTTGCCGCCGACAGCGACCCAGCCGTTGGTGTCGTTGGCCGACAGGGTCAGGCCGGTCGGGAGGTAGTCGACCACGGTGATGTCCGTGGCGGTCAGCTCACCCTGGTTGAACACCGTGATGGTGAAGCTCACGTCGTCGCCGGGCGACACGAGCGTCGTCGGGTTGGTGAGCACCTTGGTCAACGCCAGGTCGAACACCTGCGTCGGGACTTCAGCGGTGTCGCTGTCGTCCTCGTCGTCGGGGTCGCCGGGGATGTTGTCCGGGTCGGAGTCGACGTCGGTCGGGGCCGGCGTGTTCGGGTCGTCGTCATCGTCGGCCCCGCTGATCTCGGCCTCGTTGTCGAGGACCGAGCCGGGTACGACGGAGGCGTCGACCAGCAGGGTGATGTTCACGATGTAGGACTCACCGGGGGCCAACGGGCCCGGAATGGCGGTGACCGGAGCGGTGGCGCCGTCGGCGCCGAACCACACCGCACCGCCGATGGCGGGAGCGTTGTCCGCCGACAGGAAGGTGAAGCCGGGCTTGATGTAGTCCGTCACCTCGATGTCGTACGCCGGCACCGTGCCCTCGTTGGTGACCGTCATGGAGAACGTCACCTTCGACGTACCCGGCAGGACCGGGATGACGTCGATACTGGCGACCGACTTCTCGAGGGCG
The DNA here is from genome assembly GCA_938041035.1 of uncultured Acidimicrobiales bacterium. Lineage (GTDB taxonomy): Bacteria > Actinomycetota > Acidimicrobiia > Acidimicrobiales > SHLQ01 > CALHYX01. The sequence continues at coordinate 12,517 of CALHYX010000051.1, read as the reverse complement.
AGGTCGAACACCTCGACGGGCACACCGGCCACGTCGTGGTCATCTTCGTCGCCACCGGTGTTGTCGATCACGTCGTCGCCGGGTTCGCCGGCGGCGGTCGGCTGATCATCGTCGGCCGGATCCGAGTCCGGGGTGGAGTCGACGTCGGTAAACGCCGACGGGTCGGTGTCGGAGTCGCCGTTGTCCGGATCGGCGTCGCTGTCGAAGCGAGCGATTTCCGCCCAGTTCTCGATGGTGCCGACACCGATGGTGTCCAGCGCCGTCAAGGTAACCGGGATGATGACGCTGTCGCCGGGGGCCAGTTCGCCGGTGAGGCGAACGATCGGATCGAACGTTCCGTCGCCGGCGGCCAGCCACTCGTAGTCGATCGTGGCGCCGTCGATCGATACCGCCATACCGGTGCCGCCGTCAGCCTGACCCGCGAGGTCGAAGGCTTCCCAGGCCGCATCGTCGATGTAGTCGACGACGTCGATCTGGCCGGCCGTACGGGGGCCCTGGTTGAACACCTGGATGGTGAAGTTGGCGTCGCCACCGGCGTAGATGGTGGTCGGAGCCGCCAGTTCCTTGCGCAGAGCAAGGTCGAACGGGGCCACGACGACCTCGGTGTCCTGGTCGTCTTCGTCGACGGTGTCGAGGTCGTGCAGGCTGTCGTCCTCGTCGCCGGGAGCGTCCAGGTCGTTGGTGCCATCGTCGGGGTCGACGGTGCCGGCCGGGTCGAACGTGTCGCCGGGCTGGTCGTCGGGCGTCGAGTCGACGTCGCTGACGGCAACCGGAGTCGGCTCAACCGAGCCGTCGCCATCGGTGTCGTAGAGACCGAACATGGAGGTGATCTCGGCACCGTTGATGATGCGGTCCGGAACCGGATTGGTGAGATCCAGCTCGAACAACACGGTGAAGGTCACCGTCTCGTCGGGATCGATCTGGTCGATGACGAAGGTGCCGTCACCATTGAAGGTGATGGTCCGGGCGCCGCTGGTGGCGGTGGCGGGGTTCGCGGCGGCGTAGGCCAGTTCGGCCGGGAAGTCGTCGCTGACGCCGACGTCGTAGACCTCGAACGGTCCCTGGTTCTTCACCGAGATGTCGAAGCTCACCGTCGCCAGGTTGGTCGACGCATCGATGACGTAGTCCTGGGTGGCCGACCGTTCCTTGATGAGGGACAGGTCGAACCAACGGGTCGAGGCGATGTCGTGGTCGTCCTCGTCGCCGCCGGAGTTGTCCGTGACGTTGTCTTCGAGCGTGTCGTTGGTGTTGTCGTCGTCGGGCGTCGAGTCGGCGTCGAACACGTTGGCCGGATCGGTGACGGAGTCACCGGTGTCCGGGTCGGTGTCGTCGAAGCGGGAGATCTCGGCGTAGTTGTCGAGCTGATCCGTCGCCTGGGAGATATCGACGGTGACGTACACCGGCACGATGATCGAGGAACCCGTCGGGATCACACCGGTGGTCGAAACCACCGGGTTGGCCGGGTCGGTGACATCCCACGTGAACGGGAGGCCGAGGGCGTCGTCGGTCGAACCGTCGGGGTTGTTCGCCGGCTCGAATTCGAAGCCGGGCTGGATGTAGTCGGTCACCTCGACGTCGCTGGCCGCGATGCCCTGGTTGAAGATCTCGACGTTGAACCGGATGACGTCACCGTTGTCCAGGCCGTCGGCCAGGTCGGCCGAGGTCGGGTCGATGTTCTTGCGCAGGGCCAGGTCGAGCGTCGGGTTGATGACCACGACTTCGGTGTCGTGGTCGTCCTCGTCGCGTTCGTCGGCGGGCACGGCGTTCGACGTGGTGTCGATCGGGGCGCCGGAGGCGTCGCGGTCGTCGTCGATGTCGTTGTGCGAGTTGGCGGCGTTGTTGCCGTTCGGATCGATACCGGGCGTGGTGTTGATCTCGTCGTCGTTCACCGCGTCGGGCGTCGAGTCGATGTCAGCCACCGGGTTGCCGGCGTCGTCGGCCATCGCCGAAACCTCGGCGCCGTTGACGTAGCTCAGCAGCGTCTCATCGTCGATCGTGACGGTGAGTTCGAAGGTGACCTGCTCACCGGGGAGCAGATCGTCGATGCCGAACGTATGCGTCGTGGCGGTGCCACCCTCGTCGGTGACGGTTGCGGTTCCGGCGGTCACGCCGTCGAGGCTGGTGAAGCTCGTGCCCGCGGGCAGGTAGTCGGTGACCTCGAGGTCGAACACGGGGTTCGGGCCCTGGTTCTTCACCGTCACGGCGTAGCTGACGTCCATCGAACCGATGGGATCGAGGCTGTAGGCCTGGCCGGGGGCGAGTTCCTTGATGAGCGATACGTCGTAGAACGGCGGGACGCCGGCTACGTCGTGGTCGTCCTCGTCGCCGTCGGTGTTGTCGATGACGCCGTCGCCGGGCTCGCCGGGGCCGGCGGGCTGCGGGTCGTTGCCCTGGGTGGTGTCGGGGGTGGAGTCGGCGTCGGTGAGGTCACCGGAGGCGCCGTCGCCGTTGCCGGGGTTGGCGTCATCGTCGAAGTTGGAGATCTCCGCCCAGTTCACCAGGTTCGATCCGTCCCAGTCGTCGGCGACCTGCAGGGTGATCGGGATGGTGATGACGTCATCCTGGGCGAAGGCGGCGGAGCCGAAGTCGAGGGTGATCTCGGCGTCGGTGCCCGCTGCTGCCCACGTTCCGGAGAACGCGTCGCCGGTCGAGTCGACACCCGAAACGGGGGCGTTGTCGGCGGCGTCGAAGACGAGACCGGCCTGGACGTAGTCCGTGATGGTCACCGTCTGCACGGGATCGCTCTGGTTGGTGATCGTCACGTCGAAGGTGACCGTGGCGCCCGCGGTGAAGCTGTCCGGGCCCGCGACGTAGCCCTTCTGGAGGGCGAGGTCGAAGGTGCTACCGAGGATGAGGACCTCGGTGTCGTGGTCGTCCTCGTCGCGGTCGTCGGCGGGCACGGCGTTCGACGTGGTGTCGATCGGGGCGCCGGAGGCGTCGCGGTCGTGGTCGATGTCGTTGTGCGAGTTGTCGTCGTCGTTGCCGTTCGGGTCGATACCGGGCGTGGTGACGATGTCGTCGTCGTTCACCGCATCCGGGGTCGAGTCGATGTCGTCGACGGCGGCGCCCGTGGCGTCTTCCATCGCCGACACCTCGGCGCCGTTCACGAAGGCGTCGAGGTTGATGTCGTCGATGCTGAGGGTGATCTCGAACGTCACCTCATCGGCCGGAGCCAGACCGTCGATGCCGAACGTGTGCGTGGTGGCGGTGCCACCCTCGTCGGTGACGGTTGCGGTTCCGGCGGTGACGCCGTCGAGGGAGGCGAAGCTGGTGCCGGCGGGCAGGTAGTCGGTGACGTCGAGGTTGTAGACCGCGTTCGGCCCCTGGTTCTTCACCGTGATGGCGAAGGAACCGGTGAGGTCGCCGGCCGGATCGACCGCGTAGGACTGCCCGGGGGCGAGTTCCTTGATCAGCGACACGTCGTAGAACGGCGGTACGCCGGCGACGTCGTGGTCGTCCTCGTCGCCGTCGGTGTTGTCGATGACATCATCGCCGGCCGCGCCGGGGCCGGTCGGCTGGTCGTCGTTGGCCTGGTTGGCGTCGGGGGTGGAGTCGATGTCGCCGAGGTAGCCGGAGGCGGCGTCGCCGTTGTCCGGGTTGCCGTCACCGTCGAAGTTGGAGATCTCGGCCCAGTTGACCAGGTTGTTGCCCGTCCAGCCGTCGGAGATCCGCAGGGTGATCGGCACGGTCAGTTCATCGCCTTCGGCGAACACCGCGCTCGAGAAATCGACGGCAATTTCCGCGTCGGAGCCGACTGTGGTCCAGGTTCCGGTGAAGGGGTCACCGTCGGTGTCGACACCGGAGATCGCCGGGTTGTCGGCCGGGTCGAACGTGAGTCCGGGCTGGATGTAGTCGGTGATCGTCACCGTCTGGACCGTGTTGGCCTGGTTGACGATGGTCACGTCGAAGGTGACCGTCTCGCCGGATTCGAAGGCGTCGGGGCCGGTCACGTAGGTCTTGACGAGCGCAAGGTCGAAGTCGAGCACGAAGCCGAAGTCGTAGGTGTGATCCGAGGCTCCCTCGACCGCCGAGGTCGACGGGTCGTCGCCGGCCACGATGGCGATGGTGGGCAGACCGCCGGCGGCCTGCACCGCATCGGAGTCGGTCTGATCGCCACCCTGGTCGGGGTTGGTGACCTGCGGATGGTCTTCGTACACGCCGCCGTCGGCGAATACGCCACCGGCGTCGTAGTTCACCTGGGCGATCTGGATTGTGTAGGCGGCGCCGTTGATGAGGCCGCCGGGCACGTTGTCGGCGTTGAAGTAGTACTCACCGTTGGCGTCGGTGGTGGTCGTGGCGACAACGTTGCCTGCGGCGTCGAGCAGTTCGACGACCACGCCGACCATGGCGGTTTCGGTCGGGCCCTGCTGGCCGTCGCGGTTGGCGTCGAACCACACGAAGTTGCCGACCTCGATGGGGGCCTGACCACAGATGGCTTCGACGTCGCCGATACCGGCGGCCTTTTCGAAGGTGCCTTCGTCGACGTAGTTCGGGTGGCCGCTGTAGAGGCGGTAGCCGGTGACCTGTTCACCGGTGGTGTTGTCGTACCAGGTGAGACCGCCGGAGCGCCACGAGTTGCCCTCCGGAATCGGGTCGAAGTTGGCGGAGATGGTGTAGGGGCGGCCCGGAATCTGGGCCTGCGCACCGAGGGCGGTTTCGGAGTGGCCGCTGCCGTAGTTGTCTTCGTAGAGCTCGGCCGGAGGGGCCGGGGCGATGACCCAGCCGGGGCCGCCCGGTTCGGCGCGGAGCAGATCGCCGGAGGAAACGGGCTGGCCGGAGCCGTAGTCGTTGCCGTCGGCACCCTGGTAGAACGCGTCCGCGCCCTTCTGGTGGCCGTACCGGTCGCCGATACCGATAATCAGGTCGGCGCCGTCGAATTCGATGTCGGTGACGGCGGGCTGGGCGAACGCGTGGCCCTGGTCCGGCCAGCCGAACGACGTGAAGTCGGTCTGGTACGGGGACTGCGACACCCACGGTCGCCAGTCCGATTGGGCCTGGAAGTTGGAGCCGCCGGTCTGGCTGCCGCGATTGAAGTCATCGAAGCTCCAGGCCATGACCTGGGTGAAGCCGGCGCCGGCGAAGGAGAACACGTGGCCGGTCAGCTGGGAGGCGTCGCCGACCGGGTTGCCGTTCTGGTCGAGACCGCTGTTGCGATCGATTGGGAAGGCCGAGGTGTCGACGGTGGATTCCGCCGAGCAGACCACGCCGACGTAGACGGTGCCGTCGGCGTGGACGCCGAGGCCGTACGGTCGAATGTCGGCGTCGCCGCACGGGGTGCCGAGGTTGGCTGCGGTCAACGGGGTTTCGGTCACGGCACCGGGGCTGCCGGCGTTGGTGATGTCGATGGCGACCAGCATGCGGCGGCCGAGATCGATGGTGTAGAGCGTGGAATCGTCGGGGCTGAGCTCAACGTCGCCGAGGCCCTGGGTGTACACGTCGTCGAAGGCGTCGTTGTCGAAGCGCCAGCCTTCGGTGGCACCCGAGTGCGGGTCGGTGGCCGACGGGTCGACGATGTACCACGGGGTGGGGGCTCCACCGGGCGGGATGGCGTAGATGGTGGTGGGATTGCCGTTGGGACCGATGCGGGCGTGGCGCTTGATGAACGAACCGCCGTAGATCACGTCGTCGTCGGTGACATCGATGCCCCAGATGGAGCCGACCTGGCCGAGGGTGGCGCGCACGGTGTACGGGTCGTCCTGGAAGTTGCTGCCGTCGATGGCGCGGTTGTCCACGGCGCCGTCGGGCAGGGTCACGACAGCGGGCTCGTCGTCGTGGCCGTCGGCGTCGCCGAACAAGAAGCAGGTGGTGGCGAGCTCGGGCACCGTGGCGCAGTAGGAACCGGGAATCGCGAGTCCGGCGCTGCCGATCGGGCCGTTGTTGTTGGAGACGTCGCAGTCGCCGGCGGCATCGATGAACTGGACGGTCGTGTTGGAGTTCGGGCCGCGTTGGGTGGCGCCGTAGCCGTCGGGCGGCGTGATCTCGACGCGAATTGGGAAATCGCCGTCGTCGACGATGACCCCCCAGTCGCCGTCGCTATTCGTGGTGTCGGTGAAGACGTTGCCCGCGGCGTCGACCACGGTGACGACGACGTTGGGAATCCCCGGGTCAGGGGTATTGGAGTAGCTGCCGGCCACATGGCTGTAGTCCTCGGCGATCTCACCGTCGTTGTCGAAGTCTTCGAAAACGGTGCCCCCGCAGCTGGCCGGCGCGGCGCCGACGATGGCGGGGATGGCGACCAGACTGGCCGCCCCCAGGGCCCACGCGAGGAGCACGCGGTACCAGGATCCTTCTCGTTTCGGTGCCTTCATGACGGGACTCCTGAGGTGATGCGGGGTGGCGGAGAGGTCGCGCGATCGAGCGATCGCTCCCTGTCGTCTTCGTGCCCAAACCCGTTCGGCCTGAGCGATCTCTTGGCGCTGCGGGCCGAGAAGGGCCGTTTGACCTATGCGTTGCGGCCGATTCGGGTCGATGTCGCGGCGTACGGCCCGAATGGACCCGAGGGCGGCAAGCGTCGTGGCCCTCAGCGCACCCGGCCGAGTGTGTCGGTGCGCACGGTGCGACGGTGCTTCAGCCGACGGAACGGTGGCTGCGGCCGTGCGATGGTGATGGTGCGGCGGGAACGAAACAAGCGCCGCCGAGTACACGGGTCCGGTTCAGGCGGGAATTGGATGCTGGCGGCAGTACTCGGCGGCGCTGGTTTTTCGCTCAGGCCCGGTCACCCGGTGAACGCGGTTGAGACCGCGTTCAGTCGGTGAGCGACTCGTGGGTGGGCAGCATCCGTTCGGCCTTTTCGATGACGACCATGGAGTCGAAGAAGCTGATCGCCCGGGTCCACGCGGCAAAGGTGGAGGTCACCACCTGCGGACCCGCGTCGAGCGGACCGTCGGCAAGGCGCCGATCGTCGGTCTCAGCCCCGGTGAAGAGCGTCGAAAAGGCACTCGTGACCTGGGAATACGGTTCGTGGAGCTCGTGCACCAGCTCATGCATCAGCTCGATGAAGGTCGGCCGTTCGTCGATGAGTTCGGGCCAGTAGTTCGAGTGGAGGTCCTCGACAATGTAGAGGCCGGGGTCGAGCGCGAGCGTGGGGTACAGCGCCCCAAACGACACGATCTGCTGGCTCACGAGGTGCCCACCGTCGTCCAGGATCACATCGAACGGGCCGAACTCGTCGACTACGGCGGCCAGGAAATCGGTGTCCGTTTGGCTGCCGATGCGCACGTGGACGTTCTCGCGTTCGAACGCTGCGGTCGCGGGTCGAATGTCGATGCCGACGATGACGGCGCCGGGACCGAAGAAGCGCCGCCACATATCGAGTGAGCCGCCGCGGCCAATGCCGATCTCCAACACCCGGAGGTCGCGGCCGGCATGCGGGCCAAGAAAGCGGTCATACACATGGAAGTAGTGGTTCCATTTGGCGGAAAGGCCGACTTCGGGTTGGCGAAACAGCTTGCTGACCGGGCCGGTGAGTGGATCGCCGAGCGCCGGGTCGACCGGCAAGACGGTGGTCGAGTTCCAAAACTCGCCTTCGAAACGCTCGCGTGGACTCATCCGGTTCCCATCCTGGCCGTATGCCCTTTTTGTACCCTCCGTGTGGGCGGGTAGCTTCCACCAGTATGACCGACGGGGAAACCGCGCCGAATTTCCGATTGCAACCGTTGGCCCCCGGTTCGATCTCGTTGCGGTTGTATCCCCACGATCTCCCCGCCGTCGAGCAGCTGGCGGTGCTGCGCCGGCAGGCGGCGCTGGCCGACGCGGCTGGTTTCGATGGGGTGATGGTGGCCGAACATCACGCCGACTTCCCCGGATATCTGCCCAATCCGGTGCAGTTGGCGGGGTTCCTGCTCGACGCGATGGAGGGGGCGTGGGCGGCGCCGTGTCCGCTCTTGTTGCCCATGAAGCCCTACGCGCTGATCGTGGAGGATCTCGCGTGGCTGGAGGCGGCCTATCCCGGGCGGGTGGGCGCCGGCTTCGCCGCCGGTGCGCTACCCGTGGACTTCGAGTTGGCCGAGGTGCCGTTCGATGAGATCGTCGCCCGTTTCAAAGCCGCGTTACCGCTGACGGTCGCCGCGTTGCGCGGGGCCGACGAGACCCCGCTTGGTGCTGACCGGGCGGTGCGGCGTCTCGGCGAGAACCCGCTTCCGATGGCCGTCGGGACGCAAAGCGTTGCAGCCGTGCAACGAGCGGCCCGACATGATCTCGCCGTGCTCTATGACTCGTTGCAGGGGGCCGAGGTGTCGAAGAAGCTGTCCGATGCCTACGACGAAGCCGGCGGAACGGCGGCCAAGATCGTGATTCGACGGGTTTGGATCGGCGAACCGCCCACCGGGGAGATGGCGGCGCAGATGGAGCATTACCGCAGTTACGCCCCCGATCGGGCGATCGCCAACTGGGGGTCGGGCGACCAGTTGATCGCGGGCGGCACCGCGGCGGAAACGGCCGAACGCCTCGGTGCGGTGCTGGCCGCGTCGAACTGCGACACGGTGAACATCCGGGTGCACGTCAAAGGGCTGACCCCGGCACAGGTCGACGAGCAGATCGATCGCTATGTCGACGGGTTGCCGCTGTTTCGAGAAGCCGTGCGAGCCGCGGCGGCCGTCGCATGAGCCCGCTTGCCGACAAGACCGCCATCGTCACCGGCGCCGGGCAGGGTGTGGGCCGCGGCATTGCGCTCGCCTTCGCCGACGCCGGAGCGTCGGTGGTGCTCGCCGGGCGCACCGTCGCCAAGGTCGAGTCCGTGGCCGCCGAGATCGAGGCGGCGGGCGGGGCTGCACTGGCCATCGGCTGCGACGTGAAAGTTCGGGCCGAGACCGACGCTCTGGTGAACGCCACCGTCGAGCGGTTCGGCACGGTGGACGTGCTCGTGAACAATGCCCAGGAGGTCGTGCGGGGGCCGTTGCTCGGTGTGACCGACGACGATCTCGACCGGTCGTGGCAGTCCGGTCCCGTGGCCACGCTGCGACTCATGCAGGCCTGTCATCGGTACCTCGTGGGTGGGGGAGTGGTCATCAACCTCGGGAGTAGGGCGGGGGTGAAACCCGACCCGATTCACTGCGGTCCGTATGCGGCGGTGAAGGAGGCGATCCGCACGCTCACGCGCACGGCGGCGTGGGAGTGGGCCGACGATGGCATCCGCACCTACGCGCTGTTGCCCCAGTCGGAGTCGCCGGCGGTCACCGCGTTCGCCGAAGCCGAGCCCGAGGCCTACGAGCGGGCGCTGGCGTCGATCCCGCTGCACAAGTTTGGTGACCCGGTGACCGACATCGGTCCGGTCGCGGTGTTCCTGGCCAGCGATGCGGCCCGGTTCCTCACCGGCATCACGATCCCGGTCGATGGCGGCGCCGCCCATCTGGGCTAGGCGTCAAGCCTGCGGGTCGTAGTCGAACGGCTTGAAGCCGTCCCGGACGATCATCTGCAGTGCGACCATGGTGGCGAGCAGCGCGGTTGAGCCGAGCACGACGAACTGAATGTTCACCCGGTCGGCCAGGGCGCCTCCGACGAGGGCGCCGATCGGCAGACCGGCGAGCACCGCGGTGAGCCAGACCGACATCACCCGGCCTCGGTATTCGTCGTCGGCCTGGACCTGGAGCGATGTGTTCATCGTGACCCCGTGCAGCATGTGGGCACCGCCGGCGATCGCAAACCCGATCAGGCCGACCGCCAACGATCCGGTGGCGGCGATGGTGACCAGACCGGTCATGTAGAGCGTCATCGACGCGGTCTCGATTCTTGAACGGCGGACCTTTCCGCCCCGACCGGCGATGAAGATGCTGGCGACGACCGAGCCCAGTCCGGTGCATGTGGCGAGGGCGCCGAGGCCGCCTCCACCGGCGTCGAAGAGATCCTCGGCCAGGCTCGGGGTGAGCGCGAAGATCCAGACCGCGCCGAGCATCGCCACCCAGAAGGCGGTGGCGATGACCAGGCGGAGCCCGGGGCGCTCGCGCACGTATCGAACGCCGAGGCGGAACTGGGTGAGGAACGGCTCGGTTGCCGATACGCCCGGCTGCCAGTCGGTGCGCACGCGGCTGAGCAGCCCCACTCCCAGCAGGTAGGAGGCGAACGTTCCGGCGAAAGCGAGGCCGGGGCCCGAGAAGCGCAGGATGATCCCGGCGATGGCGGGGCCGACCGCTCGGCCGGCGGTGAACGATATGGAGACGACCTGGGCGGCGTCGACCAGCAGCCGACGCGGTACCAGTACCGCGGCCATGGCCTGGATCGGGGCCCATTGGAAACCGGCGACCGACCCGGAGAGGAAGGCGAGCCCCAACAATCGCCAGGGCGTGAGCTGGTCGGCCAGGTAGAGCCACAGGTACGCGCCGGTGATGATGGTCTGCAGGGAGTAGGCCACGACGAGGATGGTCCGGCGATCGATGCGGTCGGCGAGGATGCCCGACACCGGGGTGGCGATCACTGCGGGGACGAGGGCGGCGAACGAGACGGCGCCGACCCATTGGTTCGAGTCGGTGAGCTGTTTGACCAGAAAGGGGGCGGCGAGGCCCTGGAGGAACTGGCCAATATTGGTGGACGTGATGCCGGCCAGAAACCACCGGAACGCCGGGATCGAGGACAGCTCGCGTTTCGTGGGTGGAGGATTCTGCGCCGCGGGCGTGGGGTCAGATGAGCCGGATGTGGTGATGCGCGAACCCTAGTTACGGGCCGCGGATTGCAAAAGATGAGTGGTCGGTGACCGGGCACCCGCTCGGCTGGTCGGTACGGTTGGGTCGGGAGGCGATGGTGGCGAGGCGCAAGCGGAACTGGATTTGGCTGGGAGTGTTGGCGGCGTTGTTCGGCGGGGTGGTCGCGGGGATCGCGCACCTCGGCAACGGCGAGAGCGTCGAAACGCTATGGACGTCGGCGACGGTGGCCGATTCGGGGCCGGCCGCCATCGTGGAGGTCATCGACTACGACTTCGGTCGTCTCGACCGGCGCGGCATCTTTCGCGACATTCCGCAGCTCGGCCCGGACGTCGTCTTCGATGTGCGGTCGGCGTCGGCGCCCGACGACGTGCAGGTGAGCGAGATTCGCCCCGACTTCTGGCGGGTTCGGATCGGTGATCCGGACCAAACCATCACCGGCTTGCACCGGTACCGGGTGGCGTACGAACTGGACACGGTGGGCAACACCGATGGGGCCGCGTGGAACAGCGTCGGGACGAGCTGGAGGGTGGAGATCGAGCGGGCCGAGATGCACCTGCTCGCCGATCGCGAGCTGATCGACGCCCGGTGCGTGTCGGGTGCGATCGGCAGCGCCGACCGCTGCGAGCTCGAGACCGTCGCTCCAGGTCACGTGATGGCGGTGGTGACCGGAATTCGACCGGGCACCGGCGTGTCGATCTTCGCCGAATTCGGCGCGGAGTTGGCCAGTATCCCCGAGGTGACGGAGCCGTCGGGCACTCCGGAGTCCAGGGGGACCAACCCGTTGCTACCGGGTGCGATCGCTTCGCTGGTGGCCCTGCTGGGCATGGCGTTCGTCGAGCCCATCGTTCGGGGTTTCGGTCGCGAACAGGTGTGGGCGGGAGGCGCAGCCGATGCGGCGTTTGGTCCAACCACGCTGGAAAGTGCCGAAGCGCCGGCGGTGCGCCGCATCGACCTCAAAGAGCTCGACGAATTGGCGACGACGGAGTTTGCGCCACCGAAGGACGTGAGCGCCACGATCGGCGGCATCGTTTACGCCGAGGAGCTCAAACAGATGCACAAGACGGCGTGGCTGATGGAGTCGGCGCTGCGCGGAGAGATCGAGATTACGGCCGAACCGGGAGCCCAGATGACCCGCCTCGATCGGGCTGCTCCTCCCGGCGTCGAGCGCGTGCTGAGCACCATGTTTGCCGGCCGGACCTCGGTGCCGCTGGGCCGCTACGACAAGAACTTCGCCGCCGGGTTCATGGAGTTGAGGACGGAACTCGACCGTTGGCGGGGAGCGAGTGGGCTCTGGGATTCGCGCGGGACGTCGCGGCGGACGATCTTCGTGTTGTTGGCCATTCCCCTGTTCCTGGGCGGGATGGCCGCGGCCGTGATCGCGGCCGCTCGTGCCGCCGATGGCCGGTCGGGTTGGCCGGTGTTGCTGGTGATCGGCGCCGTGCTCGCCGGTGCGGCCGTCGCCGTGTTCACGCGCAACTGGGAGCTGTTGTCCCGGACGCCGCGAGGCTCGGGCCTGTGGTTGCAGGTGGAGTCGTTTCGCCGGTTCATCGCCGACTCCGAGGCCCGACATGCCAAGCAGGCGGCCGAAATGGGTCTGCTGCGCGAGTACACGGCCTGGGCGGTCGCTCTCGACGAGTTGGATCACTGGGAGAAATCCGTCGAAGCGGCGTCGACGGAGATCCAACAGTCGTCGCGCGGCTCCTTCGCCCGCGACTTGGCCTTTGCCGCTTCGGCTTCGAAGATCCACTCCTCGGTGAGCAGGGCCGCGGTGGCGCCGTCCTCCAGCGGTGGAGGCGGCGGCGGGGGCGGAAGCGTCGGTGGTGGCGGTGGCGGTGGTGGCGGCGGTTCCTGGTAGGCGCGAACCATCTGGTGCCAGGCACCAG
>CALHYX010000050.1 GCA_938041035.1 uncultured Acidimicrobiales bacterium | reverse complement strand
ACCTTGCGCAGCGCTTCCTCGAGCATGGTCACCTGGGCGTTGGTGCGCACCAGCACCGCCTGGTCGCTCCATTTCGAACCCGGCTTGCGGGCATCGCGGATGGCCCGGGCGACGCCGCGGGCTTCGGCCCGGTCGGTCTCAAACGTGTGGGTGGTGGGCAGCGGGCCGGTGGGGCGCGTGGGTATCAGGCTGCGGCCGTGGCGCAGTACCGCGTTGGCCATGCCGATGATCTGGGGCGACGACCGGTAGTTGTGGCGCAACTCGATGGTCTCGGCGGCCGGGAACAGCGAATCGAACTGTTCGAGATACGCCGAATCGGCGCCGTTCCAGCCAAAGATCGCCTGGCGCGGATCGCCGACGACACACAGGTCGGATTCCTCGCCCAACCACGCCTGCAACAACGCGAACTGCAACGGGTTGACGTCCTGGAACTCGTCGACGAACAGATGGCGAAAGCGCCACCGCTGGGCGTCGGCGTACGCCGGATCGTCCTCGAGCTGGCGGCGACACAGGATCAACATGTCGTCGAAGTCGATCAGCCCACGCTTGTTCTTGGCGTGTTCGTACTGGCCGTAGACCTCGGCGACGAGTCCGGGTGCAGCCGGTGACTTGCGGTTGGCCCGAGCGGCTTCGGTGACGTACTGACTCGGCCGGATGCGTCGGGCCTTGGCCCATTCGATTTCGCCGATGGCGTCGAGTGGGTACAGGTCGCGCTTGTTGTCGATCAGCCGGGCGACGAAGGCGAACTTGCGGTCGAGCAACTCGGGCGCCGACTTGCCCTGCTCGGCCCACCGGGAACGCAGCTGGGTGTAGGCGATGCCGTGGAAGGTGCCTGCGGCCACCGAGTCCCGCAACCCCAGGTTCCGCAGCCGCGACGTGAGCTCGTTGGCCGCCTTTCGGGTGAACGTGACGGTGAGGACCCGGCGCGGGTCGAACCCGCCGGTCAGCGACCCGTACGCGATACGGCGGGTCAGTACTCGAGTCTTGCCCGAACCGGCGCCGGCGATAATGCACAACTGTCGGGCCTCGGAGACGACCGCGGCCCGCTGGGCATCGTTCATGCCCTCGGTGAGCGCCTCCGCCTCGTCGGACAGCACCCGCAACGTCTCATCGAGATGCTCCGAGGAGTCCGATGGACGGTTGGGGACCTGTTTGACGGCCGAAGGTTCGGGGTCGAACAGGCCGAGCGGAGGGGCTTCGTCAGACACCCCCGCACCCTACCCACCCACTGGGACTGTTTTATCCTGCGCGCTTCCGGCGCAGATCCGCGGTTGCTCTCTGGGGCTGTCTCAGCCTGCGCGCTTCCGGCGCAGATCCGCGGTTGCTCCGTGGGGCTGTTTTGTCCTGCGCTGTTTTGTCCTGCGCGCTTCCGGCGCAGATCCGCGGTTGCTCCCTGGGGCTGTCTCAGCCTGCGCACTTCCGGCGCAGATCCGCGGTTGCTCGCTTGGGTCGCTGGTGACCGGAACGAGATCCCGCAACAATCCGAGCTCAAGTAGTTGGGCGCTATCGCGGTAGGCGACCGTGTCTCGGGCGTTCGATCGCACATCACCGGACGACATCGCCTCTTCGAGCGCCGCCAGGTTGTTCCCCCAGTAGGAGAACGACGTCCATTCCGCTTCCTTGCGGTGACGGGAGAGCGCATCACCCAGAAATTTGAAGTGGAGGAACGCGCAGGCCACCGGAGCGACCCGGCCGGGCGTGGTTTCGTGCGAGCTGACGAGAAAGCGGATGTTGGAGTCGGATCGAATCAGCGGGGTCTTGGTCATCTGGAGGTACTTGGTGCTGAGACATGTGTCGCGAAAGCCACCCCGCACGTTGATGTAGGGGCTGACGGGGGAGGGTTGAAAGTCGTAGGTGTTGGTGAAGAACGGTGCCGCCTCGACCATCGAGTCGCCACTCTGGAAACTCATGGTCGCGGTCAGCGTCTCCGCGTGCATGTCGAGCATGAACCCGCCGGCTGCCTCGAAGCCGCACGAGTCGAGCTCCGCGACGAACGCGTGTATGCGGCGGTCTTCACAACCCGGGTACACCAGTAGCTCGTCGGCGTCGGCGTAGATGCACCAGTTGGTTGTCGCCAGGTCGGCGATCAGCCGATTGACCCACTGCATCCCTACGCCACTGGCGACGTAGTCCGCCTGGGTCAGGTGTACCTGAACGTCGGACTGTTCGAGCAGGTACTCGAGGGTCCCATCGGTCGAGCCGTTGTCGACGATCACAAACCCGTCACAACCGAGTTCCCGGTAGTAGCGGAGAAAGTCGGGCAGCCGGGTGCGCTCATCGCGACAGGTACTGAAGACGACCACATCCCCGTCGGTGATCTTCAGCCGTGACGGCATGGACTCCAAATTCGCCTCATCGATGGTGACCGAAGCGTTGGCGCTGCGCCGAAGCGCAAGTTCGAACTCTGCCTTGGCCAGCTCGTGGTCGCCGCGCTGGGTGGCTACCCAGGAGCGCAGCACCTGCACCCAGTAGGTCGCGTACTCGGCCGGTATACCGGCCACGACCTCAATGGCGGAGTCGACAGAGCCCATCGCGATGTAGATCTGCGCCAGATCACACCTTGCTGGTGGGTCGAGGTGTGCTTCGGCTTCGTGGTGGCGGGCCATCGCATGGAGAAACCCACGATCGTCCTGCGCGGAATAGGCGAGGTGGGCTCCGATCGTGAGGGCGGCCTTGCGGTCCTCAGCCGAAAGTTGCGGGTCGTCGAGCGTCTCCGCGATCAGATCGCGTGCCGGGCCCCATCGCATTTTCATGCGGTTCAGCAACGCTCGATCGATCCTCTGGCGGTTGGTGACCTCGGCCTCGCCGTACTGGTCGTCGAGGACCGCTGTCGCCAGTTCGAATCGGCTGGCCGCCCCGAGCGCACGGAACTGCATCCGCCATCGGCGCGACATGTCGACTCCGGTGGCGGCAATCTCACCCCAGTAGTCGGCCGCCTCGTCGACGCGCCGCGCCAGGGTTGCCAGCGTCGCCCGCGCCGTCAGCACGTCGACCCGGTCGGCGCCTTCCAGCCCGTCGAGGTGAGACTCGGCCTCGGCGAGGCGGCCGAGCGAGCCCAAAATGCGGACCTGGCGCAAACCCCATCTCACCGGATCCTGAGCCTCGATGCCGAGAACGATCTCGAGGGCGGCCTCATAGCGGCCGAGGAGCTCCTCGAGGATGATCAACGCTTCGGTCTTTTCGATCGGCGCGTTCGGGGCTGGGGCTGGCGAGAGCAGTTGGCGCGCCATGGCAGATTCCCCGAGGGCTACCGCTGCGTTCACAAGATGCAGCCAGACCCCGGACATCGCATCCACGTCCGCTCGCTCCGCTGCGCTCGCCGTGGCACACACACCCGGCCATGACCGGGCGTCGGCCTCTATCTGCACGCGCCTCGCGTAAGCGGCGCCCCCGGCAGGGTTGCAGTCGATGGCGCAGTCGGTCAGGTGTCGAGCCTCGGACAACATGCCAGCCTCGTGTAGCGCCCGTGCTGACAACGCCAGGATGCCTGCGTGTTGGGGGTGGTCGTCCCGAGCCTTGAGCGCCAGGGTGGTCGCCTCCGCGATGTGGCCCCTTCGCAGCAGCTCCAACAGGAGTCGGCGGGTGGCGCGTTGGTGCTGGGGACTGCGGGCCAGCACCTCGCGGCAATACGGTTCGACGTTTGTGGTCTGATCGTTCGCAGTGCGCGCCGTGAGGCCTGCCTCGAACCACCAACCGGCGTTGGGATAGTCGACCATCATCGTCGCCACGGCATCGCCAACCGCCGGCCAATCGGACGCGTCAACCAGCGCCTCGAGCTGCTGCCGGGCACGCCTACGACGCTCGGGTCCCGTTCGTTTGCTCACGTGCTCATGCCGCCTTGTCACCAGCCCCTTGGCCGGGATTTCCTCGCAGCCTTGAGTATCAACTCGCCGGAAACCCTGCAAACCCGGAGCGCGTCGGCGGTTCCGGCGCGGACGCGCCAAAGCCCCTTCGGGATGCAACCCGAAGGGGCTCTGGGGTCGTGCAGCGGCCCGGTTAGAACGTGGCGACGCTGTGGCAGCGGGTGGCGATGCGAGGGGCGTTGCGGCTGGTGCTGAACGAAACGCATGCCCGGACGGTTTCGATCCGATTGTCGGGGTCGTTCATGGTGAGCTGCACCAGAGTGTTCGGCACCCAGAGAAAGAAGGGTCCGGCACACATGGTCTGACGCTGGAACCGAATCACTCGGTTGCCTTCGCGGCCCTGGAGCGTCACGTGGGCGCAGCCGCCGCTGCGCTGCTCCATGTACAACAGGCCGGAGAAGTTGACGTCGTCGCCGGCCCAGTAGACCTCGGCCCCCGAATTCGGGGCTCCGAAGGTGTGGAAGCTGGTGGGCCCGCCGAGGTCGGCGAACGGGGAGCTGAGCACCCGGAACTCCTCGTGGCCCACGAGGCTGCGATCGGCGCTCGCCGCACTCGGAAAGGCGAGGCCGAACGCCATGGTCGCCACGAGGGCGATGAACGCCACCGCGATCCGGGCCCGGTTCGTGAGGCTGATCGATGGGGTGTACAGGTTGGTGGTCATGGTGCTGCTCCTCGTACTTCGTTGGTAGATGCTTCGTTGGTAGATGCTGGGTTGGTAGATGCTTCGTTGGTAGATGACGTCAACGTAGGAACAACCGGCGACCGCTTCCGTGGTCTCCTCCACAGGGCTTGCGTGCTCGCGGGCACGCCCCAGAGCCGCTGGGCCTTTTCGGCGCCCTCGGCGCTATGCGACACTGATACCGGTAACCCAGGCGGCGGACAAAGGAGCGGGTGCCATGCGGAGAACGTGTACGACCATCGTTGGCGTGATCGTGGCGGTGTTGACCCTCGTGGGCGGCGCCTATGCGGTCGGCGCGCAGGACGGACCCGGCTGTGACCCGGGGGAGTGTTCCCCCGATGAGTCGACACCCGACAATTCGGTGCCACCCGACCCGGTCACCTACATCTGCGGTGGCTCGGTCGCCAACATCGTCGGCACGCCCGACGGCGACGTGCTCATCGGCACCGAGGGCGACGACGTCATCGTCGGCCGCGGCGGTGACGACCTGATCGTCGGCATGGGCGGTGACGACATCATCTGCGGCAACGCCGGCGACGATGTTGTCGAGGGGGGCGACGGCGACGACCGCATCTTCCCCGGCTCCGGTGACGACACCGTCGAGGCGGGCACAGGTTCGGACCGGGTTCGCTCCGGCGGCGGCAACGATGTCGTCGAAGGGGGCCCCGGTGACGACACCATGTGGGGCGGCCCCGGCAACGACACGGTCGCCGGTGGTCCCGGGAACGACAACGTGTTCGGGTCCGGCGACGACGACGTGTTGTCCGGCGGCTCCGGTGACGACAGGGTCACCGGCCACAAGGGCGACGACGTCATCAGCGGCAACGGCGGGAACGACATCGTCAAGGGTCTCGACGGCGACGACACCTGTGACGGCGGCCCCGGTATCGACAAGTCGAACAGCACCTGTGAGGTCCGGATCAACGTGCCATAGCGGTCCATCGAGGGGCCGCATCGACCTTGGGTCGACGAGGCCTGCGTACGGGACTGTGTCATCGTGGCCGATGGGCGACGCTCGGCTATCGCACGGCAATCGGGCAACGAGGGCGTTGATCGGCGCCTTGGCGCTGCTCCTGCTTGGTTGCAGCGCCAACGATCCAACCGTCGCGATCACCGAGGGCACCGCGGCGACCGGCACCGCGCCGGGGACCACCACGACGGCAGTCGCGGTGTCCGGTGAAACCGTTGCTGCGGCGGTGCCGACCTCGGTGCGGCCGGGGTCGAGTGCTCCGGTGCCCGCCTCGCCCACGGCCGGTGAACCCGTTCGTCTGCCACCGCTGGGCGACGACGCGTGGTGGATACCGGATGTCGAACGGCCAGACGAGGTGGTGCGCACCGATGCGTCCGGATCGGTCATGGCGGTCCTGTGGACCCAACGGTCGGTGGAACGAGGCTTTGCGGGGTCGACGATGGTGTGTCAAGAGGTTGACGGTGTGGTGCGACCGGTCGACCTGATCTGGTCATTCGAAGGGCCGCTGCGAGATACCTACGAGGAACGACGCGAGTTCGAGGGCCGCGTACTTTCGGAGCGCTCCATGGCGGTCGACGGCACCAACCTCCCGCCCGAGGTCAACCAGGTGTGCGGTGAGGGTCTGCTGCGGGTCCTCGTCACGCCGATGCAGCTCACCGCGCTGCTCACCCTCGCGGGCTTCACCGATATCGAGGGCGATCACGCGATCGACCCCACGTGGGCGGCCCTCGCCACGTGGCAGGGGGTGGCGTATCCGTTCTTTGTGTCCCAGGGCGATTTCGTTCCCGATCCCGACCCGGCGAGCGAGCTCCTCGAGTGCAGCATTGGTCGGCTCCGGGTCGCCGCCGATCTGCCCGCACCGGCGCGGGAGCGCCTCGCCGGACTGGCGGACTGCGCCTGAGCCCAGGTCGCCGGCGTTCGCATCGGAGAACCTCTGTGGTCGGGGTCCAGCCGATACCGTCGCGGCCATGGATGCCGTCGACATGGATCGCTTCGAGGTGCTGGTGGGTGAGGCGCTCGACCTGTTGCCGCCGGAGCTCGCGGCCGCGATCGACAACGTGGCGATCGTGCTTGCCGACCAGCACCCGGACGAACCCGAGCTCCTCGGTCTGTACGAAGGCATTCCGCTCACCGAGCGCGAGGCGTACGGCGGGTTGGCGATGCCCGACCAGGTCACCATCTACCGCCTGCCGCTGAGCCGATTCGCCCGGGACGACCAGGAGCTGATCGACGAGGTCCGCATCACCGTGATCCACGAGCTCGCCCATCACTTCGGCATCGACGACGACCGATTGCACGAACTCGGGTGGGACTGACCTCCGGTGCCGGGCCGCGCCCGGGGTTAGGATCCGGCCATGGGTTTTCCAACTGAACTGCTCAGCAAGGACGAAGAGATCGTCCTCGATCTCCGGCCGCACTGGTGGGCGATCCTCCCCGCCGTCCTGGTGCTCGTCGCCGCGATCGTGTTCGGGATCATCTTGTTGGTGTGGGACCAGTGGTCCTGGCTCCGTTTCGTGGCCGGACTGGCCGTGCTCGGAGCCCTCGGGTATTTCGGGGTCTCCTACGCGAAGTGGTCGAGCACCAACTTTGTCGTGACGAACGAGCGGGTGATCTCCCGGACCGGCGTGGTGGCCAAGGCCGGAATCGAGATTCCGCTCGACCGGATCAACACCGTGTTCTTCAACCAGGGTCTCTTCGAACGCTTCATCGGCGCCGGTGACCTGGCGATTGAATCGGCGGGCGAAGGGGGCCAGCAGTCCTTCGCCAACGTGCGCAAGCCCCACATGGTGCAGCAGGAGATCTACACCATGATGGAGGGGTTCGAGGATCGCCGGATCGCCAAGATCGGCGAGGCGGTCGGCAACAACCAGGTGGCGGCGGCACCCGGCCCGACGATCCCCGAACAGATTGATCAACTCGACAAACTCCGCCAGCAGGGTTCGATCACACAGGCAGAGTTTGACGAGAAGAAAGCGGATCTGCTCCGCCGGATGTAACCGGCACCGGGCCCACCTCGGGATGTTGACCCAGCTCGTATGCCGGCTCCGGCAGGGCGGTTTCACCCTCGATGTCGATCGTGGGCAGGATGCGGTCGAGCCAACCCGGTAGCCACCAGTTGGCGTCGCCCATCAACTTCATGGTGGCGGGCACCAGCACGAGCCGGACGATCGTGGCGTCGACCGCGATGGCGGTCGCCAACCCCAGACCGAACATCTTGGTCACCGGGTCATCGCTCATCACGAACCCGCCGAAGACGGCGATCATGATCAGGGCGGCCGAGGTGATCACCCGAGCGGTTCCGGCGATGCCGTGGATCACCGAGGCGTCGTTGTCGCCGGTGGCCAGATACTCCTCGCGCACTCGGGACAACAGGAACACCTCGTAGTCCATCGAGAGCCCGAACAAGATGGCGAACATGAACATCGGGATGAACGAGACGATCGGCACGGTCGATTCGAGGCCCAGGAGTTCGATGCCCCATCCCCACTGGAACACCGCGACCAGTACGCCGTAGGCGGCGCCGATCGACAACAGGTTGAGGATGGCGGCCTTGATCGGTACGACGATCGACCGGAACACCATGGTGAGCAGTACGAACGACAGCAGGATGACGGCGACGATGAAGATCGGGAGCCGGTCGCTCACCCGCTCGGCGATGTCGGCGAAACTCGCCGACTGCCCGCCCACGTGGGCGGTAGCGGGGGAATCGCCGAGGACGGCCGGAAACACATCGCTCCGGAGCCGGGCGATGGTGTCGACTGTCGCCCGATCCTGCGGAGCCGTCGTCGGGATGGCGATGACCGTGGCGACCCCGGCGTCGGGGTTGAGCGCCGGGGGTGCCACCGACGCAATTCCGGCGTCGGATGCAATGGCGGCGGTCAGGGGGCCGACGATGGCTTCATCGTTGCTGATGTCGACGGCGATCAGCAGCGGGCCGTTGATTCCCGGGCCGAAGCCTTCGGCGGCGAGGTCGTAGGCCCGGCGAGTCGTCGTCGACTCGGCCTGAGTGCCGTCGTCGGGAAACCCGAGGCGAAGCCCGAGAATGGGTGCGGTGAGGGCGAGGAGCAGCACGGTTACGCCGACGGCGTAGGGGGCCGCGTGGTTCGAGACGTGGGCGCCCCACCGCTGCCACCGTGGGCTGACGGCGGGCTGGTCGCCGGCCTTGATGCCGCGGCGGTGGATGCCCAGTCGGTTGATCCAGTGTCCGGCCAACCCGAGGAACGCCGGGAGAAGCGTGATCGAGCTGACGACCATGATCAGCACCAGCACCGAGGTCGCAATGCCGGCTCCGGTGAGCGCGGGCACCCCGGAGAACGCCAGGCCGAGGATGGCGATGACCACCGTTCCGCCGGCGAACACGACCGCCTGGCCGGCGGTGGCGACCGCCCGGCCGGCGGATTCCTCCACCGTCATGCCCTCGGCGAGGAACTCGCGGTGCCGGGTGACCAGGAACAACGCATAGTCGATGCCCACCCCGAGCCCGACCATGGCGCCGATGGCGGGCGCCCAGCCGGGAATCTCGTACAGGTGGGTGACCAGCGGCATGGCGCTCACGCCCAGCGCGAGGCCGAACAGGGCCATGCCGATCGGGAGCCCCATGGCGATGAGCGACCCGAAGGCCAACAACAAGATGATGATGGCGATGACGATGCCCATCGCCTCGCCGATACCGGTTTCGGGTTCGTCAAAGGTGAAGAACAGTTCGCCGCCCGCCTCGACCTGAACGTCGGGATCGCCAACCCGGTCGGCCACCAGTTCCTCGAGGTTGTGGAAATCGGTGATGTCGAGGTTCTCCACCAACGGGTACTGGACCTGGAGCACGGCGACGCTCCCGTCGGGGGAGAAGACCCCGGACTCGAGCGCCGCTGCTTCGCCCGCCTCTATCGCGGCGGCCGCATCGCTGACGGCGAGCACGTTGGGCAGGTCGTCGACCGCGGCCTGCACATCGGTGAGGGCGGCCACGGCCGCGGGCGAGTCGAAGAACGACGCCCCGGGTTCGGTCGGGGTCAGCACCACCCGAGCGGTGGTTCCCGCCTGCTCGGACTGGGCGTCGGACAGCAGCTGTAGCGCCCGTTCCGAGTCAACCCCGGGGACCTTGAAGGAGTCGTCGAGATCAGCGCCGAACGCGCCGGAAGATACGACGACCGCGGCTGCGGCGAGGAACCACAGGGCGATCACTCGCCAGTGGTTGCGGGCCGAAAACCGGCCGAGTCGATACAGAAGTTGAGACATGGTTTCTCCTCGAAGGGGCTGGTCTCGAATGGGCTGGTCCCCATCGTGAGCAATCGAGGGGCTCCGCACACCGGGTGAACGGCCAAATGGGCCCTGGCCGAACGGTCAGGGCCGGTTCTACCCTTTTGCCCGTTCCCCGAAACCTGGCGCTCTCGTACTCTGGGGTCCTATGCACGCCGCCTTTCACGCTCTACTGGCCGAACCCCGCGCCGCCAACCCGCCGATGCGGGTGTGGCGGGACTACGCCCTCGTGGCGGTGCTCATCCCGGTGCTCATCGTCGAAGTCGTTCTGCGTGACGACGTGGTGGGTCTGCCGTTGGCGGCGCCGCTCATCCTCTCCCTGATCGCGCTGTTGCCGTGGCGTCGGCAATACCCGATGCGCACCTTCCTCTATGCGTTCGGCAGCATCATCGTGTTCGACCTCTTGTCCCTGGTGCTCGGGTGGAACGGTCCGATCAACCTGGGCACCTCCGCGGTCAGCGTCATCTTCATGTATGCGCTGTACCGGTGGGCGAGTGGCCGGGAGATGGCCATCGGGTTCGTTCTGGTCGTCGTGATCACCATCGTGGCGAACGTGGTTAGCTACACCGGCTTGAGCGACGTCATCGGCGGGATCGTCGTCATGGCGCTCATCATCGCCGTGGCGGTGGCGATCCGGTACCGGTCGACGTCGCGGCAGCAGGCGATCGATCAGGTGAAGATCAACGAGCGCACCGAGTTGGCGCGCGAACTGCACGACACCGTGGCTCACCACGTTTCAGCCATCGTGATCCAGGCCCAGGCCGGTCGCTTCCTGGCTCGCTCGAACTCGCTCGAGGGGGCGGCCGATGCCCTCGCCGTCATCGAGGAGGAGGCGGCGCGCACGCTCACCGAGATGCGCTCGATCGTCGGTGTGCTGCGCGATGGCTCCGTTCCGTCATTGATGGCGCCGCAACACGGCATCGCCGACATTGCGTCGCTGGCGTCGACCGGTGCGCACGACACGGTGCCGATCACCGTCGCGGTCAAAGGCGACGTCGACACCACCGGCCCCGCGGTGGGCGCCGCGGTCTACCGGCTCGCGCAGGAATCGATAACCAACGCGGTCAGACACGCCCGCAATGCAACCCGCATCCACGTCGAGGTGGACGGATCCCCCGACGCCGTTCACCTCACCGTGACCGATGACGGCGACCCGCCGAACGGGAGGGCCGGAGGGCCCGGGTTCGGCATCGTCGGCATGAACGAACGGGCCTCGTCGCTGGGCGGTAGGTTGACCGCGGGCCCGGCCCCGGAGCGGGGCTGGATAGTTCAGGCGACCGTCCCACGAGGAAATCCGTGACGATTCGAGTGCTGATAGCCGACGACCAGGACATCATCCGGGCCGGGCTGGCGACGATCATCGATGGCCAGCCGGACATGGAGGTCATCGGTCAGGCGGCCGACGGGGCCGAGGCGGTGGAGATCGCCCAGCGGCTGCGGCCCGACGTGTGCCTGTTCGACATCCGCATGCCCAACCTCGATGGCGTGGCCGCCACCCGCCTTCTGGCCGGGGCCGAAGTCGCCGACCCGCTGGCCGTGGTCGTCATCACCACGTTCGACACCGACGACTACGTGCGGAGTGCGCTGAAGGCGGGCGCGCGCGGGTTCCTGCTCAAAGACGCCGGGCCCGACCTGTTGGTGCAGGCGATCCGGGCGGCGTCGTCAGGCGACGCCCTCATCGCGCCGAGCGTGACGGCGCGGCTGCTGGAGAGCTTTGCCGAGGCACCGCCGACATCCCCGCCGACCCAGCCGATCGACCCGCTCACCGAACGGGAGGAGGAAGTGCTGCTCACCGTGGCTCGGGGGCGCACCAATGCCGAGGTGGCCGATGAACTGCATATCAGTCTCAGCACGGTGAAGTTTCACCTGGCGAGCCTGATGCAGAAGCTCGGGGCCCGAAACCGGGTCGAGATCGCGATGTGGGCCTACGAGACCAAGCGGGTCGTCGCCGAGTCGTAACCACCGAGGCGCTAGCTCGTGCGGATCATCGGCACGTGGGGTATGCCGTCCTCGACGAACTCGGCGCCGCTGGGTTCGAACCCGAACTGCGCGTACCAGTCGACGAGGTACGACTGGGCGTCGAGCACGATTGGGCCGGTGCACAATTCCAGGGCCCGCTTCATCACGGTGGCGGCCAGGCCTCCACCCCGATGATCAGCCCGGGTCGCGACCCGGCCGATGCGGTACCGGTCGGCCTCGGTCAGGACGCGGGCGACCGCGATCACGTCATCGCCGTCGGCCACCCAGACATGGCGAGTTCCCGGTTCGAGGTCGCGGCCATCGAGCTCGGGGTAGGCACACTCCTGTTCGACCACAAACACCACGGTTCGCAATTCGAGAATCCGGTACAACGTCACCGGATCGAGTTCGGCGGTGGCCGCGTCGAGGATCGTCTGCACGGCCGTACTCTAGCGAGGTCGCCGGATCAGCCACGTTGCACCAGCCGGCCGACGGGAGCCACGATGGGCCATGCCCATCGCTGCCAACGGCCCCCTCGAGATCTTCTATGAGACCTTCGGGAACGACGACGACCCGCTGATCGTGCTCGTTCCCGGGCTGGGAAGCCAGTTGCTTTCGTGGCCGGAGGAAATGTGCGAGGGCTTCGTCGACCGGGGCTTCTACGTGGCTCGAATGGACAATCGCGACATCGGCCTCAGCTCGGTCACCGACGGCAGCGACTACCACTTGTCCGACATGGCCGGCGATGTCCTGGCCGTCGCCAGCGCCTGTGGCCACGAAGAGTTCCACGTGGCCGGTATGTCGATGGGCGGCATGATCGCCCAGACCGCAGCGGCCGAATATCCGGCTCGCGTCCGCTCGCTGACGTCGGTCATGTCGTCGACCGGCAACCCGGACTCCGCCCAGGCCACACCGGAGGCGATCGAAGCCCTGCGCACCCCGCCGGTGCCCGGCGCAAGCGTGCCGGAACGGATCGCGGCGGACATTTCGGCCCGAAAGGTGTGGGCGAGCCCGGAGTGGTTCGACGAGGAACTCGTGCAGGAGTTTCTCCAGCAGGTGTACGACCGGTGGTACGACGATGGCACCGGCACCGCCCGTCAGTACGCCGCCATCGTCGCTTCGGGAAACCGCGATCAGCAGGTCGCCACGATCGGTTGTCCGACGTCTGTGGTGCACGGTACCGAGGACACGTTGATCCCACTTTCGGCCGGTGAGCACACCGCCGCGACCATCGAGGGGGCGGAACTCATCGTGATCGACGGCATGGGGCACGACATGCCGAAGCAGGTGTGGGCGCAGATCATCAGCGCGGCCACCAGCGCAGCCGCTCGGGCCGCGGGCTGAGGCCGTCGCCGCGACCTCCGGGTACGGCAGCAGCCGCTCCGTCCCGTAGCCGCCTCGGCTCAGCCCCGTAGCCATTTCGTCTCCGTCCAGTCGCAATCTCGTCTCAAGTGAAGGAAGTCCCAGTGGGTCCGCTCAACGGAATCAAAGTTCTCGAAATCGCAGGGATTGGTCCCGGACCGTTCTGCGCGATGCTGCTCGCCGACATGGGTGCGGAGGTGATCCGCATCGATCGCGCCGGATCCGTGCGCGGCGGTGATCCCGACGCGCCCCCGGCCGACATCATGAACCGGGGCCGGCGCTCGGTTGGCGTTGACCTCAAGAACCCCGACGGCGTCGCGACCGTGCTCGATCTCGTCGAGCAGGCCGACGCCATCCTCGAGGGTTTTCGGCCCGGGGTGGCCGAACGGCTGGGGGTCGGTCCCGAGGACTGCATGGCTCGCAACCCGGCGCTGGTGTACGGACGGATGACGGGGTGGGGGCAGGAAGGTCCCTACGCCTCGGCGGCCGGCCATGACATCAACTACATCGCCTTGTCGGGGGCGTTGTCGATGCTGGGTCGACAGGGCGAAGCACCGGTGCCGCCGCTGAATCTGGTCGGTGACTTCGGCGGTGGCGGGCTCATGCTCGCGTTCGGCATGGTGTGCGCCCTGCTCGAGACCAAGGCCTCGGGGGAGGGGCAGGTGGTCGACGCCGCAATGGTCGATGGAGCCGCCTTGTTGACCACCTTCATCTACGGCTTCCGAGCGATGGGCGTGTGGCAGGACGAGCGGGGTTCGAACATGCTCGACACCGGCGCCCATTTCTACGACGTCTACCGATGCTCGGACGACGAGTACGTCTCGATCGGCTCGATCGAGCCCCAGTTCTATGCGTTGTTGCTGGAACTCACCGGCCTCGATGCCGAGGGTGCGCTCGCCCCCCAGATGGACCGGTCGGGCTGGACCGCGAACAAAGAGGTGCTGGCCGAGGTTTTCGCCACGAAGACCCGGGCTGAATGGTGCGAGATCATGGAGCACTCCGACGTGTGTTTCGCCCCCGTGCTGTCGGCCGGTGAGGCTCCGGAACATCCGCACAACGTGCACCGCCAGACGTTCACCGAGGTGGCGGGGGTAACCCAGCCCGCGCCGGCGCCGCGCTTTAGCCGGACCGAGGCCGCCATCTCTCGCCCGCCTTCGCATGCGGGTCAACACACCGACGAGGTCCTCGCCGACTGGGGTGTCGCCGCCGACCGAATCGCCACCCTCCGCGAATCCGGCGCCATCGCCTAGCGCTCAACCCACCGCAGCACTCAGAACATCGTGGGGTCAAGAGAACATCGTGGGGTCTGACCCCCGTGGCTGGTCGGGACGGGGTGGCGGGTCGCTAGCGTGGGGCCGATGTCGACCGCCGTGTTCTTCCATGCCCACCCCGACGATGAGAGCATTGCCACCAGTGGCACGATGATGCTGGCGGCCGAGGCCGGCTGGCGGGTCGTACTGGTGCTCGGCACTCGAGGCGAACACGGCGAACCCGTCGACGGGGTTCTCGACGAAGGCGAACCGCTCGGTTCTCGCCGCGAGGCCGAGACCCGGCGGTCGGCCGAGATCATCGGCGCCCATCGGGTCGAGTTCCTCGGCTACACCGACTCGGGGATGATCGGCGAGCCGACCAACGATGAGCCCGACTGCTTTTGGCAGGCCGACGTCGAGGAGGCGGCCACCCGACTCGCCGCCATCCTGAACGACGAACGAGCCGAGGTGCTCACCGTGTATGACGACCACGGAGGCTACGGCCACCCCGATCACATTCAGGTACACCGGGTCGGCGTTCGGGCGGCCGAGATCGCCGGTGTCGACCGGGTGTATGAATCGACGATGAACCGCGACCGCATCCGGGAGTCCTTCGCCCAGGCCGAGGCGGAAGGCCTCGAGATCGAGGGGGCGGAGGAACGCCGGGAACAGATGGAGTCCGAGGACGACCCGTTCGGCACCCCCGAGGCGATCATCACCCACGGCGTCGACGTCACCGCGGTCCTCGCCCGGAAGCGGCAGTCGATGCTCGCTCACGAGAGCCAGATCGGTCCGGACTCGTTCTTCCTGAAGATGCCCGATGAGCTCTTCGCGGGCGCGTTCGGTATGGAGTGGTTCATCGAACGCGGGCGACCGCGCCACGACGAGCCCCTGCGCACATCGATTCTGAGCAGCAGCTAAACGTGGTTCTCGCCGGCGCGCTCACCGATCTTCATTCGGGATTCGCCTGGGTGGTCGTTTTCGCCAACGCCATCGCCGGACTCTGGGCCGGCGCCGCTCACTGGTTCGAATCGTTGCGGGGACGGCCGATGTGGGTGTTCATCGCGGTCGCGCAACTGTCGATTTTTGCCCAGGTGATCCTGGGAGTTGTCCTGGTTGCTGCTGCTGACATCGAGGCACCCCAGTTCCACATGTTCTACGGGTTCGTTGCGATCGCCACCGTGGGGATCATCTACAGCTATCGCCCGCAGATCGAGGAATGGCGCTTCCTGCTGTATGGCGGTGGCGGCCTGTTTCTGATGGGTCTGGCGATCCGGGCGATGATCCTGAACACGCCGGTCTAGCGACGCTACAGATTGATTACGGGGCAGGTGGTCGTGCGGGTGATCCCGCCGATCATCTGGATGCGGCTCATCACCATTCGGCCCAGCTCGTCGACGTCGGCCGCCTCGGTGCTCGCGATGATGTCGTACGGGCTGGTCAACACGTCGGCCGACACGACGCCCTGGATCTCGCGGATCTGGGTGGCGACGTCGGAGGCGACGCCGACCTCGGTCTGGATGAGGATGTATGCCCGAATGGTCATGGGGAACCTGTCCGTCCTGTGCGATTGCTTCGTGCTCGGCCCCCGAACCCTACCCGTTGCCGGGCGGGTCGTCCCCTGGCGAAGGCCCCGATCGGTGCGCCGGCGTCGACCGGAAGCACCGATGCCTTCCCACGATGCGGGCAGCGTTTGACGATCGGGGCCCGGACCTGCTGACCTCGTTGCGTCATGCTTCGCCCCGGCATTGCCTTCCTGCTCGGCCTCACCGCGTTCGCCTTTCTGGTGGTACTCATCGCGGAGTCCAACCAGGGTCCGGTACTCGTCTTCTTCGAGGTCGTCGTGATCGGCCTGCTCACCTACGCGTTTACGTTTCTGGTGCGCCCTCGTCGGGTCGATGATCAGGCGCCGCCGACGATCACCGCTGAGCCCTCGGCGCCGGGGGCCCGCGACGTCGAAGCCGCACCGGATCAAAAGATGATCGAACGGTCCCGCAGGTCCTGACGTTCCGCGTCGCTGAGCCCGGCGGCCGCCAACACCTCGTCGGTGTGCTGACCGAGCGAGGGAGCCAGGCGGCGATGTTCGATGGGGGTGCCGTCGAAGTCGGCCGGAGTGGCGATCATGGCGGTCGACGAAACGCCGTCGGGGACCTCGACCATGGCCCCGGATGCATGAAACGCAGGGTCGGCGATGAGGTCGTCCACGGTGTTGACGGGAGCCCAGAACATGTCGGGCTCGGTGGCGAAAATCTCGGCCCACTCGTCGAGGCTCCGGGTGGCGAACACCTCGTCGAGCAGGCCGATCAGTACCTCGGCGTTCATCGCCCGGCCGAGCGGGTTGTTGAACCGTTCGTCGTCGAGCCATTCCGGGTGGCCGACCACCCGCGCCAGGGGAGGCCAGTGTCGGTCACCCTCGAGCCCGACGATCCAAAACCGGCGACCGTCGCCGGCCGAGTAGTTGTTCACGCACGGGTTGCCCATCGTCGCCCGGATGCCGATCGACGGGGTCTGCCCCCACATGAGGGCCATGTTGAGATCGAAGCCGATGGTGTACACGCCCTGGCGCATCAGCGATGTCGTAACCAGCTGCCCGCCGCCGCTGCGCTCCCGCGCGAACAACGCGGCGGATACGGCGCCGGCGCAGGCGAGGCCCGTGCCGTGGTCGCCCATGCCGCCTCGCTGGAACGGTGGATCCTGGTCCGGACCGGTGAGCAGCGACGCGATGCCGGAGCGGGCCCAGAACGCGGCGATGTCGTAGGCCGGACGGTCCGCGTCCTCGCCCTCGCGGCCGTAGCCGGTGATGTGGGCGTAGATCAGGTCGGGCAGCCGCCCGGACAGCGTTTCGTAGTCGAGCCCCAGTCGGGCGAGCGCGCCGATGCGCAGGTTGGTGACGAAGACATCGGCGTCGTCGATGAGCCGCAGCATCAGCGCCCGCCCGTCGTCGGTCGACAGGTCGATCCCCACGCCGCGCTTGTTCCGGTTGTCGAGTTCGAAGGGTGGGTTGGTCGGCATATCGCCACCGAGCATCCGTTGAAAGATGCGGGCGGGGTCGCCGTTGGGTGGTTCGACCTTGATGACCTCGGCCCCCCAGTCGCCGAGGATGCCGCCCGCTGCGGGGCCGGCGACCCACACGCCAAGCTCGACGACCTTCACGCCGGTTAACGGTCCAGCCATGTCCTCACTCCATCTCACCAACCCGGTGTCGGCGTGAGGTGAACTTCTCATGTTCGCGCGGCCGGTGCAAAGAGGTACCCGGTCGTCGCGACGAGTGAGCGAACGCTGGTCAGCTGGCCTTCGGGTGCTGCTGCTCCGTCGGTGCCCGGCCGGACATCTTCGCCTCGAGTTCATGGGCGGCCAGCGGCTTTTCGAAGAGGTAGCCCTGCATGCGGTCGACGCCCATGCTGGCGAGCAGTTCGAAGTGTTCGTTGGACTCCACGCCCTCGGCTACGAGCGTCAGCCCGAGTGCCTTGGCCATGGCGACGATCGCTTCCACGATCGCCAGGTTCACCGCGGAGTCGTTGAGGCCCTGCACGAACGACTTGTCGATCTTCAGGTAGTCGATCATGTCGAGCCGCTTGACGTAGGCGAGCGAGGATCGGCCGGTGCCGAAGTCGTCGATCGCGAGGCTCACGCCCAGGGATTTCAGGTCGCGCAGGACGGTCAGCGAGCTGTCCAGGTGATCGACGATGACATCCTCGGTGATCTCGATAGTGAGGCTCGACGCGGGGAGTCCGGCCCAGGTCAGAATGCGCTCGACCTGGTGGGCAAACGTGTAGTCGATCAGTTGGCGTTCGGCGACGTTGACGCCGATCTTGACGTCGAGGCCCTGCCAGTACGTGTGGGTCCAGATGGCGGCCTGGGCGGTCGCCTCCTTGAGCACCACTTCGCCGAGCGACGCCATGAGCCCGGCCTCTTCGGCCACGGTGAGAAATTCATTCGGCCCAACGATGCCGTGGCCCGGTCGGTTCCAGCGCACGAGCGCCTCGAGCGAGGCGAGACGGCGGGTCTTGGCGTCGATGATCGGCTGGTAGAAGACGTCGAGTTCGCTTTCCTCGATCGCGTTGCGCAGGCCCTGTTCGGTATCGAGCTTGGTCAGGGCGTCGGCGCGTTGTTGCTCATCGAAGATGGCGTAGCCGGTGCGAGCCCGCTTGGCGCGATACATCGCGGCGTCGGCATCGCGCACGAGTTCGTGGTGGTTGCGCGGGTTTCGTCGGCTGGCGTAGGCGATACCGATCGACGGCGAGACGACCATGTCGCCACTGCCCATCGGAAGGGGTTGTTCGAACGCCTTGAGGATCTGGCGAGCGATCTGCACGAGCGACTCGGTGCTCATCAGGCCGCGGCTCACCACGACGAACTCGTCGCCACCAAAGCGAGCGACCAGGTCGGTCGAGCGGACGGCGGTCACGAGGCGTTCGCCCACGACCCGTAGCAGGGCATCACCGGCGTCGTGCCCCATCGTGTCGTTGATGACCTTGAACCGGTCGAGGTCCAGGAACAGCACGCCGAGGGCGGTGTTCTCCCGCTCCATCTCGCTGATGGCGCTCTCGAGGTGGCGCAAGAGGCCAACCCGGTTGGGGAGCCCGGTGAGCGGATCGTGGTTGGCCATGTGCTGGCTGTGCTTCACATCGGCCTGGGTGACCCGGCCGGTGTGGACGATGAGGTTGGTCAGCCCGCAGACCAGGCTCACGAGAATTCCGGTAAAGGCGATCAGGGGGCCGGCATTGGCGATGCCGGAGTGGATGCGCGGGGCGACCAGGTAGGCCAGAATCGTGGCCACGATGCCCACGGCGATGATGATCCACCCGGGGCGGGCGAACTTTTCGATGCTCTGATCCGCCGCACGGCGGCCGGTTCCCTTCACGGGACCTCCGAAGGATGAAACGCTGCGATCATCCATCGGCAACCGGGCACCTGACTTAACCCCTTGACGACACCGGAATCTCACGAAAGGCGGCGGTCAAACCGCCATCTTGTAGCCCAGTCCCCGTATGGTCACGATCCGTTCCGGGTTAGCCGGATCCACCTCGACCTTGGCGCGAAGCCGTTTGATATGCACGTCGAGCGTCTTGGTATCGCCGGGGTAGTCGTACCCCCACACCCGGTTGATCAACTCCTGACGCACGACCACGTGGCCGGCCGACTCCATGAGCTCGGCCAGCAGTTGGAACTCCTTCAACGGGAGGTCGAGGGGCTCGCCGTCGAGCAAAACCTCGTGACGCTCCCGGTCGAGCTTCAGCGGCCCGACGGCCAGTTCGGATTCGACCATGGATCGACTGCGTGATTCGGCTCGGCGCAGCACGGTACGCATCCGGGCGATCAATTCGCGGAGCCGGTACGGCTTGGCCACGTAGTCGTCGGCGCCTATCTCGAGCGCGACCACCGCGTCGATCTCCTCGTTCTTGGCCGAGACCATGATCACCGGGGTCTCATCGATCGCCCGGATCCGGCGGCAGACATCGATGCCGGACAGTCGCGGCAACATCACGTCGAGCAGAACGATGCTCGGGTGGATCTCGTCGAACTGCCGGAGCGCTTCCTCGCCGTCCTCGGCGACGTGGACGAGAAACCCCTCCCGCTTGAGCGCGTGCTTCAAACCCTCACGAAAGGCAGGCTCGTCATCGACGACCAGCACCGTGATGGGTTCGGGCATGGCGTCTACTCGCCCGCGCCGGGGCGGTGACCGTCGTGCGGGAACTCGAGGGTGAAGGTCGACCCGGAACCGGGTTTCGATTCGACCAGCACTCGGCCGCCGTGGTTTTCGATCGTGTGGCGCACGATCGACAGCCCGAGACCGGTTCCGCCGGTTTCACGACTGCGGGCCGGGTCGACCCGGTAGAAGCGCTCGAAGATGCGCGCCAGGTCCGAGCGCGGGATACCGACACCTTCGTCCTTGACCGCGATCTCGATATGGGACTCGAGCGACTGAGCGGTCACCGTGACCTGGGTGTTGTCGTCGGAGTAGCGCACCGCGTTCTGGAGCAGGTTGGCGAGCGCGGTGACGAGTTGGCGCTGCTCACCCTGAACGGTCGCGTTGGTCGGCACTCCCACGACGGCGACGTCGATGTCGCGCGCCCGAGCGAGGGCGTGGATCGTCTCGACCGCCTCGGAGATCATGGCGTCGACCTCCACTTCCGTTGTGGCCGGCGGCCGCTCTTCGATCCGGGACAGTTCGAGCAGATCGTCGATGATGTTCTCGATGCGTCGGACCTCGAGGTTGAGGTGTCCCACCAGGGTCTCGCGGGCCGCGGGATCGGTCTCCGCGCTGAGCGTCTCGGCCAACAGGTTGATCGCGCCGACCGGGGTTTTGAGTTCATGGCTCACGTTGGCGACGAAGTCGCGGCGGATGGCATCGATGCGCCGTTCCTCGGCCTCGGCATCGATAACCGCCAGACCGCGGCTCGGGACGGGCGCATCGAGGTCGAGGCTCCCGGCGGCCTGTTTGGCCTTGGCGCGGTCGGCGCCCTGTTGTTCGGGCTGCCACCCCTCGATGATGTAGCGAATGCGTTCGCCCCAGTTTTCGGCGTGGTCGCCGATGCGCTCGTAGAACCGACCGATCAGGGCGTACTGGAGGGACTGCTGCGGGATCAGGCCGCCCTCCTTGGCGTTGTTGATCACCGTGTCGATGTAGCGGTAGTGCAGCTCGTCGAGCACGTCGTCGAGGTCGTCGATCGACTTCGCCATCTCGAGGTCGCGCTTTTCGAACGCCTCGGCGGACTTTTGGAGCAGGATCTGGGCCTGTTCCGACATTTGCAGGATGAGGTCGCGCACCCGGTCGTCGGGGTGGGCGCCCTGCAGCCGGCCCACCGCTTTTGCGATGTTGGTGGTGAGATCTCCACTGCGTTCGATATCGGTGTTCATGTGTTGGGCGGCGACGATGAAGCGCAGGTCCGAAGCCACCGGTTGTTCACGCAGCAACGTGCTGATGCACGCTTCTTCGACCTGCAACGACTGCAGATCGATCTCGTCGTCGCCGACGATCAACAGGTCGGCCTTGTCGACGTCGCCTTCGAGCAGCGCGGCGGTGACCAGCTCGATGCGTTCCGTGACCGTGTTCGTCATCGCGAGCAGGCCGTCTTCGATGAGTTGCAGCCGCTCGTCGAGTTGGGTTCGGATCTCGTTCATTCGTGCGCCCTTCGTGGGGTCAGCCAAACCGGCCGGTCACGTACGCTTCGGTGCGTTCGTCGCTGGGGTTGGAGAAGATGACTTCGGTGTCGTCGAACTCGACGAGTTTGCCTCGGCGCTGGTTCGTCGCTTCGTCGAGTTCCGCGGTGAAGAAGGCGGTGCGGTCGCTGACCCGAGCCGCCTGTTGCATGTTGTGGGTCACGATGACGATCGTGTAGTCCCGCTTCATCTCGACCATCAGTTCCTCGATGACGCCGGTGGCGATCGGGTCGAGAGCCGAGCACGGCTCGTCCATCAACAACACGTCGGGGTTGACCGCGATCGCCCGGGCGATGCACAGGCGTTGCTGTTGGCCACCGGACATTCCGAGGGCGGAGGAGTCGAGCCGGTCCTTGACCTCGTCCCACAACCCGGCGCCTCGCAGTGACCGCTCGACGATCTCGTCCATGTTGCCCTTGAGTCCGGCGACCTTGGGCCCGTAGGCGACGTTGTCGAAGATCGACTTGGGGAACGGGTTCGGCTTCTGAAAGACCATGCCGATGCGGCGCCGCACGGCGACGGGGTCGACCTGGGGGTCGTAGAGGTCGATGTCGTGGTAGAGCAACGTGCCTTCGACCCGGGCGATATCGATGAGGTCGTTCATCCGGTTGAAGCAACGCAGCACGGTGGACTTGCCGCACCCCGACGGGCCGATGAACCCGGTGATTTCGTGTTCGCCGACATCGAAGCTGGCGTCGACGACGGCCCGGAAGTCGCCGTAGAACACGTTGAGATCGCGAACCGTGAACACGGACTTGGGTCGAGGCTGGTCCGCGGCGGACGCGGAGACGGCGATACCACGGGTTGGGGCTGCTTCGGTCATGTGGAGGTCGCTCTTGGAGTGGGTATCGGTCACGGACGCCCTCCCTTTCTAGTTGCCCAGGCGGCGGGAGATGCGGGCCCGGAGGATGATGGCCACCGAATTGATGAGGCCGACGAAGATGAGCACCGCGACGGAGGCGGCGGCGGCATGGCCGCCCCATTTGTTCGCGGGTAGGCGAGCGAAGTTCGCCACGTTGATCGGCAAGGCGGTGAAGGCGCCCTGAAGCTGTTCGAGGAAGCCCTGGAAACCGGTCGTGTAGAACGCGGCGGCGCCGATCACGAGCAGGGGCGCAGCCTCGCCGACCGCCCGGGCCATCGAGAGCACGGTGCCGGTGATGATGCCGGGAAGCGCGGACGGGAGCACGGCGGTGCGGATCGTCTCCCACTGGGTGGCGCCGAGCCCGTAGGCGGCCTCGCGTTGCGCGGAGGGGACCGCCCGGATCGCCTCGCTTGCGGTGATGATCACGATCGGAAGTACGAGGCACGACAGCGTGAGCCCGCCCGAGATCACGGTGCTTCCGCCCGTGAGGCTGCGCAGTGACTGGACGAAGACGGCGAGACCGAGCAGGCCGTAGACGATCGACGGGACGCCGGCGAGGTTGCGCACGGTGACCTCGATCAGGCGGGTCAACCAGCTTCCCGACGCGTACTCCTCGAGGTAGATGGCGGCGCCGATGCCTATGGGGAACGCGGTGACCCCGACGATGATCGCGATCAGGGCGCTCCCGCGAATGCCCTGGGCGATGCCGGCCTTGAGCGGGTCCGACGATGACGAGGAGGAGATGAAGTTCCCCGCCCGATCGGTGATGATCGGCCACGCATCGACGAGGGCGCTGGCCAACACGGCGATGAGCATGGCGAGCGCGAGCAGCACCGCCAGCACGATGGCGCCGAGGAACACCTGGCCCGAAACATCGGTGCCGCTGCGTTTGCGCAGGGCGTCGAGGCTGACCGGATTCGGTGCGCCGATCGGCGCGCCGTCGTCCAGTTCGATGGTGGACATCAGTAGGCCTCCCGGAAGCGGCGGACGATCGCGTCGGAGGCGACGTTCAGCAGCAGGGTCATGATGAACAGCAGAGCTCCGAGGAAATAGAGGCTCTGAAAGGCAATGCCGGAACCGGCGACACTGTCGGTGCCGGCGCCCAGCGATGCCATGGCGGCGGTGATGGTCTGGCCCGGACTGGTCGGGTTGGATTCAAAGATGGCACCGCCGGAACCGCCCGCCGCGATGAACACCACCATGGTCTCGCCGATCGCCCGGGAGATTCCCACGATGAATGCGGCGGAGATACCCGACAGCGCCGCGGGGAACACGACCCGCAGCGCGGTGGTGGCCCGTCGGGCGCCCAGGCCGTAGCTGGCCTCGCGAAGCTGACGAGGCACCGCCCGCATGGCGTCCTCGGAGATCGAGGCGACGATCGGGATCGTGAGGATGCCGACACCGATGCCCGCGGACAGCAGGCTGAAGATGCCGATCTCGGGAAAGAAGAACCGCTTCAGCACGTCGGGGCTGATGAAACTGATGGCAAAGAAGCCCAGCACGACCGAGGGGATGCTGGCCAGCATCTCGATGATCGGCTTCACGATGCGCTGCAGTCGGGCGCTCGCGTACTCCGACAGGTAGAAGGCCACGCCGAGACCGATCGGGCCGGCGACCGCCATGGCGATCACCACCGTCCACAGCGTGCCGACGAAGAGGGTGGAGAGATCGAACAGCCCGCGCCGCGGGAACCATCCGATCTCGCGCAGCGAGGCCCAGGAGAACTCCTCGGCGGCGATGAACTCGAAGGCCTCGGAGAAGATGTTCCACACGATCAGGGCGGAGATCACCACCGACATGAGAGCGGCGAACAACATGAGGCGTCCCGCTCGGCGGTTCTCCTTGACCCGCTCGCCCTGTAGTTGGAGATCGGCCGGCGATGTCGGGACCACCCCGGTGACCTCGTCGCCTTCCAGACTGTCGGTGACGACCGTGTTTGCCAACAGGTCCCACGGCGCCCGCCCGGCCGTGACGTAGCGAAGCAACAACCCGGTGGCCACGGCGATGCTCAGAAAGGCGATTCGCCCGCGGAGGGCGAACCAGTCGATGGCGATGATCGGTAGGGCGTAAAGGACGCCGAATCTGACGACCTGCCGCAGCGCCACCCGAGCGAAACCGGCTCCTTCGCCGGTGTCCGCGTCGGCGATGAACTGGTCGAGGAGCGAACCGGTCGGTGTCTGGGCCCGGGGCCAGGTGACCACGTTCCAGATCGCCATGATGGCGAGGCCGATCCACCAGTTGGAGAGGGCGAAGTCGGTCAGGGGGCCGCTGACATAGAACTCGACGATGGCGACCAGCAGCGTGATGACGAGGTAGGCGAACCCCTCGGCGAGGAAGGCCATGGCTCGGGCCGGGGTCGTCGGCGTGCTGAACTTCGGGGCGGGGAGGGAAGCGATCACTGCGGGGCGTGGACCGGTAGTCGGCGGCTCATAGGGCGAATGTAGGTGGCGCAATCGAGACGCAGCGTGTCGCCGGGTTACCGGGGCTCTTCGGCCAGGTGAACATTTGGTGAAGTGGCGACGTCGGCCCCCGGTTGACGGCCCGCGGTATTTCGTGTCGGGGCGACGCTCGGCGCTACGATCAAACCACCGACATCAGGGGGACCCATGTACGACCTCATCATTCGAAACGGAACGCTCGTCGACGGAACCGGTGCCGAACGTCGCACCGCCGACGTCGCCGTGGCCGACGGCACGATCGTCGCCATCGGGCCCGATCTCGAAGGCCAGGCGCACACCGAGGTGGACGCCACCGGACGCGTCGTCACGCCCGGCTTCGTCGACATTCACACCCACTACGACGGGCAGGTCACCTGGGACGACGAATTGAGTCCGTCGTCGGGCCACGGGGTGACCACGGTGGTGATGGGGAACTGCGGTGTGGGCTTCGCTCCCGTGCAGCCCGGCCAGGAAGAATGGCTGATTCAGCTGATGGAGGGAGTCGAGGACATACCCGGCGCCGCGCTGTCCGAGGGCATCAGCTGGGGGTGGGAGACCTTCCCGGAGTACCTCGACGTCGTGGGCCAACGCGAACTGTCGATCGACGTCGGTACCCAGGTCGCCCACGGCGCGATCCGCGGGTATGTGATGGGGGAGCGGGGGGCCAAGAACGAGCCGGCGACCCCGGAGGACATCGCCGCGATGGAAGCGATCGTGCAGGAGGCCATCGAGGCCGGAGCGCTCGGTGTGAGTACTTCGCGCACGCTTGGTCACAAGGCGATCGACGGCGAACCGGTACCCGGCACCTTTGCCGCCGAAGACGAGCTCTTTGCCCTCGGGCGCGGTTTGCGTGCCGGCGGTGGCGGGGTCTTTGAGCTGGCCCCGGCGGGGGCGGCCGGACTCGACCTGATCGCCCCACCGAAGGAAATGGAGTGGATGTGTCGGCTCTCGGCCGAGTTCGACCAGAAGGTCACCTTTGCGCTCACCCAGGTCGACGCCAAACCGGACATGTGGCGCGAGCTGATGGACGAATCGCTGAACGCGGTCGACCGCGGTGCCGCGGTGTTTCCCCAGATTGCCGGGCGACCCTTCGGGCTGCTCGCCGGGCTCCAGACCTTTCACCCGTTCGCCAAGCGGCCGAGCTACATGGCCATCAAGCATCTGAGCCTCGACGAACAGGTGGCCGAACTGCGC
The DNA here is from genome assembly GCA_938041035.1 of uncultured Acidimicrobiales bacterium. Taxonomy (GTDB): domain Bacteria; phylum Actinomycetota; class Acidimicrobiia; order Acidimicrobiales; family SHLQ01; genus CALHYX01. The sequence goes on along the minus strand of CALHYX010000050.1, from coordinate 67,313 downwards.
AAGCCCTCGGTGCGCGCCGCGATCCTCGGTGAGGACGACCTGGCTCCGGACCCGACCATCCAGTTCGACTCGGTGCACCTGCTGTTGGCCATGAAGCCCGACCGCGTCTTCCAGCTCGGCAACCCGCCCGACTACGAGCCGGCCGCCGACAAGTCGATGACCGCGCTCGCCGAGCAGCGAGGTGAGGACCTGTGGGAGGTCTTCTACGACCAGCTGCTCGTCGAGGACGGTCGGGCGATGATGATGGTGCCGCTGTTCAACTACAGCTACGACAACGGCGACGCCACCCGGGAGATGCTGACCCACCCCCAGGGCGTGTCCGGGCTTTCCGATGGTGGCGCCCACTGCGGCATGATCTGCGACGCGTCGCTTCCGACCTCGATGCTCACGCACTGGACCCGCGATCGCACCCGAGGCGAGAAGCTCTCACTCGAGTGGATCGTGAAGAAGCAGAGCCACGACACCGCCAACCTGTTCGGCCTGACCGACCGGGGCACCGTCGAGGTGGGTAAGAAGGCCGACTTCAACGTGATCGACTACGAGAATCTGCAACTGCACGCGCCGCATCTGGCCCACGACCTGCCGGCCGGCGGCCGGCGGCTGCTCCAGCACGCCTCGGGGTACGACTACACCATCGTTTCCGGGGAAATCACCCGGCGCGATGGTGTCGACACCGGCGCTCGCCCGGGGCGGCTGGTGCGAGGCAACTAACGGTGCTGGCGGAGGTTCGCGCCGCCATCACCCCCTTGGCCGACCCGGCCCAGGCGGTCGCCATGGCCGCCTACCTGAGGGATCACTTCGACTTCCTCGGCATCCGGGCCAAGCCGCTTCGCGCCGCAGCGATGCCCATCGTGCGCGCCCATCGGCCGGCGGACGCCGCGGAGGCGATCGCCGTCGCCGACTCGCTGTGGGCGGAGCCGTATCGCGAGTACCGGTACGTGGCCATGGACTACCTACGCCGTTACGGATCGCACCTCGACGCCGATTCGCTCGATGATGTGCGCCGCTACCTGGTTACCGACTCCTGGTGGGACACGGTCGACCTGCTCGCGTGTCACGTCGTGGGCGGGTTGGTCACCAGGCACCCGGAGCACGTCGAGGCGATGGACCGCTGGATCGACGACGACAACATCTGGCTCGTCCGGTCCGCCATTTTGCATCAGCTCAACTACGGCGCCGAGGTCGATGAGGAGCGGCTGTTCGAGTACGCCCTGCGGCGTTCGGGGGACACGGAGTTCTTCACCCGCAAAGCCATCGGCTGGTCGCTCCGGGACTATGCCCGCCGCGAACCCGATTCGGTCCGGGCCTTCGTCACCGGGAACCAGGATCGGCTGTCCGGGCTGACGCGTCGCGAAGCGCTCAAGCACCTCTGAACCGGCCGGCGCCTCACCAACCTCAACGCCCCCAGTCACGCCGCGCCAACCCGTTGCCGGCCACCCGGGGCTAGCTCTTGGGCGCTGCCTGCTTCTTGGGCGCTGCCTTTTTCTTGGGCGCTGATTTCTTCTTCGAAGCGGCGCGCTTCCTGGTCTTCCTGGCGGCCGGTTGCTTTCGTGGCTTCGCCTTCCTGGCGGCCGGAGCGGTGACCGTCGAGGCGTACAGCTCGTCGAAGGTGTCCTGAATGCACTGGGAGAAAAACCCGGGGTCGGGCATCATCTCTCGACACGAGGTGACCGAGATCGTCAGCTTGCCGTCGTAGGACAGCACCGGCATGAACAGCCCCAGGCCGTCGACGATCGGTCCGTACCCGAAGTACGAGACCATCTGCGAGCCGGTCTGATACAGCGGGAACTGGGGGCCGGGAACGTTGGTGACGACGCAGTTGAAGATGGGAGCGATGCGCTCACCGAGCCGACCGTAGAGCCGGGTGGCCATCGCCATCGTCGCCGAGGGCAGGAACTGGGTGTAGTCGGTCAACAGGTTGGCGCCGACCGCGTTCGTCAGTTCCTTGGCGTCCTTGCTGGTTTCGTGGACCGCGGCGAGCCGTTCGGCCGGATCGACGATGTCGGTTCGCAGCGCCACCGACATGGTCGCCACCTGGTTTCCGGCCGTGCCCTTTTGCTTCTCCGAGCGCACCGACACCGGCGCCATGGCGACGAGGCTGCTCTCCGGCAGCTCGCCGTGGGCGTCGAGGTAACGACGGATGGCACCCCCGCAAATCGTCAACACGGCATCGTTCACCGTCGCACCCGGTACGGATGCCTTGATCTGCTTGATCCGGTCGAGCTCGAACGATCGCCCCTCGAAGACGCGGTGGGGCGAGACCTTGCCGTTGAAACGGGTGCGGGGCACGTCGCCGGGTCGGGTCGGCAGGTTGAGGTCATCGTCGCGCAGACGGCGAACGGCCGGGACCGTTTGGCTGAGCAGCGCCGGCAACCGCAACGGCTGGCGCACGTTGTTGAACCCGGCGCGGGCGAGGAGCTCGGCGGGAGTCGGCACCGGTTCGGGCTTCCAGCGTTCGCGTTCGGGGACCTCGACGATCTCCGGGGAGATGTCGTGGATCGCCTCGGCGATCTCGGCGCCCGACACTCCGTCGATCGCCGCGTGGTGCACTTTGCTCGCGATGGCGAAGCTGCCCTTGGGGATGCCGGGTACGTTGTCGAGCCCCTCGATGACCGTGAACTCCCAGAGCGGTCGATCGAGATCCAAGGGTCGGGAATGCAGCCGAGCGACCTGAATGCAGAGCTGGCGCCAGTCGCCGGGCTTGGGGAGCGCGATGTGGCGCACGTGGTATTCGAGATCGAAATCCGGGTCGTTGATCCAGTACGGATAGTCGAGCTGGAGGGGCACGTTGATGGCCCGGTGCCGGAAGGACGGCGCCATGGACAGCCGGTTTTCGATCACCGCCAGAATGTTCTTGAAGGTGACGAACCCGCCCTCGGCGGTCGACTGGTCATAGATCTGCAGCGCGCCGATGTGCATCGGCGTGCGCGGTGACTCGAGATGCAAAAAGCTGGCATCGAGCGCCGTCATCTGTTTCATGGTGCCCCCTGGCGCCCGAGGGTACCGCCCCGGTCAGAGGTCTGCCCGGTCGATCGACGGCCTTGCGGCGCTTGTCCCGATGAGGCGCGGAAGCGCTACGGTCGGCGCCAGATGTCAACAGGGGATGAGATGGCCGAAAGTACAGCGCAGATCAACGGTGAGGTCGCACCGGGGTACGAGACCGTTCGGGACGCATTCGAGCGCAACTTTGCCGAACACGGCGACGTCGGTGCCGCCTGCGCGGTGTACGTGCAAGGGGAAAAGGTGGTCGACCTCCGCGGGGGCGAGGCCGCACCCGGCGTTCCCTACGACGCCGAGACCCTCCAGCTGGTGTTCTCGACGACCAAGGGTGCAGCGGCGCTGTGCGCCGCGATGCTGGTGGAGTCCGGGCAGCTCGACCCGGAGGCGCGAGTAGCCACCTACTGGCCGGAGTTCGCCGCCGAGGACAAGGGCGGGATCACCGTCGGCGACGTCCTCAGTCACCGGGCCGGACTGCCCGCGGTCGACGCCGAGCTCAGCATCGAACAACTCTGCGAGGTCACCCCGATCGTCGAGGCGCTCGCCGCCCAGGCCCCCTTGTGGGAACCGGGAAGCAAACACGGTTATCACGCGGTGACCTACGGCTGGCTCGTCGGCGAGATCGTCCGCCGCGTCGCGGGCGTCTCGCTCGGTGCCTTCTTTGCTCGCGAGGTCGCCGAACCGCTCGGGCTCGACTTCTGGATCGGCCTGCCCGAAGAAGCCGAGAGCAGGGTCGCCCCGCTCATCGCCGCCGAGCCGCCGACCACCGCCGAGGAGATCGAGCTCATGCTCCAGATCGCCGGCCCCGGCACGCTCGGTTTCCGGGCGCTGTTCATGAACGGTGTGCTCGCCGCAACGGACGGCGTGTTCAACACCCGCGAGATCCACGCCACGGAAATGCCCGCCGCCAACGGCATCACCAACGCCGCATCGCTCGCCCGCATGTACGCCGCGATGATCGGTGAGGTCGACGGCGTCCGCCTCCTCGATGAGTACAGCGTCGACTTCGTGCGAACCGAACGCAGCCGCGGTTCCGATGCCTCTCTCGTACTGGAATCCGCATTCGGTTTTGGCTTCGGCCTCAACTCGGAGTTGTTCGTCCTGCCCGGAGCCAACGCCTTTGGGCACTACGGTGCCGGGGGCTCGGTTGGCTTCGCCGACCCCGGGCGGGGCCTGGCCTTTGGCTACGTCATGAATCAGATGGGCGGTGGGCTGGGGGGCGACCCCCGGACCGCCGGCCTCATCGACGCCGTGACCGCGATCATCGACGGGAAGTAGACCCCAATGCACGACCTCCAACCCTTCGTCACCGATGTCGACTTCGGTGAAGGCCCGCGGTGGCACGACGGTTCGTTCTGGTACTCCGACTTCTATCAGGGCTGCGTCTATCGGGTGAACGAGGCCGGCGAGCGTGTCGCGGTGGCCGAGGTCGCCGAACGCCCCTCCGGGCTGGGATGGCTGCCCGACGGCCAGATGCTGATCGTGTCGATGACCAACCGGAAGGTCCTCCGGCTGGGCGGCGATGGCCTGGTCGAGCACGCCGACCTCAGCGGCGTCGCCACGTGGTACTGCAACGACATGGTCGTCGCTGCCAACGGCAACGCCTACGTCGGCAATTTCGGTTTCGACCTCGACAAGGGGGGACTCGACGCCTTCACCGGCGCTGCTCTCGCCCTCGTGCGCCCGGACGGGACGGTCGAAACCGCGGCCACCGACCTCGCCTTTCCGAACGGTTCGGTCATCACCCCCGACGGGTCCACGCTCATCGTGGGCGAGACCTTCGGTGCCCAGTACACGGCGTTCACGATCGCGGCCGACGGCACCCTCAGCGACCGGCGGATCTGGGCGTCGGTCCCCGACACCGCACCCGACGGCTGTGTGCTCGACGCCGACGGCGGCATCTGGTTCTCCGACGCGAGGGGAAACCGGGTTCTCCGCGTGCTCGAAGGTGGCGAGGTCACCGACACGATCGACACGCCGCTCCCCACCTATGCCTGCACTCTGGGCGGCCCGGACGGCCGCACCCTGTACATCCTCACCGCGGCGAGCGCGTCCCCGGACGAGGCCCGCGGCTCGGGGGCCGGTGTCATTTACACCACCACCGTCGACGCGGCGCACGCCGGTCGCCCGTGACCGAAAACGAGCAGGATTAGCCGCTCCAAGCCCGAGATTTGGTCCGTACGCCTCAGGAGCGGGCTCGACCCGCCGATTTACAGTTACGAGGGAGGGCTTCCCCGCGGAGGATTCGTGCAGGACCGAAATCTTGATGACGCAGCGCAATCGGCGCTGACCGTCGCATTGGAAACAGCCGGAGCGATCGGTGACGATCAATGCGGTACCGAGTACTTGTTGTACGGCATCATGGCCACCGCCACCGGCGACACGGCCGAGTTGGCCGACCTCTTTGCGCTCGATGCGCTGCGGATCGAACGCGGCATCCATGTCCTTCGCGCCCACCGGTTCTCGCTCGAGCACGATGGGGTCGGCCCGACGCCGCTGACCGACCGGGCCAACCGAGCGCTTCGCACGCCGCGCGCCGACGACGCCGAGGGATCCACCGGTGTCTTCGAGATCCTGCACGGGCTGCTCGAGGACGAGAGCTCCGGGGCCTGTCAGGTACTTCGCGAACTCGGGGTGCGCCCCACCGAAATGCGGCGTCTCGTCGCCTACGGCACCCGCCACATGACCAAAGAGGAGCTCGACGAGCTGCTCGAGACGCTCGACCGCCGTACCGCCGATCATCGCCCCTGGTGGGGGCCCCGGCCCGGCGAAACGCTCGAGACCCTGAACTTTCCGGATCAGGGCGGTGCCGTGCAGCTGGCCGCCTCGGAATCGGCGGTCGCTCGACTGCCAACCGTCGCGGTCACCCCGGAAGGCTTCGGGCTCACGGTCACCATCGAGTCGCTGCGGCCGTGGCTGCTTCCGCCGGTGCTGCAACCGGTCGAGGTGCTCGTACCGGGACAGGCCCCCGAGTTGGTCGATGGACCTGAGCTGTTCAGCCTCGAACTCCACTTCAGCGACGGAACCTTCGTCAGCAACCGTTCGATCTGGCCCCGCTGGACCCAGGATCGCCCCGACCGTCCGGTGCTCGTCTCCGTCGGGACCCGAACCGAGATCGTGGATATGAACGATCGCCGCCGCAGCGAGCACCGGCTCGTCACCTCGGACTGGTGGGTGTGGCCGCTTCCGCCGGAGGGGCCGATCGAGCTTCGGGTCTCGTGGTCGGCGGAATCGCTGTTCGGCAGCGCCTCCTTCGATGGCCGCCCCATGCTCGCCGCGCTGCACTCGGGCGACCGCTAGCCAAACGCTGCGGACGGCCAACGTTGGGTTTCCCGACGGTGACGGCGAAAGTTCGAACGCTGTCCGGATTTTGGGTCAACCACACGGGCAGAATGCCGATGGTTAGGCATGCCCGATAGTTCCTCGATTCCTGCCGGAGCCACCCGTGTGCGAGTGGTCGACCTGGCCGCCGAACTTGGACTCAGCCTGGCCGAAACCGGCAACCTGTGCGAACTGTTCGACATCGAGGTCGGAGAGGACTCCAGCGTTGCTCCCGGCGACGTCGCTCTGCTGCGGGGCCTGAAGTCCGGAACCCTCGACCCGGAGGACGTGCTCGCCCAACCCGATGACCAGCCGCTCGAAGACTCGGCCCCCGGGCCCTTCATCTCGCCGGTGACGCACGACGCGGAGGGAGACCTCGACGCCGCCGTAATCACCGACGCCGATGCCGATCTCCGTCCGATCGGCGAAACGCTCGGCGCCGAGGAAGCCGCGGCCGCCGAGAAGGCCAACGGCCTGCTGGGCCGCTCCCGGAGGCGCGGACCAACCGTCGTGGCCGCCGATCAGGTCCGGTCGAGCGGGCCGGTCAAGGCCGACATCGATCTCTTTGTCCCCAAGTGGGTCAAGTACTTCTTCGCCGCCAGCCTCATCGGCCTGGCCTTCATCGCCTGGCGAACGCTTGGTCCGGAACGGGCGGGCGACAGCGGACCGTTCGATGCGGCCCCGGAACTCGCCATCGGCGACTGTTTCAACGCCGACGACGATGGTCTGTGGCTGGCCTCGATCGAGGTGGTTTCCTGCGCTGGAGCACATCAGGCCGAGGCGACGGTGACCGTCGCGTTGCCCATTCTCGAGAACGACTACCCGGCCCTCGCCGACCTGCGCGAGTCGGCCCGGGTGACCTGTGCCCGGTCCATGTTCGGCCAGGTAGCCGATCTCTCCGACTTCTCGATCGGCACCAGCGTGCCGACCCGGGCGGAATGGGAAGCCGGCGAAACCAACGTGCTCTGCAGCATCGTGTCCCGCGATGGATCTCCGTTGACCGGTCGCGCCGGCTGACCCAGCCTGCTCTCGATGTGATCCCGGCCCGCTGAATGTGCTGTGCTGCTACGCGCACACCCATCGGCGGGTGCGCTCGCCGGCGTCGCCGGCAGGACCACGGGAGGAACGCTGTGTCGGCTGGACAAGATGAGGTATCGGCAGAGGTCGACTGCGCCGACCGGGTCGTGATCGTCACCGGTGCCGGCCGTGGTCTCGGCCGCGCCCACGCTCTCGCGTTCGCCGCTGCCGGCGCCAAGGTCGTGGTGAATGACCTCGGGGTCTCCCGCGACGGCGAGGCCGACAGCGATGGGCCGGCCGCCGCCGTGGTGGCCGAGATCGAAGCCATGGGTGGCCAGGCGGTGGCCAACGGTGCCGACGTGGCCGACTGGGACCAGGCTGGTGCCATGATCCAGCAGGCCATCGACACCTTCGGCTCGCTCGACACCCTGGTGTGCAACGCCGGCTTCCTGCGCGACCGCATGCTCGCGGGCATGAGCGAGGAAGAATGGGACTCGGTCACCCGAGTGCACCTCAAGGGGCACTTCGCCCCAGCTCGCCACGCCATCACCTATTGGCGCGATCGAGCCAAGGCCGGCGACCCGGTGGTCGCACGGGTGGTCAACACCAGCTCGGGAGCCGGCCTGATGGGCTCGATCGGGCAGGGAAATTATGCGGCGGCGAAGGCTGCTATCGCCCAGCTGACGATTCAACAGGCTGCGGAGTGGGGCCGCTACGGCGTCGCGTGCAACGCGGTGGCTCCCGACGCCCGCACCCGTATGACGGCTGGCATCTTCTACGACGAGGACGCGCCGGCTGGGTGGGACGAGAAGGACCCGGCCAACGTGTCGCCGCTCATGGTGTGGTTGGGTTCGGCCCACTGCGACGTCACCGGGCGGGTATTCGAATCGACCGGCGGGCAGCTCAACGTGTGCGACGGCTGGCAACACGGCCCGGTGGCCACGGTGGGGGACCGGCGCATGACGGTCACCGAGGCCGGAGCGCTGGTCCATGAATCCATCGCCGCCGCCCCGGAGCCGGCGCCTGTCTTCGGCGCCCAGTAGCGGCCGCAGAGATGGACTTCGACGACAGCCCCGAGGAAGCGGCGTTTCGGCGGGAATGCCGGGCCTTTCTCGAGGCGCACGCGCGTCCCAGGGTCGGACACGAGACGTTGGCCGACAGTCCCTTCGCCCGGCCCGCGACCACCGCCGAAGAGGACGCCAAGATCGAAGAATGCAAGCGCTGGCAGCGGACCAAGTTCGATGCCGGCTGGGCCGGGCTGACGTGGCCGGTCGAGTACGGCGGACGCGGGCTTCCGGCGCTCATGGCGCGGGTCTTCGCCGAGGAAGAACGCCGATTCGAGGTCCCCTTCGGGCACTTCGCCCAGTCGATAGGAATGGCCGGGCCCACCATCATCGAGCACGGAACCGACCAGCAAAAGGCCGACCTGCTCGAACCGATGCTCACCGGGGAGCACCTGTGGTGCCAGCTGTTTTCCGAACCCGGCGCCGGTTCTGACCTGGCGGGTCTTCGCACCAGCGCCATCGTCGACGGCGACGAGATCGTCGTCAACGGTCAGAAGGTCTGGACCTCCAACGCCCGCGAGGCCGACTGGGGCATGTTGCTGGTCCGCACCGACATCGATGTTCCCAAGCACCGTGGTATCACCTACCTGCTGCTGGATATGCGCACGCCTGGAATCGAGATCCGCCCGCTCGTGCAGATCACCGGTGCCGCCCACTTCAACGAGGTGTTCCTCACCGACGTGCGGGTACCCGTGGCCAACGTGCTGGGATCCATCAACGGGGGCTGGGGTCCGATCCTCAGCACGCTGATGAGCGAGCGAACCGGCATCGGAGGCGCCTCGTCGGTCGGGGTACCCGACCTGATCGAACTCGCTCGCGGTCGGGGTGTCCTCGACGACCCCACGATCCGCCAGGATCTCATGCGGTTGCACGGCTACACCGAAACGATGCGCTTTCTCGGTTACCGCGTGCACACCGCCGCGTCGCGCGGCGAGCTCCCGGGGCCCGAGAGCTCGGTGCTCAAGTTGGCGTCATCACGACGGCTCGAGGCGATGGGCAACATCGCCATGGCGATCCTCGGCCCTGGCGCCACGCTCGCCGGTCACGATGCGGTATCGGGCGGGTTCTGGCAGAACTTCGCGTTCCTCGGCCAATGGATGGCTCGGATCGGTGGTGGCACCGACGCGGTGCAACGCAACATCATCGGCGACAACGTCCTGGGATTGCCGCCCGAGCCCCGACTCGACAAGGGCATTCCCTTTCGGGACATCCCGACCTAGCGGTAGTGACCACGGACGCCGCGTGGGCCCCGCTCGGCTCTGCGGAGGTCCCGGGCTAGGCGGCCTTGACGGGTTGGCGTTGCGCGAGGCGTTCCTGGCGGCCGGCCCGGTGATCGGCGAGCCCTTGGGCGGTGGCGTTGATCAGGACACCGATGCCGAGCGCGAACACCACGGTCGCCACCCCGAACACGCCCCCGAGGGCAACACCGCTGAGGAAGATCACTACCTCCAGACCGGTGCGAAATCTCGCCGGTTGGATGCCGCGGAGCTCCGCGGCCCGTGTGAGCAGCTCGAACGCGCCGCCGGTCGACGTGCTGTGGGCGACGATCGATACCGCCGTGGCGATGGTGGCGGTCCCGGCGAGGACGAACGCCAGCCGGCCGCCCAGGCTTTCGGGGGCCCCGATCAGGTGGTCGATCGCGTCGATCATGACGCCGTTCAGCACCACGTAGCCCACGCCGTACAGCGATGGTCGCTGACCCACCGCCGCGGCGATGGCGAACAGGACCGCACCGATGACCCAGCTGGCTTGTCCGTGGCTGACGTTGGCGATCTCCGATACGGCGGACAAGAACACGTCGAACGGCGGTAACCCGAGGTCGGCGCGCCGGAACAGGGTCACGCCGATGCCGATCAGGCCGGAGCCGACGAACAACATCGTGACTTTGCGAAGGGGGGTGAGGGCGCGTTCGGGCTGCAGGCGGCGAGCGCGACTGAGGGCGCCCTGGCGGGTGAAGGTGGGACGGCGAAGGGCCGTTCGGAGGAACCGTTGCATGCCCATATGATCGCTGCTTCTGCGCCGGAGTAAACCCCTCTTTTGGGGGTCATCGGTCACGCCGATCCGACCGCTGAATCCCGGGCCGGTCCGGCTGGGTTGGGGCGGCACGCCAGTAGCGTGGTGCGGTGACTTCCGGAGGCCTGCGCAACCTGGCGATCGCCGTGCTGGTGGTCGTCGCCGCGTTCGCGATCGCGTCGTACGTGTCCGGGCGTCCGAGCCGCGAGCTCAACGACCAGGACCGGCGCCTCGCGGCGGCAATCTCGGTCGACCTTTCCACCAACGAACCAGGTGACCCTCCGGTGGCGTTCCCCGAGGACGATGCCGTCTGTATCGCCCGGGAGATCCTCCTCGAGGTGCCGGCCGCCCGCATGGCCGAGTTGGGAATCAGCGTTGAATCGGTCCAGATCCTTGGCTTCGAACCGTCTTCGGTGCCGTTCACCGAGGCCGAAGTCGAGAGCATCGTGTCGGGATTCGAGGCGTGCGTTGATCTACTCGAGGCGGCGGTGGATGGCCTTACGGTGAACCGCGGCGAAGCGGTGCGGAACTGCGTCGAACGAGGGCTTGGAGCCGACGGGGCGCGCGACCTGTGGTTGTGGCGCACCGGGCAGGGGGGCGAGGAAGTGCCGGCTGAACTCGCGGCGCCCCTCGACGCCGTCGATCGCTGTCTCGGCTGACGCCGGGCACTGGCGGTCCACCCGCCGGGCGAGGGTAGGGTTACGCCCACATCTGACCACTGATCACATCGCCACACGCGGGAGACACTCGACTCATGAAGCTGATAACCGCCGTCATCAAGCCCTTTCGTCTCGACGAGGTGAAGGACGCGCTGGCCGAGGTGGGCGTGCAGGGTATGACGGTCTCCGAAGCCCAGGGTTTTGGCCGTCAGGGCGGGCACAGCGAGACCTACCGCGGAACCGAATACAAAGTGCTGTTCACCCCAAAGACCCGGCTCGAAGTTGTCGTGGACGATGCCGTGGCATCCAAGGCCGTCGAGGCGATCGTCGCCGCAGCCCGCACCGACAAGATCGGCGACGGCAAGGTGTGGGTGCAGTCGGTGGACGAGCTGGTGCGGATCCGAACTGGCGAACGTGGCCCCGACGCGGTCTGATTGCGCCCATGACCGAAGAGCGACCCCAAGACGAACAGATTCGCTTCGAGATCCGCAATCAGGTGGCCTGGATCACGATCGACCGCCCGGAGAAGGGAAATGCGCTTACCCCGGAGAACCGGAACCGGATACGCGATCTCGTCGAGGGGCTCAACGGAACCTTCGAAGCCCGCGCCATCGTGATCACGGCGACGGGCGAGAAGCTCTTTTGTCCCGGTGCGGACATCTCCTTCGACCGGGACCAGGTCGATCGGCCCGACGACGCACCGGCGTCGTCGGTCGGTGAGCCGCGCCGGATGATGCTGCGGGGTCAGCACACGCTCATGCCGGCGATTCTCGATTCCGAACTGCCCATCATCGCGGCCGTGAACGGAACCGCCGCGGGCATGGGGGCGCACCTCGCGCTTTTGTGCGACCTCGTGATCATGGCCGACAACGCCAAGCTGATCGAGATCTTCACCCGGCGAGGCCTCGTGCCCGACGCGCTGGGCGCATGGATCCTGCCCCGGTTGGTCGGACTGCAAAAGGCCAAGGAACTGATGTTCTTCGCCGAGGACATTCCGGCGGCGCAGGCACTCGAACTGGGGCTATGCAACAAGATTGTGCCGGCCGATGAACTGGTCGCCGCCGCCACCGAGTGGGCCGAGAAACTGGCCTCGGGTCCAACCAAGGCGCTGATGCTCACCAAGTGGATGTTGAATCGGTCCTTTGAGGTCGACCGCCACACCATGGCTGAAGAAGAGTCGTGGGCGGTCGAGCTCAACAATCACACCATGGATGTGGCCGAGGGCATCGCCAGCTTTCGCGAGCGGCGGGCTCCGGAGTTCAAGGGCTACTAGGGGTTCCGCGCGCTGCTAAGGCGGGCGCTCCAAACCGTCGATACCGCGGTATGACGTGGTACGGGCTGTTCGCCCAACTGGAAGCGCAACGACGCGACGCGCCGTTCGAGCCGACGATCTGGATGACGGTCGGCGTGGTGGTCTTCACCGTGGTGGGCGTGCTCCTCCTCATGTGGATGTACAACACGTTCAGCGGCCGCGCCCGGGCGGCCCGACATGCGGCGGATCGCGCCGGGTTGACCTATCACAACAACGATGCCAAGGGCGTGGGGAAGATCCGCTTTGCCAGCTACGGCGGCGCGGAGCGCATGTCGATCAGCAATCAGATGTCCGGTCGCACCCCGCGGGGTACCCCTATCGTCGCCTACGACTTTTGTGGCCAGTACGAGTACGAGATCATCCACAGCAACGACGGCAAGCGCCGGCGCCGCCGAGCGAAACGCTCTCCGGTGGGTGGGGGCAGTGTCATGCTCGCCCTGGGGGTGGGCCGGAGGACCAACACCGAGTGGGTATCCGAGGGAGTGGTGCGTACCGGCGCGCTGGTCGAGGTGGGGGCCTGGCTCCCGGCGTTGACCGTGACCCCGGAGGGCAACATGTCCAAGCTGGTCACCCGGATCACCGGCTCCGACATCGACTTTGAGTCCGAGGAGTTCAACCGGTCCTTCCGAATCGAGTGCGCCGACGAGGACTTCCCCAACCTGTTTCTCGACGCCCGCATCATCGATTTGTTGCTGCGCGGCGAGGGCAACCTCGGCCTCGAGACCTTTGGCTCCCACGTGCTGGTGTGGGGCAACCTTCGACCGGCCAATGAGATGCCCGAGATCGCCATGCTCGCCGGTCTGATCGGTGAAGCGATGCCCGACCTCGTGCGTCGCCGGTATCCGCTGCCCTCGGCCGGCGAACCCGAGCCGTTCGTTCCCCGCGCCAGCTGACCGGCGACCTGCCGGCCCGCAATGCTCAAATGAGCATAGGCGGGGGTCAGACCCCGGGTCACGCACAAATGAACATAGAGGGGTCAGACCCCGGGAACGCCCCGGGAACGGGAGCGCAGCGGCGGGCGTGGCAATCTGTCACCCGTTGGCGGCCGCGGCTACGGTGATCGCTCGTGGCGCCGACGGACGCGCCGAACTCGTGGGGTCTGACCCCGAAGGTTGAGGGGGAGACATGACCGACGTGACCGCGGCAACGCTATGGGGGCTCATCGAGGCTCGCGCTGATGCCTCACCCGATGCCGAGATGATGGTCGACCAGGTCGGCGCTCGGATGACCTTCGGCGAGTACCGCGTTGCGGCCGAAGCCATGGCGGCCGGGCTCCACGACCTCGGGGTCGGTGAGGGCGATGTCGTCGCCTGGGAGCTGCCGACGTGGATCGACACGGTCGTGCTCACCGGAGCCCTCGCCCGGCTCGGTGCGTTGCAGAATCCCATCATCGCGATCTACCGCGAACGCGAGGTTGGCTTCTGCTGTCGTCAGGCCAAGGCAAAGTTCCTGCTCACCCCCGGTGAATTTCGCGGATTCGACTTCGGTGAGATGGCGCGCGGGTTGGCCGCCGACATCGATGGTCTGACCGCGATCGAGGTGGCGCCGGGAGCGTTCCCGACCGGTGACCCCGCGACGTTGCCCGCCGCGCCCGCCGGCGACGGCACCGATGTCCGGTGGTACTTCTACACCTCCGGCACGACGGCTGACCCCAAAGGCGCCCGGCACACCGACTCTTCGATCGATGCCGTCGCCGACGCCATGGGGACCCGGCTCGACGTGGTCGAGGGCGACCGCCCCGCCCTGGTGTTTCCGTTCCCCCACATCGGTGGCATCACCTGGCTGTTCACCGCGCTGCAGGTGGGTTGTGCGCTGCTGTGTGACGAGGCATTCAACCCGCCGACGACGATGCCGCTGTTGATCGACGAAAAGTGCACCCACCCGGGGTCGGGGACACCGTTCCACATGGTGTACCTCGCCCACCAGCGGGAGAACCCCGACACCCCGATCTTCCCCAACGTCAAGAACTTCCCCGGCGGCGGGGCACCCAAGCCCATCACGCTGCACGCCGAGGTCAAAGCAGAACTCGGAGGCGCCGGCGTGGTTTCGGGTTGGGGTCTCACCGAAGCGCCGATCCTGACCATGGGTGACCAGAACGACCCCGACGACAAGCTCGCCACCTCTGAGGGTCGGGCGATGCCGGGGGTCGAGCTGATCGCGGTCGACGCCGCCGGCAACATCGTCGCCGCCGGTGTCGAAGGCGAACTGCGGGCCAAGGCCCCGCAGATGATGCTCGGCTATCTCGACGCCTCCCTCGACGAGGCGGCGTTCGATGAGAACGGGTACTTCCGCACCGGCGACCTCGGCACGATCGATGCCGACGGATTCGTCGTGATCACCGGGCGCCTCAAAGACGTCATCATTCGCAACGGCGAGAACATCTCGGCCAAGGAGGTCGAGGACCTGTTGTTCGCCCACCCCTCGGTCCAGGACGTTGCGGTTATCGGCTTGCCCGACTCCCGCACTGGCGAGCGGGCGTGCGCCGTCGTGGCGACCGCCGAGGGCGCCGAGCCGCTCGACGCGGCCACGATGAGCGCCTTCCTCGTCGAGGCGGGGTTGCGTAAGGTCGCCATGCCCGAACAGCTCGAGATCGTGGATGCGATCCCGCGCAATCCATCTGGCAAGATCACCAAGAACGTGCTTCAGGAACGGTTCGCAAGCGTTCCGTTCGAGCGCGACTAATCCCCACAGGACGGAGAACACCGTGGCCAAGGTCACCATCTACCACAACCCCCATTGAGGCAGTTCCAAGAACGCCTTGGCGGTCGCCGAGGATCTGGGAGTCGATGCCGAGGTCGTGTTGTACATGAAGGAGCCGCCGGACCGGGCGGCGCTCGAGAACCTGGTGAAGATCATCGAGGACCCGGTCGAGGATCTCGTCCGCAAGGACTCCAAGTTCAAGAAGCTCGAACTCAACCCCGACGACTACGTCGGGAACCCCGAAGCGGTGGTCGACCTGCTGGTCGAGAAGAAGGCTCTGCTTCAGCGGCCGATCGTGGTGAAGGGTAAGAAGGCGATCATCGGGCGGCCCAAGGACCGCATCGCGGAGTTCCTGGGCTGAACGATGACCGCCACCACCGACGAGAATGCCGCCGGTTCGACCATCTCGTCGGTGGGGCGGGTCGACGCTCCCGTTCGCATCGACGCCGACCGCTACATCAGCGCCGACTATGCGGCGCGCGAGGCCGAGGAACTGTGGCCGCGCGTCTGGCAGATTGCGTGCAGTCTCGACCACGTCGCTCGACCGGGTGACTACTTCGTCTATGAGGTCGGCGCCCTGTCGGTGCTCATCGTGCGCGACACCGACGGCGAGCTGCGCGCCTTTCAGAACGTGTGCCTGCACCGTGGCAACGAACTCTGCTCGGGAAGCGGCGGCGGGCTCACCGAGCTGCGGTGCGGTTTCCATCGCTGGTCCTGGACGCTCGACGGGCGGCTGCGGGAGGTGCCGTCCCGGAAGGGGTTCGGCACGCTGCGAAACGACGACTACCCGCTGATCGAAGCCAGCGTCGACGTGTGGGGCCCGACCGTCTGGGTCAACCTCGACCCCGATGCCGAGTCGCTCGCCCAGCACCTAGCACCGCTACCGGAGGACTCGGCCTGGGCGATGGTCGACGACTTCCGGTGCTCCGCCCTGCTCACCACTGCGTTGCGCTGCAACTGGAAGACGTTGATCGACGGGTTCAGCGAGACGTACCACGTGCAGGGCATCCACCGCGAGATGCTGCCGATGGTGGACGACGTCAACTCCCCGCAGGTCATCTGGGCCGACGAGGGCGATGGCCACGTGGGCAAACTCCTCCAACCGTACGGATTGCCCAGTCCGAGGTTGCGCGATGTCGATCGTCAAACCGTCTGGGAAGGCTTCGTCGAGATCATGGGCGGTCGACTCGGCGTGCGCGAGGTCGCCGACGCCGGGCCGTGCCCCGAGATCCCCGACGGATCGACCCTGCGCGACGTGCTCGCCGATCGAATTCGGGAGCACACCCTCGAAACCACCGGGGTGGACCTTTCGCTGTTCGCCACCGAACACCTGATGGACCTTTCGCAGTACAACGTGTTCCCGAACGTGACCGTGCTCGTCTTCGCCGACATGTTGCAGATCGTGAAGTCTCGCCCCGGGCCCACCCCCGACCAGTGCTTCATGGACGTCATGGCGTTCACCCGGGCCGAACCGGGCGCTCCCGCCGGCACCATCCCACCCACGGTGACGATGGCCAAAGGTGATGTCGACCTCGGTCTGGTGCTCAACCAGGACGTCGACAACATCGAGCAGGCCCAGCGAGGGCTGCATCAGCCCGGGTTCACCCACCTCTCGCTCTCGGGCGAGGAATGCCGGATCATCAACCTGCACCGCAATCTCGACCGGTACCTACCCGCATCCTCCTAGGCGGTTCGGGTCGAAGCCGTCGGTGATGCGTGCGAGACTCCCCGAATGGCAACGACCTCCGGGGACCCGTCGACCAAACCCGAGCACATCGTGCTCGGCCACCGCACCTGCCCGCTGTGTGAGGCCACCTGCGGGCTCGAGATCGGCAAGCGGGGCGACGAGTGGTTGATTCGCGGTGACCGCGATGACCCGTTCAGCAAGGGTTTTCTGTGTCCCAAGGGCTCGGCGATCGGTGCGCTGCACGACGACCCGGATCGGCTGGCCGGCCCCGTCATTCGCCGGGGCGATGACCCCGCGACCGCGACCTGGGAGGAGGTGAGCTGGGACGAGGCCTTCGCCGAGATCGAACGTCGTCTGACCGAGGTCGTCGACACCCACGGCCGCCAGGCCCTCGGCGCCTATGTCGGCAACCCGAACGCCCACAACCACGAGTCCTCCTTCTTTCTGCCGCCCCTGCTGCGGGCGCTCGGGAGTACGAACCTGTTCTCGGCCTCCACGGTCGACCAGATGCCCAAGCACGTGTCGAGCGGGATGCTGTTCGGCTCGCCCGACATCATCCCCGTGCCCGACCTCGACCGCACCGACTTCCTCCTGATGCTCGGGGCGAACCCGGTCGAGTCCAACGGCAGCCTGTGCACGGCGCCGGACTTTCCCGGTCGGCTGAAGGCCATCGTGGATCGCGGGGGCCGGTTCGTCTGTGTCGACCCCAACTTCACCCGAACCGCCGCTCTGGCGACCGACCATCTCGCGATTCGGCCGGGAACCGACGCTCATTTCCTCCTCGCTCTAACCCATGAGGTCGTGTCGTCGGGCGCCGCCGATCTCGGGACTCTGGCCGAACACTGCGACGGATTCGACGAACTGGCCGGCCACCTCGCCCCGTTCACCGCCGACGCGGTCGCCCCGGTCACCGGCATCGACGCCGGCACCATCCGCAGCCTGGCCGCAGACCTGGCCGCGGCGCCGAGCGCGGCGGTGTACGCCCGCATCGGTGCCCACACGACCCGCTTTGGCACGTTGGCCTCGTGGGCCACCGAGCTTCTCAACCTGGTCACCGGCAACCTGGATCGGCCGGGCGGCGCCATGTTCCCGCTGGCCGCCCACGCCCGGCGCGGTTCGGGGTCGGGTCGGGGTTTCGTGACCGGGCGGTGGGCCAGCCGGGTGCGCGGGCTGCCCGAGGTCCGGGCCGAGTTCCCCGCGGCCGCCCTGGCCGAGGAGATCACCACGCCGGGCGATGGCCAGATCCGAGCGTTGTTCACCGTGGCCGGCAACCCAGTCCTGTCGTGTCCCGACGCCGGTGCGATCGACGACGCCCTCGCGCAACTCGACCTTCTGGTCAGCGTCGACCCGTGGCTCAACGAAACCACCCGGCACGCCCACGTGATCCTGCCGCCCCCAGGCCCCCTCGCCCGCAGCCACTACGACGTCGCCTTCACGACCCTTTCGGTGCGCAACGTCGCCAAATGGAGCCCGCCGACCGTGGAGGCCCACGGCCCGGCCGAATGGGAAATCCTGGCTCGGCTCACGCTGTTGCTCGGTGGGGAAGGACCCGACGGTGATCCGTGGGCCGTCGCCGAGGCCACCCTCGCCTTCCAACTCGAACGGGCCGCCCGGGCGCTCGACCGGCCGGTGGAGGAGCTTCGGGGCGAGCTCACCACGGTTGGTCGCAGTGGCGCCGACCAGGTGCTCGACGTGTTGATCCGGGCGGGCGAGTACGGGGATAGGTTCGGCGCGGTGCCCGATGGGCTGTCGCTCGACTACCTGGCCGCCAATCCGCACGGGGTTGACCTGGGGCCTCTCGGCCCGCGCATCCCCGAAATTCTGCGCACCCCCGATGGGCGCATCCCCATCGTTCCCGAGCCGATCGCGGCGGATCTCGGTCGTCTCGTCGCCGATCTCGAACGCGATCGCGACGGGGAGTACCTCCTGGTCGGCCGACGTCACGTCCGGTCGAACAACTCCTGGATGCACAACGTTCGCGTGTTGGTGAAGGGCAAGCCGCGATGCACGCTGCTGGTGAATCCGTCCGACGCGGCCACGCTGGGCCTCCGCGACGGAGCGACCGCCACGGTGAGTTCCGCGGTGGGCACGGTCGCGGTGCCGGTGGAGATCGCCGACACGATCCGGCCCGGCGTCGTGAGCCTGCCCCATGGGTGGGGCCACGATCGCAAAGGCGCCCGGTTGTCGATCGCGGCCGCTCACGCCGGCGTGAACAGCAACCTGTTGACCGATCCCGAGCCGGTCGACCCGCTGTCGGGCAACGCCGAACTCAACGCGATACCGGTGACGCTCAGTCCTGCGGGTTGAACGTCTGGTGGCAGGCACCGACCAGATCGGCCAGCAGGTCGTCGCCCGCGCCGTAGGGGAGTGAGAACCCGAGCCGGGTGGCGAGGTCGCCATAGCGTTCGTGGAGTTGGCCGGCGACCTCATCCGGCGTACCGAGCACCGCGATCGTGTGGAGTACCTCGTCGTCGATGAGGGTGCCGAGTTCGTCCCAGCGGTTGGCTTTGGTCATCGCCCGCAACTCCGGCTGCAGGTGTCCCCATCCGTGCGCCTCGAGGGTCACGCGGTAGGCGGGGGTCGACCCGTAGAACGCGAGGTTGAAGCGGCAACCCTGCTCGGCCGCCTGCCGTTCGGCGTCGTCGCGGTAGACCCCGACCATCGACAAGATGCCGAGGTCGACGTCGGCGCTCGTCCGTCCGGCCCGCTCCGCGCCCCGAGCGAGGTTGGGGATGGTGTGTTCCCGCACGAACGTCGAGGTCGAGAACGGGTGGATCCACACGCCGTCGGCGACCTCGCCGGCGAGAGCGGTCATGTTGGGGCCGAGGGCGCCGAGCCAGATCGGTGGCGGGCCCCATTCGAGGGCGCCCGGCTCAAAGATCGGCGTCATGAGGTCGAGGTCGTAGTACTCGTTGTGCAGGTCGAGTCGGGCTCCGTCGTGCCAGCAGGCAAAGATGGCTCGAATGGCCTCGACCAGGTCTCGCATATGGCCGACCGGCTTTCCCCAAATCGCCGAGTAGCGCCGCTCGACGTGGGGGCGGATCTGGGTGCCGAGGCCCAGCACGAAGCGGCCGCGAGACAGCCGCTGTAGATCCCATGCCTGGTAGGCGAGGTGCATGGGGCTGCGGGGAAACGCCACCGCGACGTTGGTGGCGAGGGCGAGGTCGGTGGCCTGGCCGGCGGCGACCAGCGGGAAGAACACATCGCTGTTGCCCTCAAAGGTGAATACCCCGTCGAAGCCGGCGGCCTCGAGTGCCTGGGCCCGATCCGCGGCCTGGTCGAGTGGGCAGAGCAGGGCGGTGTCGAAGTTCATCGCGAAACCCTAGTAGCGGCGGTGGCCGGCTCGTCCAAACGCTTCGGCCCGACCCGCAGCCGATCGACCTATTGTTCAATGCATCGAAAAGCATTTAAAGTACATGAGTGGCGCTGACGTGGTTGGGGAAACTCACCCTTCTCCTTCTTTTCGCTTGCGGGGTAGTGGCCGTGGGCATTCGAGAACTGGCTGGCTCTGATCCGGCGTTGTTCTCCACCGCATCGACTCCGGGGGCGGAGGTACTCGGTGTGGTGGAGATCGCCGAATCGGAGCCGGCCGAGGCCACCCCGTCGCCCGTGGCGCCGCCCGATGCGGGGGCCGATGCAGAGGCGGCACCGACGATTCCGAGTTCGCTGGCGCCGCCCCCGACGGCGGTGCCGGTCACCCTGCCTCCCGTGCCCACCCTGCCTCCCGTGTACACGGTGCCGACCGTCCCCACCTCGTTGGCCGATCCGGCGCCCACCCTGCCGGTTGAACGGATCCCGCAGACCCTCCCGACCGTGCCTCCGTCGCTGCCCACGACGACGACCGCCGCGCCTCGGTACCTGTCGGTCGGTCAGGCCGGCATCGCTCGGGTCCCCTACAACTGGTCGGCGGCCTTTCCGAACTGGACCGTCGTGGTCATGCCCGGCCGCGAAGGCGTGCGGGCCCTCACCTTCCCCGATACCAACCGGGTTGAGCTGTACGTGCGCAGCGATGACACCCCCGGATCGGTCGCCCGCGTGTTTGCCCATGAACTCGGGCACGTCATCGACCTCGAGTTGAACTCGCAGGCCGATCGCGATGCCTGGCGCGCCGCTCGCGGTGCCCCGAACTCGGTGCCGTGGTGGCCATCGGGCCAGACCTATGACTTCGACACGATGGCCGGCGACTTCGCCGAAGCGGTGGCGGCGTGGCTGGTCGGGTCGAGTTCGCAATCCCGGGTCGGCGGCGGCTTCACCACCGAACAGCTGGTACTCGTCGCCCAACTCGCACGCTGACCGGTTGGGTCGGTGAGCGGATCACCTCCCATACTGGCTCCATGTTCCCCGTAGAGATCTCGGGGGAGCGGCTGAAGCTGCGGGAGTTCACCAGCGGCGACGCGGCTGCGACCCTCGCCTGGACCGGCGACGTTGCCGCGGTGCAATTCGTTCCGCTCGGGCCGATGGATGCGCCCGCCAACGAGGACTACGTGGCGACGTTGCTCGGCGAGGCCGCCCGGGAACCTCGCAATATCTACAACCTCGCCATCGAGGAGTTGGCGACCGGTCATGTCGTGGGCGTTGTCGGCCTGACGATCGACAGTCGACGGCACCGCCGGGGCGAGCTCGGGTATCTTCTGCGCGCCGACCGGTGGGGCAGGGGTTATGCGACCGAGGCCGCGGCGCTGATGGTCGACTTTGGGTTCGACGACATTGCCCTGCACCGGATCTGGGCGGTGTGTGATGCGGAGAACACCGCGTCGGCTCGGGTGCTGCGCAAGCTTGGCATGCGGTACGAAGGGTCACTGCGCCACGACATGATGATCGGTGAGGAATGGCGCGACAGCGAGCTGTACGCGGTGCTGGCCACCGATGACTCCCGGCTCCGCACGGCCGCGCCGCCCCGCTACCTCTGACCGGTTTGGCTGACCCCTTATGATCGGCGCCGCCTCGCCGAATGGCAGAGGGTGGATACGTCGGATGAACCCCCGGTTGACGAAGGGTCGAATGCGGACGCGCTTGAACGCACGCTGATCACCCGGCTCGCCGATCGCCGAGACCACGATGCCGAGACTCCGCTGGCGGCGGTAGTAGCGCTCGATGAATACCGGCTCCGGCGAGCCAAGCGGCAGCATCCGTCGAACCGTCGCCCGACCGACGACCTCGACCCCGTCAGCTGAGTCGGGGCCGGGCGCGCTCTTACTCGGGCAAGCGCAGAAACAACGGCGGCTGCATTTCGGCCTGATCCTCGGGCAGGCCGCCTTCGAATAATGGCCACGCCTCTGCCGCCGACTCGCCGGGCAGGGACCAGTCGATTGCCTCGTCGATCCCGGCGACCGAGGTGAGCGGCCACAACAGTCCCCGGAAATACACGTGGGCGCCGTTATGCACCTTCTCGGCCATCGACCATCCGGCGATCCGTCGGTAGATGGCGGCCTGCGCAGTTTTCACCTCGGCGGCAATTTCGACGCGCTGTTCGTGCACCGGCACGAGCGTGCCGTCGGGGCCGGGCGCCATGATCGAAATCGCCTCGAGAAACTCGAGGTTGTCGGCGGGCACCGAGAAGGTGGTCGACAGGTCGGTGACCTGGTTGTGGATGCCCGGTCGGAACACGAGGCCGACCACGACCTCGTTATAGGGAGCATCCGCGCCGACATCGCTCCAGGGGATCCAGCTCTGGCCGAGCCCCGAATACTCGCGCACGATCATGTGGCGACCGTTGGGCAGGGGGTACGGGCCCGAGTCGCCGGTACCCAGACGGGTATCGAGGTACAGCAGGAACAGATACTGCTGTAGTCCGGCCACGAATCGGCGAGCCAGCCGGTTCTCGTCGGCGCCGACGACCGG
This sequence comes from uncultured Acidimicrobiales bacterium, assembly GCA_938041035.1. Classification (GTDB taxonomy): domain Bacteria; phylum Actinomycetota; class Acidimicrobiia; order Acidimicrobiales; family SHLQ01; genus CALHYX01. Next base: position 44,702 of record CALHYX010000050.1, on the reverse strand, counting down.
CTGGGCGTGATCGGCAAGGGTCTCGATGATTTCGGGATCGCAGGTACGCAGCGTGTTCGCCGCGTCCCAGCACGACCGGAACCCGTCGGCGCGCCAGGGCTCGACGAAGCGAATCCAGAAGTCGAGAATCTTGTCGACGCGCTCCTCGACATCGTCGACGGCTTCGACCAACCCGTACTCCGCCAACCGGTCGACCGCCCGCCACCCACCGAACGGGATGACCGGAAGGGCAAAGGGGTGCGCATTGGTGGTGCGGGTTCCCGGGCCTCGCAACGCGGCACCGAGCTCGGCGGCCCCCATCGCCTCGTCGAGCTGGTCGAAGATGGCCGGCCACCGCAACCACGCCTCCACGCCCGATATCGAGACGTATTCGCGGACCGGGATCAACCCCGACGTGAGCGACGTCCGCTTGCGCGAGTTCTCATAGGTCAGCCGGTCCCAGTAGTCGATGAGCAGATTCAGCTCGGAGGTCGAGCGCGTCGTTCCAGTGATCGCCATCCACGAACCATACTCATCAACCGTCACCTCGAAACCACTGCGGTATTCGCCGCAATGGAACCAGTTCCACTACCGTCGGCGGCAACACCGGTTCGAGCCTCCAAGGGGAACAATGCTTGCTGCGATCATGACCACCGTGCCCACCGATGAATTGGTGGTCGCCGACGACGTCAGTCTTCGCTCACTCAACCCCGGCGACGTGCAGATCAAGATCTCTCACAGCGGCGTGTGCCATTCCGACCTTTCCGCGATGAACGGCACCATCCCGCAGCCGCCTCCCGCAGTGCTCGGCCACGAGGGCGCCGGCGTGGTCACCGACGTCGGTGACGGCGTCACCCATGTCGCCCCGGGCGATCATGTCATCATCGCCTTCTCGCCCCCCTGCGGCACCTGCCCGTACTGCACGGGCCGGCATCAGCCGAACCTCTGCATGACCGGCACGATCTCCATGGCGATGAACAGCCAGTTCATGCGCGGCGGCGAGCCCGTTGGTTCCATGACCGGCTGTGGCACCTTCGCCGAGGAGACCATCGTTCCCTCCAGCGCGGCCATCAAGATCGACAACGACATTCCGCTCGACATCGCGGCGCTCATCGGCTGTGGGGTCACCACCGGGGTGGGCGCCGCGCTCAACACCGCCAAGGTCACCCCGGGCTCCTCGGTCGTCGTCATCGGCGCCGGCGGCGTCGGGGTTGCGGCCATCCAGGGTGCCCGGGTCGCCGGTGCCGCCGAGATCGTTGCCATCGACCTCCACGAGGGCAAGCTCGATCGGGCCAAGGCCTTCGGCGCCACCCACACCGCCACGCCGGACCAGATCGAGGACGTCAAGGCCGAGATCACCGGCGGCGACGGCTTCGACTTCGCGCTGGAGTGCATCGGCCTGCCTCAGACGATGCGCCAGTCCTTCGACCTGATCCGCCGCGGCGGGACGGCGTGCATCGTCGGCGTGGGTCGGGCCGAGGAGACCTTTGAGCTCAACGCCTTTGAGATGTTCTTCAGCGAGAAGACCCTCGTCGGGTCGATGTACGGCGGCGCCGATGTCCGCACGGACTTCGATCGGTTCCTTCGGCTCTACAAGGCGGGCAAGCTCGACCTCGAGGGCATGATCTCGCGTCGGATCAAGATCGACGAGGTCAACGAGGCCCTCGGAGCCCTTGGCGACGCCGACGTCATCCGCCAGGTCATCGAGTTCTAGCGAGCCATCACCATGACTACCATTGTTGCCTCCGGCAACCCCATTGTGGCCGGCGCGCGGGTGCAGGGCCGGTTACGGCGATTCACCACACCCGATGACGTCATCGCCGTGCTCGACGAAGGCGACGATGCCGCCACCGAACTGGTGGCGCTCGTCGCCGACGCCGGAGCCACGTTTCTGGCGCCCATCGAGGCCGATCTGGCCGGCATCATCTGTCGGGCAGGCGACATCGAGAGCCATCTGGCGATCATCAGCCGTGACTTCGGTATCGCCGCGTTGATGAACGTCTCGTTCAGCGCCGATGAACCCGCCGACGGGGCGCTCGTGGAGATCGACACCGACGCCGGGACCCTCGCCGTGGTGGACGAGTCGCCCCCCGACAGCTGACGGAGGCCGACGGTCTCGACGGAACGGCCGCCGCGACGCGCTAGGCCAATCGGGCGTGGGCCCGGTTCATCGCGCTCACGATGGCTCGCATCGATGCCGTGGTGATGTCGGTGTGGATACCGCACCCCCAGAGCTCGGTATCGCCGACGATCATCTCCACGTACGCCACGGCCTGGGCATCGACGCCGGTGCCTTTTGAATGCTCGTGGTAATCGAGCACCCGGATGTCCAGGCTCAACGCGTCGCGCAGGCCCTGCACGAACGCGTCGAGGGACCCGCCGCCTTCGCCCTGGATCGTGAGCGGTTCCGCGTCGTCGACGGTGAGTCGGGCGGTGAGCAGCGTGCGGTCCTCGCCGGCGGCGTTCTGGGCCGCCTCGTACCCGTTCAGGCGATACGGCGAGTCGACGTCGAGATAGCGCGATGCGAACTCGTTGTAGATCTGGGCGGCGGTGATCTCCTTGCCGGACTCATCGGTGATCTCCTGGATCGATCGGGTGAATTCGATCTGCATGCGGCGCGGGAGATCGAACTGGTTCTCGGTCTTGAGCAGGTAGGACACCCCGCCCTTGCCGGACTGGCTGTTGACCCGCACGACGTCCTCGTAGCTGCGGCCGACGTCGACGGGGTCGATCGGGATGTAGGGCACCTCGAACCGGTTGTCGTCGCGCTTGGCGAGGGCGTCGAAGCCCTTCTTGATGGCGTCCTGGTGGGAACCGGAGAACGCGGTGTAGACGAGATCGCCAACGTACGGGTGTCGGGGGTGCACCGGGAGTTGGTTGCAGTGTTCGGCGACCCGGCGCAATTCGTTGATGTTGGAGATGTCGAGCATGGGGTCGACGCCCTGGCTGTACAGGTTCATCGCCAGGTTCACGACGTCGACATTGCCGGTGCGCTCACCGTTGCCAAACAGGGTGCCTTCGACCCGATCGGCGCCCGCCATCACGCCGCATTCGGCGGCCGCGACCCCGGTGCCGCGATCGTTGTGCGGGTGCAGGCTCAAGATGATGAGGTCCCGCTTGGCGAGGTTGCGGTGCATCCACTCGATCATGTCGCCGTAAACGTTTGCCGAGCTCATCTCGACGGTCGCGGGCAGATTGATGATCACCTTGCGGTCCGGGGTGGGGTCGAACACGTCGACGACGGCATCGCACACCCGTTTGGCGAACGGCAGCTCGGTTCCGGTGAAGGACTCGGGGGAGTATTCGTAGCGGACGAGGGTGTCCGGGATGGTCTTTTCGAGCGAAACACACAACTCGGCACCGTCGGTGGCGATCTTGGTGATGCCGTCTTCGTCGAGGCCGAACACGACCTCGCGTTGAAGCGTGGACGTCGAGTTGTACAGGTGCACGATCGCTTGTTTCGAGCCGGCGATCGACTCATAGGTTCGCTCGATCAGTTCGCGGCGCGCCTGGGTGAGTACCTGGATGGTGACGTCGTCGGGGATCGCGTTCTGCTCGATGATCTCGCGCACGAAACGAAAGTCGGTGTCCGACGCCGATGGGAAGCCGACCTCGATCTCTTTGAACCCCATCTCGACGAGCGTGGTGAACATCTTCCACTTGCGATCGGGGTCCATGGGCTCGATGAGCGCCTGGTTCCCGTCGCGAAGGTCGACCGAACACCATAGAGGGGCCTCGGTGATCTGCTGCGCCGGCCAGGTGCGGTCGGGCAGATCGATCGGGGCGAACGGGCGATAGCGATCGAACCGCATCCCGCTCGTCTGCTGGACGGAGTGATTGCGGTTGCTGGCGCTGGGGGTGCTGCGGTCTGAACTCATGATTCCTCTCGAACTTGCGGCTGGATGGACGAACGCTCCCGATGACCGAAAAAGGTCAGGTCATCGGGCCCGTAAGTCGCAGCGCAAGGAGGAACGTCGTCATGGCGGCCAACGCTAGTGGGCACAGGCCCGCTTGCCTAGCCAATTCCGTCGATAGCGGCCCCGCCCTGCCGTAGCATCCGGCGATGGTCGACAATCCCGACGCAGTTCCGGCTGACTTCGTTACGGCGATCGAAGACAGTCGGCGCTGGCGTCACATCGAAACCCGCCCAGGCGACATCATCGTCAGCACGCCGCCGAAGAGCGGGACCACCTGGATGCAGGAGATCGTGCACGCAGTGCTGTGGCCGGCCGGCGACCCACCCGGCTCTCGGCGCGAACTCGCTCGGTGGGTCGATATGCGAATGCGGCCGATTTCCGAGATCGTCGAGCACCTCGAGCAGCAGGTGCACCGGCGGTCGATCAAGACCCACAGTCCCGCTGACTGCACGCCGTTTGTCGCCCATTGCTCCTACATCGTGGTGTACCGCGATGGTCCCGATGCGCTGCTCTCCTGGGGCAACCATCGCAGGCACATGCGCGCCGAGGCCGTCGAGTTCATGAACGAGCTCGCGGCCGAAGATGGCGTCGCACCCATAGACCTCCGGTTTGGGGGTGACTATCACCGGCTCTACGACGAGTGGAGCGCGATGTGCTCACCGCTGCGCCACCTCGGCTCCTGGTGGTCGCGCCGCCGCGAGCCCAACGTCTGTTTCGTGCACTACGCCGACCTCTGGGACGATCCGGAGGGCGAGATGCGCCGGGTTGGTGATTTTCTTGGCTGCCCGGTGGCGGACCACCAGTGGTCGAGTGTCGTCGAACGATGCACGCTGGCGTCGATGCGCGAGAGCGACCAGGGGATGGACCGGCTCTTCGAAGGCGGCGCAGATTCCTTCTTCCATCGGGGCGGTGCCGGGCGGTGGCAAGGCGTGATTCCCGAGGCGATCATCGATGACTACCGGCGGGCGGCGGCGACGCAGCTCCCAGCGAAGGCCGCCGAATGGCTCGAGTTGGGTTCCCGAGTCCTGGGTGCCGCTCCTGGCGACCTCGCGTGAGCGGCCGCGGGGAGTGGCCGACAACGGGAACGGCCCTCCCCGGAACCGGAGAGGGCCGTCGCACGCAGTGTTTCGTTTCGACCGAGCCTGATTCACCCGGTCATCGGGCGTTGAGCTAGGGGAAACCCACCGATGTTTCACACGTCGCCTCGGTGTCGATACCGAGGCCGCCGTCGCAGGAATCGGTGCCGGTACCACCGATGATGGCGTCGTCGCCGTCGCCGCCGGCGATGGTGTCGTTACCACTGCCGCCGTCGATCATGTCGTTGCCGAGGCCACCGTCGATGGTGTCCCAGCCGTGGGCGCCGGAAATGATGTCGTTACCGTCGCCGCCATCGATCGTGTCGCGGCCGACGTCACCGTTGAGGGCGTCGTTGCCTTCGCCGCCGATGAGCGTGTCGTTGCCCCGACCCGCTTCGAGGATGTCGTTTCCGGCTCCACCGTCGAGGCTATCGACGTCTTCGAGGCCGAAGAGCTGGTCGTTGCCATCGCCACCGACGAGCGTGTCGTTGCCGCGGCCGCCCCACACGGTGTCGTCGCTGCCGCCGCCGTCGACGTAGTCGTCGTCAGGCCCGCCGAAGACATCGTCCCGGCCGTTGTCGCCAAACACCATGTCGAAGCCCTCGTCGCCGAAGACATCGTCCGCGCCCACGTCGCCGTGGAGCACGTCGTCGCCAAATCCGCCGTAGATGATGTCGTTGCCGCCACCACCGTTGACGGTGTCGTCGCCGTCGCCGGCGCGGATGTCGTCGTTGCCCGAGCCGCCTTCGATTACGTCGTCGAAGTCGCTGGCGCCGCCGCGGAGCTTGTCGTCGCCGGTGCCGCCGATGACGAGGTCTTCGCCTGCGCCACCGTTGACGAAGTCGTTGCCGGGTCCGCCGTCGACGGTGTCGGGTCGGCCGTTGCCTTCGATGTTGTCGTCGCCTTCGCCGCCGGAAATGGTGTCGAGGCCGTTGCCGCCGAGCACCGTGTCGTTGCCATCACCGGCAATGATCGTGTCCCAGCCGTCGCCGCCGTTCACGAAGTCGTCGCCCGCCCCGGCGTCGATGTCGTCAGCTCCGAGTCCGCCTCGGATGACGTCGTCGCCGTCGCCGCCGGTCAGGGTGTCGAGGTCGTGATCGCCGACCACGAAGTCCCGTCCGTCGCCGCCGTGCACTTCATCGTTGCCGTCGCCGCCGCACAGGCGGTCGTCGCCGCCCAGGCCGTTGATGATGTCGTTGCCGCCGAGGCCGACGATGACGTCGGGACCCGGGGTACCGGTGAGGACATCGTCGCCCGGGGTGCCGACGATCGTCGGGGTGAGCCGGGTGCAGGTCACCGTTTGGGCAGATGCGGTTGCGGGGACGGCGAGCAGGGCGCCGATCAGGCTCAACGCAGCGATTGAGGCGGAACGTTTCATGCGTGGGTTCTTTCGGTGGGGGCGGGCGGAGCGGGGAAACTCCGCACTCCATTGTCGGCGAGGGCAGGGTCGGTGCACAAGGGCACACCGTGGGTAATTGGAACCATTTTTGGGTTGGGTACGCCGCTGGGGGCGTCGATCAGGGAATCGCGATGGTCGTTTCGCAGCCTTCGCCCACGTCGGGGTCGGGGCCGCCGTTGCAGGTGTCGGCGATGCCAAAGCCGCCGCGGAGGAAGTCGGCGCCGGCGTCGCCGAAGAGCGAGTCGTCGCCGAACGAGCCGACCAGGGCATCATTTCCCGGCCCGCCGTGAAGCACGTCGTTGCCTCGGGCGCCGTCGAGGCTGTCGGTGCCGGCGTTGCCGATGAGGGTGTCGTTACCGTTGCCGCCGCGCACGACGTCGTTACCGTTGCCGCCGCGCACGAGGTCGTCTCCACCGCCGGCGAACACGAGGTCGTCTCCGTCGCCGGCGAGCACCTCGTCGTCGTCGGCACCTGGCTTGAGAACGTCGTTGCCGTTGCCGCCCACCAGGCGGTCGTTCCCCGCCCCGCCGTTCATGTTGTCGCCTCCGTCGCCACCGCTCACGGTGTCGTTGCCCAGCCCGCCGTTCACCGTGTCCTCGCCGGTGCCGCCGACGAGGATGTCGTCGCCCCCGTTGCCGGCGACGAGGTCGTCGCCGTCCTCGCCGTCGAGGTTGTCGTCGCCGAGGAAGCCGATCAACGTGTCGTCGTCGAGGCCGCCTTTCATGACGTCGTTGCCGGGACCACCCCGAAGCAGGTCGCCGCCATCGTCGCCGAAGATCAGGTCGACGTCGGCACCGCCGCCGAGGGTGTCGGCGCCGGATCCGCCGTGGATCTCGTCGGCCCCGTGGTCCCCGGACACCTGGTCGTCGCCGAGTCCGCCGTAGATCTCGTCGTCGCCGAAGCCGCCCTCGATCGTGTCGCTGCCGTCGTCACCGCCGATGAGATCGTCACCGAGACCGCCGGCGAGGATGTCGTCGCCGTCGCCACCGCTGAGGGTGTCGTTTCCGTCGCCGCCGTTCATGTTGTCGTTGCCGATTCCGCCGTCGATCAGGTCGTTGTCGGGCCCGCCGTCGACCTCGTCGTCGTCGGACTCGGCGAAGATCCGGTCCTCCCCGGCTCCGGTTTCGATGTCGTCGTTCCCCGCGCCACCTCGAACGAGGTCATCGCCGTCGTCGCCGCGGATCGTGTCGTCGCCGGGGCCGCCGCGCAATACGTCGTCGTCGGCACCACCTTCGATGGTGTCGTCACCCGCATCGCCGAGGAGTTCGTCGACGCCGGCGCCGCCGAGGATGACGTCGTTATCGTTGCCGCCGGAGACCAGGTCGTCGCCGTCGTTTCCTTCGATGAAGTCCACGCCGAGGCCGCCGTCGATGAAATCGTCGCCCGGCCCGCCGTTGAGCGAGTCCTGGCCGGCGTCGCCGATAATGGTGTCGGCGCCGTCGCCGCCCTCGACGTTGTCGAGTCCGTCGCCTCCGCAAATGGTGTCGTCGCCCCCGAGGCCGTCGACGGTGTCGTCACCGGCGCCCGCGTAGATCACGTCGGCGCCGGGGGTTCCGATGAGCGTTTCGCTGGCGGCGGTACCGACGATGGTGGCGGCGATTCCGTCGCACATCGGTGGCTGAGCCGACGCAGCCGGTGCCAGTCCGAACACCGCGGTCGCCGTCGCGAGCGCGACCGTGGCGAGTCGGCGTCGCCGGGGGCGAGTTCTCTGCCGCTGGTCGGGGTGGGTGATCGGGAACAACTTCGGCTGCATCGGGGCCCTTTCGCCATGGATCTCCGGTGAGCGGTGGATCCAAATCGCCCAAAACCGTAGTGGTCCGGGATTCGCCGATGGCGCATGCCCCGATCGGATTTTTCTCCGCACCCCACGACGCCGCGCGGGCTTGGCCGCGCTAGGGGACGCTCAGCTCGTTCTCGCAGAACACCGCTTTGTCGGCGGCCGCCCCGCCGAGACAGGAGTCGGTGTCATCGCCGCCGTGGAGGACGTCCTTGCCGGCCTCGCCGTACAGCGTGTCGGCGCCGGCTCCACCGTTGACGACATCGTCACCGTCACCTCCGTAGAGCCGATCGTTGCCGGTGTTGCCGTTCAGCAGGTCGTCGTCCTGGAACCCGTAGACGTAGTCGTGGCCCGAACCGCCGCCGACGTTGTCCTCGCCGGCGCCGCCGCGCACGTCGTCGTCGCCCGCTTCACCGCGGATGAGGTCGTCGTGACCGCCACCGTGGGCGTAGTCGTTCCCGTCGCCGCCGTAGATGCGGTCGTCACCACCGGCGCCGTAGAGCTTGTCGTTCCCATCGCCGCCGATCAGGCGGTCGACATCGGTGCCACCGTGCAGGTAGTCGTCGCCGTCACCGCCGCGGAGCAGATCGCGGTGCCCGTTGCCCTTCAGCCGGTCGTTGCCGGGCCCGCCGTCGAGGACGTCGTCGTGTTCGTTGCCCTGCAGGTTGTCGCGGCCGGTGCCGCCGTGCAGCACGTCCTCACCCATCTGGCCGACGAGCTTGTCGTCGCCCGCGTTGCCCCAGAGATCGTCGTTCTGGGGGCCGCCGCGGACGATGTCATTACCCGAGCCGCCTTCGACTCGATCGTCGCCGGGGCCGCCGCCGACGATGTCGTTGCCCGGGCCACCGCGGACGAGGTCGACGCCCCACTCGCCCTTGGCGTCGTCGATGCCGTAGCCCCCCTCGAGGGTGTCGTTGCCGTAACCGCCGCGCAGCACGTCGTCGTCCGCTTCGCCGTACACGGTGTCGTCACCGTCGCCGCCGTAGATCGTGTCGTCACCGTCGAAGCCGCAGATGATGTCGTTGCCGCCGTGGCCGTAGACGGTGTCGTCGCCTGCGCCGGCGAAGATGATGTCGTCGCCGTTCGTGCCGTCGATGCGCTCACCGGCGGCGGTGCCGAGGATGGTCGGCAGCTGGCCGCCACAGGTCGGAATGCCGTACTTGACGCCGATGCCGGCGAGGTCGCCCGTGGACAGGTTCCACTTGGTGGCGCCCTGGAACAGCGATTCGAACATGACCGATTCGTCGCCGGGCGGGTGGCCCAGCCCGAGGGCGTGGCCGGATTCGTGGATGACGACCGAACGGATGTCGAACTGAGGTCCGCTGGGCAGGTCCGCCCAGGCGAAGTCGCTGTTCAGGTGAATGTCGAACTCGACGACGCGGCCGTCGGCGGTGAACCAGGTGGTCGCCCGGCCGAGGAAGCCGCTGCCGGGGGCCCAGAACACCGCGTTCTGGCCATCGAGGGCTCGGCTGGTGACGGTGGTCGAACCGGCGTAGTCGAAGTTGATGTCGGAGAACGGATCGTTCTCCCAGACCTGGAAGCCGGCCTGGACCGCGGCGAGTTCGCCGGTCCCGGCGACGTCGGACGTGTTCGGGTTGACCACGTAGGGCACCCCGGTCGGGAACTGGTCGAACGAGTAGTCCTTGAGCACGTAGTTGGTGGCGTTCTGTTCGGCGGCGAAGCCGTGGAAGCCCTCGCCCGCCAAGTCGTCCTCATCGCCCTCGACGAGGACGGTTTCGCCCTCTTCGTCGCCGACGACGCGAAAGACCTGGTCGGAGGAGTCGTCGCTCGTCGCCTCGTTGGCGGTGGCGAGACCCGCGCCGGTGGCGCGTTCGAGTTCGAGTTCGACGATGGCGCCGAGTTCGAGTTCTGGTTGATGGGAGGTGACCTGGATCAGCCCGTCGTCGGTGATGCCGCCCTCGGTTTCGACCACGATCGTTCCGGCCGCGGTGCCGGTGACCGTCTGGTCGACTTCGACCACGGTCCGGGTGGTGACGATTCCGCCGACGTCGACGTAGGTGCGAGATAGCACCTCGCCCCGCACGACCTCGGTCGCGCCGGCGTCGGCGCTGAACCCGGGTGTTGGCTCGGTGGCCACCTCGGTTGAACTGGCGCTCGCGGGCGCTACCAGCATGCCGCTCACCAACGCGGTGGCCGCCGCTACGTTGCGCATCCTCATGTCGTTCCCCGAGTCCCGTCACGTTTCATAACGAATCTGGTATCGACGTCGAGGCGGCGAAGGTTTAGCGAAGAATTGGGGTTTGGTCGGCGACGATCCGGGCGGGGCGGCGAAATCTGCCATGATGAGGGCGCTGCCCTACGGCCGGGAACCGGGGGTGGTTTGGATTGAGCCCGGGAGGCCTACGAAGAATGAAGATTGTGGTCGACTATGACCTCTGCGAGAGCAACGCCATCTGCATGGACATCGCGCCCGAGGTGTTCGAAGTTCGCGACGATGACTTCTTGTACGTGCTGAACGAAAACCCGGCGGAGGATCAACGGGCCAAGATGGAAGAGGCGATCCAGCGCTGCCCGAAGCAGGCGATCAGCCTGGCGGACGACTGATTCGGTGACCGACTCGTCCACCGGGTCGCTGACGATCGTCGGCGGCTCGTTGGCGTCGATCCGCGGCGCGGAAGCGGTTCGCCGAGATGGGTTTGCCGGTCCGATAACCATCATCAGCGGCGAGCCGCACCTGCCCTACGACCGCCCGCCGTTGTCCAAAGATGTACTGGCGGGCACCCGTCAGCCGGTCGAGGTCACGCTCGCCGAACCCGAGCACTACGTCGAGCTCGACCTCGACTTTCGCCTGGGTGTCCACGCGGTCGGCCTCGATCGCTCGGCCGGAACGCTCACGCTCGACGATGGCAGCACCGAACCCTGGGACCGGCTCCTATTGGCCACCGGGGCGCGCTGTCGCACGCTGCCCGGCACCGAGGGAATGGCCGGCGTCTTCACGTTGCGAACCGTCGATGACTGCGTCGCCATCGCCACGGCCTTCAGCGCCCAACCCGACCGGGTCGTGGTGGTCGGTGCGGGCTTCATCGGCGCCGAGGTGGCCGCGACCGCCCGTGAGCGCGGGCTGAACGTCACCCTGATCGAATCGCTTCCCGTACCGATGGGCCGGGTACTCGGCGCCGAGATCGGCGGGGTCTGCGCGGATCTGCACCTCGAACACGGGGTCGACCTGCGCCTGGGGGTTGGTGTCGAGAGCCTCGACGCCGACGACGATGGCCGCGTGCGGGCGGTCCGGCTCACCGACGGGTCGGTCATCGACGCCGCCGTGGTGGTGGTCGGAATCGGTGTCATCCCCAACGTCGAGTGGTTGGCCGAATCCGGGCTCGAGATCGACGACGGCATCGTGTGCGACGAGACCTGTCTGGCCGCCCCGGGCATCGCCGCGGCCGGCGACGTCGCCCGGTGGCCCAATCCCCGGTTCGGCGAGACGATGCGGGTCGAGCACTGGGACAACGCGGTCGAGCAGGGGATCGCGGCGGCCCGGCGACTGCTGGTCGACGATGCCGACGCCGAGCCGTTCGCCCCGGTGCCGTGGTTCTGGTCCGATCAGTACGACCGCAAGATCCAGATGGCGGGGCGCCCGAGCACCGATGACGAGACCCTGCTGGTCACCGGTTCACCCGAGGAACGTCGGTTCGCCACGATCTACGGACGCGACGGAGCCATCGTGGGCGTTTTCGGGATGAACCGGCCCCGCCACGTCATGCAGTTTCGGCGCCTCATCATCGATGGTGCGTCGTGGACCGACGCGGTCGCCTTCGCCGAAGACCAGCGCTGAACCGACGCCATGGCTCTGGGGTACACCCTCGTCGCCGTCGCGTTGGCCATTGCGGTCATCGACTGGTGGGCGGTCGCCGAGGACCGGCTCAGCGTCGAGTACGTCGCGAAACCGCTGACCCTGGTCGCGGTGATCGGGGCGGCGCTGGCCTTCGATCCGTTTTCGGGAGCGGTCCGAACCCTGATCGTCGTTGCGCTCGTGCTCTCCCTGGTCGGCGACATCGTGTTGATGGTGCCGACCTGGCCCTTCGAGGGCGGTCTCGGCGCCTTTCTGCTCGCTCACCTGGCCACCATTGCGGCGCTGCTGAGCGCCGGCGTTTCCACCGGATGGCTCGGTATCGGAGCCGCGGCGCTCGTCGGTCCGCTGGTGCTGGTCGGGCGGCCGATCGTCAACCGAGCGCGGACGAGCGATTCCCGGCTGGGGGTCGCCGTCGGTGCGTACATCGCGGTGCTGGGCACCATGGGTCTCCTCGCGATCGCCACCGGTTCGTTCTGGGCCATCATCGCGGGGGTGCTGTTCGTTGCGTCCGACGCACTCCTGGGCTGGGGGCGTTTCGTGAGCGCCGCCGACGAGGATGCCTGGGGCGGCCGGGTGGCGGTGCATGTGACCTATCACCTGGCCCAACTCGCGTTCGTCGGCTGGCTGGTCACCGGGGTCACCCGATGATGGTTGCGGATGGTTCGGGGATCGCGCCGGCCCCGCACGGGGCGGGGTCGTGGAGAGCCGCCGTCGGTGCGGTCGTCGTGTTGATGGTGTTGGTTTGCGGCGCGTGTTCGTCGGCGGACACGCTCGACCGGGCCGCTGTCGAAGCGCTGATCCCGGGCCTCCTCCTCGACGAGGATTCGGCCGCGATGACCAATGTGGTGTGCCCGGAACCCATCGAGCGCGGGCTCGGGGTGACCGTTCGGTGCACGGCGGAGCTCGGGGGAGCGACGGCCGAGTTCGATGTCACCCAGGTCGACGAGGACGGAACGATCGATGCCCGGCTGTTGCACCCGGTGATGCAGGTCGCCGACATCGAGGCGAGCGCGGCCGACCGCCTCGCGGCCGACCTGGGCCAGGACTACCGGGTGGCGTGCGCCGGCCCCCGTCTGCGCCTGCTCGACACGCCGTTCACGCTCGCCTGTACGGCCACCGAACCCGACGATTCCGTGCGCCGGTTCACGGCCGCGGTCGCCGAGGACGCCACGTTCAGCATCGAGCTCGGCTGACGCTCCGACCGAGAGCGTCCGCTAGAGCGCAGTGGCCCAGTCGTGGGTGAAGCTGCGGTGGTCGAGGGTACCCATGCTCCACAGGCCCCAGACGCCAACGACGGCGAGTCGGGTGCGCTCGGTCCAGCTCAGCACGCTCGGCTCGGCCGTGCGCCGAACCAGTTGACGGATGCCACCTTCATGCACCGCGTACCCCGCCCACACCCCGGGATAGTCCTTCGGTGAACCGACTTCGGTGATCGGTATCGCACCGGCGGTGTAACGGCGATTGCGGTGGGTGTGGCCCGAGGAAACGAAGGAGCGAGGGTTCGCAGCGGCCAGATCGGCGAGCAACGCATCGGCCTGGGTCTTGCGCACACCGAGGGGCCAGAACCACGGCACCGGCGTGCGCATCAGGTGAAAGTGCAGACCGACGAACGCCGGCAGGTCGGTTTCGGCCGCCAGTTCGCAGATCTCGTGATGGATCGCGCTCGAGTCTCCGTAGTTGTGATGGCCGGTGAGGGCATCGGCGACGATGATGCGCACGCCGGGGAGATCGACGTGACGGGTCGGCACCCGGTCGAGGCCGATCATGGCGAGGCCCTCATCCAACGGAATGGACGACTTGGTCTTGTGATTGTCGTGGTTGCCCGGGATGGCGATCCAGGGCACGGGCACGCTGTCGAGCAGCTCGCCGACCTCTTCCCAGTCCCGCCGCCGTCCGTGGTGGGTGAGATCGCCCTTGAACACCAACAACTCGGCGCCCCAGTCGACCGCCTCGGCGATCGCGGCGCGCGCCGCCCGCATGGGGTGGAGCACGTCCGGTCGGGGTCGTTCCCGTTGCGTGGTCAACATCCCGAACGAGGAGGTGCCGATGTGGAGGTCCGACAGGGTGGCAAACCGGCACCGCTCGGGTCCGGCCGGTTCGGGCAGCGTGGTGATCGGCAGGGTGCGGGCTTCGCCGACCTTGGGTCGGACGAGCGCAGAGGTCGTCGTGTCGACCCGAAGGCCGTCGATGACGACGGATCCGAGTTGGGCATCCCACCCGGTCTCGACCGTCCGGCCCTCGATCTCGACCGTCACGGGCCCCTCGCCCAGGTCGCGCCACACGATCTGCGCCGTCGTTGGTTCAACGGCGAAGACATCGAGGCGCCGAGGCGGGGTGAGCGGCAGGTACCAGTTGGCGCGAGGGCGAGGAGGACGAGGAGGAAACGTGGGCACGGCGTTACAGCACCGGCCCCAATTCGTCGCTCGCCCGGGAGCGCAGGGCCACGTTGATCCGCAGTCGTTCGAGGTGCTGTTCGATGGTTTTGCCGCCCTGGTCGACCGGGTTGGCGGCGATGAACGACTGGACGTCGGCTGCGACCTCCGGGTCGGAAAGACCGCGAACGCCACCCAGGAGACGAGAGATGCTGTTGGTCGGGAAGCGCTGGTTCACGGTGCTCCAGTTGTCCTTGACGTACTTCCACACCATCGGCCCATGCAGGCGGTTGGTGAGCGCTCGCCCGAGAATGTACGGGCCGTCCTGGGAACGGATGTCGTCGGTCAGGGTGCGCTCGATCAGCCGCTGAACGGCCGTCTCGTCGGGAAAGTCGGCCAGGGTGTCGAGGTACCGACGCTCGATCTGAGGGGTGGTGGCCGATCGATAGCGTTCCCAGAAGTCGTCGGCCTCCTCGACGGTGCCGGTGGCGGCGACGATTCCGACCGCCGCGGCCATCGTGGACGGGTGTGCGCCGCCCCGGGTGTGGGTGGCCCGCGCCCGGTCGCGAGTGCCCTGGTGAGCGCCGGTTATGCCGTAGGCGGACAGCAGCGTGGCCCGTAGCTGGTGATCGCGGTCGGATTCACCTTCGGCCGCGTCCCAACCGGCTCGCTCGGCGGCCGGGCCAACGAGCTCGCGGACCCGCTGTTCGAACGCGGGCCGTAGGTCATCGTCGAGCACCCGCGACAACGTTCCCAGCGAACCGGCGAGGCGCTGCCAGACGGCGGCCTCGGTATCGTCCACGAAACCCTCGGCCAGCCGGAGGAACGAGCCGGCGGACGTCTCGCCCGCCAGAACCATTGCCCACGCGTCATCGACGAGGCTGTAGCGCTCCACGGCCGGGAATCCCGCGGCGGCGCCGTCGGCGATCCGGTCGAGGACCTCGTCGGTGTGGCGGACCCGGTAGAACCCGGACGCGTTGGCGTTCAGGGTGGGGACGGCGGTGGCGCCGGCGACCGTTGCGGGTCCGTCGAGCAGGGTGCTCGTGCGCTCCGCCGAGTCGGTTCGCAGCCCGATGGGCACCAGCCAGCGGCGTTCATCGTCGCCTTCGAACATGAACCGGTGCTGGTCGATGCGAAGCTGGTCGCCGTCGCGCTCGTAGGTCACCACCGGGTAGCCCCCCTGGAAGATCCACGACTCCATGATCCGGCGGACCGGCTGGTCGGTGGTGGTTTCCAGGGCGTCCCACAGATCGTGGGTCTCGGTGTTTCCCAGCTGGTGGGTCGTGAGGTAGTGGCGGATGCCGTCGCGGAACGCATCGGGCCCCATGAACTGTTCGAGCATCCGCACGACCGCGGCGCCCTTTTCGTAGGTCAAGATGTCGAACATGGCCTCGGCGTCGGCGGGCGACCGGACGTCGAACTCGATCGGTCGGGTGGCCTCGAGGGCGTCGACGTCGAACGCGGCCGAGCGGGAGAGCCCGAAGTCGGTCCACCGGTCCCAGTCGGGCCGGTAGGCATCGGTCGCCCGGGTTTCCATGAAGGTGGCGAAGGCCTCGTTCAACCAGATGCCGTTCCACCAGCGCATGGTGACGAGGTCACCGAACCACATGTGGGCGAGTTCGTGGTTGATCACGTCGGCCACCCGTTGGAGCTCGGGTTGCGTTGCCTCGTCGGGGTCGACCAGGAGCAGTACCTCGCGATAGGTGACACAGCCCAGGTTTTCCATCGCCCCGAACGCGAAGTCGGGGATGGCGAGCATGTCGAGTTTGTCGCCGGGGTAGGGGAGCGCGTAGTAGTCGGTGAAGTAGCGCAGTGCCTTGTCGGCGACGTCGAGGGCAAAGGGGGTGAGGTGGCCTCGACCCGGTCGGTGAACGATTCGGACGGCAACGCCATCGACATCGATGGGGTCGGTCACCTCGAGCGGGCCGACGACGAACGCGACCAGGTACGTCGACATGGGGATCGTGTCGGCGAAGTGGACGGCCACCTTGCCGTCGTCGCGCACGTCGCGCTCGATCTCGGCGCTGTTGGCCACCGCCAGGTGCTCGGCTTCGACGACCAGCGTGACGCCGAACGTGGCTTTGAAGTCCGGCTCGTCCCAACAGGGAAAGGCCCGACGCGCGTCGGTCGATTGAAACTGGGTGGTCGCAATGGTGTGGTCGGCACCGTCCTCATCGGTCCACGTGCTCCGGTAGAAGCCCTTCAACTTGTCGTTGAGGATGCCGGTGAAGGCGAGCTCGACGACCGCGCCGCCCTTGGGTAACACCTGGTCGACGGTCAGGCTCAGCCGTTCGGTCTCGGCGTCGAGTTCGACGTGGGCGTCGAACGAGGGTCGCTGTCCGTCGGTGGGCGTGGTCTCGAGGGAGACCGACGCAGTCTGAATCTCGAGGTCGAGCGCGTTGAGCACCAGCCGGTCGGTCGGTTCGGCGATGTCGATCTCGATGGCGACCGTGCCGCGAAACGTGGCGTTGGCGATATCGGGTTCGAGCACCAGCCGGTAATGGCGGGGGAGGGCTTCGCGGGACAGGCGGTACGGATCGGTAGTCACGGTCGCCGAGTCTATTGACTCGCCCTGAGCTGAGCGTCTCCTCGAAGCGGTTCGCGCCGAATTCGCGCCCTGCGCGCGTGTTGCGTCGCGACCGGTGGTGGTCGGTCGTCAATCGTCACGCGACCGACATTCAAACCGTGGAACCGCAACACGCCGTTGGGGTTTTATGGAGGTAGGGCAGGCATGCCGGGGCCAACGCGATTCCAGCGGGGCCCCGATAGCGAGAAGGCGGAGACACAATCATGACCATCGATCACACACAACCAGCAGAATCCTGGGAGTCCCCCGAGGTCGACTGGTCGGCGTACACGTCCGATATCGAGGTGGACGACGACGAGTTCGCTCGAGCCATCGTCGATGGCCGTCGCCGGGATGCGCTCGAGCGCGGCGTCGTGCTGCCTCGGCTCACGTCCTAGCGCCGTCGGACCCACCGACGCCGGTCGCCGGCGCCCGGGGATTCGCGCCCGACGTGCGGCGGATCGGGGTTGGAGCCGCGGCGGGGCCGAATTCGGCGTAGGGCCCGGGGTCACGTACCCTGTCTGGTTGCTCAACCGGACGGAGACACCGTGACCGAAAAATCGATCGACGTCATCGGCGTGGGAAACGCCATCGTCGATGTCATCGCGACCGTCGATGACGAGTTCATCGAGGCCAACGACCTGGTCAAGGGGGCCATGACCCTCATCGACGACGATCGGGCGCACGAGCTGTACGCGGCGATGCCACCCGCCATGGAGGTCTCGGGTGGATCGGCGGCAAACACGATCGCCGGGGTGGCCTCGTTCGGCGCCTCCGGGAGCTACATCGGCAAGGTGCGCGACGACCAGTTGGGTGAGGTGTTCGCCCACGACATCGCCTCGATCGGTGTCGGATACGCGGCCCCCGCCGCCACCGAGGGCCCGGCGACGGCGCGGTGTCTCATTCAGGTCACGCCGGACGCCGAACGCACGATGAACACCTACCTCGGTGTTTCGGCCTTCCTCGAGCCCGACGACGTCGACGCCGACCTCGTCGCCTCGGCCAAGCTGGTCTACTGCGAGGGTTACCTCTGGGACATGGAGTCGGCCAAGGCCGCCATCCGCAAGGCAATGGATGCTGGCCGAGACGCCGGCGCCACCGTCGGGCTGACCCTTTCCGACGGGTTCTGCGTCGACCGGCACCGGGCCGAGTGGCTCGACCTGCTCGACGACAAGGTCGACCTGGTGTTCGGCAACGAGGACGAGGTGTGTTCGCTCTTTGAGACCGACGACCTCGACGTGGCGTTGACCAAGGTGGCCGACCTCTGCGAGACCGCGGCGATCACCCTGGGCGCCCAGGGTTCGTTGATCCTGCGCGGCGGTGAACGGCTCGAAATCGCGGCCGTCGATCCCGGCCAGGTGGTCGATACCACCGGCGCCGGCGACCTGTACGCCTCCGGCGTGCTGGTGGGGCTCGCCCGCGGACTCGACCTCGCTGAGTGCGGCCGTCTCGGTTCGGTGGCGGCGGCGGAGGTCATCTCTCACGTGGGTGCCCGACCGCTGGTCGATCTCCGCACGCTGTAACCCCCCCCCGCAGCGCCGACGAAGCGGGCGGTATGGCCGGTGTTTTTCCTGCTTGCAATCCGGATAATAGTCGTTATCATCGAGCTATGTTCCTCGGGTCACCAACCGCGGCAACCGCGTGAGCGGTACCACCAGCGAGACCCCCGCCGCGCCGGCGCGCCCGGCTGACCACAATCGGCGCCAGCTGATCGATGCCGCCGCCGAGGTGTTTGCCGAACGGGGATACGAAGGCGCTCGGGTAGCCGACATCGCCCGGCGCGCCGGTCTCACCACCGGCGCGATCTACAGCCGGTACTCCGGCAAAGCCCAGCTGCTGCTCGACGCCATCGCCGACCGCATGCCCGGCGAAGTCGCGCAGATCCTGTCCGGTCAGGGAACCACCGAACCCGACCGATTGCTGGCCGCCCTCGGCTCGCACCTCGTCAGTCCGGAGAACAACACCCACGGTCTCCTGCTCGAGGTGTTCGTTGCGTCCCGGCGCGAGCCCGAGGTGGCCGAACAGTTGCACGCCATCCTCGACGAGGAACGCACCCGCCTCGGCGACCTCATCCGCGCCGCGCAGACCGCCGGAATCTTCGACCCCGATCTACCCGTCGACGCCATCGTCAGCCTGTCGATGGCCATCGGCCTCGGTATGCACCTGTCGAACAGCCTCGGTCGCCCCCGCCCCGACCCCGACGACTGGCGCATCGTGATCGACCGAATGATCTCCTCCGCCAGTCCCGACTGGCAGCCCTGACCGCAACCGACGAAAACACCAGAAAGGTTCCCCCTGTGTCCTCACCAGATGTTCCCAACGATGCCCCGGCGGTCGCCGAGGCCGGGCCCGGTGCGCAAGCCACCGCCGCCGCCCATCTGAGCGATGCCACCATCTTGGGTCGGGCGTCGGTCAACGACGTCGACGCCATCATGGACCTCTGCTCCACCAACGCCGACCCGGATGCGACCGAACACGTCACCCCGGACAACGCCGACGCCATGTTCACCTGGGACTACGAAAAGGGGCAACGACCCCGGCTCGAGAAGTTGTACGAGAAGGCCAAGGTCTCCCAGTGGAACGTGACCACCGATCTCGACTGGTCCATCGAGGTCGATCCGTACGAAGCGTTCTCGATCATGGCCGAACTCGGCCCGGAGACCGGGTGGACAACCGACCCGACCTCGCCCATCTACAACTGGGGCGACAAGGAGATGCGCGACTTCAGCTACGAGTCGTTCACCTGGCGGCTGAGCCAGTTCCTCCACGGTGAACAAGGGGCGCTCCTCTGCACCGCCAAGATCGTCGAGACGGTGCCCTGGTACGACGCCAAGCTGTATGCCGCCACGCAGGTGATGGACGAGGCCCGGCACGTGGAGGTCTTTGCGAAGTACCTCAACGAAAAGGTGGAGAACAGCTATCCGATCAACCCGCACCTCGGCATCCTGCTCGATGACATCATCGCCGACAGCCGATGGGACATGACCTACCTCGGCATGCAGATCATGGTCGAAGGCCTCGCTCTCGCCGCCTTCGGGTTCATGCACAGCTTCACCGAGGAACCCCTCCTGAAGAAGCTGTTGCGTTACGTGATGAGCGACGAGGCTCGCCACGTCGCCTTTGGCGTGCTCAGCCTCCAGGAGTTCTACACCGAGCTCAACGCGGCGGAGATCCGCGAACGCCAGGAGTTCGCATTCGAGGCCGCGGTTCGCATGCGCGACCGGTTCCTGCAACAGGAGGTCTGGGAGCGGATGGGCGTGCCGGTGCGGCCGATGGTCGAACGGGTGCTCGACCTGCCCGAGGAACAGAAGGTGTTCCAGGCCATGTTGTTCTCAAAGATCGTGCCCAACTGCAAAAAGCTTGGGCTGCTCGACGCGGCCGATGGCTGGTTGCGCGATCGGTTCACCGAGATCGGTGTCATCCAGTTCGAGGACTACGTTGACACCGCCTCGGAGTACGGTGAATTTTCGATCGATCAGGAACGCAACGCCGAGGCCGCCGCCGGCTGACGCCCTCCCGGGGAGAACCCACTATGCCCAGCTACCTCGACTCCGAGTACACCTGCTTTGCGGTGACCGAGGCCGATCACGTCGTGCACGTGCAGATGAATCGACCCGACGAACTCAACTCGATGGTTCCCGGGTTCTGGTCCGAACTTCCCGAGATCATCAACGCCATCAGCGACGAGGGCCGGGCCCGGGCCATCGTGTTGTCGTCCACCGGCCGTCACTTCTGCGCCGGCATGGACCTCGCGGTTTTCACCGACAGCTCGATCAGCGGCGATTCCGGGTCGACCGAGATCGGACGTCAGCGCGCTCAGCTTCGGTTGACCGCGAAACGGCTGCAGGACGCCCTCGGGTCACTCGAAGCCGCCCGCATGCCGGTGCTCGCCGCCATCCAGGGGGGCTGTGTCGGCGGTGGTGTCGACCTCGTCACCGCGGCGGACATGCGCTACAGCACCACCGATGCCTGGTTCTGCATCCACGAGATCAACATCGGCATGACCGCCGACGTCGGAACCCTCCAGCGGCTTCCGAAACTGATCCCGGAAGGGGTGGCCCGGGAGCTGGCCTACACCGGTCGGCGCATGCCCGCGGCGCGGGCGTACGAGGTCGGTCTGGTGAACCAGGTATTCGACACCCACGAAGACCTCGTGGCCGGCACTCTCGAAGTCGCCGCCGAAATCGCGACCAAGTCGCCGCTGGCGATCTGGGGCACCAAGGAGACCATCAACTACGGGCGGGACCATTCGGTCGCCGACTCGCTCAACTACATCGCGACCTGGCAAACCGGCATGTTCCAGCCCCACGACATGATGGAGGCCTTCCAGGCCCAGGCCGACAAACGCGACGCGGAGTTCGACCCGTTGCTGCCGGTCGAACGCGAGTTGGGCTCGTAGAACCCGGGCGCTAGTCCGGGGATGAGCGGAAGGTGACCGGCAGGTCGCCCAGTTTCACGAGCGTGGAGCTCACCCAACTGCCGACCTCCTTGAACGACCCGTCGAGGTTGGTGCCGTCCTCCAGCGTCGCGTCGCTGAACTCGAACAGGCCCTCGAAGGTCACGACGGCGGTGAACCACGGCGGCTGGGTCAGATCGTGGCCGTACACCGTTTCGAGGGTGGGCCCGGACCGCATCAGCGCCTCCGCGCCCAGCAACGGGCCGGTGTCGGGTAGGGCGCTCAACAACATGGCCGGGTCCGGCGGAGCCGACAGCTCCTGAAGTCGGAACGAGACCTGCACGGTGATGATGGGCGGTTCGGCCATCTCCTCGCCGATGTACCAGCTTCGATAGGAGCTCTGGGCCCACGTGGGCCACTCGAGAGTGATGTCGACGCGGATGCGCGGTGGGTCCTGCTCACCGGGCAGCCCGTAGGACGTCTCCCAGGTGTGGTCGCCGAGCAGGACATCGACCTGATAGCGCTCCTCCAGGGCCTGGCGCTCCAGCAGTACCCCTTCGAGTGAGTCGCGCAGGGCGCCGATCGCGTCGGTGAAGACGTGGTCAAGCATCGTCGGGAGGGATCCGGTCGTGGGTCATCGCCGCGATGGTACGGGCTGGCCGGTGCCCCTGGTCAGATGGCGTGGCGTCGGCCCCGGTCGGCGGCGCTGCGAATCGCCGCGTCGAGCACCCGCTGCACCGCAAGGCCCTCGGCGAAATCCGGTTCACACGGGCGGTTCTCGGCGACGGCCTTCACGAAGGCGCGCGTCATCACGGGCGACTCGCGAAAGACGTCGCGGTAGGTGTCGTGCACGGTCTCGGTGCGCAGACCAGCGGTGAACTCGGCGGGGATGTCGAGTCGGCGGAGCGGGCCGCGTTCGCCGGCGGGGAGACCCCACACCGTCTGCTCGGCGTCCCAATCGATTCGGCTGGCGAGGGTGCCGGCCTCGCCGATGATCTCGAGGTGATGGGTCTGCCCAAAGTCGGTCGCCTCCGAGCACGCCGCGCTGACCTGGAGCACGCCGTCGGCGCCGGAGGCGAAGCGCACGTTGACGTTGGCCGCGTCCTCGCTGCGCACGTAGTCCGAGCCGTCGGGCCGAGGATCGCGTGGTCGGTGGTGTGACGTCATGGCGCCGACCTCCACGATGTCGCCGAGGAACCAGCGGGCCAGGTGGAACCAGTGGGTGGCCAGGTCGCCGAGCACTCCCGACCCGGCGATGGCCTCGTCGAAACGCCAGGTGTACGTGCTGTCACGGGCGTAGTCGGTGAAGTACCGCAGGTTGAGGTGGTAGGGCCGACCTACGAAGCCCTCGTCGAGTAGACGCTTCACGTATTGATTCGTCGGCATGTATCGATAGGTGAACGGAACCATGGTCGTGATGTCGGCGGCCTCGGCGGCGGCCGCCATCTCCTCGGCCTCGGCGAGCGTTCGACCGAGGGGTTTCTCACACAGCACCGCCACCCCGGCCTCGATGGCCTCCATCGCAATCGCGTGGTGGCTGTCGTTGGCCGTGGCGATGATGACGGCGTCGGGGCGGGCCTCTCGGAACAACTCGCCGGAGTCGGTGAAGAAGGCCGGGATCGACCAGCGATCGGCGAGTTCGGCTGCCGGAGCCTGGCGACGGCCGCACACGGCGACCACCTCGGCCTCGGGCAGCGACGCGAGGGCGGGGAGATACATCGAGTCGGCCCACCAGGAGGTGCCGAAGATGGCGATACGGACGGTCATGACGGGACCGGGCCGGTGGTGCGCCGCACGACCAGTGTTGGATCGAGAACGTGGTGGACCGGGGTCGTGCGACCGCCGTCGATACGTTCCAGGATGAGCTTCATGGCGAGTTGGCCCATCTCAAACCTCGGTTGGTTGATCGTCGACAGCGACATGTGGTTGAGCGCGGCGAGGGCGGTGTTGTCGTAGCCGATCACCGAGATGTCGTCGGGGACGGTAAGCCCGTCGACTTCGATCCGGTCCATGGCGCCGGCCGCCATCAGGTCATTGCCCGCGAAGACCGCCGTCGGTCGGGAGGCCGCATCGAGCAGTTTGCCCATCGCCTTGGTCGCCGAAGCCTCGGTGTAATCGCCGGTCTCGACCTGGATGTGATCGTGCAGGCCGAGTGACCGCATCGCCCGTTCATACGAGGTGCGGCGCGGTCGGGCGCCGGCTCCCCGGCCGCCGCCGATGTGGGCGATGCGGTGATGCCCCAACGCATGCAGGTGCCGCACCGCCAGGGCGGCACCGAGTCGGTCGTTGTTGATGACCGAGTCGACCACGTCGGAGCGCACAGTGCGGGCGACGACCACCGTCGGTGTCGCGTGCGAGCGCACCTCGATCAACGATGTGCTGGCCCAGGGGCCGAGGAGGATGATCCCATCGGTGCGGAGCTCGAGGAACTGCTCCATCGCTTCGATTTCGCGATCCTCGCTCAGCGAACCGCTCGCGAGAATCAGCCGGTAGCCGTTGGCTCGGGCTTCGGCCTCGATGCCGTCGGCTGCTTCGGCGAAGAAGGTGTTGTGGAGATCGTTGATGATCACGCCGATGGTGCGGGTCGAGCCCTCAGCCAAGTGGCGGGCCAGCACGTTCGGGCGGTAGCCGAGCTCGGCTGCCGCGGCGAGCACCCGAGCTCGTTTCTCGTCGCTGACCTTCGGTGAGTCGCGCATGACCAACGAGACGAGCGACCGCGACACGCCCGCCCGCTCGGCGACGTCCTGCATGGTCGGTTGGCTCATGTCACCCCGTTGCGAATGGGCCGAATCGTTTGACATTCGCTGATTGCAGTATATTGTTGGAGCGCTCCAACGCAAGACGGGGGTTTGAGCGAAATCAGCGCGGTTGGCTTCGGACCTCGGGGCGGGGTGCGGTGGGGGAAGAATAGGCATGGGGATGCACTTGGTGGCGATCAAACGAACGGCCGTGCGCCGATGATCGACCGGATCGCGGCTGCGCCCATCTCCTGGGGCGTGTGCGAAGTCCCCGGCTGGGGGCGCGAACTCGCCGTCGATCGGGTGCTGAGCGAAATGTCCGAGCTGGGCTTCACCGTCACCGAGTACGGCTCGGAGGGCTACCTGCCCAGCGACCCCATCGAACTGCGCGATCGTCTGGCCGTCCACAACCTCGGACTGCTCGGTGGCTTCGTGCCCCAGTTTCTTCATC
Source organism: uncultured Acidimicrobiales bacterium (assembly GCA_938041035.1). Classification (GTDB taxonomy): domain Bacteria; phylum Actinomycetota; class Acidimicrobiia; order Acidimicrobiales; family SHLQ01; genus CALHYX01. The sequence goes on along the minus strand of CALHYX010000050.1, from coordinate 20,217 downwards.
TTCCCGAGCAGGTCGATGCCACCTTGGCGGCGGCCGAAACGGTGGCCGATCGGTTTGCCCGAGCGGGTGGTACCTACTTCATCACCGCCATAGTCACCGACTGGGAGTGGGGCCCGCGCACGGAGCTGAGTGCAGGTGAATGGCAACACATCTTCACCATGCTCGATCGGCTCGATGAGCTCTGCGCTCGCCATGGACTCACCCAGGCGCTGCACCCGCACCTCGGCACCGTGATCGAACAGGCCGACGAGGTGCAGCGGGTGCTCGACCACAGCGGTGTCGGGTGGACCTTTGACTCGGGTCATCTGGCCCTCGGCGGGTACGACCCGCTCGACTTCATCGCGTCCGCAGGCGACCGCATCGTGCACGCCCATCTGAAGGACGTGGTCTTCGCCGTCGCGGACCGCGTCACCGGACTCGCCCCCGAACTGAGCCTCATGGAAGGCGTGCAGCAGGGCATGTTCAGTCCGTTCGATGCCGGCGACATCGCCATCGACGACATCGTTATCGCCCTCGAAGCGTCCGGCTTCGACGGCTGGTACGTGGTCGAACAAGACGCCGCCATCACCGGTGGAGATCCCGCCCCCGGTGAGGGCCCCATTCTCGACGTTCGCAGGAGCGTCGACTACCTCCGAGCTGTCGATCAGCGCATCGCGAGTCCCGATACGGGAGTCGCCTAGCAATGGTCGCAATCGGCAAACAACCATTCCCAAGGAGGGGACTGAATACATGATCAAGTTGCGCAAACTTCTCGTGTTGCTCTTCGCTATCGCCATGATCGCTGCCGCCTGCGGCAGCGATGGTGGCAGTGATGCGGCGGGCGACTCGAGCGATGATTCGAGTAGCAGTGACGACGGTGGCGGCGACGACGGCGATGGTGATGATGAAGCCATGGCCGAAGACGACGACGGCGGCGACGACAGTGTCGACGCGGTTCAGGGTTCGGACCTCACCTTCCACATGATCACCCACTCCGACGACGGCCCGTTCTGGTCCGTCGTCAAGCGGGGCGCGGAAGCGGCTGCGGCCGATGTCGGCGTGACGCTCGTGTGGATGCCGGGTAACAACGACCCCGGGCAGATGGTGACCGACATCGCCACCGCTATCGGTGAGGGCTCCAACGGCATCGCCGCTTCGTTGCCCAGCCCCGATCAGCTCGTCGGCCCGCTCCAGGAGGCCGTTGCGGCCGGTGTCCCCGTCTACACGCTCAACTCGGGTGTGAACGACTACCAGGACATCGGTGCGACCACCCACATTGGTCAGACCGAGTTCATCGCCGGCCAGGGTGCGGGCGAACGGTTCAACGATGCCGGAGCGACGCACGTGTTGTGTGGCCGTCAGGAGCAGTCGAACGTGGGTCTCACCGAGCGCTGTGACGGCATGGCCGACACGTTCTCGGGCACGGTGACCGATGAGTTCGTGGGTCTCGATGCTGACCAGACCGATCAGATCAACCAGATCAAGGCCGTCCTCGAGGCCAACCCCGACATCGATGCGTTCCTGGGCGTTGGCCCGGTCATCGCCATGTCGGGCCTCGCGGCCGCCAACGATCTCGGTCGTGAGCTGACCATCGGTGGCTTCGACATCACCCCCGACATCATCGATGCCATCGAGGGTGGATCCATTGCCTTCACCGTCGACCAGCAGCAGTACCTCCAGGGGTACCTGCCGGTCATCTTGATGTACCTCGAAGCGACCAACGCCAACACCGCGGGTGGTGGACTGCCGGTCCTTACCGGTCCGGGCTTCGTGACCATCGACAACGCGAGCGATGTCAAGGCGCTCGTCGCCGAAGGCACCCGCTAGTCAGGTAACACCTTCGTCGAGCGGTGCGGATGCGCCGCTCGACTCGCCGGAAACGGCGTACTGAATGACGTCGGTTGGCGTCGGGCACCGGTTTCGGTGCCCGACGCCGACGGCGCAACCGGCCTGCTGCCAGGCCACGGCACGCGCCGGGGGACGGCGTTGCCAAGTTCTTTGTTGGGCACCAAACGGGGGGAGACCCGTCACGATGAGTGACGTCACAATCGACGACAGCGCCGCCGGCGCCATCGCGTCGGCGCAGGATGAGGTCGCCGACGAGCGACTCGTGTACCAGGGCGTTTTTCAACGATTGTTCATTCGCCCGGAGGTTGGCGCCACGCTCGCCGCCGCCTCGATTTGGATCTTCTTCTGGGCCGTATCCGGACCGTTCGGTCTCACCGGGGGTGCTTCGACGATCCTCGACGTGTCCTCGACCCTCGGCATCATGGCGGTGGCCGTGTCGATGCTCATGATCGGGGGCGAATTCGACCTGTCCGCCGGTGCCGCCACCGGCGCCCTGGGCATCGTCACCCTGCTGCTGGTGCGCGACATCACCGGCGACATGGGCGGCGCCGGGCTGAGCCTGTGGGTCGCCCTGCCGTTGTCGTTCATCGTCGCGATGGGCCTCGGCTGGTTCAACGGCACCATGGTCAACCGAACCTCACTGCCGAGCTTCATCGTCACCCTCGGTTCGTTCTTCATCATCGTGGGCGCCAAGCTGGGCTTCGCCAAGCTCCTGGTCGACCAGATCCAGGTGGGCAAGCTGGACGACCTGGCCATCGCCGCCGACGACCGGGGAGGCGATAAGGGCTATGCGTTCTTCGACCGGATTTTCGGCGCCGAGTGGGACCGCAACAGCCACATCTGGGAGGCGCGCGACGCCTTCTATACGATCGCGATCGTGGCCGGCCTGGTGCTGCTGTTCGTCGGTCTGCACGAGCTGTACTTCCGGCGGCGCAAAGAACGCGGCCTCGTGAGTCTGGCGGGGGTGCTGCCGGGCGTGGCGGTGCTCATCGCCGGAATCCTGATCCTGCACAACACCGATGACACCGGCGGCAACGCCCTCGGCGCGGCGGTCATCGGCGCGGCGATGCTGGTCGGATCGGTTGGTCTTTGCGCCATGCGGTACAGCCGTCATCCGGGCATTGGTTCGTTGGGTTCCAGTGCGCCGATGCTGAAGGCGCTCGGCGCCGGCGTCGTGGCCGTTGCGCTCGCCGTTGTCGCGGCGCTGAGCTTTGATCCGGCGGTCGACGAGGACATCACGTTTCTCGTCACCGAACAGGGCCTGCGGGCAATCCTGTTCGTGGGCCTGTCGATGATCGGCGCCGTCCTACTCCTCGTCGGGCAGAGCCGAGCGCGATCGATATCGCGGCTGACGGGATCGGTCGTGCTCGCCCTCATCGGCATCGGCGTAGCCGCCATGGCGTTCTTCATCCGGGCCGAATCCGCCTCGCCCAAGTTCCGGGGCCAGGTCTTCTCAATCATGTTGGCGGTCGCAGCGGCGATCGTCGTGTGGTCGATCGCCACGACGCTGTTCGAGGAGCGGCGCTTCATCGACGCTCGCGCCGATCGGTTCGGACAGTCGGTTGCCATCGCGGGCATTCTCGCCATGGTGGTCGGAGTGACCATTCGCATGTTGTGGGTCACCCAGGTCGAGCTTGACCGGGGGATACCGCCGGCCAAGTTCAGCGTGCGCATCATCTGGTTCTTCGTCTTCACCGCCGCATGCACCTGGGTGCTGGCTCGCACCAAGTTCGGGAGCTGGGTATTCGCCGTCGGCGGCAACAAGGATGCCGCCCGGCAGATCGGTGTTCCCGCCGCCCGCACCAAGACCCAGCTGTTCATGTTGGTTTCCGGTGCGGCCTGGCTGGTCGGCGTGCTCCTGGCGTTTCGCCTGAACACCATCCAGGCCAACACCGGCGATGGTGAGGAGTTCGAGTACATCATCGCCGCGGTGGTGGGCGGAACGATGCTGACCGGCGGCTACGGCTCGACGTTCGGGGCCGCCATCGGTGCGGTCATCATGGCGATGGCCATCCAGGGACTTCCGTCTTCGCGCTGGAACTCGGACTGGCGGTTCGTGTTCCTCGGGGCGATTCTGTTGCTGTCGGTGATCGCCAACAACTACATCCGATCCAAGGCGGAGGCGATCCGATGAGCGATACCCCTCTGCTCGAACTCGAGGACATCGGCAAATTCTACGGCAACATCATCGCCCTCCAGGGCGTGACCACCGAGGTGCAGGCCGGCAAGGTCACCTGCGTGCTCGGTGACAACGGCGCCGGAAAGTCCACCTTCATCAAGATTCTGGCCGGCGTGCACCAGCACGACGCCGGCGAGTTCCGGCTCGAGGGAAAGCCGGTGACCTTTGATTCGCCCCGTCAGGCCCTCGACAACGGCATCGCCGCCGTCTACCAGGACCTCGCCATGGTGCCGCTCATGTCGGTGTGGCGGAACTTCTTCCTCGGGGCTGAACCCACCAAAGGCGTCTGGCCGTTGCAGTGGATCGACAAGGCAAAGGCCAAGGCCATCGCCAAAGAAGAGATGGCCAAGATGGGCATCGACATTCGCGACACCGAACAAGCGGTGGGCACGTTGTCGGGCGGCGAGCGCCAGTCGGTCGCCATCGCCCGAGCCGTGTACTTCGGTGCCAAGGTGCTGATCCTCGACGAGCCCACCTCGGCCCTCGGGGTAAAGCAGTCCGGCGTGGTGTTGCGCTACATCGTCGAGGCGGCCAAACGCGGCCTCGGGGTGATCTTCATCACTCACAACCCTCGCCATGCCTACCCGGTGGGCGATCGATTCCTCATCCTGAATCGCGGCGAATCGATGGGCAATTTCGCCAAGGACGAGATCACCATCGACGAACTCACCCAGTTGATGGCCGGCGGTGCCGAACTGGAGGAGTTGCAGGACGAACTCAAACGGGCGATCTCCGGCGACGACTGACGTGACCACGCCCCAACTCATCACCATCGGGCGGGTCAGCGTCGACCTCTATGCCCAACAACCCCATCGGTCGATGACCGAGGTGGAGTCGTTCCAGAAGTCGATCGGTGGCTCGTCGACGAACGTCGCCGTGGCGGCGGCGCGGCTGGGCCTCAGTGCGGCGACGGTGACCAAGGTCGGCGACGACCAGTTCGGTGACTACGTGCGCCACGCCCTCGAACACACCTTCGGGGTCGACTCCCGGTGGGTCAGCTCCCACCCGGAGCTTCCGACCCCGCTGGCGTTCGCCGAACTCGATCCGCCCGAAGATCCGACGATCATCTTCTACCGGTACCCATCGGCCCCGGATCTCGACCTCGCCCTCGAGGACGTGCCGGTCGAGGCGATCGTCGAAACCGACATCTTCTGGGTGCCGGCCTCGCGCTTTCACGCCGAACCGAGTGCGGCGACGGTGACCGAACTGCTGCGGCGACGGGGCCGCAAGCGCCATACCGTGCTCGACCTCGACTGGCGACCCATGTTCTGGGAGTCGCCGGCGGCGGCTCACGCCGCCATCTCGCCCATGCTCGACCACGTCTCGGTGGCGATCGGGAACCGGACCGAGTGCGAGGTCGCGGTGGGAACCGCCGACCCCGATGCCGCCGCCGACGCGCTGCTCGAACGGGGCGTCGAGATCGCCGTGGTGAAACTCGGCGGCGACGGCGTGATGGTGGCCACCGCCGATGGCCGGGACGCGTATGCCCCCTACCCGGTCGATGTGGTGTGCGGCCTCGGCAGCGGCGACGCCTTCGGTGGCGCGTTCTCCTACGGACTCGCCCAGGGCTGGGAACTCGACCGGATCGCCCGTTACGCGAACGCCGCCGGCGCGATCGTGGCCGGGCGCATGATGTGTGCCGACGACATGCCGACGCTCGCCGAAATCGAGAGCTTCCTCACCGAACGGGGAGCCGCGACATGACTTCGGTCGGGTCCACATCGCCACCGGCGCTGTACATCGATCGAGCGATCCCGGATGGGTTCGAAGACATCTTCGGCGATGACTTCACCGTGATCGGCCCCGAGTCCGAGGCCCTGCCCGCCGCCGTAGCGGTGTTGGCCGGGGCGTCGCTCTGGCCGGGTGAACGGATGGCCGAAGCTCCCGACCTCCAGGTGATCTCGCGCACGGGTATCGGCTTCGACACCGTCGACCTCGACGCCGCTACCGAGCGGGGTATCGTCGTGTGCAACGCGCCGGAATCGCCGACCGTGTCCACGGCCGAGCACACGATGGCCCTGCTTTTGTCGGCCACGAAGAGCCTCCCGGCCAACCAGCGGCGCCTGCGCGATCACGACGGCGACTACTACGCCGCCAACGAGGGCATGGAGTTGGCGGGTCGCACCATCGGGGTCGTCGGCTACGGCCGCATTGGCTCGCGGGTCGCACGGGCCGCGGCGGCCCTCGACATGGACGTCATCGTGCACGATCCCTACGTCGACGACATCGCCTTTGCTTCGGTGGGTCTCGACGAGCTGTGGCGCCGCTCCGACGTGGTCACCATGCACTGTCCCCTTACCGATGAAACCCGCGAGATGGTCGACGAAACCGCCTTGGCCGCCATGAAACCCGGAGCGGTGTTCGTCAACGCCGCTCGGGGCGGCGTGGTGGACCAGGACGCACTCGTCGCCGCGCTCGAATCTGGTCACCTGGCGTTCGTCGCGCTGGATGTGACCACACCGGAACCGCTCCCGATCGGACATCCCCTCCTAACCCGCGAGAACGTAGTGGTGACACCACACATTGCGTCCGCAACCGATCGGGGGCGGCGCCGGATGTACACCCACGCCATCGCCAACGTGCACACCGTGCTCGGCGGCGACCGTCCCGCAAGCTGTGTGAACCCCGAGGTCTACGAACGATGACAGCCCGCAAGCGCATCGGTGTCGGTGTGATCGGTTTCGGCTGGATGGGTCAGGCCCACAGCCGCAGCTACGCCCGCATACCGACGCTGTTTCCCGATCGGGTGTTTGACCCCGAGCTCGTCATCGTCGGTGACAACCTCGAGGAACGGTGCACCCAGGCGGTCGATTCGTTTGGTTTTGCCAAAGGGGCGACCGACTGGCGGCGCGTGGTCGAACACCCCGATGTCGATGTGGTGACGGTGTGTTCACCGAACATGCTCCACGTCGAGATGGTCGAGGCCGCCGCGGCCAATGGCAAGCACGTGTTTTGCGAGAAGCCGGTCGGCGGTACCCCGGAGCAGACGGTGGCGGCCGACAGGGCAGCCCGCGAGGCCGGCGTGATCACCGGGGTTGGCTACAACTACCGCTGGGCGCCCCTCGTGCAGTACGCCCGGCAACTCATCGCCGACGGTCGCCTGGGCGACATCACCAACTACCGCGGTCGGTTCTTCTCGATGTACGGCTCCGACCCGCTCGGGCTGCTGTCGTGGCGATTCGAATTCGATGGTGCCGGCTACGGCGTCACCACCGACATTCTCAGCCATTCCGTCGACCTGGCCCACATGCTCATCGGGCCGATCGACTCGGTGGTGGGGATGCGCAAGACCTTCATCACCGATCGTCCCGTGCCCCAGCCCGGCGGGACCCACTACGACCGCGGCGCTCCGGGCGACCCGACGGGTCCGGTCACCAACGAGGACTACGCGGGGATGTTGGCGACCTTCGCCAACGGCGCCCAGGGTTCGTTCGAGGTCTCGCGCAACATCATCGGTCCTCAGAGCCAGATGGCCTTTGAGGTGCACGGGACCAAGGGGGCGCTGGGATGGAACCTGGAAACCATGAACGAGATGCAGCTGTTCCTGCTCGACGACGACGAGCTGCACGACGGTTACACCACGGTGTACGCCGGCGACCGGTATCCGTATCACGGCAACTTTGTGCCCGGTGATGCCAATGCGATCGGGTACGAGGATATGAAGGTCATCGAGGGCTATGAGTTCCTGAACGCGGTGGCCACCGGAGTCCAGCACCAGCCGGGATTCTCCGAGGCGATCGACTACGTGAGCGTGCAGTCGGCGCTCGTGCGATCGTGGGACTCGCAACGTTGGGAACCGGTCACCTCGATTCGAGCTGACTGATCAGCGCCAAACAGGGCGAAGAAGGGAAGAAGGGTAGAGCGATGCAGACCGTCCGTTTGACGACCGCCCAGGCGATCGTCCGCTACCTCATGGCGCAGTACATCGAGCTGGAACAGCCCGATGGCTCGACCACCGAGGCGCGACTGGTTCCCGGCGTGTACGCCATCTTCGGGCACGGCAACGTGACCTGTCTCGGCCATGCACTCCAGGAGGTTGCCGACGACTTCCCGACCTGGCGCGGCCAGAACGAACAGGGAATGGCGCTGGCGGCGACCGCGTACGCCAAGGCGAGCCGCCGCCGCCAGATCATGGTGGCGACGTCCTCGGTGGGCCCTGGGGCGACCAACATGGTCACCGCCGCGGGCGTGGCGATGGCGAACCGGCTCCCGCTGCTCCTGCTCGCCGGCGATACGTTCCAGTCCCGCATCCCCGATCCGGTGCTGCAACAGGTCGAGCACTTCGGCGAGCCGTCCACCACGGTGAACGACGCGTTTCGACCGGTGGTTCGCTACTGGGACCGACTGACCCGCCCCGAACAGGTCGTACAATCGCTGCCGATCGCGCTCCACACGATGCTCGACCCCGGCGACTGTGGACCGGCATTCATCGGCCTACCCCAGGATGTGCAGGCCGAGGCCTACGACTACCCCGAACGGTTCTTTGCGCGCACCGTGCATCGGATGCGGCGGCCCCGGCCCGATACCCAGGAGTTGGCCGAAGCCGCGTCGCGGCTGCGCACTGCCGAACGCCCCCTGATCATCGCCGGCGGTGGGGTGCACTGGTCGCTCGCCGAACCCGAACTGGCCCGGTTCGCCGCGGCGCACAACATCCCCGTGGTCGAGACGGTGGCCGGTCGGACCAGCCTCGTCTCGGGTGATCCGCTCAATGCCGGCACACTCGGGGTAACCGGCTGCACGTCGGCGAACGCCCTGGCGGGCGAAGCCGACGTGGTGTTGGCGGTCGGCAGCCGACTCCAGGACTTCGCCACCGGTTCGTGGACGGTTTTCAAAGACGAGAACGTGGCGATCATCGGTCTCAACACCGCCCGCTTCGACGCGACCAAACACCGGAGCCTGCCGCTCGTCGGCGACGCCCGCACGACGCTGGCCGAGCTGTCCGAAGCGATGGGGGAGTGGCGGTCTCCCGACGAGTGGAGCGATCGCGCCGGCGCCGAAACCGCCCAGTACCACGCCTACATCGACAAATTGGCCGCGCCGAGCGGCGGCCCCGATCTGCCCACCTACGCCCAGGTCGTTGGCGTGGTCGACCGGGCGGCCGACGCCTCGACCTACGCACTCACCGCGGCCGGCGGCTTCCCCGGCGAACTGGTGAACGGGTGGCGGTCGGACACGGTGCACTCCTTCGATGCCGAATACGGGTTCAGCTGCATGGGCTATGAGATCGCCGGCGGCTGGGGCGCCAAGATGGCGCTGCCCGATCGGGAGGTCGTGGTCTTCGTCGGCGACGGTTCGTATCTGATGATGAACTCGGACCTGTACAGCTCGGTTCTGAGCGGTCACAAGCTGATCGTGATCGTCTGCGACAACGGCGGCTTCGCGGTGATCAACCGACTGCAGACCGGTCAGGGCGGGGCACCGTTCAACAACCTCATCGCGGACTGCAACGTCCGCGACGTCGTATCGGTCGATTTCGCCGCCCACGCCGCGGCCATGGGGTGCGAGTCCGAGACGGTCACCGACATTGGCGAGTTGGAAGCGGCGTTCGAACGGGCTCGCGCCGCCGACCGCACCTATGTGATTGCGCTGAAGACGGACGCGTACTCGTGGACCGAAGGCGGATCCTTCTGGGAGGTCGGCGTACCCGAGGTGTCGGACCGGGCGACCGTGCTCGATGCCCGGGCCGAGATGGACGCCGGCAAAGCCGATCAACGGGTGGGCTGGTGACCGCCACCGACAGCGCCGGACCAGTCGACCATGCTGACCAGCGCCGACTCGATGGCCAGGTCGCCGTCATCAACGGCGCCACCCAGGGGCTGGGGGAGGCCGTCGCCCGGCTCTTCGTCACCCGGGGTGCCGCGGCGGTCGTGGTGTGTGGTCGAAACGCCGAGCGGGGTGAACGGGTCTGCGCCGATCTCATCGCCGCCGGGGCCGACGCCTGGTTTCAGCCGGTCGAGCTGAGCGAGGCCGGCCAGGTCGCCGGCGTGATGCCGGCCGTCGATGCCCGGCACGGCCGGGTCGATGTGCTCGTGAACGCCGCCGCGCTCACCGACCGCGGCACGCTCACCCACACCACGGTCGAGGATTGGGACCGGATGCAGGCCATCAACGTCCGGGCGCCGTTCCAGCTCATACAGGGAGCCGTCTCGATCATGCGCCGCGAGGCGATCGCCGGCCGGATCGTGAACGTGGGCAGCGTCTCGGGCTACGGCTCGTTGCCGACGCTGTTGCCCTATGCCGTCTCGAAGGCGGGGTTGATGACGCTCACCAAGAACGCCGCCTATTCGGTCATGCGGGACCAGATCCGTATCAACACCGTCAACCTCGGTTGGATGAACACACCGAACGAGCATCGGGTGCAGATCGAGGCCGAAGGGGCGGCCGAGGACTGGTTGGTCGAGGCCGCTGCGGCCCAGCCGTTCGGTCGACTGATCGATCCCGCCGAGGCGGCGCGGGCCATCGCCTTTTTGGCCTCGGAGGAGAGCGGCCTGATGACCGGAGCGTGTATCGACTACGACCAGTCGGTGATCGGCGCGGGGCAGCAGCCGGTTCCGGGACCCGAGGTTCGCGGGTGATCGGCGCCGGGCACCGAAAACGCGAACGAGACGCCGGTCGACCATCGAATCGATGGGCGTTTCCGACGCCTCGCTGCGGTTCCCGCCGCTCTTGTCGCCCGACTCGTCAGCCGGGCGGTGGATCAACTGGTCTTCGGCGTCACCGACACCGTCAGGGTTCCCTCGCCGTTTCCGGCAGCGCCCTCGGTCCAGGCCGTGGTGGTCACGGTGTGGGCGTCGTTGGAGAGCACCGCCGTGCGGTTTTCGCCCGCCTCGGTGGACCCCTGCTGCTTCACCTCGACCGTGAACCCCTGGCCTTCGAGGTCGGCCACGATGCTCTCGTGAGCGCCTATGGGGTCGTCGGTGGTCGTCACGACGTTCACCGTGTAGCCCTCGGCATCGCTGCCGATCTGCTGGGTCGACACGATGGTGCCCGGGATGTCGGGCATGAAGGCCGGCCAGTCCTCGGGGAGCTCGGCATCATCACCACCGTTGATCTCGAAGGTCTCGCCGTCCTCGCCCTCGATTTTGAACGAACCGCCCTCGTCGTCGGCTTCGCCGCTGATCGAGACCTTCTCGCCGTCTTCCCCCTCGATGGTGATCGAGCCGCTGTCGCCGTCGATGTCGATTTCCACGTTGCCGCCGTCCTCGGCCTCAATCCCGGCTTCGACCGCTTCCTCGAGGGCCCGCTCGCCGAGGTTCTCGGCAATGTTGCCGCACCCGCTCGCCGCAAGCGCTATCGCCAGGCCTGCCGCAGGAATCATCCGGAACTTCATAGTGGTGTTCGCCTTTCGTCGTCCGCTGTATGCAGCCAACCACGTCATTCGACCGACCACCGTTTCTCCCGCCACGACCACAGTGTGCCCGGCGTTACACGCCTGAACCACGTGGCGATGACGGGTTCATCACGTTCGCGATTGTATGCGGTCGACAACCGCGTTCCCGAACGCGGCAGCCGCCCAGGCGCTGGAGGTAAGCAGTGACCCCACCCGACCCCCCATCCCCGGTCCGCATCGTCGTGCTCGGTGCCGGCCGGATCGGCCGCATGCACGCCGAGATGCTCGCCCGGCAGATTCCCGGGGCGGCGCTCGCCGGCGTGTACGACATCGCGGCCGATGCCGCAGCATCGGTGGCCGACGACTTCGGTTGCCCCGCGTTTGCGACCCTCGACGACGCGCTGGCGGCTCCGGCCGACGCGGTGGCCATCTGCACCAGCACCGACACCCACGTCGACGCCATGGTGGCCGCCGCCGCCGCCGGACGGCACATCTTTTGCGAGAAGCCGGTTTCGCTCGACCTGGCCGAGGTCGACCGCGGCCTGGCCGCGGTTGCGGAGGCAGGCGTTTCGCTCCAGGTCGGGTTCAACCGCCGGTTCGACCCCAACCACCGAGCCTTGCAGGAGGCGGTGGCCGCCGGCGCCGTTGGTGACCTGGAGATGTTGCGCATCACCAGCCGGGACCCCGGACCGCCGCCCATCGAGTACATCGCCGTCTCGGGCGGGATCTTTCGCGACATGACGATCCACGACTTCGACATGGCCCGATTCGTCACGGGAAGCGAGGTGGTCGAGGTGTACGCCAAGGGCGCCGTCCGGGTCGACCCGGCCATCGGCGAGGCGGGCGATGTCGACACCGCGGTGTTGATCCTCACCCACGCCAACGGCGTCCTGACCACGATCGACAACAGCCGTCGCGCCGCCTACGGCTACGACCAACGGGTCGAGGCCTTTGGTTCGCTGGGGATGATGACCTCGCGCAACGTCCACGAGCGCACCACCGAGCTGGCGACCGCCGAGGGGTACTCGAGGGCACCCCTCGAGCACTTCTTCCTCGAACGATACGAAACCAGTTACCTCGACGAGTGGGCCGAGTTCGTCTCGGCCATCTCGTCGGGGACCGAACCCCCGGTAGGTCCGACCGACGCCCGCGCCCCGCTCCTTTGCGGGCTGGCGGCCTGGCGGTCGGTCGAGAAAGGTCGGCCCGTGCTGACCGGAGAGGTGGACACGTGAGTGCCGAACACCTGATCAAACCCGGCCCCGGGCCGGTGACCATGGAGGTGACCCCGGAGTCGGCGGGATGGGAGTACCTGTCCTTCGCGGTGGTTCGCCTCGGCGACGGCGAAACCCACGAGACCCGGCGCGACGGGGAGGAGGTGGCGATCGTGCCCCTCTCGGGCGCGGTCACGGTCACCGCCGCCGGGGCCACCCACCGCATCGAGCGCGACAGCGTCTTCGCGTCGATGCCGAGCGTGTTCTACGCCCCTCCGGGCACCGAGATTGTCGTGACCGCCGACGGGGACGCCGAATTCGCCATCGGCAGCGCGCCGGCCGAAGGCAAGTACCCGGTGCGGGTGTTCGCCCCCGCGGAGATGAAGTCCGAAGTGCGAGGCGGCGGTACCGCCCGGCGCCAGGTCAATCACATCCTGGCCCCGCCGCTGCCGGCCGAGCGGCTGATTCTGTACGAGGTGTACGTGCCGCGCGGCACGTGGTCGGGATGGACGCCGCACTGTCACGACGGTTACGACGGTTCGCCCTACCTGGAGGAGACCTACTACTTCCGTCTCGACCCCGCCGACGGCTTTGCCATGCATCGCAACTGGCGGGTCGATGAACCCTTCGATGAGGTGCTGGTCGCCAACGACGGTGACTGTGCCCTGGTGACGAAGGGCTACCACTCGTCGGTCGCCTGCCCGGGGAGCCACATGTTCTTTCTCAATTTCCTCGCCGGGAACCTCTACGACGAGGCCCGGACCACCCCGCCGTGCTTCGCGCAGAACTTCCTGTGGATCGAAGACGACTGGGACAAAGACGGTTGGGAGCTGCCGGTGACTCGACCATGAGTGGCCTCGACGCGATCCGCCGGGCCGACGGTCGGATCGGCGTCCTCGCCATCGATCACCGCGACTCGCTGCGAGCCGTCGTGTCGCCCGAGGATCCAGCCGCCGCGTCGTCCGACGACATCCGTCATCTCAAATACGCCGTGCTGGAGGGCATGGCCGACCTGGCGACGGGCGTCATGCTCGAGAACGAATACACCCTCCCCGATGCGATCACCGACGCCATGGTGCCCGATGGCGTCGGCGTGATCGGTGCGCTCGAGAATCAGGGCTACCTCGACGATCCGTCATCGGTGGTCACGACCATCGCGCCGGACTGGGGGCCCGAACAGGTGCGCGCCGCCGGCGCCGACGTGGCCAAGCTGCTGTTGCACTGGCGGCCCGACGGTTCGGCCCACGCCGACGATCAGCAGCGCATCGCCGCAACGGTCGTCGATCGCTGCCGGGAGGCTGGCGTCGATCTCGTGCTCGAACCCGTGCCGTACGGGCCCGATGTCGTGCCGGGGATGCACCTCGAAGCCGCCCGTACCTTTGCCCCCATGAAGCCGCCGCTACTCAAGGTGGCGTTTCCCGGGCCGGGCCGGTGCGCCGAGATCACCGAGTGCTGCGCCGGTCGCCCCTGGGCGCTGTTGTCGGCCGGTGTCACCTTTGCCCGCTACGCCGAACAGGTCGCCGAGGCGGTCGAGGCGGGCGCCAGCGGATTCATGGCCGGTCGGGCCGTCTGGCGCGAGGTCGCCACCGCCGCCCCCGACGAACGCGCCGATGTGGCCCGGGAGATCGCCCGCCCCCGGTTCGAACAACTCATCGAACTGCTGGGTGGCTGACGTTTCGCGATCGGTACGCAGGTCGCTGGTCGCGGCGGGTAGTTTCAGGCGATGGAATCCGCGATAACGGCCCAACGATTGGAACGCTCCTTCGGTGACGTGCTGGCGGTCCGCGGGGTCGATCTCGCCGTTGCGGCGGGTGAGATCTACGGCTTTCTCGGACCGAACGGCGCGGGCAAGTCGACCGTGGTGAAGATGTTGACGACGCTGCTGCGGCCGACGGCGGGTTCCGCGTCCGTGCTCGGTATGGACGTGGTGGGCGACGCGGGCCGGATCCGCCTCCAGATCGGCGTGGCGCTCCAGGACGCCTCGCTCGACCAGCGCCAGACCGGCCGGGAGATTCTGTACCTGCAGGGCCGGCTCTACGGGCTGCACAAACACGAGATCGCCGAACGCATCGACCAACTGTCGTCGTTGATCGACATGGAGGCGATCGACCGCCGCATCGGAGAGTACTCCGGAGGCATGGAGCGCCGGCTGGATCTCGCCGCCTCCCTCATCCACAACCCGAGGGTTCTGTTCCTTGACGAGCCGACCACGGGCCTCGACCCCCAGAGCCGGATGTTCGTTTGGGAGCAGGTGCGCGCCATCAACCGCGAGCTGGGGACGACGATCTTTCTCACCACCCAGTATCTGGAGGAAGCCGACGAGTTGGCCGGGCGGGTCGGCATCATCAGCGGCGGCGCGATCGTCGCGGAGGGTACGCCCGAGGACCTCAAGCGCAGCGTCGGGGCCGACCTCATCCTCATCACGGTCGAAGGCGACTCGGAGGCCGCGGTCACGGCGATTCGCGAGGTCCCCGGCGTGGCCAGCGTCGACGTGCACGGCGACGAGGTGACCGTCGCGGTGAACGACGGAGCCGCATCGGTGAGCCCGGTCGCGGTCGCCCTCGACGCCGGGGGAGTGCGGGTGACCGAGCTCACGCTGCGCACCCCAACCCTCGACGACGTCTTTTTGGATGTGACCGGCGAACGAATCGAGACGGATCGATGACCAGCACCAACCCCACGTCCGTCGCTCGCACGAGCTCGGTGACCGCGCGCCCCTCGGGATTTCTCGGCGATCTGATGTCGATCGCGGGGCGGGCGCTTCGGGCCATCCCCCGGGAGCCGGAGGCCATCCTCCCCGCGCTGTTCATCCCGACGTTCTTTTTCGTGGTGTACCTCGGGTCGTTGCAGGACATTACGGAGCGAAACGTCCCCGGGCTCGACTTCAAGGCCTTTCAGCTGCCGGTCGCCATCATCTTCGCGGTGACCGGCGTTTCGCGGGCGAGCAGCCTGGTCACCGACATCCAGACCGGCTATTTCGACCGGCTGCTGCTCACCCCGACCCGGCGACTCCCGCTGCTGCTCGGACTGATGGTCGCGGATTTCGTCCTCGTCTGCTCGCTTTGCGTTCCGGTGCTGATGATCGGGTTCGGCGTCGGCGTGCGGTTTGAGACCGGGCTCCTCGGCGTGCTCGTGTTCATCCTCATGGGCGGGCTGTGGGGGCTGGCGTTCACCGGATTCCCCTACGCGATCGCGCTCAAGACGGGCAACCCGGCGGCGGTGAACAGCAGCTTTTTGTTGTTCTTCCCCTTCGCCTTCCTCACCAGCTCGATGGTGCCGCTGGACGCCATGACCGGGTGGTTGCGATGGGTCGCGCGCCTCAACCCGATCACCTATCTACTCGAGGGCATGCGGAGCCTGATCGTCGACGGGTGGGACGCCGAAGCGTTGGGTAAGGCGTTCGGCGCGATCGGCGCGGTCGCCGTCCTGGCGGTCGGGATGGCGCTGCTCGCGCTCCGAGGCCGGCTCAAGCAAGGCTGACCGCCCTCAGGCGTCAGCCCTTGTAGTTGACGATGGCATGGAGCTCGTGATCGATGCTCACCAGATCGGCCTGATCGGCCATCACCTGGCCGATGTCCTTGTAGGCCATCGGTGCCTCGTCGAGCAGGTCGGCAGCCCGGGACCGCTGCCAGACCCGCCCCGCCATCGCCTCGGTGAACTCGGCGACCTCGAAGTTGCGCTTGGCGGCCCGGCGGCTGTGGCGGCGCCCGGCCCCGTGCGAGGCCGAGTGGTACGACGCCGCGTTGCCGAGGCCCGACACGATGTAGCTGTTGGTGCCCATGGAACCGGGGATGACGCCCCGATCGCCGGTACGGGCCCGGATCGCCCCCTTGCGGGTGATCCACAGCTCGCGGTCGCCGTGGCGCTCCTGTTCGGTGTAGTTGTGATGGCAGTTGATGCGCTGGAGTTCCTTCACTGGTCGCCCGGTGACCTTGCGCACCACCGCGAGCAGCTCGTTCATCATCATCTCGCGGTTGACCAGGGCGTACTCCTGGGACCACAACATGTCCCGGATGTAGGCCTCGAACCCGGCGTCGTCGGCGAGGAAGTACGCGAGGTCGCGGTCGTCGAGCGCCCGGTCGAGTTGGGCGCACAGGTCCTTGGCCGCATCGATGTGCTTGGTGGCCAGGACATTGCCGATACCGCGGCTCCCCGAGTGCAGCACCGCCCAGACCTGGTCGCGCTCGTCGAGGCAGACCTCCACAAAGTGGTTGCCGCCACCGAGGGTCCCCAGTTGCTGGGCGATGGAGCGCCGCTGCTTGTCGCTGAGCCTCACCTCGGTATCGAGCGCGCGATTGTCGAGCCAGCGGTGTGCGTCGCGCAGCGGCTTCTGGTGGCGGTCGAACCCGGCCGGGATGGCTTCTTCGATGCCCCGGAGGATCGGCTTGAGGTCGTCGGGCAGCTGCGCGGCGGTGACGTCGGTCTCGACCGCGATCATGCCGCAGCCGATGTCCACCCCGACCGCGGCCGGGATGATCGCGGATTCGGTCGGGATGACCGAACCCACGGTGGCGCCGTAGCCCAGGTGAGCATCGGGCATGAGCGCGACGGGGCCCGCCACGGCCGCGGACCGCGAGCTGACCAGCGCCTGCTCCAGCGTGTTGGCCTCGATGTCGGATGCCCAACAGCGCAGCCGTTCGACGGTTCCGTCGGTGTGGATAGTCGGGGCCATGGTCATCCTTTCGGTGTCGGTGGTCGGCCGGTTGAGCGATAGCGTGCGGCTACAAGTTGTAGCGCGCCGGCCGAGGGCTCGCCCTCGAATTTTCCCGCGAGCCTCGCGGGGAGCTTCAGTAGAACACGGTGCGCGTGCGATGGCGGAGACCGTCGCGGTAGCGCTCGGATTGACCCTGCCGCCAGAGTTCGCCGTCGAGTTGGCCGGCGGTGACGGATCCGCCGCGGTCGTTGATGGCCGCCACCAGCTGTTCCACCGCGTGCAGGGCGACGGCGCGAATCTCCACCTCGAACGCCGAGCCCGGTGCCACCTCGGTGCCCTCGGCCAGCGCGGCCGCGAGTTGGTCGCTGTAGGCCAGCACGCCCTCGGTGCGCAGCACGTGGGGTACGAGGTTGTCCGCAAACATGGTCAGCTCGTCGACGTCGTCGAATCGGCCGGGCCCGTCCCCTTCGAAGGCCACCGCCAGGTCGTACGCGGCGATCTGGGCCCGTTTGGCGATCGGGACGGTGAGGTCTCCGTAACGGTGGACATCGGCAAAGTGGGGGAGGGTGATCAGCTCCTCGCTGAGTCGGCCGGCCGAACCCTCCGCCGCGGCGATCAGCGCGAGGGCCCGGCCACCGTGATGCTCGTCGAGGTGGGCGCCGAACTCGTTGATGGCGTCGGCGAAGTGCTGCATGAGTTCCTCCTGCAGCCCGCCGTCGAGCTCTTGACCAAAGATCTGCGAACAATCGACCACGGTGATGCGCCGAAGTCGCGGCGCGGTGAGCGCGCCGGTGGCGTCGACGTAGTCCGACAGGGCTCCCATCACGGTGTCGTAGCCGCTGCTGTTCGGTCGCTTGCGGAGGTGCGGGAAGTAGCCCGAGCCGAAGTTGATGGCGTCGGCGGTGAGCACGAACATCGCCGTGGCCTCGTCGTCGCCGTGGCGAATCCGGGCCGGATCATCGGTATCGGATCCGACCGCCGGACGAGATCGGAACTCATCGGCCCATCGGTGCAGCCGATCGGGGATGATATGGACATGGGTTGCCCTCGATGCCACGGCCTCCGCCTGCGCTCTGATATTCGCCAACAACGACAGCGTCATGGTGGTGGAGGTCCTCGCGTCCTTCTGGGCGCCCTTGTCGGCCGGGCGCCAACCTCGGACAGGGTAGGGGAATGACCCCGCGCGAACTGGCTCTGGCGTGGCTGGACATCGAACCCGACGCCGAGAATCGGGTGGAACTACAGGGGCTGCTCGCCGGGCCGGACGAAGCGGTCGCCGACCGATTCCAGGGCCGGTTGACCTTCGGCACCGCCGGGCTGCGCGGCGCCATGGGGGTGGGGCCGCTGCGCATGAATCGACCCGTCGTGCGCCAGGCCGCCCGCGGGCTGATGGCCTACGCCGGGCGGGGTGCAACGGTCGTGATCGGTTACGACGCCCGCCCGAACTCCGACCTCTTTGCCCGCGACACCGCTGCGGTGGTCGCCGCGAGCGGCGGCACGGCCTTGTTGTTCGACCAGATGACACCGACACCAGTGCTCGCCCACGCGGTGCGGCTCCTCGATGCCGATCTCGGCGTGATGGTCACCGCCAGCCACAACCCGCCGGGCGACAACGGCTACAAGGTCTTCTTGTCCGATGGGGCCCAGTTGGTCCCGCCCATCGATCGAGAGATCGAGAACCACATCGCGTCGTTCGACGTAGCCGGGACTTTTGCCGACGGCCTCGATGCCGAGGGTGAGCCGGACCCGGACACCGGGGCCCCGTCGGGGTCGATCGTCTCGGTAGGGGCGGGGGTCATCGCCGACTACGGCCACCGCGTCCTGCCCGACGTTGATCTGAGCGGCCTGACGGTGGCCTACACGGCGCTGCACGGCGTCGGGGGCGAGCTGTTCGCTGCGGCCGCCCGGGAGCGCGGGGCCGTGGTGCACGTCGTGGAACAACAGCACGCCCCGGATGGATCGTTCCCCACGGTCGCGTTCCCCAACCCCGAGGAGCCCGGCGCGCTCGATCTCGTGCTCGACCTCGCCACCGAGGTCGGCGCCGATGTGGCCCTCGCCCACGATCCCGATGCCGACCGCCTCGCCGTCGCGCTACCCGACGTGCGCGACTGGCGGGCGCTCACCGGCAACCAACTGGGGGCCCTGCTCGCCGATCATTGCCTGGCGATGACCGACGGCGAAGATCGACTGGTGGTGACCACGGTGGTTTCCTCCCGACTGCTCGGCGCCCAGGCCGCCGCGGCCGGGGTGCGGTTCGCCGAGACGCTCACCGGCTTCAAGTGGGTCATGCGCCCGGGGATCGAAGACCCCACCGCTCACTTCGTCTTCGGGTATGAGGAGGCCCTCGGGTACGCGGTGAACGACGTGGTGCGCGACAAGGACGGCGTGTCGGCCGGGCTGGTGTTTCTCGCCGCCATGCAGCGCCTGCGCGACACGGGCGGACCGTTGGCTCGCCTCGGCGAGCTTGCCCGGGCCCATGGTCTGCACCTCACGGGCCAGCGCACCGTCCGATTCGGCAACCCGCTCGCCGCCGATGCGATGGCCGCGGTCATGGCGGCGTTGCGCGCCACGCCGCCCGGCGGTCTGCACGGCAGCGATGTGGTGGAGATCACCGACTATCTCGACCGGCCGGCGCCGGAGTCGACCGATTTGTTGCGATTCGATCTGGCCGATGGCACACGCGTGCAGATTCGGCCCTCGGGCACCGAGCCAAAGCTCAAGGCGTACGTCGAGGTGATCGAACCGGTCGACGGCGTGCTCGGTGAGGCATCGGGTCGGGCGCGAGTTCGCCTCGATGGCATGCTGGGCGCCGTCGGCGCTCTGCTGGACGACGTGCGGTCGGGCCTGGGCGACGGATTTTCCCGATCCCGCTAGCTGTGATGACCGGACAGGTTGTCCCTGGCGGGATGGGATTGCTGGTCCGTTAGATGGGTGAGCCCTCCGAGTAGGTCTGTGTGTCTCTCACAACGCACAGAACTCCAAGGAGGGGCTCGATGCCTCACGTTAGGACCCAACA
>CALHYX010000049.1 GCA_938041035.1 uncultured Acidimicrobiales bacterium | reverse complement strand
GGTCGACGGAGTAGGCCTGGTAGGTCTTGCGGCTGGTGCGTCGGATGGGGCGGTCTCGGCCGTCGACGGTGAATTGCAGTAGTTCGAAGGCGGCCCGGTCGTTGGCTTGGTGGTTCTGGTCGGGTTTGAAGAACCAGGCTGAGGTGTTGGTCTTGGTGGCGGTGAGTTCGGCGTATTCTCGACGGTCTGACAGGCAGACGAAGCGTCGTTGGTTCCAGTGCGGGGTGGTGATGTATTCCCAGCGCACGGTGGCGATGAAGTAGTCGTTCTGGGTGCCGGTGTCGCCGAGCGATGCGAGGTCGATCGATAGTGCGGCTTCGTTCCATCGTTCGGGTGCTTCGATGGCTTGGCGTCGGATATCGGTGAACAGGTCGCTGGCGAAGTCTTGGTCGTCGAGGCGTAGGGCGAGGCTGTTGGTGATGATCTTGTCGAGGGTCTGTGGTGTGGACACTCGTTTGAGGTCGTGGTGGTTGGCGGCGAAGGCTTCGAGGACGGCGTCACGCATGGCGGGTGCTTCGTCTTTGAGGATGCTGCGGAGCCGGTGTTCGTCGGCTGCGTCTTGTTCTCGGCGGAACAGTTGATCGATCCATATGCCGAGGATGCCGGCGCCGACGAGGATGCCGCCGAGTTCGTTGAACGGGACCACGCTGAGGCTGTGTGCGGGCTCGAGTTGGTTGGCGACCACGATGAACCCGACACCGATGGCGGTGAGTATGAGTCCGGCGAGGACCATTTTGAGCTGGTGGAGTCGGTTGAGCAGGTCGGGCATTGCCCATCCATTTTGCCAAACATACGTTCGATGCAGAAGCGTGGAGTGAATGGCCTGTGATGGGCCGCCCGGGCCCCAGCTCACGACGCGGGAGCCCGGACGGAGAATCATCTTGATCGGCTTCAGCCGTTGCCTCCTCGGACGCTCATGTGTTTCACCCCCTCCCACATCGACGGTCCAGGGAACCTTTGTCAGTAGGCTATGGTCAGGCAAGGGCGCGCTCGATGGAATGAGGCGTGCCCAAGACCCGCCGAGACGAAGACCTCGCCATCGCCGCCGCATTCGGCGCCAGGGTCCGCGAGCTTCGCCTCGAAGCCGGCATGACCCAAGAGGCCCTCGCCGAAGCCTCTGGTCTGCACCCGACGTTTATCAGCAACGTCGAACGCGGCTACCGAGTGCCGACGTTGCCGACGGTCGTGAGGGTCGCCAGGGGCTTGTGCGTCCTGCCGTCGGATCTTGTAAATCTCGGTTATAACGCTGCGCGCACCCGCCGCATGTAGGCCAAAGTTAGCTAGGCATGTACTGAATGAAAATGCCATCACGGGCGTTGGCTAGCGCTACCCGCCGTTGCGGGGTAAAGTCGCAACCTATGCCGAGTACACGTGGGGATGCTGCTGATGGCAAAAGATAAATCGACCTACGACTGCCGTTTTGTGCGACTGCTGCTCGGAGGTCTTCTTGTTGTTGGCGCCCTCGCACTGTCGCCTCGTCCGGCCGAGGCCTTCCCCGACGCGGGGATGGTGTGTGACATAGAAAACGTCTCACTGTCGTTCGTTGGTGCTTGGGGGCCGTTGAAACAAGACTTCCTCGAAGGCGCCGCCTTTTGGGACGTAATTCGCAAGTTCCGCAACGGGCAAGCCAACCAGAAGTTCTTCTCGTCAGGAGAAGGAAACACTCATTCTGTTGATCGCGTGGACCTTGGAGGTTTCGGGTTTGCTCAATGCCCCGGAGTAACCACTGGGTATATTGAGGTTGACTTTGATGTTGGGGTAGATCCGTTGGTGCCAACGATGCAGGATGTCGCTTCCCATGAAGTAGGGCATCTTCATGGCCTGTATCACACAGGCACATTCGACGTCATCCAAGGGTCAGCATCTTCCGCGATGGAGACCTGCAATAGCAACTCAGTGACGAAACTTAGCATTGATGATTGGGCACATGTGGCTGATGACCAAGACAATGCTGTTACCGCTAACCCGAGCTTCGAGAATGGGAAGAAGTTCTGGGCGCCGCGCAACGGTGCAGTTCTTGCGGCGCAAAATTCGGGCGGTAACGAGGGGCCACGAAGAGTAAAGATGACGGGTCCAACGGGCTCGTATGTTCAGCAGAGGATACGACATTCGATCCCCGGCGATGATGGCTACAAGATTCGGGCGAACGTCGCTCATGGAATCTCCGGTCTGCAGGGTAGTGTCGTCATACAGTTGTTTGCGAGACGGGTTAACTACGTCGGGACTGGTGGATGTAGCCCCGACGATACCGGGCTTCCTTTCACCTACTTCGGAGACCACCAGATGAAGAATCCGGTGAATTATCCAAATGGCTCAGCCTTTCAACTGGTCGGCACAAAGGTTCTTTCGGTCTATTCCGCTTGGGCATACAACGCAGACTTTCCGCTTTATCGAACGGCTACAGATCAGAACTGGGAAGCTGTGGACCTAGTTTTGCGGGTTCGAAAAAACTACTCCCAACAGCTCTTACTCGACTTCACTCGAATTTATGAGGTAGCACTGTGAGAAAGAGAAGAATCGTCGCAGTGTGTTTGGTTGCTTTGGCTATTGGCGCGTTGGTATTTGCGGGCGCCTCTGGAGCGCCATCGCAAGAGCAACTATTGCTGCCGGACCCTGAAATCGACTTGCACGAGCTTGGAGAAAACTATGCTGGCTCTCCGACTCAGCGATTGGCTAAAGTGGATGTAATCGTTAAGGTTTCACGATTCAAAGCAGTTGAGCGATACAAGAGTTCTTCTACGCTTGAGAACGTCAAATTCGAGTTTGACATCGCGGACGTCGTCTGGTCTGAGTCGAACCTGAAGGCCCCTACCGGGACTGTTACTGGTTTCGAGCCGGTCGGGCCGACTGACGTTCCGTCGATCGCAGCCGACCTTCTCGTGGGCCAAGATCTCGTGGTGCCCACGAGCGAAGACCTTCTGCTCATGTTGAGATGGCGCCCGGAGGAAACCCCGCAAAGCGTGGTCGGTGGCCCGTGGGTGATACAGCAAATCGTGCTACGAGATTCAACTGGCCGGATAAAATTCGTGGGGTCTGATGGACCCAGAATGACGTCTGCAATCACTAGACTTGGGGCCAAGTTTCCGGGCACGACCGGAGAGCGAATGGTCACAGTGCTGCTCGAGGAGATGGATGAGTTCCGCACGACAGGCGACCGCGGCCAAGTGCTGAAGACAGCTTTGGCCTTGGAGCAGCCACAGTCGGCCGACGTGTCGTGGGCTGCCCGAGCTCCCTCCCAACGGAGCTTCGATGAGGAAGGCGTCCCAGGCGCCCTCGCTGGGCGGCTGTCTACCACAACTGTTCTTATTCTAGGTGGTGACGACCTGTCGAAAGGCTCGGGATCGCCAGCATCGCTCAGGTTGCAGGCGCCGGAGGCGATCGTGCTTGACGCAGTGTTGGGCACGAACCACGTGGTCGACGTGCTTTCTACCGCTGAGACTTGGCAAGTAGTCGTGACCGGTCCAGCGGGCCGGCTCGTCGAACGAACGATCTCTAGCAAGATGCGCCCTGCCGGGCCTGAGGAAGCGTTGCTTATTCACATCGATCGGCTGATTGCACAAGACCCTGACGCCGTTACTCGAATAAGTCAGAGTGAGGCTGAGGAAATAGTCCTTAGTTGGGCTGAAGACCCGACCGTGGGAACCGAGCCGCCAGGTCCCGATGCCTTCGAGGGTGACTAGACAACTATTCTCGGGTGATGCTCCGTTACGTGGCGCTGTTGGCGTTCTTGGCACTCACAGCTCTGAGTTGTGGTGCACCTCCTCAGCCAGGCCGCGGTGTGGTCAGTCCTGTGGATGCAGCTGACGGCGGTATCCACTTTGACAACGCCGACGAACTCGCCCTTAGTTTCGGTTTGACACCGACTTGCGCGCCGACCGGTTCGTTTGATCCGGTTGGCACAAGCGTGACTGACTATCCGCAGCCCGACACTGGGTCATGCGTCTCGGCGCACGGCCGCGCATTTTTCTTCGTATATCGAAATGGACAGGATCGAGCCAAGGCATTCGAAGACCGAGATGTAGCTGTAGTGGTGAATGGACGCTACCCGATCGAATCATGCGACAGCTTTGTTCAGCTGGCGGGTGGGAACTGGCGAATCATCGTCAGCTCCAAGGAGATGGTTGACCACTACCGGTTGCCAGATGCGGGTATTGAGCCCCTCTGTGTCGGAACCGAATAGTCCACCCTGGCACGAGTGAATAGCTTCCAACGATGACGACCAGGTCTAATCGACGCCCGATCCGTGAGCATACTTTGTCGACAAATCAGCTGCCCGGGTGAGCCAGTGTTCGAAGGTGGGCCGAACGGAGAGCATTCTGGAAACCGCATCAGACATTTTGACGACCTGCGGTCGCATATCTCTCGATTGACCGACAAGGGGCGTCAACTGGGCCTGAAAAGTTGATGCATGATCGAATCCTTGAAGCATTTCTCGTGCAAGAGTGACGATATCACTTGCAAGAGTGAGAGACTCTGGCGATTGCGAGTCGTCTGCTTCCAACATCTCCAATATTGCATCGACGCCCGGAGCGGCAGCGATCACCGAACTTGCAAAGGCGTCAGAAGCCTCACACATTGCCTCGACATCGTCGCTGATGTCAGCTGCTAATCGTCGATAAATCCTCACGCGTTTGGCGAACGATTGGGCGTCCGTCAAGAGCGAGGTCGCCTCCTCAAACTCGCTGCTAATCTTCTGAAGATATTCGGCGAGTAGCTCTAAAAATACGCCCAAGTCCTCGACCTGTACCTCGGCGATAGCGATTAGATCAGCGACCCCAGGTCCTTCAGCCTCGTTATTCTGAGGTTCAGTTTCTCTTGCGGACCTCGCTGCAACTTCCGCTGCGTCATCTATTTTGGCGAGCACTCCCCTAATCCGGGCCGCCATGCTTGAGATCGCATGACGGTAGTCAGCGTCATCGTCTGATGAATGGCGTAGGACCGTGAAGTCTTCCCACTGTAGATCTTCAGCTCGTGCGGCAACCGTGTCAACGACCGCAGTCCGAGTGCCCTTGATGTCCGAAAAGAGAATCGGAAGTACGAGATCTTCGCTGTTAGTTGTTTCGGCAGCCCGTACGAATTGCATGAACTCCCTCCGGCACTCATCACTGCGAAGAAAGGACGGAGATATGAAAGCGATGAGAACTGCAGCATTATGAAGGCCGGAGTCAATCGCTTCTCGCCAGTTCTCACCCCAACGAATCCCATCACCATCGCTATTGCGGTCAAAAAAGACTCTTAGATCGTGCCCAGATAACACCCTGTATTCACCAGCGATGTCTTCCGCGATTCTCCGAACCCGGCCACGGGAGCCCGCTTCGTCGGCGTGGGCATAGCTTACAAAAATTCGAATTTCGTTGTTCACCGCATGGATTCTAGCTGCGAGGCCTACCTACGTGCCTTGTCGTCGCCCCGCCATGAAAGCACTCCTCAAACGGGTCGCCGAACAACGAGACGTCGACTACGTCATCG
This sequence comes from uncultured Acidimicrobiales bacterium, assembly GCA_938041035.1. Classification (GTDB taxonomy): domain Bacteria; phylum Actinomycetota; class Acidimicrobiia; order Acidimicrobiales; family SHLQ01; genus CALHYX01. Next base: position 44,215 of record CALHYX010000049.1, on the reverse strand, counting down.
TGTTCAAACTCGACCGGTGGGCCCGCAACACCCGAGAAGACCTCGCCAACGACTTCATCCTCGAAGAAGCCGGCACCCAACTGATCTCATGCTCAGAACAAATCGACCGCACCAACGCCGGGCGGATGATGCACACCATCCTCGCCGGGTTCAACGAATACCAGTCCCGGAACTCCGGCGACGAGATCCGCCGCAAACGCCTCATCAAAATCCAAGAAGGCGGCACCCCCGGACCCGCACCCCTCGGCTACAAAAACGTCGGCGAAGGCGGACGCCGCTGGGTCGAGATCGAGCTCGAAGCCGCCGAACTCGTCACCTGGTGCTACGAGGCCTACGCCACCGGCGAATGGTCAGTCGCCACACTCCTCGAAGAAGCCACCGCCCGAGGCCTCCGATCCAAAGGCGGACCCAACACACCCCGCAAAGAACTCTCGATCTCCAGCATGCACCGTCTGCTTCGCCGGCCCTACTACAAGGGCATCGTCGTGTTCAACGACGTCGAATATCAAGGCAAACACCAACCCATCGTCACCACCGACGTGTGGGAACGAGTCCAAACAATCCTCGACGGCAACCGCCAAGGCGAAAAGCGCAGAGAGCACCCGCACTACCTCAAAGGCACCATCGTGTGCGGACACTGCCAGTCACGGCTCTGCGTGACCTACTCAACCGGGAAGAGCGGCAAGACATACCCCTACTACTTCTGCGTCGGCCGCCACCAAAGACGCACAACCTGCATGCTCACCCACCGACCCATCACCCTCATCGAAAACCAGATCGAAGAGCACTACCGGCTCGTGCAACTCACCGCCGAAGGCCTCGACGCCACCGCCGACGCAATCCGCGAAACCATCGCCACCCAACAAAACGACGTTCAAAGCGAACGCCGACGCCAACACGAACGACTCGTGCAACTCGACCACGAACGCAACAAACTCCTCCAAGCCCACTACGCCGACGCCGTACCCCTCGACCTCCTCAAACAAGAACAACAACGCATCACCAAAGACATCGCCTCCGCCCAAGGCGCCCTCGCCGCATCCGACTACACCGCCGAACAAATAGAAACCACCATCCGCCAGGCCGTCGCGTTCGCCGAAACCTGCCACCTCGCCTACACCAAAGCCCCGAACACCGTTCGGCGACAGATGAACCAAGCCTTCTTCAAATACATCCAAGTCACCGAAGACGGAATCATCGGCTGGGAATACACCCAACCCTTCGCACTCCTCATGGCCGCCCACGGAACTGGCGGCCCCATCATCGACGGCACCAGCCACACCACACTCACCCACGCCCTCAACACCGCAACCCGCACCCGAGGCCGCTGCAAAAGCAAAGACCCGAGCTGGCTAGCCCGGGTCTTCCCACACGTGAGTTCGAAACAGACGCTTTTGGCGGAGGGAGGGGGATTCGAACCCCCGGGGCCCTTGCGGGCCCGGCTGCTTTCAAGGCAACTGCAATCGTCCGCTCTGCCATCCCTCCGCCGACGAGGTTAGCGGTCCCGGCGCGGGGACGGACGGGGTTTGCGCTCCGGCATCGGGGGCGAGGCCGGCGACGAACGCGGCGGGACTCCGCTCCGATTTGGTGGGCGTGTGCCGGCACAACCTCGCTACACTGACCAACTTACGGAGAGGTGGCCGAGCCAGGTTGAAGGCGCTTCCCTGCTAAGGAAGTAACGGGTTTACTCTCGTTCGAGGGTTCAAATCCCTCCCTCTCCGCACGATCCTGTCCGTCACGCAAACGGCGTGGCGGACAGGAGTCTTTTGCCGCCACGCTCGCTTCCTAGCGGCGGCGAGCTTTCGCCAGCGCGGGGCCCACCGACTCCTGGACGTCGGGCGTCCACTCGCCCTTCGGGTTGGGGCGCATGCGCCCGGTGCGCTGCGGCTGGCCGAACGGTGAATCCGGCGGGATACCCAGCCGTTCCATCGTGGGCGCCGTGACGGCGCAGAAGTGCAGCATCTCGTCGAAGGCTTCCTCGTCGAGATCGAACGCGACGTAGTACGACGCCCGCTGGCGATGACGCTTCACCACCACACTGGTCAGGTTGCGCTGGAACGGTTCCCTTCCCGGCAGCGGCAACATGACCGGACACTCGATCTCCTCACCGATGTCGAGCGGCATCTGCAGGTCGATACCGAACGGCGACAACCCGCGCACCACACCATCGCCGGGAACGTGAACGCGCGGCAGGATCCGCAACTGGCGATCGGTTTGGGCCCAGGCACCGTCGCGCACCGCAGCGATCACCACACCGGAGGCGGCCACGACCAGCGCGTGGGCCAGCTTCGGAAGCTCCTGCATCGAGAACCCGACCGTCTGGGCGAAGGCGCCGAAGATCGCGGTGACGAGAATGAAGAACAACAGCCGGACCTGGCGGCTGGCCAACTGGCCGGGGGCGAAACGCACGTCGCTCTTGGCGTCGAGGGCGGCGAGGTCGGCGGCGAGGGTGCGCACACCCACACGCAGTCCGTTCCACAACCCGGCCCGCGGTCCCTGCGCCTTGCCGCGGCTCAACGCGGCGAGGATGAACCAGGGCAACCCAAAGGTCAGTGCGCTCGAGAAGCTGAACGTGAACGGCAGTTGGCCGGTGATCGCGACGACGGCGGGCAGCACGAGGGCGATGAGGCGGGGGATGACCGACCAGGCTTCGACGATGCCGTGCAGGTGCCCGAGCCGGCTGGCGGTCGGCACCCCATCGGCCCAGAAGCCAACGTCGGGTTGTTCGACCAGGTCGAGGCGGGCGCGAACCCGTTCGGCGCGGTCGCGCAACGCCTGATCCTCGTCCCATGGAGCTGAGCGGTGTGCGGCCGGCTTGGTGGTGGCCGCGGTGCGCCACCCCTGGGCCTGGAGGCGCAGTGCGGTGTGCAGCACGAAATGGCGCGAATCGCTGGCGAACCCACCGATCTCGTTGATCGCCGACCGACGGAAGATGACCGGCCCGTCGATGGGGCCAACGGCCCCGATGCTGGCCAGGTGTCGGGCAGCGCCGCTGTCGCCGTCGGCGGCCGGCGCATAGCCCGAACCGCCGATCAGGCCGGGGTTGCCCACGACTCCGGTGCCCGAGACGAGGCTCGCAACCCGGGGGTCGTCGAATGCTGCGGCGTTGAGGACGAGCAGGTCGGGCGACGGCCAGGCCGAGCCCGGCACCACCGCCACGTACTCGGCCTCGAAGTGGGCGAGCAGCGCGGTCGCCGACTTCCCAACCGCCTGGGGGCCGTCGCACACCATGAGGGGCACGCGGTAGCGGCGGCATCGACTGGCGATGTCGGGCCGGGGTTTTGTCGCCAGAATGCCGACCGACGTCGCGCCGTGAATCTCGAGGCAGCTCCGCAAGGTCACCGCCACCTGAATGGCGGGTTCATCGCCGACGATGATCAGCACGCCCGTCGGCTTCGCATCCGGGTTGTTCCGCGGCTGCGCCATGGGCAACAGCAACGGCAGGGTGCGCAGCACATGGCGGAACACCACCACCAGATCGATGCTGAACGCGATCAGGAAGAGCGGTATGAATGCTCCGCCCGCGGTCCACCCGATCCTCCAGATCAGGTAGACCGCGGCGGCGGCATAGGAAAGGACGGTAAGAGCCGCTGCGAAATGACTCCGCAGATTTGGCATCGATACCGCCGACTAGTTTTCGTCAGCAGCGAGGCGCTGACCTCGGACTGCGCCGGCTCGTTGAGCGACCAGGCCAGCAGCGAGCAGCGAGCCACCCGCCACCGCGATCAGCGGGGTGTTGGCACCGGTGCGGGCCAACTGGAACGCCGGAGCGGTCGTCTGGGTGGTCGGACGCTGGGTCCGGCCAGCCACCTTGGCCGCCGCACCCTTGCAGTTGTGGATGAAGCTCTTGGCGGCCAGCTCGGTCCCGTTCTGGGTCACCCGGGCCGAATAGGTCACGTCCTCGGCCAGCACCAGGGCCACGGTGGTCGACTCGCCCGGTTCGACGGTCACCGTCTGGCTGTTGCTGTTGAGGTCGAGCTGGAAGTCGACGGCCGAACCGGTCGGGTTCGTCATCGTGGCCAACAACTCGTTGCGAGCGCAGGAGTTCGCCAGGGCGGCGGTCGGCGATTCGGTCACCGGGGTCGTACAACCGGGGTTGACCGTCTCGCGCTGGACCTCCTCGCCGTTGACGATCACGGCGATGTCGTAGTTGGCGACATCGTCGGTCACGGGCACGGCGAGCACCTCGTAGGTGCCGGAGGCAACGTCGACGGTGGTGATTTCACCGTTGACCTCGATTTCGACGGTGCCGTCGGCGCCGCCGGAGTTGATGACCCGCACCATGATGCGTTCGTTGTCGCAGTCGGCGGCGATCTCGGCGGTGATCTCCGGAGCCTGCACAACACAGGCGCTGTCGAACTCCTCGAGCGCGATGACCTCGTTGCCGTCGCTGACCCGCACCTCGTGGGCAACGCCCAGTTCGATGCTCGTGCGCCATTCGGGCTTCTCGCCCGGCTTCACGACGAGGGTGGCGTCTTCGCCGTCGACCGTGATGGTCAACTCGCCGTCGATGTTGCCGGTGTTCATGGCGTTGACCACGACCTCGCCGCTGTCACAGTCGAGACTGATCGTGGCGGTGAGCATCGAAGCGGGAACTTCACAGCTCTGAATCGTGTCGTTGAGCAGTTCGGCCGGGCCGTCGGGGCCGGGACCGGAGACGACCACGTTCACGTCCGCGGTAGCCGAGACGTCAGCGGTGTACTGCTGGGTCTCGCCGGCCGGAACGGTCAGCTGAATCTCGTCGCCATCGATGGCGATCAAGGCGACACCGGCAGCGTTGCCGGTGTTGTCGATGGTGACCACAACCTCGCCCGTGGCGCACTGCACTGCGGCGGTGGCCTCGAGGATGGCGGTCGGGGTCGAGCAGGCGGCGTCGGGGGCCCGAAGCTCATCGAGCACGACCTCGCCGTCGCTCACCACTACGTCGAGCGGTGCGTCGTCGGCGACGTCGGCCATGAACATGGCGTCGCCACCGGCGGGAACGGTGAGGGTGGTCGGCTCGCCGTCGATCTCCACGATCGCGGTGCCGGCACCGTCGCCGGAGTTGGTCACGATCACGGTCACCTTGCCGGCGTCACAGTCGAGGGTGATGTCGGCGGCCAGGTTCGGTTCCGGGGTCGAGCAGTCGCTCGTCACCGTCTGGTCGATCAGGGTCGTGCCGTCGGCGACAACCGTGATGGCGTAGTCGCCCGGCTCATCCATGGGGAACGTCACGTCGAGGGACTGACCCGGGTCGAGGGTCACGGTCTGGGTGGTGCCGTTCACCGTGATCGTCACGGTGCTCGGTCCGTCGCCATCGTTGGTGAGCGGAATGATCAGCTCGCCCTCGTCACAGTCGAGGATCGGCGCCTGCGCCGAGGTGTTCGGCGTCGGGTCGAAGCACGAGGAGCTGAACGACTCTGCGGCGAGCACGCCGTCGTCGTTCGTCACCTTCACGTCGTAGTCGGCGTTCTCGGTGATGTCGTAGCGCCAGTTCAGCGATTCGCCGGCGGCCAGCGTGACGGTTTCGACGTTCTCGCCGTTGATCATCACAGTGATGGTGTCCGGGCCGGAGCCGCTGTTGGTGAGGTTCACCACGAGGCGTTCCGCCGAGCAGTTGAGCAGAATCTCCGCCGAGGTGTCCGGCTGGGGCTCCGCACACGGCTCGTCGAACGAAGCCGCGGTCACGACACCGTCGCCGTCGCTGACGGAAACGTCGTAGCTGTCGGCGCCGGTGAGCGGCGTCATCCACATACGGGTGTCGCCCGGGTTCATCGGCACAACGTCGGCGGTCTCGCCGTTGATCATGATCGTGGCGACGCCGGGGGCATCACCGGTATTGCTTACGTTGACGATGATCTTGTCGGCGTCACAGTCGAGGGTGATCTCACCGCCGATGTCGGCCGAACCGCTGTCGGGCTCGGCGGGATCGGTGTCGCTGTCCAACGTGGTGGTCGGCGCGTCGGTGGTTGCCGGCGTCGTCGTAGCCGGGCTCGTGGTCGCGGGCGGATCGGTGGCCGGCGGGTCCGTCGCCGGGGGGTCGGTGGCGGGCGGGTCCGTGGCCGGAGGGTCGGTCGCGGGCGGGTCGGTCGCCGGGGGATCGGTGGCGGGTGGGTCCGTGGCTGGCGGATCGGTCGCGGGCGGGTCCGTGGCCGGGGGATCGGTCGCGGGCGGATCGGTCGCCGGGGGATCGGTCGCGGGTGGATCGGTGGCCGGGGGATCGGTCACCGGCGGAGTCGTCGGGTTGTCCGTCGTCGTCGGGGCCGGCGCGGCGGTCGTCGTGGGCGTCGGTGCGTCCGGCGGCGTGCACACGTGACCGAGCACCAGGCGGGTCTCAGGAGATCCTTCGATCACCGCGGTGGCCGACACCAGGGTGTCGGGGCCGGGAGTGTGGATGTACGCCTTGCGGTCGCTGTGGCTCGGAATGATGAAGTCGGTGATCGTGCCCGCGTTCTCGAACGTGGCTTCGAGGCTGATGATCTTGGAGCTATCGATGCTCAGCCAGAACTTCCAGCCGTACTCGTAGTCATCCGGGCTCGGCGAACAGCCGCCGGTTTGGAAACCGGGGTTGCTCTCGCCCGCGCCGGACGTCAGCTGCAGCGTGGTCTGCGCGGGGGCGGTGCCCTCGACATCACAGGTCATGAGTCCGCCGCCCTTTTCGGGGTCGGCCCACAGATGAAAGCTCACGGCGTCGTCGGCGACCGGCGACTGCGGTCCCCAGGTGCCGGCCGGCCCGTAGCCGGCGAAGCTCGACGAAGCGCCAACACTGATCGGGACGAGGTCGCCGTCCGCGGTGCCGTACATCGGAACCAGCGGTAGGCCGTCCGGTGCGTCAGCCCAACTCCACAGGGCGGTATCGGCCGCCTGATCGACGGTGACCGTGCAGGTGGCCGACGCCAGGTCGGCTACTGCGGGGGCGACACCAACGGCGCCGAGGACAAGGCCACAGGTGGCGAGCAGAGCACTGCCCTGCCAGCGGCGGCGTTCTTTTTTGCGGAGCTGAAAACGATCCATGCGCAACCAATCGGCCCGCGGCGAAAGGATCTGAGGCCCTCGTCATGGATTTCTTTTCCAACCCTGACGGCGTTGCTAGGTGAGTCGCGCCTGGTTAGTCGGGCAAAGTCAGTCGGCCGCGACCTGCGACCGGAGCTCGGCCAGCCATGCCTCAGCCGCCTCGTCGCTCGCCGAATGGGCATGGCGAATCTCGCCGTGGGTATCGCCGACCGCCGGGTACGAACCGAGGAACTTCACCCCGCCCTGCTTCATGTGCAGGTTTCGCAGACCGTCGGCGACCACGTCGTCGGCGATATGGCCATCGAGATCGATCAGGAAGCAGTAGTCGCCCAGCTTGGACTTGGTGGGGCGTGACTGAAGGTTCGACAGGTTGATGCTGCGAGCTGCGAACTCCTGAAGAATCGACATCAGTGAGCCCGGCTCGTTCGCCCGCTGGTAGACGACGATCGAGGTCTTGTCGTGACCGGTGGGCGCCGGAATGCCCTGCCGGGCCACGGTGACGAAGCGCGTCCGGTTGTCGGGGTGGTCCTCGATCCGATCGGCCAGGATCTCCAGCCCGTACACCTCGGCGGAACGTGCAGGCCCGATTGCGGCGATCGAATCGCGGTCGGACTCGGCGACCTGTTGGGCGGCCTCGGCGGTGGAGTTGGTGGGTTCTATCCGGACGTGCGCGAGGTCCTCGGCGACGTACTGGCGGCACTGGGCGCTGGCCACCGGAATCGATCGAACCTCGGTGAGCTGGTCGATCGTCGTGCCCGGCTTGGCCATCAGGCTCATGTGGATCGCCATGTCGACCTCTCGCTGGATCAACAACTCGAGGTCGAACGCCAGAACGTCCACCGTGGCGTTGACGGCGCCCTCGATGGCGTTCTCGATCGCCACGAACCCGAGGTCGATGTCGCCGCTGGCCACCGCGTTGAGCACCTGGGGGATACGCCGAAACGGGCGCAGCTCACAGCCGGCCAGGTCGGACTGGGTGAACAACGCCTGCTCGGTAAAGGTGCCGGCCGGGCCGAGGTAGCCGACCGCGGTCGTCGGGGTGAAGGCGACGGGGGCCGGGTCGGGTGCCGCCGAGGCATCATGGGCGGCCGAGGGTGCAGTGTTGTCCACAACCGGCGAGGATAGGGGAGTGGACGAAGTCACCCTCACCCAATTGCTTCAGGACGTGCGCGACGGCGTCGTCGCGCCCGACGATGCGGTCTCGCGCCTGCGGCGACTTCCCTTTGCCGACCTGGGCCATACCAAGGTCGATCACCACCGCGAACTGCGCCAGGGGATGGCCGAAGCGATCTACGGCCCGGGGAAGTCGCCGGCCGAGGTGGCGGCCATCGTCACCGAATTGCTGGCCGGCGGAACCGGCCCCGTCGTGCTCACCCGCGCCGACCAGCAACAACTCGAAGCAGCCCTGGCCGTCGACCCCGACGCCACCGTGTCCGAGGCAGCCGTCGGCAACACGGCGGTCTGGCGACCGAGTGCGCCGCGCACCGCGGATGTCGCGGTCATCACGGCCGGGACCGCCGACGGCCCCATCGCCCGCGAATGCGAGGCGACGCTCGCCGCCCACGGCATCAAGGCCCGATCGATCACCGACGTGGGCGTGGCCGGCCTCCATCGACTCCTCACCCACGTCGACACCATCGTGGCCGCCGACGCATGCGTGGTCGTCGCCGGCATGGAGGGCGCGCTTCCGAGCGTCATCACCGGGCTCACTGCGGCCCCGGTGATCGCCGTACCAACGAGCACCGGCTACGGCGCCGGGTTCGCGGGCATCACCGCGCTGTTGGGGATGCTCGCGGCGTGCGCTTCGGGCATGACCGTCGTCGGCATCGACAACGGATTCGGCGCGGCGTGCGCGGTCGTTCGTCAGCTCGGCGTCGCCGGCGAACCCCAGGACGCCCGGTGACCGACAGCCAACCCCGTAACCTCGCGTGGTTCCACTGTTTCTCCGGCATCGCGGGCGACATGGCGCTCGGCGCCCTCATCGACGCGGGCGCCGACCTCGACGAGGTGCGTTCGCTCCTCGCTCGGTTACCGGTCGACGGCTGGGAACTCACCGCCGAGTCGGTGCTGCGCGGCGGGATGGCGGCCACCAACGTCTCGGTGCGAGCGGAACAAACGTCGGTGCATCGCACCGCCGCGCACATCACCGGCATGATCGAGGAGGCCCGGCTGCCGGAGCGTCTCACCCGGCGAGCGGTCCGATTGTTCGAAGCGCTGGCCGCCGTCGAGGGTCGGCTGCACGGTCGCCCGCCCGAACAGGTCCACTTCCACGAGGTCGGCGCCATCGATTCGATCATCGACACCGTCGGTGTGTGCGCCGCGCTCGAAATCCTCGACATCGACGAGGTTGCGTCGAGTCCGGTGGCCACCGGACTCGGCATGGTGCGCAGCGCCCACGGCATGATCCCGAACCCGGCGCCCGCCACCATCGCTCTGCTCGAGCAGGTGCCGTCCTACGGCGTCGACACCCACGTCGAGCTCACCACCCCCACCGGAGCCGCACTCGTATCCACCCTGGGCGTGGAATTCGGGCCGCTCCCCGCGATGCGGGTGCTCGCCAGCGGCTTCGGTGCCGGTGACGCCACCATCGAGAACCGGCCCAACCTGTTGCAGGTGGTCCTCGGCGAGCGGGTCGAATCGCTGGCGTCCGGACAGACCGTGACCCTGCTCGAGACCAACGTCGACGACCTCAGCGGCGAAGCGCTCGCCGATGCCATCGCCTCCCTCATCGAGGCTGGCGCCCACGACGCGTGGGTGACCCCGATCGTGATGAAGAAGGGCCGGCCCGCCTACACCGTGTCGGCCATCGCCAACGTTGGTTTGGCGAACCAGATCGCCAAAGTGCTGATCGCGGCGACCGGGTCCTTCGGCGTCCGTGGTCGCCAGATCGACCGATGGCCGGCCGAGCGTTCGATGGGCGAGGTCGAAGTCGAAGGCCGCACCGTCGCGGTGAAGGTGGGCCCCGGTCGCGTCAAAGTCGAACACGACGATGCGATGCGGGTCGCTCGCCAGACCGGCCTTGCCGTGCGCGATGTGGTTTCGCTCGCGGAGGAGGCCTATCGACGCCGCGACGATCGACCCGACCTTCGGTCCGTGCGGACCGATTCCCCGACCCCGACCGACGACAGCACTCCGACCGACCAGAAATGAGCCTCCGATGACCGACCAACCGCAACCCGCCGCCGGAGCCGACGACCGGTTCTACTTCCGCCAGCTCCTCGCGGGCCGCGATATCGCCACCGACAATCCGCTGGCCCGTCAGATGGTCAACTTTGTGTACCTGATCGGCGACCGCGCCACCGGTGAGGCGCTCGTGGTCGACCCGGCCTATGACCCGCAGGGCATCCTGGATGTCCTGGCCGCTGACGGCATGCGCCTGACCGGTGCTCTCGCGACCCACTACCACCCGGACCACGTGGGCGGCGACATGATGGGCTACTCGGTCACGGGCATCGCCGAGCTTCTCGGGCTGACCTCGGTACCGATCCACGTGCAACACGACGAAGCCGAGCTCGTGCGCCAGGTCACCGGGGTGGCCGAAACAGATCTCGTCAGCCATGGCAGCGGCGATGTCGTCTCGGTCGGCGCCGTCGACATCGAGCTCATCCATACGCCCGGTCATACGCCGGGCAGTCAGTGCTTTCTGGTCGACAACCGACTCGTCGCCGGCGACACCTTGTTCCTCGAGGGCTGCGGTCGCACGGATCTACCCGGCGGTGATCCGAGCGCACTGTATGACAGCCTGACCAACCGTCTGGCCAAAGTGCCCGACGAGGCGGTGCTGTTCCCCGGCCACCTCTACTCGCCGGAGCCGTCGGCCTCCATGGGCCACACGCGGCAGAACAACTTCGTGTTCAAGCCCAAGACCGAAGAGCAGTGGATGATGATGTTCGGGGCCTAGACGGCCGGTCAGCCGCCGGTCGGTTCCTGCCACATCTTGAAGCAGGCGTTGCAGCTGAGGTGCTGTACCGCGCGGCCGCTGTCGTAGATGTCGACCTGGGCCTCGGCACCGCATGCCGGACATTGATGTTCGCCGGCACCGGTGGGGGCGGGTGCCGCCTTCTTGGTCGACTTCTTGCGGCGGAACAATCCCCGCTTTTCGCCGGCACCGTCGTCGGCTGGTTGGGGGTCGTTGGCGATCGGTTGGGGTTCCTCGGTACGGGGTACCAGAAAGTTCGTGTCGTCGACCGCGTAGTTGCCGTAGGTCTCGGGCGGCCGGAGCGTGTGTTCCGGGGACACGGGCGTGAGCGGCGCCTGCGGTGCCTGCGGCGCGGGCGGCGGCGGGATCTCGGCTTCGGAATAGGGGAGATCGGCGAGCGGCACCGCGGGGGTGTCGTCGAGCCGACCAGGCACGGGCGCCGGCGGCGGCGTTGGAATCGAGTAGGAGACGTTCTCCGGCGCGACAGGAGCGGTCGGCTCCTCGATGCCGAGCAGTTCCTCGAGGCTCAGTGGCTCCGGTGCCGATTCGACGACGGGCGCCGGCGCCGGTGGCGGCGGCGGGATCAGCGGGTTGGCTGCAGGTGCAGGTGCAGGTGCAGGTGTCTGGGGTATTTCGGCGACCGGGGTCGCGGTGGGGGGTTCGACCACGGGGATCGGGGCGGCCACCGGTGCTTCGGCGACGGGGATCGGAGCCGGTGCGGCCGGTGCTTGGGCGATGGGCGCTGGGGTGGGTTCGGCGGCGGGCATCGGGGTTGGGGCGACGGGTGCGGCCGGTGCTTGGGCGATGGGCGCTGGGGCGGTCTCGATCACCGGGATCGGGGCCGCGGCGACGGGTGCCAGCGTTGCTTCAGCCACGACCGGCGCGGCTACCGCCGGGATCTCGGTCGTGGAATCCGCCTCGACCGCCGGGGCTTCGGGTAGCGGCGGGAACAGAGCGTTGAACGCTTCGGCCTGTTCTTCGGGGTGGAGGGCGGCCGCTGGCGCTTCCGGAGCGATCGGTTCGGGGGTCGGCGCGGCGATCGGCTCGGCCGCGACCACGGGTGCGACCGGTTCGGCAACCGGGGCCATAGCAGTGACCGACTCGATCGCGTCGGGGGGCTCGATCGGTTCGAGTGCTTCGGGTGCAACCGGAGCGACCGACAACATGTCGATTACGACCGGCTCGAAGGCGCTGTTGCCTTCATCGCTCATGTCGGCGCCGGTGCCAATCACCTCGTAGGTGATCGCGGCCGAGGTCGTTTCGGGAGCTGCTGGTGTGGTCTCCGGCGACGGTGGTGCGGGTTCGAAGTGCAGCACATGCGAACCGATCGGGGCGGTTGCCTCGGGCGGGTTTTCGACGATCGGTTGGGCGGTGATCGAGTGCTCGATCGGCGCCGAAGCCGAGACCTGCTCCACGGGGGGAACGGGGTCGACGGGAGCGCCCGGCTCGACGGGTGCGGCCGGCACGGGCTCGGAGACCGGGGTCGCCGGTGCCGCGGCGGCGTCGGGGAGCGGCGGGATGACCACCGGTGTCGGTTGCTCAACCGGCGTGACCGCGGGAGCAGCGATAGGCGCGGGGACGATCGGCGGCGCCGAGTTCGCGTCGGCGACGGCCGGCGTTTCGATGGTGGTGTCCAGTGGCGTTTCGGCTGCCGGTGACGGCGCTGGTTCGGTGATCGGCGCCGGTTCGGGGGTGGTCGCCGGCGCTGATGGTTGACCGGCGAGGCTCCATGTCGCCGGCGATTCCTCGACCGCGTGGGTCTCGGCAGCCTCGGCGCTGGCGGGCGCGATCGCGTCGCTGATCGCCGGGGTGGCGGCGTCGGTTGGCGTGAGCGGGAGTGGCGCCGGAACGCTGACTCGGCCCGGGGCGGCGGGCATCGGGGGGATCGCAGCGGGTCCGGCGCTGGTTGTAGGTGCGGCGGGCATCGGGGGGACCGCGGCGGGTGCGGCGGGCATCGGTGGGACCGCGGTGGGTGCGGCAGGCATCGGTGGGATCGCGGTGGGTGCGGCGCCGGTGGCAGGTGCAGCGGGCATCGGGGGGATCGCGGTGGGGGCCGCGGGCATCGGGGGGATCGCGGTGGGTGCGGCAGCGCCGGCCGGAGCCGGAGTCGCGGCGGCGTTCGGGCCCGAGCGCCGAGGTTGGTTGAGCGGAACGGTCGTCGGCGCGGGAGCCGCGGCTGCGGAAGGCAGACCCGGGCTGAGCAGCGGCTGGATCATCTCCTCGCTCGCCGCGTACGGACTCCAGAAGTCGTCCTCGGGTGCCGGGTTCTCCGACAGCAGCTCCAGCCGGTTCTCGGCCGGCTTGCGCCACCGGTCGAGAAGTCCGGTGAGCAGGCTGGTGAAACGGCCTTCATCGCCGGACTCGGTTTCTGCATCCGCGCGCCGAAAGGTCTCCTCGCTGTTGAGGAAGCTCTCGATTTCGTCGAGGGACGGCTCCTGGCCACCCGCGGTCGCCGACGGGTCGGCGGTCTGCTCGCGAGAGGTGGGGTTGCGGTTGAGCCGGTCGGACAAACTCATGACACTTCAATCGGCGCTGGCGCGGCTGTCTTGAGCAAAGCGGGGTATCCGGCAAGGACTAGGTGAAACGACTCATATCGCCGGCCCGTCGGCCGACGTAACAGGAGAGTTCGGCCCAATCGGGCGCCCCCCTGGACACCAAGGCAGGTACAACGTGTCGATAGAGGTCATCGAGACCGGGAAAACGACGACGGCGAAGGCGCCACCACCGCGCTACAACCGGCGTGAGGTATCGGCGTATCTGGAGAAGATGCAGTCGGTGCTCGAGGCTCAACGCGCTGATGTGCAGCGGTTGGAAACTCAGAAGACGGCCATGGTCCGTACCCTCGATGTCGCCATCGCCGCCGCTGACGAGCTGCTGAACGAAGCGACCGGCACGGCTTCGGCAATCGTCGAGGACGCCGAACGGTCGGCGGCCGAGGTGGTGGAGATCGCCGCTATCGATGCCGATCGCGTGCTTCGAGCCGCGGAGGAATCCGCTGCTGAGTTGCACGCGGGCGCTGCTGCATCGATCGCCGATGACCGCGCCGAGGTCGAAGCCCTTCGCCTGGAGCTCGCCGAACGCGAGCTGGCGTTGGCCGAACGCGAACGCGAAGCCGCGGACGCGCTTCGAACGGCCTCGATAGCCGGTGCCGCCGCCCTCGTCGATCACACCCAACTCGCCGACGCCGACGGTGTCGACACCGTGGTCAACCACAAGACCTTCGAGCTCCACGAGGATGCCGATCTCGGCATTGTTGGTTTGGAGGCTGACGGGGAAGTACTGGCCTATGACTTCGACGACGAGGGTGGCTTCACGGTTGTTTACCGGTCCGGCTCCGAAGCGTTCGAGTCGTTCATGGCCGGTGATGACGCCGACGACAAGGCCCGCAACTGGATGCTCGCCGACCGCTAATTGGCGGGCCGGTGGAGCCAATGGCGCGCTCCGCCGCCGTGCCGATGCCACGATGAGGCGATGCACTCGTCGAATCTGCGCCAGGCCTTCGCAGGCCTGTTCACCGTCTTGGTGGGTGGTTTCGTGCTGCTCGCCGTCACGGTGCGCCCGGTCGACGATGCGGGCGCCCCGCCGCTGAGCGTCGAACCCCGAGTTGCGGGCGCGGTCGAGACCACGGTCCCCGCGGTCTCCACCAGCGCCACCAGTACCGTCCCCGCGGTCCCTACTAGTGCTGTCCCGACTACGGCGGTGGGCGTCGACGACATCCCTCAGAGCGGCGCGGGCACCTTTACCGTCGCCGCCGGCGGGTCCGCGGGCGCCGGGGTCGCACCGTTTCTCACCTACACGGTCGAGGTCGAAGACGGCTCCGGGCTCGAGGCCGACGAGGTCGCTGCGTTCGTCGACGCCACGCTGGCCAATCCCCGAAGTTGGATCGGAAACGGCACCCGAGGCTTTCAACGGGTGCCCACCGACGGCGACTTTCGCATCATCATCGCCACCGCGGCGACCGTCGACCGACTCTGTGCCCCGTTGCGGACCAACGGCATCTTTTCGTGCGGCCGCAACAACACCGTGGCCATCAACCTGATGCGCTGGCATACGGCCACGAGCTTCTGGCCGGCCGGAATCGTCGAGTACCGCCACTACGTGGTGAACCACGAGGTCGGACACATTATTGGCCAGCCCCACCGGAGCTGCCCCGGCGCCGGTCAGACGGCGCCGGTGATGCAGCAGCAGACGAAGACGCTCGATGGATGCAGCGCCAACGGGTGGCCCTACTCGGGCTGACCGATGGCGCCCGACATCAGCCTGATGCGGTGTTCACGTTGAACACGATGCGGCGGTTTTGTTGGCGGCCCTCAGGGGTCGAGTTGTCGCCGAACTGGTCGGTTTCACCCAGTCCCAGAGCCGACAGGCGACCCTCGGCGATTCCCTGACTCGTCAGGTAATCACGCACCGCGTTCGCCCGATCGAGACTCAGGGCGGTATTGGCGTCGTCCGGGCCCTGGCTATCGGTGAAACCGCTGATCACGATCGGCGTATCGCCGGCTTCCTCGAGCCGGGCCACCACCTGATCCAGGATGGCCGTGGCCTCCGGAACCAGCACGGCGCTCCCGCTTTCGAACAACACGGGGGCGTCGGCGAAGAAGGCGTTGAGGTCGTCCTCGAGCGTCTGGTTCGCGGCGGCGGCATCGACCGTGGTGGTCGGGGCCGGGGCTTCGGTGGTCGTGGGGGCCGGGGCCTCGGTGGTGGTCGGGGCCGGGGCCTCGGTGGTCGTGGGGGCCGGGGCTTCGGTGGTGGTCGGGGCGGGTTCGGCGACGACGAGGTTGTTGACGACATCGTCAACGCCGTCGACCTCGCGGGCCGAAGCCTCGGCGGCGGCCTTGTCCGCTGCGCTCGGCACCTCGCCGGTCAGCGTGATGATCGACGACTCGTCCTCGGTGACGTCGACCTCGAAGCCATCCGCGTCGCGGTAGCCGTCATCGTCCAGTCGATTTTCGGTGCGTTCGACCAGCGTCAGTTCGGTGTCGGCGGCCGCGGCGCCGTCGTCCAGGTCGGGGATGACACCGTCGAGTGATTCGGTGCCGCACCGGCTCAAGAGGAAGAGACTGCCGAGCAGAATCGCCAAAAAGATGAGGCCGATGGCGAGTGTTTGCTCGTCCTCGTCTCCGGGTAGCTCGGGCGCAAGCCGCCGATCATTCGTCGACGGTTCCAGATCGCTCATATTTCTCCCTACATCGCAACTGCAGGGTCCGGACGTGCGGCGACCACCGAAAGTCGCGACTTTTCTGGGCCCTTTGACCTATTCGACGTTGATGACGAAGTCGATCCGGCGGTTTTCGGCCCGACCTTCGGGGGTTTCATTGTCCGCAATCGGCATGGTGTCGCCGAATCCGTCGGCGAGCAACCGATCGCTTTCGATGCCTTCATCGACGATGGCCTGGCCGACGGCGAGGGCGCGATCCACGCTCAGCTGCTGATTCTCGGCCGGATCACCATCGCTGTCGGTATGGCCTTCGATCACGACGTTCACGTTGGGATAGATCGCCATGAAGAACACGACCTGTTGAATGATCGGCGTGCTCTCGGCGCTGAGAACCGCGCTGCCCGACGAAAAGGTGATGGTCCCCAGGTCGAGTTGGTCGTTGAGGGTCCCCGCATCGGCGATGACATCGGTGGGGACCAGCACCCGGTCGATGGGGTGGACAAACCCGTTCGTTGCCTCGATCGGTTCCTCGGAGATGGTGCTGCCGTTGATCATGGGTCCAAAGCCGGTCGTCACGATCAGCTCATCGCCGCTGCTCGAGATGAGTGTTCCGGCCGTTAGGTCCGCGCCCCGGATCTCACCGACGACCAGGTGGTACCGGAGGATGCGGGCGAGTTCGTCGGGATCATCGCCGAAGCGCTCGGGCAGTCGCTGATAGGAGGCGTCGTCCGGAGCGAGGAGGGTGAACGGGCCATCGACATCGAAGTCCTCGAGCAGATCGTTCGCCCGCAACGCTTCGAGGAACAAGGTGTGTTCCCCACCTCGCTCGAGAGCGTCGAGCATGCCCCCGGATCGGATCGTGTACGGGCCGGCTGTCGTCGGCGGGGAAGCGGTGGTTGTGGGGATGGTCGGCGCCGGTCGGGTGGTCGTGGCGCTCGGAGGTTGGGCCACGCCGTCGTCGTCGCGGTTCAGGAACCACACGACGGCAGCAGCGCCGATGGCGAGCAACGCCAAACCGGTCAACAGCCGCAGGGGGATGGCCCGCCCCCGGCGGATCACGTCGCCTTCAACATGTTGGAGCGCGATCTCGGGTTCGGCATCGGTGCCGGTGGAAGGTGCCGGCCCCGCGCCGGTGACCACTAGGGGCTCGGGGCGCGGACCGAACCGCTCCTCGTCCAACAAGGTGGTGAAGCGTCGGTAGAACAAGACGTCGTCACCGTTGGACGTCTCCTGCACCATCGCTTGAATCGAGCCGTCTTCGTCGGAGTCGTGCAACTCCTCGCGGCCCGTGGCGAACGCGGTGAGCATGGCGGCCTTCGTCGCCCAATGGCGGTCCTGGCGACGAGCGAGAAACGCGTGCAACAGCGGGGCCATCGTCGTAAGCGCCTGCCAGCCGTCGTCGGGCGTCAGTCCGGACCGGGCCGACACGAAGTCCTCGGCATCATCGCAGCGCGATCCGAGAATCGCCTCCACCAGTTCATCGCCCAGCGGGCTCGGCTGCTTGTCGAAGTAGGCGGTCAGGTTGTCGAGCGCAGCGCCATCGTCGGCGCGAAGACTGTCGAAAAAGACATCGGCCGAACCGGGACTACCGACCTGCTCGGCGAGTGCGCCGTACAAGATGTCGAGGCTGGCGAGGGCGGCGGCTTCGTTCTTCAGCCAATTGTCGCCGAGGAGATCTTGGAGTCCCTTGCGGACCGGTTTCCGGTTGGCGAGAGCGTGGAGATCGTCGAGCAAGGTCATAGTCGGGAAGTACCCAGGGTATTGCCTTGGTCGGTTTTGCCCCAGTTGAGCGATTGCTCCGCGGGGTTGCAGGCGGGCGATCGCGGGGTGGGGCTGGAACAGGGTCGGCTGGTCAAGGTGGCGCGCTCGGTGGTCGATACCTCTGGGATGTCCGCCGTTTCCTCGTCCGCAGAGAGGCCTCAATCCGAGGCCATCGATGCGGCGGTACGGGCCGAGACCCTGCGGTTTGTCAAGGCGTCCCGCATCGTGGGAGTACTCGGCAATATCGGGGCTGCAGCCGTCTATCTCGGATTGGCTCGAACCCTGATCGAAACGACGCATCTTACGGTCTGGTTCATCACCATGCTCGGGCTCGCCGGTGCCATGGGGGTGGTCGCGCTCCGTTTGAGCGCAACGTCGAGGGCCGATCGCCAGGGCGTCCCCTACGCATCGAAGGCCGTGCACTTTGCCGTCGGCGTGTGCTGGGGCTCGACGTTCTTCCTGCCGGGACAGGCCGGCGCGAACCCCGAAGTGGTGTTCTTGACCAACGCCGCCCTTGTCTTTGCGGTCAGCGCCGGTGCGATGGGCGGAGTTCGGGCGTCGTCGCTCTCCGCCAATCTGTTGGCGCCGCTGTGGTCGCTGGCGTCGATCGCCACCGCCCTCGACGGCTCGTTGATCGTCACCGCCGGCCTGTTGTTCTTCCTCTTGCTCATGATCCGGGATCTTCGACTGACCAATGCGATCTTCACCGAGGTCGTGGGGCTGCGCGTGCAGTCGCAGCACGCGGCCTCGGCCGCTCGTGGGCTGGCGATGCGAGACCAACTCACGGGCCTGCCCAACCGGGTCGGGCTCTCCGCTGCCGCCGAGCGCATTCTCGCCGGCGATACGCAGGTGATCACCGCGCTCTTCGTCGACCTCGACCACTTCAAGGAGGTAAACGATCGCTTCGGTCATCAGTCCGGTGACCGGGTCCTGAGCGTGGTTGCGGAGCGATTGCGCAACGTGGTGCGCGCCACCGACGTGGTCTGTCGCCTGGGCGGCGACGAGTTCTTCTTGTTGCTGCCCGGTGCGCTGAGCGACCGGGATCTGCAGAAGATCACGAACTCGATCATCGTGGCGGTCGAGCGGCCCATCATTGTCGCGGGCGACCGGGCCTTCGTTTCGGCGTCGGTCGGGGTCACCACGGCCCACGCCGCGGAGTTCGATCTCGAACGGGCCTATGCCGAGGCCGACTTTGCCCTGTATCGGGCGAAGGACCTGGGTCGACGCCGCGCGGTGCCGTTCTCCTCGGTCGAGGACCAACGCTTCGACGCCGAGCGGGGTGCCGGCGTTGCGTTGCGGGAGGCGATCGCGGAGCAACGGATCGAGCCGTTCTGCCAACCGGTCGTCGATCTGGAGACCGGCGAGGTCGTCGGCATCGAGCTACTCGCCCGCTGGCCGCGCACCAACGGCGATTTCACGCCCCCCGATGTCTTCATCCCGATGGCCGAGTCGCTCGGGCTCATCGGCGACCTGACGCGGTTCATGTTCGCCGAGGCCGCCGATGCTATCGAGGCATGGTCCGGCGATCCGGAGCTGGCCGCACTCAACGTCTCGGTCAACGTGTCGCCGCTGTACCTGGCCGACGGCACCCTACTGGAGGACCTCCACACCGCCTTTGGGCCCAACTGGCTGCGCAACCAGCGGGTTTGGCTCGAGGTCACCGAGAACCACCCGCTGGAGAACCAGCCCGAGATCGTCGCGCAGCTCCGCGACGCCAACGAGTTGGGAGTGGGGATCGCGGTGGACGACTTCGGCACCGGCTACACCTCGGTTCCCGCGCTGTTGATGCTGCCGATAGACGCGGTGAAGCTCGATCGATGGCTCACCGGCGATGTGTTGAGCGATGGCTACAAAGGCGAGGTCGCCGCTGCCGTTTTCGCCCTCGCCGAGACGGTGGGTAAGCGGATTGTTGCCGAGGGCGTCGAGACCGTGGAGCAGGCCGAAGCCCTTCGGGCGCGCGGCGTTCGGTTCGGCCAGGGATGGCTGTTCGGCCGGGCGGTCCCGATGGCCGATCTGCCCGAACTGGTGTCCGAAGTCATGTTGATTTCGCGCTCACGGGCCGCCCAGAGCAGCACCGCCGAAGCCGACACGGCCGCCGTCTGACCACGTTTGGAATCCGGGTTCCGATTCGACAAGGGGCGCGTGTGCAGTAGGGTTGCCCGACTCTGCATCGTCGGAGTTGACCGCCCCGTTGGGGCCTGAGCGTAGGCACGCGTGAGTGTGTTGCCCGCCGGGCCGCGATTCCGACGGAGCCCAAAACCTGTACTATTTGGCGGTCTAGCCTTGGAGGGGAAACAGAATGAATTGGAAGAAGTACGACCTTCTTCGTCGCGATATCGGTCCAATCGAGTTGGATCTGGTCGAGGCGTATGCAGGTAACAAGATCAATCGTCGCGACTTCGTAAAGCGCGGCATGATCGTGGGTCTCTCGGTCCCGTTCATGAGCTCGGTGATCGCGGCCTGCGGCAGCGACGGCGGCGACGCCGGAGGCGACGACGGCACCGACACCGGCGGCAGCGATGACGCCCCGGCGACCACCGCTGGTTCCGGCGGCGGTGGAAGCGGCGGCACGATTATCGTCGCCAACCAGTTCGGCGACGCCAACTCCGGTCTCGACCCGGTCTCGATGCTCGACCTCGGCACCTACAACGTCGTGTCGCAGAGCTTCGAGTACCTCGTCGGCCTCGGCGACGACGGCAACATTGCCAACACCGGCCTGGCCGAAAGCTGGGAGCCCAACGACGACGGCTCGCAGTGGACCTTCAACCTTCGCTCGGGCGTCACCTGGCACAGCGGCGGCGAGTTCACGTCCGCCGACGTGGCCGCCACCATGGATCGCCACGTGGAGTTTGGCAACGCCGGTCTCGCCGGCGTGATCGAAGCCGGCGCGGTCGACGCGTCGGATCCCACGAAGGCCGTGTTCACCCTGGTGGAGCCGAACGGCAACTTCCCGGTGCTGGTCTCGATCTTCAACGCCCAGTCGTTGATCACCCCGGCCGATTACAGCTCGGGCACCACGCTCGACCAGCGCCCCGACGGCACCGGCCCGTTCATGCTCGAGAGCTTTGACCCGACCACGTTCAACACGGTGTACACCCCGAACCCGAACTGGTGGGGCGGCGAGGTGCTCCTCGACGGTCTCGAACTGCGCGGCTTTGCCGACATCGGTGTGGCGGTGACCGCCATGACCGCTCGCGAGGTCGATGTGATCCAGTCGTTCGCCGTGATCGGCGGCGAAGGCCTCCTCGACGACGATGCGTTCACCGTGTTGACGCCCCCGTCGTCGAACCACCGCCAGATCTGGTTCAACACCCAGCAGGGCGACTACACCAACAACTTGGTCCGCCAGGCCATGGCGTACACCCTCGACCGTCAGCAGATGGTCGACACCCTGTTCTCGGGTCGCGCCGAGATCGCCAACGATCACCCGATCGCCGCCACCCTGCCGTTCTTCGACCCCGACGCCACGCCGCAGCGCACGCGCGATATCGACATGGCCAAGGCGTTGCTCGCCGAAGCCGGCGTCGACGGCATCACCGGCACAATCGAAGCGGGCGACCTCGGCGAGGTCCCCGATCTCGCGGCGATCATCCAGCAGAACTCGGCTGAGGCCGGGTTCGATCTCCAGGTGAACGTGCAGTCGAACTCCACCTTCTACGGCGACTCCTGGTGCCCCGGCGCCAGCGAGACCGACGAGACCCTGCCCTGCGACAACGCGTCGGGCTTCGGCATCGTCGACTACGGCCACCGTCCGATCCCGGACATCTTCCTCGGCTCGGCGCTCGGCACCGGCGGTGTTTGGAACTCCTCCAACTACGCCAACCCCGAGTTCGACCAGGAACTGTCCAACTACCGCACCGCGGTCGACGTCGACGGTCAGAAGACGGCTATTGGCAACATCCAGAAGATCCTCCACGAGGACACTCCGGCTTGCTACGCCTACTTCTTCAACTACCTGGCCGGACACGACAACAGCGTGTCGGGTATGACGGCTACCGCTCTGGGTCACACCCACTTCGGCAAGGCCTCCAAGGCCTAGTCGCCAAGGTTGTAGTCGGGCTTCTCCCAAGCTCAGGAAATCGATTGGCCGCCCGGCCCGGACTTCGGTCCGGGTCGGGCGGTTCTTTTTTGCCCCAAATTTTCGCCGATGTGGGGCTTGGCAGCCAAGAGAACGCAGGTGTGACGGTTTTAACAATTGAACGGTCGTGCAGTACAGTGCGCCTCGTTCATGTTGCGCTTCATCGTCCGTCGTCTCCTGCTCTCGCTCATCACGCTGTTCCTCATTCTGCTCGTGGTGTTCGCGTTGACCCGAGTCTTCCCGAGCGATCCGGCCAAGCAGCTCGCCGGCCCCTTCGCCTCCCCCGAGCGGGTGGCGTTCCTCGAGGAAAACCTCGGGCTCGACGACCCCCTGCCGACCCAATTCGGACGGCTGTTGCGCGACGTCGTCACCCTCGACTTTGGCGAGTCGTTCTCCCAACCCGGCGTGCGGGTGCTCGACCTCATCCGTCCGGCGCTGTGGAACTCGGCCAAGTTGGTCGGGCTGGCGCTGCTGCTCACCCTCCCGATCTCGATCTTCGGTGGTCTGTTGGCGGCGAGGAAGAAGGACACCCTGCTCGACCGGTCGATCGTGTCGTTCGGTCTTGCCAGCGCGTCGATCCCCGACTTCGTGTCCGGGGTGTTGTTGCAGTTCCTGATCGGCGTGAAACTCGGCTGGTTGCCGGCCATCTCGAACGCCCCGGCCGAGGCCGGGTTCTTCGGTCAGCTCGAGTACATCCTGCTGCCCGCCCTCGCCATCGTGTTCGTGTACTTCGGCTACATCGCCCGCATCACCCGAGCCGGAGCGATCACCGCCTTTGAATCCGACTACACCCGCACCGCCTACATGAAGGGGTTGAGTACCGGCAAGGTCGTGCGCAAACACGTGATGAAGAACGCCCTGCAGCCCACCGTTGCGGTCACGGGCACCCAGATGGGCTACCTCTTCGGTGGTCTCGTCGGGCTCGAGGTCGTGTTCAACTACCCGGGGCTCGGACGGCTGATCCTCAATGCGGCCACTGCCCCGGACTTCCCGCTGCTCCAGGCCGGGGTGGTGTCGGTGGCCATCATCTTCATGATCTCGACGCTGTTCGCCGACCTACTGATCGCCTGGATGAACCCCCGGGCCCGAATCAACCTGGACGACGCATGATCGACGAACCCACGCCGAACGACGCAGATGTCGATGCCAACATCGATATTCCGGCGACCGATCGCAAGTCGGTCAAGGCCGAACAACGCCGGGAGTTGTTTCGCACCCCGTCGTTCATCATCGGTTGCCTGATCGCGTTCTTCTGGGTCTTCTGCGCGTTGTTCCCGGACGTCATCGCTCGGTTCACCGAGGGAGAATCGGTGCGCAACAGCGAGGGTTCGGTGATCGCCCGCCAGGGTCCGCAATCCGACGCCTGGTTCGGCACGGACAACACCGGCCGCGACGTCTTCAGTCGGGTGATCCACGGGGCCGACAACGTCTTGATCAACGCCCCGATCGCCGCTCTCATCGCCGTCCTCGGCGGCGCGGTGCTCGGGCTCATCATGGGCTACTACCGAGGCTGGATCGACGAGATTCTGAGCCGGTTGGTCGAGGCGATTCTCTCGCTTCCGGTCATCCTGCTCGCCATCTTGGCTCTCGTTGCTCTCGGTCGTTCCCGCATCGTCATCATCGGCACCGTCGCCGCCCTGTTCACCCCGGTCGTCACCCGCACGGTGCGCGCCGCGGTGATGGCCGAATCCCAACTCGACTACGTGACCTCGGCGAAGTTGCGGGGCGAGTCCGGCCTGTTCATCATGTTGCGCGAGATCTTCCCGAACATCACCAACGTCCTGGTGGTCGAATTCACCGTGCGGGTCGGCTACGCCATCTTCACCGTGGCCACGCTCGCCTTTCTCGGTCTCAGCGCCGACGACGCCACCGCGGCCGACTGGGGACTCGATATCGCCAACACCTACGACCTCGTGCAGGCCGGTCAGTGGTGGCCGTCGGTGTTCCCGGCTCTGGCCATCGCCTCCCTGGTGATCGCGGTCAACCTCATCGCCGATTCCATCGACAAGGTCTATTCCGCATGAAACTGGTCTATTCCGCATGACGCTGCTCGAACCCGAGGCCTCGCCGATCGATCGGGGCGACCCCAAGACGGCGGCGCTGGCCGTCGAGAATCTGCAGCTCGCCTATCTGGTTCGGGGCAAGCCCCGCGACGTGCTGCGCGGGGTGACGTTCCAGATCCGGCCCGGCGAAGCCTTTGGGTTGGTCGGCGAGTCCGGCTGCGGAAAGTCGACCACCGCGTACGCCGCCCTGCGGTACCTCCCGAGCAATGGCCGCATCACCGGTGGGTCGGTGTTCGCCAACGGTCAGGACATCACCAAGATGTCGACCCGCGAACTTCAGCAGTTCCGCACGACCGAGGCGGCGATGGTCTACCAGGACCCCGTCCAGGCAATGAACCCGGCGCTGCGTATCGGCAAGCAGGTGGCCGAGTGCTTCCGCATCCTCGGGCACAACAAGGGCGACGCCGAAGATCGGGCGCTCGAAGCGCTCAAGCGGGTGAAGATCGCCGCGCCGGGCAGCGTGATGGACCGGTACCCGCATCAGCTGTCGGGCGGCATGCTTCAGCGCGTGGTCATCGCCATGGGTCTGGCCAGCGACCCCAAACTCCTCGTGCTCGACGAGCCGACCACCGGTCTCGATGCCACCGTCGAGGCCGAAGTGCTCGACCTGGTGCGCGAGCTGCGCCACGAGACGTCGGCCGCGGTGCTGCTCATCGCCCACAACCTGGGTGTCATCCGCACCATGTGCGACCGCGTCGGGGTGATGTACGCCGGCAAGATGGTCGAAGAGGCGTCGTCCCAGGAGCTCTTCGAAAACCCGGGGCACCCGTACACGATTGGGTTGATGAACGCGATTCCCCGCCTCGGACTGCGCAAGACCGACCGGGCGCTGTCGACCATCCCGGGCAACATGCCGTCGATCGGCACGGAGTTGCCGACCTGCACGTATGTGCAGCGGTGCCCGATCGCCACGGATCTGTGCCGGACCGAGGCTCCGCCACTCGTGGCGCTCGGCGAGGGTCGGTGGACCCGCTGCCATCACAGCGACCAGATCGACTCGATCGTCGAACCCGAGGCGCAGGTGGATGCCTATGAGGTTGGCGGTGAACAGGTCGTCGAGCTTCTCGGCGTGTCGAAGACCTTCCGCCAGCGGGGCAACGACATCCCGGCCCTGGTCTCGGTCGACCTCGGCTTCGCCGAGGGCGAAACCCTCGGACTGGTCGGCGAGTCCGGCTCCGGAAAATCGACGCTCGCCAAGACGATGCTCGGCGTGCACGGCCCCGATGCGGGCGGCAGCATCAGCCTCGACGGGCGACCCATGGCGGCCAAGGCCACCAACCGGCGCGACGAGGCCATCCGCGCCATCCAGATGGTGTTCCAGAACCCGGACTCGGCCCTCAACCGGTCATGGACAGTGCGTCGCATTCTGCTGCGCACCGTCACCCGATTGACCCCGATCTCCGGTGAGGCGGCGCACAAGCGGGTGGAGGACATCGCCGAGGCTATGCGGCTCTCACCGCATCATCTCGATATGCGCCCCCGGCAGCTGTCCGGTGGCCTGAAGCAGCGGGTGGCCATCGCCCGCGCCTTTGCCGGCGACCCCCGCGTCGTCGTGTGCGACGAGCCCACATCGGCGCTCGACGTATCGGTTCAGGCCGCGATCTTGAACCTGCTCGCGACCCTCCAGCGCAATGAGCGGGCCAGCTATCTGTTCATCACCCATGACATCGGGGTGGTCCGCTACCTCGCCGACCGCATCGCGGTGATGTACGTCGGTCGGGTCATCGAGTTGGGCTTCACCGACGATCTCTTCGCCGGCCCGGTGCACCCCTATACCGAAGCGCTGCTCTCCGCGGTGCCCAACGTCGACGGCCAGGCCACCGAGCGGGTACCGCTCACCGGTGAGATTCCCAGTCCGGCCAACCCGCCCAGCGGTTGTGTGTTCCACACGCGGTGCCAGTACGTCATCCCCGGCACGTGTGATGTCGAGACGCCGCCTCGCCGCGATGTCGGGCCCCGACATTCCATCGACTGCCACCTCGAGATCGAGGACCTGCCCACGCCGGTGACCATCAGCGTCACGAGCTGAGGCCCGTTCCGACGCGGTCGGCCAACTCGTTTACGATACCGACGGTATCCGAGTTTTCTGAAGGCGGAGGACCCAGTGCCCGTTCCCTTTCCCACCGACGAAGTGGTGAACCTCTCACCCCCGACGCACGAGGAATCGGTGCGCAACGCGGCCGGAATTCTCGCCGCGACCAGGCCCGATACCGGCAACACCGACTTCCAGCGCCTCCTAATCGAAGCCACCTTCGCCTCGCTCACCGGTCATGAGATCGACGCCGGCTCGCTACCGGATGTCGACGCCATCACCAACGCCGAGAACCTCGCCACCCGGGCCGAGGGCTTCCGCATGCGCATGGTGCACATGATGATTCTGTCGGCCCTGGTGCTCCGGCCGATCCCGCCCGAAGTGGCCACCCGCGTCGGTGAGTTCAGCCGAGAGTTGGGAATCGACGACCAACTGCTGCGCACCATCGAGCAGTTCTCGTCGGCCAACAAGGCGCTCGCCGCGGTCGACTTCGAGCGCAACGGCTACACCACCGACTGGTCTGAGGAGCGCAGCGCGGCGCTGCACACCGACCTCGAACACGGCTGGGCGGCCTGCGAGGACGACGCGCATCTGGCGGCCATTTGGGATGCCCTGGGCCGGCTGCCCGAGGACACCATTGGGCGGCAGCTGCACCGCTTCTATCAGGCCCGCGGGTTCGAGTTCCCCGGTCGGCGTGGGTCGGCGCCGCCGTTGCTCGCCCAGCACGACTGGGTCCACGTGCTCGCCGGCTACGGCACCCGGGTAGAGGCCGAACTGGAGGTGTTCGCGTTCATCGCTCGGGCCAACGATGACCCCCGCGGGTTCTCGTTGCTGGCCATGGTGATCAGCCTGTTCGAGACCGGCTACCTCAGCGCGGGTGCCGGTCTTTTCGAAGCGTTTCCCGGTCAGCTCTCCCAGGACGGGATGACCGTGCGGGTCGGTGACGCCATGCGCCGCGGCGCACTGTCGCACGGACTCGAAGGCGCGCCCGACGTCGACTTCATGGCCGTCGACTGGTTCGACCTCGCCGACCGCCCGGTCGAAGAGCTGCGCGAGCTGTTCAACGTGGTGCCCAAGGATGAGGCCGCGATAGCCGCTGGGTCGGTGACCGCTTGGGAGCCGGGTGGCATCTCCGAGGCCCAGCTCGCCATGGGTCAGGCGTACGCCGAGCGCGAAGGCATCGACTACGAGAGTTTCGGCGCCGAGCTGTAGCGCTTGACGATGGCCGGGTGCGCGCCGGCGCCGTGGGACTACACCGGTCCCATGGCGTGGTTGGAGTTGATCACCAGGGTGTTCCCTTCCGGATCTTGGGCCACGAACCGATCATGCGGATGGCCGCGTTCGATGGGCGATGGATCGCCTCCGGCCTCGGTGACCGCGCTCCAGGTGTCGTCGATGTCGTCGACGATCAGGTCGAGCGAGGTATCGCCCGGAGGTCCGGTGTGGACCACGATGTGCGTCCCCCCTCGAAGCTCGAGGATGACGGTGCGGCCCATGTCGGCGATAAGGCGCATACCCAGTTCGGTATAGAAATCTCGCAGTTGCGAGACGTTGGTGGCGGGGAGCATCACGTGCCCCATGGCAAACCGTGGACGCTGGTCGGGTTCCCCGGCCGCGGCCTCGTGGTGGGTGTTCTGTATGACTGGCAAAGCCAAGGTAAGTATCCTGACGTAGTGGTGTTAAGTGTGGTTACCAACCACGCCACCACGGCTGGTATTCCCGGACGGGAAGATCTCGATCGAATTGTTGGCGGTGAACGATCCGTCAGCGATTAACGACGGAATCGCCCCAACGCGGCGCGCCGCTGCGACCGTTGGCGGGCGGTGCGCTCGGCCGAGGTGAGGCGAGCGGTCGACGCCGGAAGGTGGTCGTCGAGCTCGGCCGCGGCCAGCAGGCGGAACTCGGGCACCGGGTCGCTCTCGGCCAGGTTGTAGCGGACGGTGATGTAGCCGTCGGCGACACCCGCTGTGTCGAGCCAGTTGGCGATGCCCGGGTCGTGTCCGCAGATGGCGATGCGCACCACGCCGTCGTCGTCGACTGCGGCCTGGGCATCGTTGATCGTGATCGACCGGTTGATGTAGTCGAGCGACTGGTACCAGCGGTCGCCGAGTTGAATCTCCCAGTAGTGACACGCCGGCGGGGTGAAACTCAGCAGCAGCACCTCGTCGGCGCCCACCCGCCACAGGCACTGGTGGTACGCCTGGCGTTCGGTACCACCCAGCCCGGAGGTGTCGGGCAACGCCTCGGGTTCGGCGAAGCGGTTGATCTCGCCCCGGGTGAGGTGACCCTCCCCGAACTCGGTCCAGTACGCCGCGATGAACGACGACATCGCCCCGGCTCGTCCGAGCTTGTCGACCACATCGGCCGAGGTCAGTCGGGGCGGCGGGACCGACGCGTCGAGGCATTCGAGGTGCAGCTCGGCCGCTCGTTCGGTTTCCCAGTCGGCGAAGAACTGCCGGACGAGCAACCGGGTCGGCAACGCTTCGAGTTCGAACCAGGTGCCGGGCGCAGCATCGGCCGGGGCTGGCTGCGACGAAAAGAAGACCTCGAAGTCGCCGTCCGGGCCCACCATCAGGTCGGCGCCGTCGAGCTCGACGAGCTGGCGGATGGGTGCGGTGCCAAAGGTCCAGGTCATGATCGCGAATCCGAGCGACCGAACGGTGCCGACGGTGCCGGACAGCCGGTAGGTGTGGGCGAGGTCCAACGGTGCGGTCTGATACAACCCGTCGGGATTGTCCTGGCCCATCTTCGACGGGTAGCGCCACCCGAGCTCGGGGTGCAGCGGATCGTCGTTTTCGAAGACCTGTTCCAACTGCATCGACAACATCCGCACGACATGGCGAACGCCTTCGGCCCGCTCGTCGTCGCTCACCTCGCGATCGGGGTCGACCACGTGGTCGACCGCCCCCTTGAGCCCTTCGCAGAACCCGACCCAGGCTTCGTGCAGATCTTCGGATGCCGTCATGGTTCGACGGTAATCGAGTCGTCGAGGCGCTCAGAATCGATCCCCGCCGAACCGGGTGCCAGAGTGGAGCATGGCCGACACCTACAACGACGTTGCCATCGCCACCGCCGCTCGGCTCCACGAGTTGCGGGTCGCCCGGGCTCGGACGAGCCGGGAAAAGACCGGCGACCGACCTCCGCCGCCGCTCGACCAGCTCCTGCCCTCGTTCGACAAGACCGCGCTTGGGGTGGCCCGCGAGTGGGAGCAGATGGGCGAGCGGCAGGTGTCGGTCGAACTCGAGGCCCGCGCCGAAGCGCTGGGCGCCCGGTTCGAACACCTCGGCCTGACCCTCGGCACCGTGATCCACGATGTCGATCTCACCGACCGGTGCGACGAGCTCATCGCGTTCATCCGGGCGACCCTGCTCGAACGCAAGGTCATCTTCTTTCGCGATCAGCACCTCAGCGAGGACGACCAGGTCGCCTTCGGCCGGTGCTTCGGCGGGCTCGACGCCTTCCCGTTCGGTAAGCCGGGCGAGAACCCCTACATCGTGGAGATTCGCCACGGGCCGCGCAGCCCCGGCGTCGAGAACGGCTGGCACACCGACGTCACCTGGATGGAGCGGCCGTCGCTCGGCTCGATAGCCCAGCTGGTCGAAAAGCCGGCGGTCGGCGGCGACACCCTCTTCGCCGACAGCCACGCTGCGTACCTGGGATTGCCCGACGATCTACGCGACCGCATCGATCACCTGCACGGCGTCAACGACTACGGGGTCTTCCTGACCGCCTACAGCGCTCGACCGGTGCCCGACGAGATCGCCGACGAGATCAAAGCGGCCATTCCGTTCGGGGTGTCGCACCCGCTGGTGCGCACGCACCCCGAGACCGGCAAACAGGCGCTGTACCTCCATGGCGGGTTTTTGCGCCACGACTCGCTGTTCGACAGCCGCACCGGCGAGGCCCTCGACCCCGACGAATCCCGGGCGATCGTGGCCCGTTTGCTCACCCAACACGGCCGGCCCGAGTACGGGTGTCGGTTTGGGTGGGAGGTCGGCTCGGTTGCGTTCTGGGACAACCGGGCGGTGCAGCACTACGCGGCGTCGGACTACCACCCGCATCGCCGGGTACTCCGCCGGGTCACCGTCAGCGGCGACCGGCCCGTACACCGGACATCGGCGTGATGTGTTGTGCACGTGAGCGAACCTTTCTTGAACCCTGACGTGCGCAGTCTCATCATCAAGCTCTGCCAAACACCTGCGCCGTGCCAGCCACCGCCCGACCCGAGCGACTGGGCAGTGCTGCGCGTTCGGGTTCAACCCCATGGCTCGGGCCTGTTCAGGTAGTTGCTGCTGATGCCCGTTGTTCGGTGAAGGTCTTGAGACCGTCGACGATTTCTTGGCACACCTGTCGGAACTGTCGGCGCATGAACGCGGCGTTCATTGCCGTGTAGATCGGGTTCTTTGGTGTGTAGTGGGTTCGGAGCGTGACTTGGGTTTGGTGAGGTTCGCTCGGCACGAGGTCGATCGAGAATCCGTAGTCGTCGAACATCTTGCGCATCCCGAACGATTCGTCGTCGACGAGATAGGCGATGCGGCTCGTGGGCGTGTATTCCACGCATCGCTCGACCATCGTTCCTGACTTCCCGGCGAGGTTGGCAGAACACGACCGACTGGCCCCGACTCGCTCGCCGTCGACCGAACATGAGGTGACTTCGTCGACGGCTGGTACCCACTCCGGCAGGAGCCGTGAGTCTGACAGAACCTCCCACACTGCATCGGCCGACGCTTCGATCTCGACTGTGCGCTCGATCTGTTTCTTACCGTTCATCGTCATGGTTGGTTCTCCGTTCCTCGTGCTGCTGAAGCGCAGTAGCTTGACCGTACGGCCTATTGGTGACAGATCTCGTCACCTATCGTCGGTAGGGTGAAGCTGTGAACACTCAGATCCGCAGCGACGAGCTGCTGCAACGCCTTCGGCGGCGGGCCGATTGGACGGTCGGAGAACTGGCCGACGAGTTGAGCGTGACCAGGCGGACCATCCTGCGAGATCTCAACGGGCTGAGGGACCGAGGTTTCCACATCACCTCGATGACCGGACCGGGCGGTGGTGTCCATCTCGAGCCGACCTCGGTCATCGTGACATCCCAGCTTGACGGTGACGAGGTCGTGGCTTTGATCTTGTCGGTGGCGTTGGCCCAGGCAAGCCCCTTGATGCCTTTCGCTGCCGGTGCGGAACGGGCTCTTGCCAAGATCGAAGCGTCGTTACCAAGCCAACGAACTGCAGATCTACAGCGCTTCATGCAGCGCGTCTTCGTCGGTGACCCGGCGGCTGTCACGCCAATCGATCTCGGACCGATCGACGACGCGTTGGTGGCCGCGTTCGAACGAGCCTTCACAGAGCAGCGCCTGCTTCGCTTCGACTACACAAACGCCAACGGACGAAAGAGTCACCGCACCGTCGAGCCCCACGGACTCCTGGTTCGTGCACCAGCGTGGTACATCATCGCCTGGGATCCGAAACCAGACAGCGCGAGACTCTTCAGAGCCGATCGGATCGGCAATCCCAAACTCGACGAGGCTAGCTTCGTCCCGCGGCCTCATGAACTCGTCACCGGCGTTTGCCCAGACGCCCGACCACGTCCCTCGACCTAGCAGCTCAGCTGGCAAACGGGCAGGACCAGAGCTGCAGCTTGCAAGGAGCGAGAGCCGGGCAGGTTGTCGGCGATCAGAGAGTTCTGCTCCAGGCGGCGTCGAGCAAGCGGAGAATTCAGGCAGTACGCGGCGAATGGAAGGCTGGAGAACTCCAGGAAAGCTCTGCTGTGTCGAATGAGCGTCGCCAAACACAAGAACCCGAGCCGGGGGCTCGGGTTCAAGTACGTACTCTCACGTACTCGATTTGTGCGCGAGGGGGGACTTGAACCCCCACACCCTTTCGGGCACAGGAACCTGAATCCTGCGCGTCTACCAATTCCGCCACTCGCGCGTTGAAGTAGCTGGGTCAGGCTATCGCACACCTGAGCATTTCCGCCTGCGAGATTCCGGCGATCGGTGACCGGTAGGCTGCACCTCATGGGCCTCATCAGCGTGGAACGACGCCTCGAACGCATGGTCGAGGGTCTCTTTGGGCGCATGTTCAAAAGTGGTGTCCGCCCGGTCGAGCTGGGCCGTCGGCTCGTGCGCTCGATGGAGGATGGTCGGTCGGTCGGGGTCACCGGCGAAACCGTGGTGCCCAACCACTTCACCATCGCGCTGTCGCCCAGCGATCACGCCGAGTACGCCGACATCGAGGACACGTTGAAGGCCGAGCTGGCCGAGGCGGCTCGCGAGCATGCTCGCGAAGAGTCCTACGGGTTCATGGGCCCGCTCGCCGTCGACTTCGTGGTCGACGACGAGCTCTACACCGGTACCTTCGCCATCGATGGCCGGCTCCGGCAGGCGACCGGAGGCGGCGGCGCCGGATCGCTCGTCCTGCCGAGCGGTGAGCGGGTGGTGCTGGGCGAGTACATCGTGAGCTTCGGCCGCCTGCCCGAGTGCACGATCACCCTGGCCGATACCAACGTCAGCCGAAATCACGCCGAGATTCGGCCCCACGGCACCGATTACCAGCTCCGCGATCTCGGATCGACGAACGGCACCAAGGTCAACGGTCACCGCGTTGTCGAGCATGTCCTGCGCGACGGCGACGACATCGACTTCGGAACCACCCGCATCCGTTTCGAAGCTTCCTGAGCTCGATCCCGCGCCCGGGCACCGCCCGG
The DNA here is from genome assembly GCA_938041035.1 of uncultured Acidimicrobiales bacterium. GTDB lineage: Bacteria > Actinomycetota > Acidimicrobiia > Acidimicrobiales > SHLQ01 > CALHYX01. The sequence goes on along the minus strand of CALHYX010000049.1, from coordinate 11,511 downwards.
TCCTGGAAGTAGGCTGGCGCTGCGTGTCCGAACAGATCCTCACCATCTTGAAGCTGTGCCTCCTGGCGCTCCTGTATCTGTTCTTTCTTCGCGTCCTGCGCGCCGTTTGGACCGAGATCGGCGGGGGCGGTTTCCGGCTCGCGACGACCGGCGGTGGTGGCGATCGAAGCGCCCCCGCGAGCAGTGCTCGACCACCGCGGCCGAGCGACGGGCAACGCCTCACCATTCGCGAGCCGGGCGAACTGGCCGGCATGAGCTTTGCCCTCGACGACGAGGTCACGATCGGCCGGGCGGCCGGCTGCCACATCACCCTCGACGACACGTTCATCTCCCAGATCCACACCCGCGTGTTTCGCCGCGACGGCCAGGTACTGGTCGAAGATCTCGGTTCGACCAACGGTTCGTACCTCAACCGTGATCGGCTCAGTGCCCCTATGGTGATGCGGCAAGGCGACTACCTACAGGTGGGTAGCGTCGTGTTGGAGTTGTCATGACGTCCAAACCGACCTTCTTGTGGGCGTCCGCCACCGACGTCGGGTTGGTGCGATCGGTGAACCAGGACAGCCTGTTCGTCGCCGAGGGACTGTTCGTCGTGGCCGACGGCATGGGCGGACACCAGGGGGGCGAGGTCGCCTCGCAGGTCGCCACTCAAACCCTTGGTGGCACCATCGAAGGCGACGAGGGCGAACTCACCTCCGGCCGCGAACTGATCGAGCGGATCCAGAACGCCAACGAGGCGATCCTCGCTCAGGGCTCGGCCGACTCGAGCCTGCGGGGCATGGGTACGACCGTGTCGGCGATCGCGGTGCTCGACGGTTTCCACGGTGCGATTCTCGGGGTGGCCAACGTCGGCGACTCGCGGGTGTATCGCCTGCGCGACGGTTCGCTCGAACAGATCACCGAAGATCACAGCCTGGTCGCCGAACTGGTGCGCGACGGGCGACTGTCCGAAGAGGAGGCCGAGCACCACCCCCGCAAGAACGTCCTGACCCGCGCCCTCGGGATCACCTCGCCCGTCGAGGTCGATCTGTTCGAACACGAGGTCGTCGCCGGCGATCGGTTCCTGATCTGCAGCGATGGGCTGACCAACGAGGTCGCCCACGACGACATCGCCGCCACCCTCGGCTCCGACGACAGCCTCGATGACCTGGCCCAACGCCTGGTCGAGATGGCCAACGACGGCGGTGGCCGCGACAACACCACCGTGGTGCTCGTCGACGTCGTGAGCGTTGGCGATGGCCCCGAACCGATCATCAGCGATGACCTGACCGAGGATCTCCACGAGGGCCCCGACAACCCCGACGCCGATCCCGCCGAGCCATCCGGGGAGTCAACCGAGACCGAGGCCGAGTCGCCGCCGAATCCCGAGGACGACCCGACCACCGACACCACCCCGGCGGTCGATGCCGAGATTCCGGCCGGCGAGATCGACGCCACCCCGGGCGACAACACCACCGTGTTCGCGGCCCCCAACGGGACGCCGGCGGCTCCGACGGCGTCGGCTGCGGCCCCGGTGAGCGACGCCCCGGTGAGCGACGCTCCGGTGAGTACCGCCCCAGTGAGTACCGCCCCGGTCGGCGCCGTGACGACCTCCGCGACAGCCGGGCCGCCGGCGTCGGGATCGCGTTGGCCCCGACTGGGCATCCTCGGTCTTGCGGTCGCGCTGGTCGTCATCGTCGTCACCGTCATCGTGCTGTTGGCTCGATGACTTCTCGCCGCCGATGGGGGGCGGCCGGGCGCGCCGACGACAGCGGTGCGGTGATCGGGCGCGTACGGCGCAATACCGAGCTGGGCCTCATCGTGTTGGCCTCGGTGATCGTGGTCAGCGCCTACGTGCTCGCCAGCCTCGGCCAGAACGCGTCGATCCCGGCCAACATCGTGCCGTTCCTCGGCGTGGTCCTCGGCCTGTTGGTTCTCGCCCACGTCGCCACCCGGCGACTGGCCCCGTTCGCCGACCCGCTGCTGCTGCCGCTGGCGGCGCTGCTCAACGGTCTCGGCTACGTCATGATCGCCCGGCTGTCGGGCGAACCGAACATCAACGGCGACCTCGCCGGGCTCCAATCGACGTGGACCGCCATCGGTATCGGGGCCTACGTCGGCACGCTCGTCTTCGTCGACCGGGCCCGGACCCTCGACCGGTACCGCTACACGGTCGGCGCCGTCGGGCTGGGTCTGCTCCTGGTGCCGCTCATGCCGATCATCGGCCGTGAGATCAACGGTGCTCGCATCTGGGCGAGTATCGGCCCGATCAACTTCCAGCCGGGCGAGTTCGCCAAGCTCGCCCTCGCCGTCTTCTTTGCCTCCTATCTGGTCGACAAACGAGAGCTCCTGCGGGTGGCGACGTTCCGGGTCGGGCCGTTCTGGCTCCCCGAACCCAAACACCTCGCGCCCATCCTCGCCGCGTGGCTCGGGTCGCTGGTCATCATGGTCGCCGAGAAGGACCTCGGTTCGTCGCTGCTGTTCTTCGCCGTGTTCGTCGTCATGTTGTGGGTCGCTACCGAACGGCTGTGGTACCTCCTGATCAGCGGTGCCCTGTTCAGCGCCGGCGCGATACTTGCCTGGAGCCGGTTTTCGCACGTGCAACGCCGGGTCGACACCTGGCTCGACCCGTGGGCCGACTCCCGGGACTCGGGCTTCCAGGTGACCGAATCGCTGTTTGCCCTGGCCGACGGCGGCCTGACCGGCAAGGGGCTCGGGCTCGGGTCGGCCAGCCGAATCCCCGAGGTCGAAAACGACTTCATCTTCGCCGCCCTGGGCGAAGAGCTCGGCCTGTTCGGCACCACCGCCATCCTGCTGACCTATCTCCTGATCGTCGGATCCGGGCTCCGAATAGCGATCCTGGCCGAGAACTCCTTTGAGAAGATCCTCGCCGTCGGCCTGAGCGCGTTGATCGGCATCCAGGCCTTCATCATCATCGGCGGCGTCATTCGGGTGGTTCCGCTCACCGGCATCACCCTGCCGTTCGTCTCCTACGGCGGGTCGTCGCTCCTCGCCAACTACGTGATCCTGGCCCTGCTGATTCGCATCTCGGACCAGACCGCCCGGCGGCTGCGCGCCCAGGAGGAACAGGCGCGCGAGGCGGTGTCGTGAACGCCAAAATTCTGCGGCTGGGCGTGGCGTTCATGGTGCTGTACACCCTGCTTTTCGCCCAGCTCAACAATGTGCAGCTGTTCGGCGCCGAGAAACTGGCGGAAAACCCCGTGAACAACCGCCGCGCGATTCGCGATTTCGGCCAGGCGCGCGGTGCCATCTGGACCGCCGACGGGGTGTTGATCGCCCGGAGCGACCCGGTCGCCAACGGGCAGTTCGAGAATCGTCGCGTCTACCCCGAAGGCGAACTGTTCGCCGAGGTCACCGGGTACGTCTCGTTCAATTCGGGCAGCGCGGGCGTGGAACGCGAATACAACGATGAGCTGGCCGGGCGCACGGCGGGCCAGGCCTACGGCGACGTCGGTGACTTCTTTCTCGGTCGCGACACGACCGCAGACATCACCATGACCCTGCGGGCGGATGTGCAGCGCGTCGCTCGCGACGCGCTCGGCGATCGCCGGGGTGCCGTGGTCGCCCTCGACCCGCGCAGTGGCGCCATCATCGCCATGTGGGGATGGCCGACCTATGACCCCAACCTGCTCGCCGATACCGACACCGCCGCCGCCAACGTTGAACGGCGCCGCCTGCTCGATGCTGCCGGCAACCCGCTGCTGCCGACGACCTACCGCGAGCTGTATTTCCCGGGCTCCACCTTCAAGGTGGTGACCGCAACCGCCGCCGTCGACAACGAGGTCGCCACGCTGCGCGACCCGGTGTTCGCCGACGAGCGGGCCTACACGCCGCCGCTCACCGACGTTCCGGTCGGCAACTTCGGCGGCAGCACCTGCGGTGGCGATCTGGCCGAGATCATGCGCCGGTCCTGCAACAGTGCCTTCGCCCAACTCGCCGCCGAGATCATTGGGCCCGGACCGTTGATCGCGACCGCCGAGGCGTTTGGCTTCAACCAAATCCCGCCGATCGATCTGCCCGATGCGGTGGCGTCGGTGTTTCCCGCCGACTATGGCGAACCGCTCCAGTCGGTCGATTCGTTCTTCGGGCGCCCCGCCGGTGGCTCCGATGTACAGGTGTATGAGGACACCCCGTCGCTCGCCCGGGCCGCGATCGGCCAGTTCGATGTGAAGGCGAGCCCCCTCCAGATGGCGCTGGTGGCCGGCGCGGTCGGCAACGCCGGCGTGATGCGTGAGCCCCATGTGGTCGCCGAGGTCCGCCAGCAAAACGGTGACCTGGTCGGTGCGGGTCCGTCGGGCCTGTGGCAACAATCCATGACCCTCGGGACCTCGGTACTGATGCGTGAAGCGATGGTCGGCGTGGTCGTCAACGGAACCGCCGGACGCCTCGCGGTGGACGGATTCGAGGTTGGCGGTAAGACCGGCACCGCCCAGCTCGGCCGCTCCGTGGCCGAGACCCACGCCTGGATTATCGGGTTCGCCGGCGAACCCGGCCAGCCGGCGCAGGTCGCGGTGGCCGTTCTGGTCGAAGCCGACCCCGCCGTGGGTCAACAAACCGGCGGAACCGTCGCCGCACCGATCGCTCAGCAGGTTCTGGCCCAGGCGCTCCTTCCGGTGCCCGCCGCCCCGGAACCGGCGGACGGATGACCCGCTAGGGCCGCCAAAACCCGGGAAACCCCGCGAAAATCCCCTGAAAACCCGGCGAAATCGCGGCTGCGCCGAGGTTGCGGGCTGATGACCGTCGAACCGAGGTCACCGGTGAGTAGGATCGACGGCTGTATGTCCGACCAGGGACCCACCGTTTTCAGTGGGCGATACGAACTGCACCGCCAACTCGCTCGCGGTGGCATGGCCGACGTCTTTTTGGCCCGCGATCAGCTCCTTGACCGCCCGGTGGCGGTGAAGGTGCTCTTCTCCTCGTTCGCCACCGACCCCGCCTTTGTCGAACGATTCCGCCGCGAAGCTCAGGCGGCGGCGAACCTCAGTCACCCCAACGTGGTCAACATCTACGACTGGGGCGAGGAGCGCGGCACCTACTTCATCGTGATGGAGTACGTCGAGGGGCGTTCGCTGGCCGAGATCCTGCGGGCCGAGGGCCCGCTACACCCCGATCGGGCGGCCGAGATCGCCATCGACGTGGCCGCGGCGCTCGCCTTTGCCCATCGCAACGGCCTCGTGCACCGCGACATCAAGCCCGGCAACATCATGGTGTCGCCCAACGGCCAGGTGAAGGTCGCCGACTTCGGTATCGCCACCGCCATCGCCGGGGCCCAAAGCGAACGCAACGGCGACGACCTCACCCAGACCGGCATGGTTATGGGTACCGCCACCTACTTCTCGCCGGAGCAGGCGCAGGGCAAGACCGTCGATCCGCGCAGCGACGTCTACTCGCTCGGCGTGGTGCTCTACGAGAGCCTGTCGGCCCGCCCGCCCTTCTCGGCCGACACGCCGGTGGCGGTCGCCTACAAGCACGTCACCGAGCCGCCGCAGTCCATCCGGGCGCAGGGCTTCGACATCGCCGAATCGCTCGAAGCGATCACCATGAAGATGTTGGCCAAGAACCCGGCCAATCGCTATCCCTCGGCCGAAGATGTACGCAGCGACCTGCGTCGCTACCGCGAAGGTCGCCATCAACTGCGCGGCGCCGCCGGAGCCGGAGCCGGCGCAGCGGCGGCTCCGAACGACATCGCCGCGGACCGCCCGGATCCCCGAGCGCGACCCGATCAACCACCGGTCGACCAAACCGCGACCCGCGCCATGCCGGCCACGACCGCGCAGAGCGCCAGCCCGCCGCCTCGACCGGAGCCGGCACCCACCCCCCAGCCCGTGCGATCCACCCGGGCCAGCGAGATTCGCCGCAACGTCATCTTCTTCGTTGCCCTCGTCGGGCTCCTGATACTGCTCGGCTTTCTCGTCAACGCCTTTCTCGGCACGCTCGGCGTCGGCGACGAGTCGGGCGACGATGGTGGCGACACCGATGCCGCCGCCGTCGTGGTACCTCGGCTCACCGAGAAGACCCTCGAACAGGCCAACACCGAGCTCAACCTGCTGGGCCTGACGCTGGGCCAGGTGCAGTACAGCCGCAACGAGCAGATCCCCGAACTCCAGGTGTTCGCCCAGGATCCCGAACCGGGCCAGAAGGTCGAACCGGGCACCGCCATCAACCTCACCGTCTCGGGCGGACTCGAAGCCCAGGAAGTGCCGTCCGTGGTCGGCTTCGACCAGGAGTCGGCCTCCGAGACGCTACGAAACCGCCAGTTTGTGGTCGACCTCGACGAAGTGCAGAACGATGCCCCCGCCGGCGACGTCATCGCCCAGAACCCGGTTGCGGGCACCGTGCTGGCTCCCGGCCAACCGGTGACCATCACGGTCTCGCTCGGGCCCGGACCCAAGGCCATCCCCGACGTGAAGGGCCGGACCGCCGAGGAAGCCCGTGTCATTCTCAACGACGCCGGTTTCCGGAACCTGGCCGAGGGTTCCGAACCCTCGTCGTCGGTCGCCGATGGTCTCGTGACCCGCACCGACCCGGCCGCCGGCGTGGTGCAGGACCCCTCCGAACCCATCACCATCCTGATTTCGGGTGGGGTGCCGACGACTCCGGTGCCCTCGGTCGTGGGTCTGCTCGCCGACAGCGCCATCACCACGCTCCAGGCCGCCGGATTCCAACCGAATGTGGTCTTCCAGGATGTACCGGCGGGCGATCCCAACCTGGGCAAGGTCATCAGCCAGAACCCTGGGGCCAACACCAGCGTTGCCGCCGGCGGTGAGGTGACCATCGTGGTGGGCCAGGCCGGGGCCACCCCGACGTCGGGTGCACCTCCGCCGCCCCCGCCGCCCGGTCCAACGACCACGGCCGCACCGGCGCCGCCCCCACCTCCGCCGCCTCCGCCACCACCCTCGCCGCCGACGACCTAGACGACCCAGGCGTACGACTGGTTCTCTCCGCTCGACCGAAGGTCGGCTGAACTACCGAACCCGGTCCAGGAACGTTTGCAACAGCGCGTGGCCCGAGACGGTCAGGATCGATTCGGGATGGAACTGCACGCCCTCCACGTCGAACTCCCGGTGGCGCAGCCCCATGACGATGCCGTCGTCGGTTTGGGCGGTGACCTCGAGCTCATCGGGTACGGATGCCGCGTCCACCACCAATGAGTGATAGCGGGTGGCCTCGAGCGGGTTGGTGAGTCCGGCGAAGACTCCGGTGTCGTTGTGGCGCACCAGGGAGGTTTTGCCGTGCATCACCTGCGGAGCGCGCACCACCTCGCCGCCGTAGAGCTGGCCGATGCACTGATGCCCGAGGCACACACCGAGGACGGGGCGCCGGCCCGCGAAATACTCGATGATCGCGTTCGACAAGCCGGCGTCGTCGGGCCGACCCGGGCCGGGGCTGATCAGCACGGCGTCGGGTTCGAGAGCCACCATGTCGTCAAACGACATGGCATCGTGACGATGTACCAACGGCTCGGCCCCGAGCTCGCCCAGGTACTGGACGAGGTTGTAGACGAACGAGTCGTAGTTGTCGACAACCAGGACGCGAGCGCTCATGGGGTGGCGCTAGCGGTACTGGGTGGCCGTGATGATGCCGGCGAGGATCAGGCCCAGGCCGAGCAGCAGATACCAGTTGTCGGCCTCGCCGCCGGGCATGAGGCCGACGTAGTTCAGGAAGATCACAATGATGCCGGCTGCGAGCAGCCCAAACATCAGAATCGGCACCCACTGGGGGCTCGGTCCCTTGATCTTTACCTGCGAGGGGGCCTGGGTTGCCGCCCCCTGGGAATCGCCGGGACGAGTGCCCTTAGGGGTTACTCGTCCACCCTGTACTTTGCGCTTGGCCGGTTTTGCCATGGCTTGACGGTAACGCACTTGTGGCGGGTTGCCGCAAACTTTTGGGCGCGACGCGAAGGAATGGGCGGTGGCCCGTCATTCGATGGGCGCGACGAGGTCCATCTCTTCGAGGCAGTGCTTCGGTGCGGTCGGCATCTCGTTGGTGGCGGTGGTCATCCGTACCTCGGTCCCACACAACGAGCACCGGTACTGGATCTTCACCTTCCGCAGCTCGCCGGCCGGAGGCGGCTCGGGAACCGGTCGGGCGAGCGCTCGAAGGAAGCCGAGTCCGAGCCGGAAGATGATCAGACCAAAGAGCACCGCGCCGATGATCTTCCACCAGTCCATGGGTTCAGGCTAGATGCCGGTTGCCAGTGTCGCGCCACCGGGTACCCGGAGCACTGCGGCGATCGCGCTCGCATCGCTGCTCTGGCCCACGATCAGGCCGGAACCGCCGCCGAATTCGCCGAGCCAGGCGAGGACATCGATGGCCTGAGCGAGACCGGTGGCCGCGCCGGCGCGGCCCCGGGTGAACCCGCTGCCCAGGCGAACCGGTGGTGCTTTATCCCCATCCCCATGCCGATCGGCGTCGGCCAGGTGCCGGGCCGTCACGAGATCGACCACGGCAAACGGGGCGTCGATGTCGACCACGGCGAGGTCCGCGGGTGGATTCGCCAGCGCCGCCCGGCCGAAGGCTCCCGCCGCCGGCCACATCGTCACCGGATCGCCGGCACCGGTAACGATGGACGCAACCGATGCGAGAGCGGCGTGGCCCCGGGCGGCCGCCCATCGCGGCGAGGCGAGTACCACGGCACCCGCCCCGTCGGCGTCGGGAGCGATGTTCGATGCCGAGGTGGTGCCATCGTCGGCGAACAGCGGCGGGGAATCGGTGCCGGCGGCCGGGTCGACCCGATCCCGATCGACGGATGCGTCGGACCGACCGGCGTGCTCCCTATCGTCGCGGCGGATGGTGACGTCGAGGATGTGCGATGGCGGGGCGACGGGGGCGGCGCGCCGGTCGACGGCATGGGCATCGAGTTGGGACCGGTCGAGGCCAGATGCTGCCGCCAGTCGATCGGCAGCCACCCCGGGAGGAACCAACCCACCGGCATCGGCGAATCGGTCGCCGGCCGCTCCCCACGGTCGTCCGTACTGGCGACCGAGCGCCGACGCGCCCGGCGGGACACGGCTCACCATGCCCACCCCGGCCGCTACCGCGACGTCGACGCGACCGCTGCGGACGGCATCGCCGGCGGCGACGAGGGCCGCCAGGCCGGCGACCTCCGCCTGGTCGATGGTGACCGCGGGAACGGTGAGGGGCCACCCGGCCCGGACGACGGCTGCCCGGGCGACGTTGGCGCCCTGAGAACCGACCGGTTCGGCGCATCCGACGGCGACGAATCCGATCGCTTCGCGCAGCGCATCCGCACCCGGTAGACGGCGCAGAACCTCGGCGAGCGCGTCGACCGGATGCCACCCCGACAGCTCGCCGTGCACGGGCGCGAACGGGGTGCGGCCGGCGGCGATGATCAGCGGAGACGAATCGGTCACAATCGCTCAGTCTCGCGCATCCCGCTAGGGTTCTGGCGCAGTTGTTGAGCGTGTTGGGCGAGGGGTTGCATGGTGTTGGAGCTGGGCGAGTTCAATCTGGTGATGGTGATCTTCCGGGTGGTGCTCGGTCTCACCTTTGCCGCCCACGGCTATCAGAAGCGATTTCTCGGCGGGAAGATCCCCGGGACCGCCGGATGGTTCGACAGCATCGGCATGAAGCCGGGGGTGTTGCACGCCAACCTGGCCTCGATCACCGAGATGGCGACGGGCATCATGCTCGCCCTGGGACTACTGCATTCCTTCGCCGCGGCGGGCATGGTCGGCGTGATGGTCGTGGCGGCCTGGACGGTGCACCGCAACGATGGGTTCTTCATCGTCTCCGGTGGATGGGAGTACACCTTCATCATCGCCATGATGGCGATCGTCGCCGCCGGTCTGGGACCGGGGAACTGGTCGATCGATCACGCGCTGGGGCTCGCCGACGAACTCGACGGTTACGTCGGCCTCGCCATCGCGGCCGGCCTCGGGCTGGTCGGCGGGGTGGCGCAGCTGGCGATCTTCTTCCGGCCGCCGGCCGACACGGCCTAGTCCATCTCGCTACAGCACGATCTCGCTACAGCACCATCTCGCTACAGCACCATCTCGCACAGGGTGTGCAACAGCCCCGGAGCGGCGTTGGTCGCGACCGGGTCGATGGCGGCCTCGCGCCGGCGGCGGGTCAGCGTTCCGGCGGCGATCGCCAGAACCACCTGCCGGTCGTGCAGTTGGGGCGGGATGCCCGCCTTGTCCGCATCGGCGATCAGTCCGAGGACCAACTGGTGCAGCGATGCGGTGCCATCGGATTCCCGGGTGAGGTGGTCGAAGTAGGCCGGAGCCACGGTAATCGTCGCCCCGAAGTACGTCGTTAGCGCTCGCAGCGTGTTGGTGCCTTCACCGATGAGCTCGAAGAACGCGGTGTACATCAAGTCGTCGATCCAGCCCTTGAGCTCGACGTAGGTGCCGCTGCCGTAGCCGGCCGACACGCTGGCGTCGGCCGCAGACGCGACCTGGCGTACCGACGGTGGCTCGGTGGCGCCGGGCGCGAGAACCAGTTCGAGATAGGCGCGAGCGGTGTCGCGATACGTCTGGGACTTTGTCGGGTCCCGTTGCATCAACTCGACGGTTCGAGCGCCCACCGCGTCCAACATGGCGCGGGTTTGCGCCGACGCGGTGGGCGCTGTGGGTTCGGCCTGCCGGTTGAGCTGGATCAAGAAGTCGGCGAGCACCCCGAGGTGGGGCAGGAGGTTTTCGGTCAGCGCGCTGAGTCCGGCATCGCGCTGGTAGTAGTCGAGCACGCCGCGAACGTCGCGAGCCGCCCGCTCGACCTCGACGTTGGACGGTTGGTCAACCGTGGTCAGTTTTCGCAGGAACATCCGCGGTGCGGTGCGAAGCGGCCGCCTGGCGTCGAGCACGAACGTCGCCGCCCCCGGGTTGGTGGTTATCCACTGGGCGAGTTCGGCGGGTTCGGCGACGGTGGCTGCGGCCAACAACCGGCGATCGATGCTGTCGGCCAGGTGATCGATGCTGTCGAATTGGTTGTAGAACGAGCCGATGGAGATGTAGGCGCGATTGCAGAGGCGGCGAACCGAGAGTGGTTCGCCGTCGCGCAGGCATTCGATGCCGATGGCACGGATGTCTCGTTGCGTTGGCATTCCCACCCCGCAAGATTCGCAGACCCCTCCCATGGGTGCCCTGCCGGACGGGCCTTTGGTTTCTTTTCACTATCTTTCGTAGCGTATGACACCGCAGGAAACCCGTCGCCAATCCGGTGTCGCCCGCCCCGGATCGCCCTACAGTGGGTGGGCCCGGGGCCATAGCTCAGTTGGTAGAGCGCTTGCTTTGCAAGCAAGATGTCGGGAGTTCGATTCTCCCTGGCTCCACTGGATCGATTCGACGGATCGCACACGCAGGGACCACACCCACGAGGGACCGCAGAGGCATCAGATGGCGACCGACTCGACCGAACCCCTCATCATCGAGTTCGTCGATGGGCCGGTCGAGTGTCACGACTCGCTCACGTTCGGCCGCATCGCCGATCTCGTGGTCGATGAGGCCAACAGCTACATGCACCGCGTCGTCGGCAGTTTCGATCGCCGAG